>JAIXUQ010000063.1 GCA_027483465.1 Sphingomonadales bacterium
TCTGGATGCCGCCGCCAACCGGGTCACGCCGCTGCTGACCCTGGCGCCGGGGTGGAACGTGGCCGGCGTTGGCAACATCAACGGCACCGGCAAGGCCGATGTGGTGTTCCAGAACAGCAACGGCACGGTGATCGCCTTGACCGATACCGGATGGCGCGACTTGCTGACCTTGGGCAGTGGTTGGCGCATCGTCGGGTTGGGCGACGTCATGGGCGGGCTTGCGGACGACTTCATTCTGCAGAACGCAGCCGGCACAACGATTTTCTGGGATGCAACCCAGGGCAATACCGGCTGGCAGGACTTTGCCACACTTGCTGCGGGCTGGTCGATCAGGCGCTTTGATGACCTTACCGGCGACGGCCGTGACGATATTCTGATCCAGAACACCTCGGGCCTGGCAATTGCCTGGAATGGCAGTAGCTGGATTGATCTTGGCTCGGTGCTCGTTGGTACCGAATTGGTCGGAACGGGTGTGTTCCCCTAACCAGGCGCTACTTCTGGCAGCAAAACACCAGAACGCCGCCGATATGTTCGGAGAGCACGCCACATTCGGTGGAAATCAAGAACCGCATGCTCGCGTCACTGAAGCCGGCGGCGCGCGCACGGGGAATGAGGTCCCATCCCGGAAGCTCAAAAACAAGCACGCCGGCTTCGTTCATCGGATCGCCATGAAACTGCGGCTCCATGTGATGGATCAACTGGCCCGCTTCATCGATCGAAGCCCGAACCTGGCCGACTTCTTCGAAATATAGAAACGGCACCGTGCCGAAATGCCAGCCACCCGGCTTCAGCACTCGGCACATTTCACTCAAAGCCTTGTCTATCGATGGCACATGTTCCAGAACTTCGTTGGTTGAGATCAAGTCAAAACTGTCATCCGGAAGCGAAAGCTGCTGAAGATCCTCACAAGGAATCGGATACATCCACTGCCGCTGTTCAGGGTCTGCACTATACTCGGAACCAAGGAACCGAGGGTATAGGCCGCGCATGCGCAACGCAAATGCGGTCAACCCCTCGGCCGCATAAATCCGGGGTGATTGCAGGCCTTGGCGTTCGATAACCTCTTCCATACATCGCATCACACCACGCACACGCGAAGACAGGCCGTTGAACGCCAGCCCTTCTCTCCAGCTGCTTCCGTGATTCAGCTCGTCCGGCCTAATCTGCCGCCCCGTTAGCGGTTCTCGGCAACCAGTTGCGAGAATGCCCAAACCAACCTCATCGATGAGTTCAGGCGTCAACTGAGTGCGATGACTATCAAGAAAAGCACGAAACTCAGCCAAACTTCTAATGTCAAAGCCAATATTCATGCTTTTCGATTCCCATCAAACAGAGATCACGGTAACAGTTTATTGTCCTTAGGGATTTTTTGTCAACTCCGCATACGCGCACGCAATATGATACAGCGAGCTGCCCGGCGCCAGTTCGGGCAGCCAGCTGCCGTCCGGGTTCAGCTTGTCTCGCCACAGGCCGGGGGTGGGGACGGCGTAATATTGCTGCAGACCGGCGAGCGCGGCCAGGGCTTCGCTGGCTTCGGAGGCGTCCCCGGTGCGGGCCAGGCGGATGGCGGCGGCCTTGATGCGTTCGGTTTGTGGCCACAGCCGGGCGCGGCCATCGTGCCGGCTGCCATCGGTGAGCACCTCGTTGATGCACACGCCGCGCGTGGCGCACAGGCCGTGGGCGCGGGCAAAGCCGACCAGCCGGTCGGCCACCGCAATCGCGCCGGGGCGGCCCTGGCGGCCCAACCGCTCGAACAGCCAGGCCCATTCGAAACAATGGCCGGGCTCCACGATGCGGCCCTCGATGCCAGGGGCGGGGCGCAGATCATCGGTGAAATATTCCAGCAGCGCGCCGGTGGCCGGATCGATGAAGCGGCTGGCGGCCAGATCGGCGATCATCGCGGCAAAGGCGGCAAAGCGCGGCCGGCCGCTGGCCTCGCTCAGCGCCAGTGCCGCTTCGAGCAGGTGCATGTGCGGATTCTGCCGGCGGATGCGGGGATCATCCTTTTCGCCTTCGGTAAAACCACCTTGCGGGTGGGCCCAGTGGCATTCGATGGTATCGAGCAAGTCTTCGGCCACATCAAACCAGTGCGGGGCGTCCAGCGCCCGGCCGGCGGTGGCCAGCGCCAGCAGCACAAAGGCCTGATCATAAAGATCGGCGCGGGCATCGAGCGGCCGGGCATCGCCATCCAGCTTGTGCACATAGAAACCATCGGCCCGGCGGGCGCCGGCCACCAGCGCCGCCATCGTCTCCGCGATCAGCGCCTGCCACGGCCCGGCCCAGCCCATCGCGCCGATCACGGCAAAGCTGTAAATCTGCCGGGATTGCACGAACACGCGATAATAGGCCGGATCAGGCGTGCCATCCAGGTGCATGCGTTCGGGAAACAGGCCCGATGCGGTGCGGCCCCGGTGCGCCCACACGGGCGCGGCCACATCGCACAGCCAGGCCCGTGCCGCGGTGGTGGCGGCGGCCAAAGCGGTTTTGGGATCAGCGGTCATGCAGGCTCTTCATCAGGGGCGGCGGCCATGGCGGCCAGCCGGGGGGCAAGGGCAGCGTGCAGATTGCCGCCGGTGAAGTGCAGGCTGGCGACGCCAGCGGCGGCGGCGGCGGCCAGATCGCTGGGCTGATCGCCCACCATCAGGCTATGCGCCCGGTTCACCGGCCAGTGCGCCATCAGATCGTTGAGCATGCCCGGCGCCGGCTTGCGCCAGGGATGCACGGCGGCATAGCCGGGCACGGTCGCATCGGGGTGATAGGGGCAATAGCGCCAATCATCCACATGCGCAGCCGCGCGGCGCAACTGGGCCGCCATCCAGCGGTGCAGCGCCTGCACATCGGCTTCGCTGTGGTGGCCCTTGGCCACGCCGGCCTGATTGGTCACCACAAACACATGGAGGCCCAGATCATTGGCCAGGCGGATCGCATCGGCGGCGCCATCCATCCAGCGCAGCCGTTCGGGGCGGCTGACATAATGATCATCATGGTTGATCACCCCGTCGCGATCCAGGAACAGCGCCGGGCGGCGGCGCTGGCGCGGGATGGCGGCCTGCGCATCGGCATAGGTTTCGGGCACGCCGATATCGATGAAATAGCCTTCGCGCGCGATGGCGTGCAGCCGGCCTTCGCTCACCAGTTGTGGCAACAGATCGGTTTCGATGGAGAATTTCCGCCCAAAGCGCAGGATGTCCGCCTTGTCCAGCCGGTAGACGCCGCCGTTGATCAGCACCTGGCCGGCCGCTTGCCCGCGCGGCACGATGCGCGCCACCCGGCCATCGCCGGCCAGTTCCAGCGTTTCATAGCGATCGGCCGACGGCACCGGGCGGGCGGCCAGCGCCGGGCCGGGCGCCCCAAGCAGGGCCAGCCAGTTGAAATCAAACCAGGTATCCCCGTTGAGCAGCAGGAACTGATCGGCCAGAAGGTCGGCGGCATGGCGCACGCCGCCGCCGGTGCCCAGCGGCTCGGGCTCCACCGATACTCGCACGCGCGCATCGGCGGGCAGCCGGGCGCTGAGCGCATCGGCATAGGCCAGCACCACATCGGCGGCATGGCCGGCCAGCAGCAGCAGATCGGAGAAGCCGCGGCGCAGCGCCTCGCCCACCAGCACGTCCACAAACGGCTGGCCCGCCACATCCAGCAGCGGCTTGGGCATGGCGCTGGTGAGGGGGCCCAGCCGCGTGCCGAGGCCGCCAAGCAGGATGGCGCACTGGCGTGTATCGGCCATCAGGGCACGCTCCACGCCTCGGCACCGTCAAAGGTCAGCTTGACGGCACTGGCCTGGCCGCCGGCGGCGTTGAGCGCGCGGATCAGGCGCAGCCGCTGTTCGGGATCGGCCAGCAGCATGATGAAGCCGCCACCGCCGGCGCCCGAAACCTTGCCGGCCCAGGCGCCATTGGCCATCGCCACGTCCAGCAACTGGTCAACGGTGCCGGTGCTGATGGCGGCGGCGGTCTGTTTCTTGAATTGCCAGGATTGGCGCAGGATCGCGGCCATGCCCTTGATATCGGCGCCCAATATGCAGGCCTTCATGGCATGGGCATGATCCTTGATGCGGTGCAGCGCGGCCAGGGTGGCATCGTCCATCCGGTCAATCCCGCCCACCTGCTGGCGGATGATGTCGGCCGATTGGCGCGACTGGCCGGAAAAGCAGATCACCAGCGCCGATTCGAATTCGTTGAGCACATCGCGGCGCAGGCGCAGCGGATTGACGATCACGCCGGCACCGCCCACCAGGAATTCGATGAAATTGAAGCCGCCAAAGGCCGCCGCATATTGATCCTGCATGCCGCCGGCCATGCCCAGCTGCCGCCGTTCGATGTCAAAGGCCAGGCGGGCGATCTCATAGGGGCCCAGCGGCAATTGCAGGGCATGGGCAAAGGCCTCGATCAACGCGACGGTGAGCGCCGACGACGCGCCGAGGCCCGATCCGGCCGGCACATCGATGGTGGTGGTGATCGTCATCGGCAGCGGCTGGCCGCCGTTGTGCTCGATCATCATGTGGCGATAGACGGCGCGGTGCAGCACCAGGCCATCGTGGATATCGAAATCCAGGCTGAGCGGCAAATGCTCCTCGCTGCCCAGATCATCGGCCTTGAAACTGATGCCGCCACCGCTTTCGAGCGTGAGATGGGCATAGGCATAGCGATCGATGGTGGCATTCAGCACCACCCCGCCATGCACATCGGAATAGGCCGCCAGATCGGTGCCACCCCCGCCCAACCCCAGCCGAAGCGGGGCGCGGGCGCGGACGTTGGTGGCAAAGAAGCGGATCATGGCAGCCTCATCACGGCAAACAGCATCAGGCAACAGCATCAGGCAGCGGCAAGCCCGGCTTGCAATATGTCGAGGATGGCCCTTGCGGAATAATTGGCCTCGATGAACGTAAGCGCCGCTTCGCAGCGTAGGCGGGCAACGGCATGGTCGTGCGCGGCGATCACAGCCTGGGCCAGTGTTTCGGGCGTGTTGCCCAGAAACATCAGATCCTGGGCATCGGCGATGCCCTGGGCCCCAATATCCGTGGTCACCACCGGCACACCCCGGGCCATGGCCTCGATCACCTTGCCCTTCACCCCGGCGCCATAGCGCAGCGGGGCAATCACGATATCGGCCTGGCGATACAGGCCCAGCAGATCATCGTCTGACACAAAGCCCAGCACGTCCACATCCGCACCGGCCAGCCGCTGCACATCAGGCCCCGCCTTTGAGCCGACAATCTGGACGGACACGGCATATCCCGCCGCCCTGAGCAGGGGCAGCACGGCATCGCAGAACCAGGTGATCGCATCCACGTTGGGCGTGTGGGCGAAGCCGCCGACGAACAGCAGCCGCGCCGGCCCGCTGATGGGCGCCCGCTGCGCGACCGCATGGCGGGCCGCGTCCAACTCGCCGGCATCGAAGCAATAGGCGGGAATTGCCCGAACCGGCACCGCATGGCTGAGCAGGCCCGCCATCAGCGCCGCTTCTTCCTGCGATGGGTAAAGCGCAAGATCGCTGCGGCGGCAAACGGACAGTTCCAGCGTTCTCATCGCCTCCACCGCGCTGTCCGTCTCGGGCAGCCCGTCCACCCGGCGCTGGGACATCATCCGGCGGAAATGCACATCATGCCCATAATAGACCATGCGCGCCTGGGTGTGCTGGCGGATCGCATCGATATAGTTGGTCGCCACGTGCGGCCGGCTGAGCAGCGCCAGATCATAAAGATCGGCGCGTTCTCGCATGAAGGCGGCAAAGCCATCGACAAAGCGGCTGCCGTGGATCACCTCGATGCCCAGTTGTTGCAGGCGCGGTGTGTAGACGGGGTCGCGCCACAGATTGTCGGGCCAGAAGGTGACGGCATGGCCCTGGTCCACCAGCAGCTTCATATAGTGGTAGATGGTGCGTGAGCCGGCGTCCTTGTCCCACTGCGGGACATAATGATCCACCACCAGCATGTGGCGGCGGCCAAAGCTGCGATCACGGGCGCGCAGCACATTCTGGGCATTGGGATAATGATCGCGTTCCAGCACGGTGCGCCAGCGGTCGTGGAGCCGCTCCGCATTCAGCACCTGATAGGCCTTGACCCCGCTCGACACGTCGCGGCCGTGGCTGCGGCCTTCGTGGTGCACCAGTTGCGATGCCGGGCTGTAGAGCGTGCGATAGCCGGCGGCGCGCAGGCGGAAGGCCAGATCACTGTCTTCGCAATAGGCCGGCGTGAACAGCGGATCAAAGCCGCCCACTTCCCGCCACACCGCCAGCGGCACCGCGATGGAGGCGCCCGAACAATAATCCACATCCTTGAGATAGTTGAACTCCGGCGCGCGGGCATCCTGATTGCGGCCGAAATTCCAGGCCGAACCGTCGCGCCAGAAAATGCCGCCGGCCTCCTGCAGGGTGCCATCCCAGTTGATCAGCATCGAGCCGACCAGGCCCACGCCGGCCAGATCGGCAAACGGGGTGAGCAGGCCATCCAGCCAGCCCGGAAAAACCAGCGTGTCATTGTTGAGCAGCACCACGTGCCGCCCATGCGCGGTGGCGGCGGCCGTGTTGCAATTGCCCAGGAAGCCGCGGTTCTGCGGCTGGCGCAGATGCCTGACCGCGCCGCCGATGCCGCCCACCAGCGCCGCCGTGGCATCGGTGGAACCATCATCGGCCACAATCACCTCGAAATCATGGGCTTCGTCCAGTTCGAGCAGGCTGACGAGGCACAACAAAGTATCGAGCAGATTGTTGTAGACCGGGATGATGATGCTGGCATCGGGCACATGGCCGGGCGCGATGGCCTTGGCCGCCGATCGTTCGCGCAGGCGCGCCAGCAACAGGCGGCAATCATCGGATTCGGCAAATTCCGCCGGCCGGTCGCGCCAGCGCTGCATCACCGACATCAGATACCACAGCAGCGCCAGCGCCGCGTGGCCGTGCCGGTCCTGCACCAGTTCACGCATCGTGTTGGCCGGCCAGAAATCGTCGAGCGGGGCCGGTGGCCAGGCGCTGCCGGGCGCTGGCTCCGCGTCGGCCGCTGCGGGTGCCGGCGCGGTGAGCAGGTGCTGCATCACCGCGGTGGCGCTGCTGCCGCCCACCAGCGCCGGCCATTGCGCATCCCAGCCCGCCAGCACCGGCTCGCGGCCTTCGGCTTCGCCATACATCAGATAATGGGTGAGCGGCTCCATCCCGGCGGCCGCCACATCGGGATAGCGATCCAGATAGGCGCGCGGATCGAACAGCGGGTTGGGCCAGCGGCCTTCGCGCCAGCCGTGCTGCAGATAATGATCCAGCGCATTGATCGAGCCATCGGCGGCAACATCGGGATTGCGCGCCAGATACCAGTCGTTGGGGAACAGCGGGTGCGGGTTGCGGCCTTCGCGCCAGCCGTGCTGCACATAATGCTGCAACGGTGACATGCCGGCGGCGGCCACATCGGGATGCTGATCCAGATAGGCCGCGGCGGCAAACAGCGGATGCGGATCAAGCCGGTGGCAGCGCGGATCAGCCAGATAGGCCATCAGGCCGCGGCGGCCGGCCCCCGGCTGCTGCCGTTCCAGCCAGTCGCCCGAAAA
>JAIXUQ010000105.1 GCA_027483465.1 Sphingomonadales bacterium
CCGCCCAAGGCGCCGATCTGGGTGATGACCGTGGGTTCGGCGGTGGTGATCTGGGCCGGCTTCGTGGTGCCGGCGCTGGCCACCTCGCTCAGCCTGGCCGGGCAGCGCTGGCCGCGCATCGGCATGGCCTGCCTGTGGTGGCTGGTGGTGATGCTGGCGCAGGCCGTGGTGATGCGCCTGATTGGCCTGGTGCCGCCGCCGGCTGCCTGACATGCGGCCCTGACAGGCCGGGCCAAAGCGGCTAGGGCGGCGCGATGCAACCATTGCCTCCACCGCCGCCGCCGCCCGAAATGCCGCCCAATCCGCCCGCCGTCATCCTGGTGCGGCCGCAACTGGGCATGAACATCGGCGCGGTGGCGCGGGCGATGCTCAATTTCGGCCTCACTGATCTGCGGCTGGTGCAACCGCGCGATGGCTGGCCCAATCCCGAAGCCGGGCCTTCGGCCGCCGGTGCCGATGCGCTGATCGATGCCGCCCGCGTCTATGGCAGCGTTGCCGATGCGATTGCCGATTGCGGCCTCACCATCGGCACCGCGATGACCACGCGCGACATGATCCGCCGTGTCACCTCCCCGGCCGGCGCGGTGGCCGAAATCCGCGCGCTGCCCGGCCGCTGCGCCCTGCTGTTCGGCCCGGAACGCACCGGCCTCACCCGCGAGGATCTGCTGCACTGCCACGCGCTGTGCACCATCCCCAGCAACCCCGAATTCGGCAGCCTCAATCTCGCCCAGTCGGTCGCGGTGATGGGCTATGCCTGGGTGATGGCGCATGATGCGCCGCCGCCCACCTGGATCGTCAACCACGAAGGGCCAGCCCCGCAGGACGAACTGACCGGCCTGATCGCGGCGCTGGAGGCGCAACTGGCCGAAAACGGCTGGTTCAATCCCGCCCCCGGCCGCAGCGAAAGCGCCCGGCGCATGCTCAGGAATATCCTCACCCGTCCCGGCTTCACCGGTGCCGAGGTGCAGTTCCTGCGCGGCGTGGTGCGCAGCCTGGCCAACCCGCGCCGGCGCCGCGGGGATCAAGCCGATCAATAGGCGGGCAGGCCCGGATATTCCCAGCGCCACGGTATCCCGGTTTCCCCCAGAACGGCGCGCACCAGCGCCGGAAAGGCCGGTTCTGCCCGCACATCATTGGCCAGGATCAGCACGCAGCGCTGCTGTTCCTCCAGGCACACCAGCGTGTTCGCCGTCACATCATTGTGGCCGCCCTTGTACCAGCCCGGCCCCTGCGGCCCGGAAAAGGCGATGACGCCCAGCGCTGCTGCGGCAGCCGGGCGGCTGGCCGGCGGTGCTTCGGGCGCCAGCGAGGGAAATTGCGCTGCCGTGGTGATGGGCAATGTGCCCGTGGCAAAGGCCCGGCGCCAGGCCGGCTGCAGGCCGTCACCGCGCACCATGGCCGCAGCCAGCCGGGCCAGATCGGCGATGCTGCCATCCATCGATCCGGCGGCGCGCACCCGGCTGCGCTCATCATGCGGTTCCGGCTTGCCACTGGCATCCCAGCCATCGGCCAGATCGGCGGCGAAATCCGCCCGCCATTTCAGGCTGGTGCGGCGCATGCCCAGCGGCTGGAAGAAGCGCCGCTGCAATTCGGCTTCCAGATCAAGCCCAAGCCCCTGCTCCAGGCCGAATTGCAGCAGCATGATGCCTTCGCCGGAATAGGCATAGCGGCTGCCGGGCTGGAAGTGGATGCGCAGTTTCTGATCGGGTTCCAGAAACCAGAAATTGGCAAAGCCGGTGGAGTGGTTGAGGATCATGCGCGGGCTGATCGCCTGCCAGCGCGGATCATCGGCCAGATCACCCCAATGGCCATAGGCATCCAGATTGCCATATTCAGGCAGCGGCCGGGGCAACAGCGCCGCCACCGGCCGATCCAGATCCAGCCGGCCCTCGGCCGCCAACTGCACCGCCAGATAGCCGGTGACCGCCTTGGTCAGCGATGCGGCATACATCACCGTATCGGTGGTCAGCGGGGCACCGGCCGCGTTGCGCTCCCCAAAGGCCTGCACGCAGGCGACGCGGCCATGATCAATCACCGCGATCGCCAGGCCGCGCGCCCCGGTTGCCGCCATCGCCGCCCGGGCGGCCACCGCCACGCTGCCCGGTGCCGGCGTAGCGGGTGCGGCGGTGGCGGTGGTGGCCGCCAGCAGGGCGCATGCCACCGGCGCAGCGCGGCCAACCGTGCGCTTCATTCGCTGATCTTCAGCGGCGTGCCCACCGCGCTGGCTGCCACCTCGGCCGGGCGGAACGGCAGCCGGTGCCAGCGCTTGGCGGCATATTCGCGCGTTTGGTCACCGAAATGCGGGGAGGCGGGATCGGTGGACTGGGAATAGCTGAGCAGCGCATCAGCCACCGGCCCCGTGGCATCAAAGCCCACCACCTGCACATAGCTGGTGCCGTGCACTGGGGTGAGGCCGCCGGGCACCACCACCGCCTGCTGCACATTCAGCACGCCCAGTTCGCCATGGGCGCCGTGGATGGGGATGCGGTCCGCGCCGCGCTGGGCAAACTGCACCTCGCCCCAGCGCGCATCCAGCGCGATGCCTTCCTTGCCCAGCCGCTCCACGGCCGATTTCAGGGCGGCGCGCAGGATGTCGCCGGCCGCGCCTTGCGTGTTGAGATCGCGCGGCGTGTTCACCGGATCGGCCAGATCGAACCTGGTGCGCCAGATCGCCGGATTGGCCTGCACCCGGTTCCAGAAGGCGGCAAACAGATAGGCGCCCCGGCTGTCGTTGTCGAACCGCCGGTTCCAGCCGGCCAGCGCGGTGCAGGCATCGGCCAGGCTGGCATCGGCCACGCACAGCGGCAGCAACGCCGGCACCACCAGATCGGCGGCCAGGCTCTTGTTGGCAAAGGCCATGGTCTTGGCGATGCGCGCATCCAGCTTGCCGGCGGCCAGCTGCGCCTCGATCTCGATCAGGCCTGACCGGGTGCGCAGGGTGCGCTGGCTCTGCGCCGGGCCCAATATCGGAGACAGCGGCACATGGGGCGCGCGTGGGCTGTTCAGCCAGTAACTGTCGTTGCTGTTGGCGGCATAATCGCGCCGCGCCACCACCGCCTGATCGGCCGCCGGCATCAGGCCGGGGGCCGGCGTGCCGGGGGCGGCCTGCCAGTCACACGCCGCCCGGGCGCCATCCAGCAGCACCAGCCGCGCCGCCGATGCCAGCAGCGCCTTGGTGGCCGGCACCGCGCAGGCCTCGATCTGCCGGGCCGGCACATTGGGCACCGCCGTCACATCGGCCAGCAGGGCATTGCCGTCGCGATCGGCCGCGATCGTGTTCACCCAGGGAATGCCCAGCGACGTTTCCACCGCCCGGCGCACATCGGCGGTGGACTTTGCCTGCCCGATGGCCAGCCAGGTCGGCAGGCCGCGCTGGTTGCCCTGGTTGGCATCGCGGATGGCAAAGGCGGTCTTTGCCGTCCAGCCCATCAGCGCTGCCGGCACCACGGTGATGGCGCCAAAGCGGCTGCGATACAGCGTGCGCGTCACGGGCGCCATGCCATCGGGCATCGGCACGCTGATCACGGTCTTGGCCATGTTCTCGCGCTTGCCGTCCACCAGATAAGCGGTCGGATCGGCGGGATCGAGCGTGAGCTGGAACAGGGTGAAATGGCGTGCCGCCGTCACCGTGTGGGTCCAGGCCACATCCTTGTTGAAACCCAGCGTGGGGATCGGCGTGCCGGCCAGCCCGCCGCCCATCACGTCATACTGGCCGGGGATCGTCACATGCATCTGCCAGAACCGGTTCGGACCGTTCCACGGAAAATGCGGATTGCCCACCAGCAGCCCGCGCCCATCGGCGGTGGCATCGCCGCCAAAGGCCCAGCCGTTGCTGCCGATACCGGATTCGCCGTCACCAAAGCCAAGCCCGCGCGCATCCAGCCCGGCCACCGGCTTGGCCGTCGGCGGCGCGGCGGCGGCGATCCCGGCGGCCAGCGGCAGCGATCCGGCCAGCAGCATCTGCTTCTCGTTCAGGCGCAGCATGTCGTCCCGCGTGATCGGCCGCAGCCAGGCCTTGCCCCGGCAGGCCACCGGTGCGCCAGCCGCGCCCACATCCCGCAGATAGCGGTTGTATCCGGCCACATAGCCATCGATCAGATCCACCGCCGCCTTCGGCTGCCGGGCCAGTCCCCGGCGCAGCGCGGCCACATCGATCTGGCTGCGGAAAAACAGATCGGATGCCAGATTGTCGATCGGTTCAAACGCCGCCACCGCCTTGCCGGCCGGCCCGAAATGTCGCGAACGCTCGCCGTTCACGGTCACGAATTCCTCGGCCAGCAGGCACAGATTGTCCTGGGCATAGGCATAGGCCACGCCATAGGCGGCGCCCCGCCAATCGGCCGCGCTGATGTGCGGAATGCCGAACGGGGTGCGCACGATGGTGGCGGCAAAGCGCGGTGCCGCGCCCGCCGCGGTGGCCATGGTGGCGAGCGCCAGCGCCCAAAACAGTCTCATCATCGTTCCCCCCGGCTGGATTTTGCGGCCACAGTGCCGCATCTGCGCGCCAGCGCAAGCCCGGCGGGGGCGGGTTCAGTCCTTGCGTTCGGTCACCTTGGCCGCGCCGGCGCCCAGCAGCAGGCCAAAGATGATGCCCAGCGCGATCTGATCAAAGATGATGCCCAACAGCAGGCAAATCGCGAATGTGCCGCCGCCGCTGGCCGCCTGTTTCGTCTGCATGGTCTTGTCCCCTCGATTTTTGCCCTGCCTGCATCGTGCACCCGGCGTCAACGCCGGTGACAGCGCCGGCGTGACGGCGTAAAGCCGCAGCCATGAGCCAATTTCCGCACACCCGCCTGCGCCGCACCCGCATGACCGCGTGGAGCCGCGACCTGCACCGCGAAACCAGCCTGTCGCCGGCCAATCTGATCTGGCCGCTGTTCCCAACCGAAGGCCATGATGTGGAAACCCCGGTGGCCACCATGCCCGGCGTATCGCGCCTGTCGGTTGACCGGCTGGCCAGGGCCGCGAAGGAGGCCGCCAGCCTGGGCATTCCGGCCGTCGCCCTGTTCCCGCACACGTCGCCTGACCGGCGCAGCGAGGATGCCCGCGAAGCGCTGAACCCCGATAATCTCATCTGCCGCGCCATCCGCGCCATCAAGGATGCGGCGCCCGATGTGGGCGTGCTCACCGATGTGGCCCTCGATCTCTACACCAGCCACGGCCACGACGGCCTGCTGGGTGATGATGGCGAAATCCTGAATGATGCCACGGTGGAGATGCTGGTGGGCCAGTCGCTCAACCAGGCCCGCGCCGGCTGCGATATCATCGCCCCGTCCGACATGATGGACGGCCGCGTTGCCGCCATCCGCGCCGGCCTGGAAGGCGATGGTTTCCACAACACCCAGATCATGGCCTATTCGGCCAAATATGCCTCGGCCTTCTATGGCCCCTATCGCGATGCGGTGGGCAGCGGCGGCGTGCTGAAGGGGGACAAGAAAACCTATCAGATGGATCCGGCCAACACCCGCGAGGCGCTGCGCGAGGTGGAACTGGACATCATGGAGGGTGCCGATTCGGTGATGGTGAAGCCCGGCATGCCCTATCTCGACATCATCCGCGCCATCCGGGATGCCTTTGACGTGCCGGTGTTCGCCTATCAGGTGAGCGGCGAATATGCCATGCTGGAAGCCGCCATCGCCGCAGGCGTGCTCGATCGCCACAAGGGCGTGCTCGAAGCCCTGATGAGCTTCCGCCGCGCCGGCTGCTCGGGCGTCCTCACCTATCACGCGCCCCTGGCGGCGCGGCTGCTGGGAGCCTAAACATGGACGAATATAAATCGTGGAAACGTTGTAGACTTAGGGACAGAACAAATAACTACGACTTCACGATAGATTGTGTAATTCAAGATGGCAAGGTCTCTAGATACTACCCTCGCTATTTTGGTTTTTTACGTTGTGCAGAATATGGTGACTATCCGGTCTGTTTAATTACGGATCAAGACTCGGTGGACTACGGAACTGATTTTGAAAGTGATCGATATGGAAATATGAAATTTTTCGACCAACCGATGCATGTAGGGGCCCCATTCGAACTTACAGATTCATCAGGAACCTATTATTTTATCGTGGAAGACTTAGGCTAAGCCTTAGAAAGTCGAAATGATAGCAGGCACTCCCAACGATGGACCAACCCGTCTTCCGAGTCGACCGTTTGACCTGCAGCCACAAATCCGTTGCGTTGTAGAACGCGAGTAGATGCATTGTTGGGTGCAATCGTGTGGGCAATGATCATGCGCGCGCCGTGCTGGCGGGCGATGGCGATCAGGCCGGCGGCGATGGCGGTGGCCACGCCCTGGCCTTCGCACAGCGGGAAGCAGCCATAGCCGATTTCAACCATGCCATCGGCATCGGGCGCAGCCTTGAATCCACCAAGGCCCCTGATGCTGCCATCATCGGCCAGTGCCCACCAATCGGCCCAGGGGGCGGGGCGTGGCCGGGCGCCCATGATGGCCAGGATTTCGGCCAGGTGGGCGCGGCCACCCTCAGGCGTGGGATAATGCTGGGTGATGCCGGCCAGCAGGGCCGGCGCGGGATGGGCCAGATCGGCCGGGCCGGCGGGGATGAGGCGGATGTTCATGGCGGCCAGCATGGCGCAATCCGGCGTGCTTGCAACCGCGCAACCCCTGCCGTAACGCCGGAGCATGACTGATCGTTTGCGCATCGCTGTCCTTGGCGCCTCCGGCTACACCGGAGCGGATCTGGTGCGCCTGGCGCTCACCCATCCGCGCATGGAAATCGTGGCGCTGGCGGCCAATGCCAAGGCCGGGCAGACGATGGCGCAGATCTGGCCGCATTTTGCGCCCTATCCGCAGTTGCCGGCGCTGGTGAAGGCCGAAGCCATTGATTTTACTGGGCTGGATGCGGTGTTCGGCTGCCTGCCCCACGCCGCCTCGGCGGAGTTGTTGTCCACGATCACCGGCCCCCAATCTGGGCCACGCATTGTCGATCTGTCGGCCGATTTCCGGCTGAAGGATGCGGACACCTATGCCGCCTGGTATGGCGGCGCCCATCCGGCCCCGGCGCTGCTGCCCGAGGCCGTCTATGGCCTGACCGAATTTGCGCGTGATGCGCTGCCCGCGGCGCGGCTGGTGGCCTGCCCCGGCTGCTATCCCACCGCCGTGCTGCTGGCGCTGCTGCCGCTGGTGGCAGCGCACGCGGTGTCGGCCGGGAACATCACCGTCAACGCGCTGTCGGGCGTGTCGGGGGCCGGGCGTTCGCTCAAGGAAGCGAACCTGTTTGGTGAGGTGGCCGAGGCCGTGCACCCCTATGGCATCGGCCACCACCGCCACATGCCGGAAATGGAGCAGGAGCTTGGCCTGCGGGCCGGGCGCGAGGTGCGCATCAGCTTCACGCCGCACCTGATCCCGATGAACCGGGGCGAACTGGTCACCTGCATCGTCGAAACCGCGCACGGCACCGATTATCTGCGCGAGGTGCTGGCCGATGCCTATGCGGCCGAGCCGTTCGTGCATCTGCTGCCCGCCGGTGTCGCGCCGGCCACGCGGATGGTGCGCGGCTCCAACCATGTGGTGATCAACGTGTTTGCCGATCGCATCCCCGGCCGCGCCATCGTGATCGCCGCCATCGACAATCTGGTGAAGGGCTCATCCGGCCAGGCCATCCAGAATTTCAACCTGATGTTCGGCCTGCCCGAAACTTTGGGGCTGGAACAGGCCCCCCTGTTCCCATGATCTTGTTCCCGTGATCGAAACCGCGCGCCTGCTGATCCGGCCGTGGCAGGAAACGGACCGCGCGCCCTTCGCCGCCATGGGGCAAGACCCTGAGGTGATGGCGCATTTCCCCGGCCTGCTCAGCCGCGCCGACAGCGATGCCATGGTGGATCGCATCGCGGCGATGATGGCCGATCAGGGCTTTGGCTTCTGGGCAGTGGAGCAGCGCGAGACGCGGCAGTTCATCGGCTTTTGCGGGCTCAACCGGGTGAATTTTCCTTGCCCGGTGGCCGGCGAGATCGAGATCGGCTGGCGGCTGGCGCGCGCGGCCTGGGGGCAGGGGCTGGCACGCGAGGCGGCGCAGGCCTGCCTGGCCTGGGGATTTGGCCAGGCCATGGCCCGCATTGTCAGCTTCACCGTGCCGGCCAACACGCGCAGTTGGGGATTGATGCAGCGGATCGGCCTGCAGCGCCGCGCCGATCTGGACTTCGATCATCCGCGCATCGCCGATGGCAGCCCGCTGAAACGCCACATCGTTTATGAGGTGCGGGCATGAACATTCACCCATTTGGTTCGGAATGGCCGCAGATCGCCGATGATGCCTATATCGCGCCGGGGGCGCAGGTGATCGGCCGCGTCACGATCGGTGCCGGCAGTTCGGTGTGGTATAATTGCGTGTTGCGCGGCGATGTCGGGCGGATCAGCGTGGGCGCGCGCAGCAATATCCAGGATGGCAGCATCGTGCATGTCACCGGCGGGCGGTTTGACACGCACATCGGCGATGATGTGCTGATCGGCCATGGCTGCATCATCCATGGCTGTGCGATCGAAAGCGGGGCCTTCATCGGAATGGGGGCGGTGGTGCTGGATGGCGCCACGGTGGAGGGCGGCGCCATGCTGGCCGCCGGTGCCCTGCTCACCCCTGGCAAGCGCGTGCCGGCCGGCGCGCTGTGGGCGGGCCGGCCGGCGAAATATCTCAGGGATTTGACCGAAGCGGAGCAGGCCGCCAACCGCGCCGGCGCGGCCGGCTATGCCCAGCTGGCGCAGCAATATCGGGCGGGGTGAACCCCTCTCCCGGGGCCGCCTCCGGCGTCTCTCGACCTCTCCCCCAGGGGGAGAGGTGAGGCCTACTTGTCCGTGCCCTTGGCCTTGCCCCATTGGCGAGCGGCGGTGTAGCCCAGATAGCCGGTGCCGAACAAGGCATAGAGCGGTTCGGGCAAGCCGTTGAGATAGCTGGTCATGCCGGTGCCGATGGCGCTGGCCATCTCCGGCTTGGCCGCCGCGATCAGGCCCATCGGGATGGACCACAGCAGCAGCGCATACATGACATAGAGAAAGCTCGGCCGGGCGCGGCTGGTCCACGGGTCCTGGCTGCCGGCTTCGGCGACGATGGCCGACAATTGGGTGGAGAGCAGCTCCAGCTCCTGGCTGTTCTGCAGCTTGACCAGTTCCAGCTTGGCCGCATCACGGGCCTTGGGGTCGGGGATGATCTTGTCGATCAAACCGGCAATCGGGGAGATCAGCGCATTGAGAATCGACATTTCAGGCCTTTCCGGTGAGAAGAGGCATGAAAGATAACCAATTTGGTTCCTGTAGGACAGCGAAACCGCACATGCCCGGCGGCGCAGGGCGCCGCCAGACGGATGAGGGCCAAAATGTGGAAAAATGGTCGGAGCGACAGGATTCGAACCTGCGACCTCCAGACCCCCAGTCTGATGCGCTACCAGGCTGCGCTACGCTCCGAACCGGGGAGGGGCTTAGGGGCAATCGCGCGGCGATGCAACAGGCTTGTCACCTCAACCGGCGTTTTCAATGCCATATTGCTTCATCAGGTCATACAGGGTTGGCCGGCTGATGCCGAGCAGCTTGGCGGTGGTGCTGATGTTGCCGTCGCTGTGCGAGAAGGCCCGGCGGATCGCCAGCCGGTCAGCCGTCTCGCGGGCGTGCTTGAGGGTGAGGGCGGCTTCGTCCACCGTGTTGACCAGATCAAGATCGGCTGCGGTCAGCCGGTTGCCCTCGGCCATGATCACCGCCCGTTTCAGCCGGTTTTCCAGCTCGCGCACATTGCCGGGCCAGCTCCATTCGGCCATGGCAGCCAGGGCATCGGGGGTGAAGCCCTTGAATTCGCGGCCATTCTCCCGCGCGAAGCGGTTCATGAAAAACTGCCCCAGCAAGGCGGCATCGCCCGGCCGGTCCTTCAGTGGCGGGATGCGCACGACGATTTCGGCCAGCCGGTAATACAGATCCTCGCGGAACCGGCCATCGGCGATCATCGCTTCCAGATTCTGGTGGGTGGCGCACACGATGCGCACATCCACCGGGATCGGCTTGCGCCCGCCCACCCGCTCGATCACCCGTTCCTGCAGGAAGCGCAGCAGCTTCACCTGCAACGGCAGCGGGATGTCGCCCACTTCATCCAGAAACAGCGTGCCGCGCTGGGCCAGTTCGATCTTGCCCTCCTGCATCTTCACCGCCCCGGTGAAGGCACCGCGTTCGTGACCGAACAATTCGGATTCGAGCAGATTTTCCGGAATGGCGGCGCAGTTGATCGCCACGAACGGGCCATCGGCGCGGGCCGAGGCATTGTGCAGGCCGCGCGCCAGCACCTCCTTGCCGGTGCCCGACGCGCCCAGCAGCATCACCGAGACATTGGCCGAGGCCACGCGTTCCACCATGCGCGCCACCTTCAGCATTTCCGGCGCCTGCGTGACCAGGCCGCCCAGCACCTTGTCCGTACCTTGCGCGGATTCGGCCAGGCGGCGGTTTTCCGCTTCCAGTTCGGCGACATGATAGGCCCGCCGCACGATCAGGCCCAGTTCGTCGATGTCCACCGGCTTGTGATAGAAATCAAAGGCGCCCAGCGCGATCGCCCGCCGCGCGCTGTCGCGGGCGCCGTGGCCGGAGGCGACGATCACCTTGGTGGCCGGGCGCGCGGCCAGGATGGCCTCCAGCGTGGCAAAGCCCTCGCTCACCCCGTCGGGATCGGGCGGCAGGCCCAGATCCAGCGTGACCACCGCCGGCACATGGGTGCGCAGTGCCTCCAGCGCCGCCTCGCGGTCGCCGGCGATGATCACGTCCTGATCGTCATAACTCCATTTCAGCTGGCGCTGCAGGCCGGGATCATCCTCCACAACCAGCAGCTTGGGCTTATCACTCACGCTTCACCCCTTTCCAGCCGGGCGGTTGCAGGGCCTGCCCCGGTGGCGGGCAGGCTGATGGTGAAGGTGGTTCCTTCCCCTTCCCGGCTGGCCACGTCAAGCCGGCCGCCGTGGGCCCGGGCGATTTCACGCGCCTCATAGGCGCCGATGCCAAAGCCGCCTGGCTTGGTGGACTGGAAGGGCTGGAACAATTCCTGCCGGATGAAGCGCGGCGACATGCCGTGGCCGCGATCGGCGATGGAAACGATCAGTTCATCGCCGGAACGGCAGGCATCGATGCGGATCGGCGCGCCGGGCAGGGAGGCATCGATGGCATTTTGCAGCAGATGGGCAAACATCTGCTCCAGCCGCTGCGCATCGCCGGCCGTGCGCAGCGGGTCGCCATCGTCGGGCAGATGCAGGCTCAGCGCCGGCCAGGCCGCCGCCCGCGCCTGCGCCACCTGCCGCAGCAGCGCCGCCAGCGACAGCGGCCGCTCGTCCGCCTCGCCGCCCTGCGCCCGCTGCGACAGCCAGGCCAACAGCGCGTTCATCTTGCCGACCGAAACCTTCAGCGTTTCCACCATGTCGGCGCGGAATTCCGGATTGTCGGCATGGCGTTCGGCGTTGCGCACCAGCAGCGACAACTGGCTGACCAGATTCTTGATGTCGTGCAGGATGAAGGCAAAGCGGCGGTTGAACTCCTCGAAGCGGCGCGCCTCCTCCAGCGCGGCCTGGCCGTTGCTCTCGGCGATATAGCTGCCCACCTGCCGGCCCAGCGTCTTCAGCAGTTCCTCGTCTTCCCAGTTGAGCAGGCGCGGCGCCAGGCTGCGGCCCACGAGCACCACGCCGGCCAGCGTGTCGCGGTTCACCGCCGGCACCACCAGCCACAGCCGGCGATCATCCAGCAGCCAGCGCGGCACCGCCGGCGCGCCGGGCACCTCGCCCAGCCGCACCCGGTCAAGATCCAGCGCCCGGTCCTGCTGTTGCAGCCATTTCACCAGCGGGCTGTCCAGCGCGATGGCTTCAGGCTCGATATGCGCCATGTCCCAATTGGCCATGGGTTGCAGCCGGTCGTCATCGGGCACCAGCAGCCAGCCGCCGCGCGCATCCAGCACCCGCGCCAGCGCCTGCACCACGCGGCTGGGCAGGGTGCCGGCATCGCCGGGGGCCGAGATGGTGGCAATGAAGCGCAGCCATTCGGCGCGATAATCATATTGGTAGCGGTAGAAATTGCGCGCGATCGCCATCTTCAGCCGCGCCCGGAACCGTTCGGAGGCCAGCACCACCATGCCCAGCAGGATGGTGCCAAACAGGAAGGTGACCTGCAGCAGTGTGCCCCAGTTGCCGCCCACCAGCCGCAGCAGATAGGCCAGCACCGACATGGCGATGAGGTAGAAGCCGACGCCCGAGAAGGCCACCGTCTGGAACGCCACCGAGCGCGAGACGCGGGCGCCCTTCACCAGGCTGTCGCGGCTGCCGAACAGCAGCAGGATCACCAGCAGCGCATCCACCGCGCCGCGGATATTGTAGAGATCAACCGATCCCGGCGGCAGCAGGAAGGCCAGCGTGTAGAAATTCAGATCATAAAGGAACAGCCCGGCCAGCCCGATGGCCAGCAGGCGAAAACCGGCGCGTTCGGTGGTGAGCGAACTGATATAGACATTGTGCGACAGCACCACGCCGGTGACGGACACCGCGATGCGGGTGACCAGGAAGAAACTGCCGGCCAGCCCGGCGGTGCCGGCAAACACCCCGGCGGTGGCGCCCGACAGGTCCACCACCAGTTGCAGCGCCATCACGAAGCCCAGGATGCCGCCCACCCAGAAGGCCGATCGCGCCTGGCCGCTGCCGCCCAGCCAATCGGGCCGGATGATATAGAGCAACAGGCCGATCCAGCCGGCCAGCTTCACCGTTTGCAGGCGTGACAGCCAGGCCATCGCGGCCGGATCAACCAGATAGGCATAGGCAAAGGTGGCCGCCCAGCCCACCGTGATCAGCGCCGCGCCGGCCAGCAGCAGGTTGAAGGTGCCGCGCTGGCGTGACAGCGCCGCCACCGCCAGCACCAGATAGGCCACCAGCGCCATCAGGTGGCTGAACAGGCCAACATCGGTCAACGGGATCATGCCGCCACCCCGGCCATGGCCGTGCTCTGTGCCTCGTTCATGCCTGGGCCCCTGTTCATCGGCCCCCTCTATCGCGCGTCTGGCCGCCGGCTGGCAAGGCGCAAGGCCGCCACTGCGCCTCCCGTCCCCCGCGACAGGCTGGTCATGGCGCTGCTGATGATAAGCATATATGCTATCTTCATGATCGATATTGCCCCCGAGTCTCTGCTGCCCGAACCGCCGCCCGAACCGACGGCCGTGGCCAGCCGCTTTGCCATGCCTGATACGATCGGCGTGCTGCTATCGGATGCGGCGCGGCTGCTGCGGCGGCGGTTCGATGCGCGGGCGCGCTCCATCGGCGTGTCGCGGGCGCAATGGCAGGTGCTGATCGCGCTGGCCCGCACCGAAGGCAGCAGCCAGGCCGCGCTGGCTGACCGGCTGGAGGTGGAAACCATCACCGTGGGCCGCATGGTTGACCGGCTGGAGGAGGCCGGCCTCGTTGAGCGCCGCGCCGATCCCGCCGATCGCCGCGCCTGGTGCCTGTTCCTCACGCCGCGCGCCCATGCCCTGCTGGCCGATCTGCAACCGGTGGCCGATGCCGTGCGGGCCGAGATGCTGGCCGGGCTTTGCGCCGCCGAACAGGCCGAACTGCACCGCCTGCTGGCCCGGGTGCGCGCCAATCTGTTGCCGGAAGGCTGAAGCCATGCACGCGCGCGTTGATGCCCCCACCGCTCCCACCTCCGGCGCCCGCTGGCGCACCCGCATCCTGATGGGATCGGTGCCGCTGCTGCTGGCTGCCGCCGGCCTCTATCTGTGGCAGCAGGGCCAGGGCCAGGTGACCACCGACAATGCCTATGTGCGCGTGGACAAGGTGGCGCTTTCCGCCGACGTGTCGGGCCGGGTGGCCGAGGTGCTGGTGCGCGAGAACATGCCGGTGAAGGCCGGGCAGGTGCTGATCCGGCTGGCGCCACGCCCGTTCCGCATCGCGCTGGATCAGGCCGAGGCCGAACTGGCCGCCGCCCGCCTGCAGGTGCAGCAACTGAAAAGCGGCACCGGCGGCAGCGCCGCCGATGTGGACGGCAAGCGCGAGGCCGTCACGCTGGCGGCGGCCGAACTGGCCCGCCAGCAGGAATTGATCGCCAAGGGCTTTGCCACCCGCGCCCGCCTGCAACAGGCTGAATATGCCGCCGCCAATGCCCGCGCCGAACTGGCGCGCGCGCTGGCCGATGATGCCCGCGCCCGCGAGGCCGCCGGCCGCAGCATCGCGGTGGAAAGCCACCCGCTGGTGCTGGCCGCCATGGCCCGGCGCGACCGGGCGGCGCTGGATCTGGAGCGCAGCATGATCCGCGCCCCCGCCGATGGCATCGTCACCCAGACCAGCCGGGTGCTGCGCGGCCAGGCCATCGTGCAGGGCGTGGCCACCATGAGCCTGATGGTGACCGGCAGCGCCTTTGTGGAGGCCAATTTCAAGGAGACCGAGCTGAAGGCGATGCGCGTCGGCCAGCCGGCCGAGGTGACGCTGGATGCCTTCCCGGATCGGCCGCTCAAGGGCCGGGTGGAGAGCATCGGGGCCGGCACCGGCGCCGAATTTTCGGTGCTGCCCGCGCAAAATGCCACCGGCAACTGGGTGAAGGTGGTGCAGCGCGTGCCGGTGCGCATCCGGCTGGAGGGCCGGCCTGCGGTGCCGCTCATCGCCGGGCTTTCGGCCGAAGTGAAGGTGATCACCCAATGAGCAGCGCGGCGCCGGTTGCCGCGCCCCCAGCTGCTTCTGCCCCTGCTGCTGCCCCGGCTGCCTCGCCGCTGGTGGTGACCTTGGTGGTGATGCTGGGCAGCTTCATGACCATCCTTGATTCCACCATCGCCAATGTCGCGCTGCCGCACATGCAGCCCAGCCTGAATGCCGCGGCCGACAGTGTGACCTGGGTACTCACCAGCTATATCGTCGCCACTGCGGTGGCTACGCCGCTCACCGGCTGGCTGGCGGCGCGCATCGGCCGGCGCATCCTGTTCCTGTGGTCGGTCGCCGGCTTCACCCTGTTTTCGGCGCTGTGCGGGCTGGCCGGCAGCCTCACGGAGATGGTGATCTGGCGGATGTTGCAGGGCGCCGCCGGGGCGTTCCTGGCGCCGCTGGGCCAGGCCTATGTGCTGGATGTGTGGCCGCCGGCCAAGCATGGCCCGGCCATGGCCTGGTGGGGCGTGGGGGTGATGGTGGGGCCGATCTTGGGCCCGGTGGTGGGCGGCTGGCTCACCGACAGTTTCGATTGGCGCTGGGTGTTCCTGATCAACCTGCCGTTCGGGATGATCTGTTTCGCGCTGGCCGCCGGCGTGCTGCCCGAACCGCGCCTGCCGCAGCGGCGCTTTGATCTCACCGGCTTTGCCATGCTGGCGCTGGGCATGGCGGCGCTGCAACTGGCGCTGGATCGCGGCCAGCAGCTGGATTGGCTGGAAAGCTGGGAGGTGCGCATCGAACTGGGCCTGGCCGTGGCCGGCCTGTGGGCCTTTGGCGTGCACGCGCTGGCCACGCCCGGCGCCATCATCGATCGCCAGTTCCTCACCGATCGCAACGCCATGACCGGGATGCTGTTCATCACCATGGTCGGCTTTCTGCTGGTCGCCACCACGGCGCTGCTGCCCACCATGGTGCAGACGATGTTCGGCTATCCGGTGGTGGCCGCCGGCGAACTGATGATGCCCCGCGGCATCGGCATGATGATCGCCATGATGTCGGCCGGGCAATTGCTGGGGCGCGGGGTGGATCCGCGCCTGATGCTGGGCCTGGGCTTCAGCCTCACCGGCGCGGCGCTGTGGGGGATGAGCCTGTTTTCACCGCAGCAGGGGGCGTGGCCGTTCGTCTCCACCGGCTTTGTGCAGGGCTTTGGCCTGGGCCTGATCTTCGTGCCGCTCAACACCGTGGCCTTTGCCAGCCTGCCGATGGCGCTGCGCACCGATGCCTCGGCGATCTTCATGCTGCTGCGCAACATCGGCGGTTCCATCGGCATCAGCGTGGCGGTGGCGCTGCTGGAACGCCAGACGCAGGTGAGCCATGCCGATCTGGGCAGCGGCATCACGCCGTTTTCGCAGCCATGGGCCGATCCCGCCACGCTGGGCGCCGCCGGGCTGGGCGGGGTGGTGGCGGTGCTGGATGGCGCGGTCAGCCGGCAGGCGGTGATGATCGCCTATATCGATGTGTTCCGCGCCATGGCCTTTCTGGCGCTGGCCATGCTGCTGCTGCTGCCCGTCTTGCGGCGGCCGCCCCGGCCGGGGGCAGCGGGCGCCGCGCCGCCGCCGCCGATGAGCGAGTGAGGCGGGCTTATTCGGGCTTGGGGTTGGCCGGCTTGGCGGTGGCCACCGCGCCCAGCCCGCCCACAAACGTCTCGAAATCCTTGGCTTCGCGGAAATCGCGGTACACGCTGGCAAAGCGGATATAGGCCACGGGATCGAGGGTGCGCAGCGCCTCCATCACCAGTTCGCCCACCCGGTCGGCCTCGATCTCGGCCTCGCCCAGCGATTCCAGCTGGCGCACCACGCCGTTCACCAGCCGCTCGATGCGTTCGGTCTCCACCGGGCGCTTGCGGCAGGCGATCTCGATCGAACGGGCCAGCTTGTCGCGCTCGAACGGCTCCTTGCGGCCGGTTTTCTTCACGATGATCAGCTCGCGCAGCTGCACCCGTTCAAAGGTGGTGAAGCGCCCGCCGCAGGCCGGGCACTGGCGGCGGCGGCGGATGGCGGCGGCATCCTCGGTCGGCCGGCTGTCCTTCACCTGGGTGTCATCATGGCCGCAGAAGGGGCAGCGCATCAGGGCCTCTTGGTGATGGTGCGCAGAAATCCAAGGCCGGCGCCCAGCAGCGTGCCCCAGAAAATGCCGATGAAGGAAAACACCAGGCCGACGAAAAAGCCGATGGCGGCCCCCGCGATCATGTTGCGGCCCACCTCGCTCTGGCCGATCGGGCCGGCCTTGCCGATCAGGTCACCGGCATCCTGCTTCAGCTTCTGGCCGTTGGGATTGGCCAGCAGATCATCCACCACCGCGCCGGCGCGGGTGAAGCCGGCATCGGCAGCATCGGCCAGCTGCCGCCCGGTGCCGGTGTCAAGCGCGCGGCGGCCGGCGGCGGCGGCCTCCTCGGCCAGCTGGGTCAGCCGGTCAGGAGCCGGTTTGTCAGGAGGGGGTTTGCTGTTGCCAGCGCCGCCGCCGTCACCATTGTCCTCGGGCATTGCCGCTCCTTGCCCGTGTGGGCCGGTTCAGGCCGGATAGATCGGGAAGCGCGCGCACAGCGCCCGCACGCGGCTGTTGACGGCCCGTTCCACCGCCGCATTGCCATCCTGCCAATTGGCGGCCAGCCCGTCCAGCACATCGGCGATCATGTCGCCAATCTGTTGGAACTCGGCGATGCCGAACCCGCGGGTGGTGCCGGCCGGGGAGCCGACGCGGATGCCGCTGGTCTTGGTGGGGGGCAGCGGATCGAAGGGCACGCCATTCTTGTTGCAGGTGATGCCGGCGCGCTCCAGCGCCTCGTCGGCATCCTTGCCGGTGAGGCCCTTGGGCGTGAGATCGATCAGCGCCAGGTGCGTGTCGGTGCCGCCGGCCACCACGGCGCAGCCACGCTCCACCAGCCGGGCGGCCAGCGCTTGCGCATTGGCGATCACGGCGCGGCTGTAATCCTTGAATTCGGGTTGCAGCGCCTCACCAAACGCCACCGCCTTGGCGGCGATCACGTGCATCAGCGGGCCGCCCTGCAGGCCGGGGAACACGGCGCTGTTGAACTTCTTGCCCAGTTCGGCATCGCGGCTGAGGATCATGCCACCCCGGGGTCCGCGCAGCGTCTTGTGGGTGGTGGTGGTCACCACATCGGCATGCGGGATGGGGGAGGGGTGGAGGCCCGCCGCCACCAGCCCGGCGAAATGCGCCATATCAACATGCAGGCGCGCGCCCACCGTGTCGGCAATGGCGCGGAAACGGGCGAAATCGATTTGCCTCGGATAGGCCGAACCGCCGGCGATGATCAGCGCGGGCTTGTGCTCGATGGCCAGCCGCTCCACTTCATCATAATCGATCAGATGATCCTCGCGGCGCACGCCATATTGCACGGCGTTGAACCATTTGCCGCTCATCGCTGCCTTGGCGCCGTGGGTGAGGTGGCCGCCGGCATCCAGGCTCATGCCCAGGATGGTGTCGCCGGGCTTGACGAGGGCCAGCATCACCGCGCCATTGGCCTGCGCGCCCGAATGCGGCTGCACATTGGCATAGTCGGCGCCAAACAGCGCCTTGGCGCGATCGATAGCCAGTTGCTCCACCGTGTCCGACGGGTGGCAGCCCTGGTAATAGCGCTTGCCGGGATAGCCCTCGGCATATTTGTTGGTGAACACTGATCCTTGCGCCTCCAGCACGGCGCGGGAGACGATGTTTTCCGATGCGATCAGCTCGATCTGGTTCTGCTGCCGGTCAAGCTCGGCGGCGATCGCGGCGGCCACGGCCGGGTCGCTGCTGGCCACCGGCGTTTCGAAGAAGCCATCGGGCCGGATCTCCACGGCGGGCTTGCTGCTCATCGATGTTCTCCTTCAACCCAGCTTGGCGACGCGGGCGGCATGGCGGCCGCCGTCGAATGGCGTGTTCAGAAATTCGGCCACGCAATCGCGGGCGGTCTCGCTGCCGATTATCCGGCTGCCCAGCGCGATGCAATTGGCATCATTGTGCTGGCGGGCCAGCCGCGCCATCAGGCCGCTGGTGACCAGCGCGCAGCGGGCGCCGGCGATGCGGTTGACCGCGATGGAAATCCCGATGCCCGAACCGCAGATGGCGATGCCATGGCTGGCGCGCCCCTGCGCCAGCGCTTCGCCCAGCGCCCGGCCATAATCGGGATAATCCACGCTGGCCTCGCCATCCGGCCCCAGATCCAGCACCTGATGCCCGGCCGCCACCAGATCCGCCACCAGCGCCGCCTTCAGCGCAAAACCGGCATGATCGGAGGCAAGGGCAATGGTTGGCATGGGGCAGGCGACTCCAGCGGGCAGGCCCGCCCGCTCTAGCCGCCGCGGCCCAGCGGGGCAATGCGCGGCCTATTCAAACGTCAGGTCGCCCGTCTCCGGCATCTCCAGATGGCGGGCGACATCGGCGTCGCTCACGCCTTCCAGCGTGGCGGGGCTCCATTTCGGGTTGCGGTCCTTGTCGATCAGTTGGGCGCGGATGCCTTCGAAGAAATCATGGCCGTTCCGGATTTCGCAGACCATGCGATATTCGTTGATCAGCGCCTCCTCGATGGCGACGCCGCGCGCCAGGCGCAGGCCGGACAGGCTCAATTTGCAGCTGGTCGGGCTCATCCGCGCGATGATGGCGGCCTGTTCGCGCGCCCAGTCATCGCCCTGTTCCAGGCTGGCGACAATATCCTCCATCCGGTCGTGGCCGAAATGATAATCGATGGCATCGCGCAAGGCCGCCAGCGGGGCTGCTCCGGGGGCTTCGTCGAAACTGGCCAGCAGCGCGTCCAGCGGCTCGTGGCTGGTGGCCAGCAGATCGCCCAGCGTGGCCAGGTGCGCCGATGGCACATGGTGGGTGGCAATGCCGCAATGGATCAGGTCAGCCGCCTTCAGCCGGGCCCCGGTGAGCGCCAACCAGGTGCCGATCTCGCCGGGCAGGGCAGCCAGCGCGTGGGTGCCGCCCACATCGGGGATCAGGCCGATGCCGGTTTCGGGCATGGCAAACAGCGTGCGTTCGGTGGCGATGCGATAGCGGCCGTGGATCGAAAGCCCCACGCCGCCGCCCATGGTGATGCCATCGATCAGCGCCACCCACGGCTTAGGCGAGCGGGCGATGGCCTGGTTCATGCGATATTCGTCGTGGAAGAAATTCTCCCACAGTGCCCGGTCCTCACGCCCGCGCCGGCCCAGCAGCGCCACATCGCCGCCGGCGCAAAAGGCCCGGTCGCCCGCGCCGCTGATCACCACATGCCGCACCGCCGGATCGGCCAGCGCATCGGCCAGCGCGCGGTGGATGGCCACCGCCATCGGATGATTGAGTGCGTTCAGCGCCCCCAGCCGGTTCAGCGTGATCCACAGCGCATGGCCGCGCCGTTCGAACAAAACCTCTGCGTCTTGGCTCATGTCCGCTCCACCAGCTTGCTCGGCCCGTCCAGTTCCAGCGGCACGGCCGATGTCGTCAGCCGGGCCAGCAGCGTGCCGGCCTCGTCAAACAGGTCCGCCTCCATGAAGGCGATGCGCTTGCCCAGCTTCAGGCAGCGGCCCTCGGCAAACAGCGGCACCCCGGCGCGGGCCGGCGCAAAGAAACTCGTCTTCAATTCGATGGTGGGGATACCGATGCGCTTGCCGCTCTTGATGATGGCGGCAAAGGCGGCGGCATCGTCCAGCATGGCCACCACGATGCCGCCCTGCACATTGCCCATCGGGTTGCGGCAGGCCTCGATCGGCTGGAACTTCATCCGCACCCAGCCCTTCTCGCTGTCGATCTCCAATATCTCCTGGCCCAGGATCGCGGCGGTGGGCGGCACGAACCGGTTCATGCGCGCCTTCAGATCCTCATCGTTCAAGGCCATTTCGCCCTCATCCTGCCAAATCCAGGCCATAGCGGTGCAGCGCCGGGGCAAGCGCGTCAACCCCGTCATCCATGCGGGTGAACAGGGCACGGCCGCGGCCCCCGCCCTCGCTGCCGCGCGCGCCCAGCAGATGCGCCACCCGCCGCGCGATGCCCGGCCCGCCATCCACAAAGCGCAGGGCCGGCGCGGCCGCCTGCAATTGCGGCGCGAGCAGCGGGAAATGCGTGCAGGCCAGCGCCACCACATCAAGCCGGTCGCCGACGGGCTGGCCCGTCAGGCCGGCCAGTTCGGGCGCCACGTCGGCCGCCGTCACTGCGCCCCCGCGCAACTGCGCCTCGGCCAGTTCCACCAGCCGGGCGCTGCCGTGCAGCAGCACGGTGCAATCGCCGGCATGATCGGCCGACAGCCGCGCCACATAGGGCTGGCGCACCGTGGCCAGCGTGCCCAGCACCCCGATCACCCGGCTGGCCGATTGTGCGGCCGCCGGCTTGATCGCTGGCACCGTGCCCACCAGCGGCACATCCAGTACGGCGCGGGCATGGGCCAGCGCGATCGTGGAGGCGGTGTTGCAGGCGATCACGATCAGATCGGGGGCCAGCCGCTCGGTCAGGCGGCCCAGCAGCGCGCACACCCGCGTCGCCACCTCCATCTCCGTCTTGGTGCCATAGGGAAAGCCGGCATTGTCAGCCACATAGCTGATGTCCACGGCGGGCAGCAGGGCGCGCACATCATCCAGCACGGAAAAGCCGCCCACCCCGGAATCAAGCATCAGCACATGCGCCATGATTGGCCTCTACCGGGCCGGGCCCTTATGCGGCAAGAAGGCGGCGATGGCATCCGCTTCCCCATCCGATCAATGGCCGCCGCCGCTGCCCGATTCCAGCGGCTTCGTGGCGCCGCCCGTGCCGGGGGCGGCCGCCGCCATCGCCGCCTTTGCCCGCGCCTGCGCCGCCGATCCGGGCGGCGCGCTGCGGGTGATCGCCCGGTCGGCCTGGCTGGCAGCCATCGGCGCGCTGTGCATCCCGGCCCACATGGCGCTGCGCGCCGCCGGCCGCCCCAGCCCCTGGGCGCGGCGCTTCCTGGCCTTGGGGGCGCGCGCCATGGGCATCCGCGTGCGCGCCATCGGCACGCCGCTGGCGTCCGATGTCTTCTTCATCGCCAACCATCTCAGCTGGACCGATGCGCTGATCCTGGGCGGCCTCACCGGCACCGCCTTCGTGGCGCAGGATGGCATCGCCATCTGGCCCGGCCTCAATTTCCTCTGCCGCCTGAACGACACCATCTTCATCAACCGGGGTGACAAGCTGGGCGTAGGCCGCCAGATCGCTGCCATGCGCGCGCTGTTTGCCAGCCGCACCATGCTGGCGCTGTTTCCCGAGGGCAGTTGCAGCGATGGCCGCCGCCTGCTGCCGTTCAAGGCGCCGCTGTTTGCCATGCTGATCCCGCCCCCGCCGGGTGCGCGCCTGCAACCGGTGGTGATCGATTGCGACGAGGCCGGGCGCGATCTGGCCTGGGTGGGCATGGAAACCGGCGGTGCCAACGCCTGGCGCCTGCTCGCCCGCCCCGGCACGTGGGAGGCGCGGGTGCATTTCCTGGAGGCCTTCGATCCGGCCCACGCCGCTGACCGCAAGGCGCTTTCCACCCGCTCCCGCACCGCCATCGCGGCCAAGCTCTCCGAAACCTTGGGCGGCCGGCCGGTGGCATGAAGGCAACGGGCGCGGCCGGTTGTCGCGTGCTGGACAATCGCCGCGCTTGCGGCATGCTGCGGCCATGAATCCGCCAGTGATGCACGCCAACGGGCGCGGCCGGGCATGAGCGCGGCGCCCGCACCGGCCCGGGCCGATGGCCAGCCGCCGCCGCTCAGCCTGCCGGCGCTGTTCTGGCGCTTTTTCCAGTTCGGGGCGCTCGCCTTTGGCGGCCCGGTGGCGCAGATCGCGATGATCCGCCGCGAACTGGTGGAGCAGGACGGCTGGATCGGCAGCGGCCGGTTCAACCGGCTGATCGCGGTGATGCAGGCGCTGCCGGGGCCGGAGGCGCATGAATTGTGCGTCCATCTGGGCATCCGGGCGCGGGGCCGCTGGGGCGGCGTGCTGGCCGGGCTGGGCTTCATGCTGCCCGGCTTCGGGCTGATGCTGGCGCTGGCCTGGCTCTATGTGCGGCTGCCGATCCGGGGCGCCGGGCTGGATGCGGTGTTTCTGGGGGTGCAGGCGGCGGTGATCGCGCTGATCGTGCGCGCCGTGCACCGCATCGGCGCGCATGTCCTGGCCGATCGCTGGCTGTGGGCCACCGCCATTGCCGCTGGCACCGCCGCATGGCTGGGGGCCAGTTTCTGGATCGTGCTGCCGGCGGCTGGCCTTGCCCATGGCCTCGCCGCCGCCGGCCGCCGGGTGGGCGCTGCGGCGGTGGTGGTGCTGGCGCTGGGGCTGGTGCTGCTGATCGCCGCTGGCGGGCTCGCGGGCCTGCATGAACTGGCCGGCCCCATGGCCACGCCCGCCGCACCGGCCAGCGCCGCCGCGCTGTTCATCGCCGGGCTGAAGGGCGGCCTGCTCACCTTTGGCGGTGCCTACACCGCCATTCCGTTCGTGCGCGCCGATACGGTGCAGCGCGGCTGGATGAGCGATGGCCAGTTCCTTGATGGGCTGGGCCTGTCGGGCCTGCTGCCGGCACCGCTGGTGATTTTCGTGACCTTCGTGGGCTTTGTCGCCGCCGGCCTGCCCGGCGCGCTGGCGATCACCGCCGGCATGTTCCTGCCAGCCTTCGGTTTTTCGCTGCTGTTCTATGAGCGGCTGGAACAGGTGGTGGAGGATGGCCGGCTCAGCCATGGCCTGGCCGGGCTGGCGGCGGGCGTGGTGGGGCTGATCGCCGTCACCCTGATCGATCTGGCGCGCGCGGCGGCGGCCGGCACCCCCAGCCTGCCGGCCAGCCTGGGCATCGGCGCCGTCGCTGCCGTGCTGCTCTATCGCTGGAAACACCGGCTGGCGCCGCTGGCCGTGGTCGGGCTTGGCGCCGCTGCCGGGGCCCTGCTGCTGCGCTGATGCTGTGCAAAGGGCCGCCGGTTGCCCGGCGGCCCTGTCATGTGCCCCGCTGTGGCCGGTTCAGGCCACGGCGGGATAATCGGCCAGTTCGGGATCGCGCAGGGCATAGCCGCGGCCCCACACGGTTTCGATGCAGCCCGACGGCGGCGCGCCGGCCACGTGCAGCTTCTTGCGCAGCTTGCACACGAACACATCGATGATCTTGAGCTCCGGTTCGTCCCGCCCGCCATAGAGATGGGTGAGGAACATTTCCTTGGTCAGCGTCATGCCCTTGCGCAGGGACAGCATTTCCAGGATCGCATATTCCTTGCCGGTAAGGGAGACGCGGCGGCCGGCCACGGTCACGCTGCGGCTGGCCAGATCCACCGCCACCGGCCCGGTGACAATCAGCGACTGGCCATGGCCCTGGCTGCGGCGCACCAGCGCATGCAGGCGGGCCAGCAATTCCTCGCGCTCGAACGGCTTGGTGACATAATCATCCGCGCCAGCGCCAAAGCCCAGCACCTTGGTGTGCGTGTCGGCATCGCCCGACAGGATCAGCACCGGCGTGTTGATGCGCAATTGCCGCATCCGCTTCAGCACCTCGTGCCCGTTGGTGTCCGGCAGGGTGAGATCCAGCATGACCACATCAAATTCATAGGTGCGGACATATTCCAGGGCCAGCTCACCCGTGCTGGCGGTTTCGTGCTCAACCGCGGCATCATCGAGCATGCGCTCGATGCTCCGCGCCATCGCACGATCGTCTTCAACCAAGAGTACGCGCATGCAAATCACTCCGTTAACCGGATTTCCCACTCAGGCGCGACCATGCCTGACAGCAACCCCGCAAACAGTTTATCAACGTTAATAAGCAAATGTAAAGTATGGACAGGGCTTGCAACACAGCGGTTTCGGCCTGTTGACCCGGTCATATTGGTGACGTTTCGGTAATATTGCCTTCATTCGCCGGCCTGTCATCCTGGAACAGCGGGCGATAGATCTGCACCCGTGTCACCCGCAGGCCATGCACGCCGATCTGGCGCAGGGCGCGCTGCCAGCTGTTCAGTTCCTCCACCGAAAGATTCCAGCGCTCGCAGGCTTCGGCCAGGCTGATCCGGCCTTCGTTGATGGCGCGCACCACGGCGGCCTTGCGGCGCGGCACCCAGCGCACGGTGCTGGCGGGGGGCAGGTCCTCGGCATCCGGCCCGCTGTTGCCAAGGCCCGGCGGCGGCGGTGACATGAATGACATTGGCGCCTCCTTGCCCGGCCCGGGCTGGTGTGTGGGTTGCAGGTGGAGGGACGGCCCCGCAGGCCGAGACTTTAGGGGTTCGGCAACCTTGACGGTGGATTGCCGCAGGCTCCACCCCCTGACGCCGCCCCCTGACGCCGCCCCTTGACGGCAGGGGGCCGGCTGCCCATTGCGCGGCGGTGCAGTGCGATCTTCCCCTGATGGCCGGCAGCGGCCCGATCCCGGCGGTGCCGATCCCGGCGGCGGCAGCGGCGGTGCTGGCGCCGCTGGCCGGCCGGCGCGTGGCGGTGGCCATGTCGGGCGGGGTGGATTCTTCGGTGGTGGCCGCGCTGGCCCATGCCGCCGGCTGCGACGTCGTGGGCATCACCCTCCAGCTTTATGACCAGGGCGAAAGCGCGCGGCGGCCGGGGGCCTGCTGCGCCGGGGCCGATATCCGCGATGCCCGCGCCGTGGCGCAGCGGCTGGGCATCGCCCATTTCGTTGTCGACATGGAAAGCCGCTTCCGCGACAGCGTGATCCAGACCTTCGTCGACAGCTATGCCCGCGGCCTCACGCCGGTGCCGTGCGTGGAATGCAACCGCACGGTGAAATTCACCGATCTGATCGCGCTGGCCCGCGATCTGGGGGCCGAGGCGCTGCTGACCGGCCATTATGTGCAGCGGCTGGGGGACGAATTGGGCGCGCTGCACCGCGGTGCCGATCCGGGCAAGGATCAAAGCTATTTCCTGTGGGCCACCACCCAGGCCCAGCTCGATTATCTGCGCTTTCCGCTGGGCGGGCTGGCCAAGGCCGAAACCCGCGCATTGGCGCAGGGCTTTGGCCTGGTGGTGGCGGCCAAGCCCGACAGCCAGGACATCTGCTTCGTGCCCGGCGGCGATTATGCCGCGGTGGTGGAACGCATCCGCCCCGAACTCGCCAGCCCCGGCGACATTGTCGATGCCGCCGGCCGCGTGCTGGGTCGCCACAACGGCATCCACCGCTTCACCGTGGGCCAGCGCCGCGGGCTGGACATCGGCGGCCAGGCCGAACCGCTCTATGTGATCGGCATCGATGCGGCGCGCGCGCAGGTGATCGCGGGCCCGCGCCGCGCGCTGGCGGTGGCCGCCGCCCGGCTGGACAGGCTGAACATCCTGGGCCCCACCGACGGCCCGCTGATGGTGAAGGTGCGTTCGATGGCGCCGCTGGCCCCGGCCCGGCTGCACGGCGACTGGCTGGAGTTTGATGCGCCGCAATATGGCGTCGCGCCGGGCCAGGCGGCGGTGGCCTATGTGGGGGACCAGCTGGTGGCGGGCGGCACGATGGTGGCGACCCGGCCAGCCGCGGCGCCTGTCAACCCGCTGACATCGTCGGAATTTTGACCGCGTCGGATTTTTGACGGTGTCAGGTTTTTGACAGGCGGTGCCGGAATTCCGACAGCCCCCTGTCGAAAATCTGACAAACTAACCAAGCGGTAACCATCCGGCCGGACTGGCTGTTCAGTTTGGCGACTGGCACGCCGGTTGCAACGTGGCGGGCATGAGCACGCCCGTTCCAGCCTTGCCGAACCCGCCGCTGCCGGCCCGCGATTGGTTGCCCGGCCTTGCCCGGACCGATCTGGCCGATCTGGCCATCATCATCCGCGATGAACGGCAGCCGCTGCCGAAACTTGAATGCCGCCATGTCGTGCTGCAGCGCGCCGGCCGCGGCTGGGCCCGGCGCGAAGGCGCGGGCCTGCTGATCGGGGTGGCGCCGGGGGACGAGGAGTTCGCCACCGCCCTGATCGCCGCCTTTGCCCGGCCGCAGGCGCCGGCGGCGGCCGATCCGGCCTCGGCCGAACTGCTCGCCCTGGCCCGCCGCGTGGGCGCCAGCCCGGCCGGCGTGCTGATCGAAGGACCCACCGGCACCGGCAAGGAAGGCCTTGCCCGGCTGGTTCACGCTGTCTCCCCCCGCCGCGACTGCCCCTTGGTCGCGGTCAACTGCGCCGCGCTCGCTGACCAGATGGTGGAAGCCACGCTGTTTGGCCACGAGCGCGGCGCCTTTACCGGCGCCCATGCCGCCAGCCCCGGGCTGGTGCGCGCGGCCGACGGGGGCAGCCTGTTCCTGGACGAGGTGGCCGAACTGCCGCTGGCCGCCCAGGCCAAGCTGCTGCGCGTGCTGCAGGAGCGCGAGGTGCTGGCGGTGGGGGCCACCCGGCCGGTGCCGGTTGACGTGCGCATCATCGCCGCCGGCAACCGCGATCTGGCCGCCGATGTGGCTGCCGGCCGCTTCCGCGCCGATCTTTACTGGCGGCTGGCGGTGTTCCCGCTGCGCACCCTGCCGCTGGCCAGCCGCCCGGCCGACATCATCGCGATCGCCGCCCACATGCTGCTGGCCCGCACCGGCGGTGACGGGCTGGTGCCCTGGCTGGCGCCGTGCGCGCAGGGGCGGCTGAACGCCCACGCCTGGCCCGGCAATGTGCGCGAACTGGGCAATGTGCTGGATCGCGCCCTGGTGCTGTGTGACGGGGCCGAAATCCGCGCCCGCCACCTGATGTTCGATGCCTTTGCCGCCGCCGCCCCGGCCGGCCCGGCCTCGGTGGCGCTGCCCGGCGTGGTGCGCGATGCCGAACAATTGGCGATCGCGCGGGCCATCGCCAATGCCCCTACCCGCCGTGATGCCGCCCGGCAGCTTGGCATTTCCGAACGCACCCTGCGCTACAAGCTGGCCGCCGCCCGCGAAACGCCCACGGTCCAGTGATGCTGCCCCCGGTCGACAGCGCCGCCATCCTGAAGCTGCGGCAGGATATCCTTGCCCGCAACGCCGCGTTGCGCGCGCCGCTGGCCCAGCCGGCAGCGGCGCCCGAACAGCCGCGCTTTGGCGCCGCGCTCGATACCGCGCTGCGCCAGGTTTCGGCCATCCAGGATCAGGCCGGGGCCGCCACCACCGCCTATGAAACCGGGCAGACCCACGATCTGGCCAGCGTGATGATCGCCCGCCAGAAAGCTTCCATCGCCTTCGAGGCCACGCTGCAGGCGCGCAACCGCCTCGTGTCGGCCTACAAGGACATCATGAACATGCCGTTGTGAGCCCGGCATGAGCGAGGCCGCCGCCCTTCCCGCGCCCGATGCGCCCGATGCGCCCGGTGCTTCGGCCCGCGCCGCCGGCCTGCCGCTGCCCACTTCGCTGGCCCCGGCGGTGGACAGGGTGCGCGAACTCGCCGCCAATCCGGCCATCGCCCGCGCCCGCCCGGCCCTGCTGCTGATTGCCGCACTGGCCGCCGCCGCCATCGCCTGGGCGGTGCTGCGCCAGCCGGAATGGCGCCCGCTCTATCCCGGCCTGTCCGAAGCCGATGCCGCCGCCGTCACCACCGCGCTGGCCGCCGCCAATTTCGAACACCGGGTGAACGAGGCCACCGGCACCGTGGAGGTGGCCGCCGGCGATGTCGCCCGCGCCCGCATCCTGCTGGCCGGTCAGGGCCTGCCCAAATCCGCCACCGCCGGCCCGGCCGCCGATCTGGATGCCATGCCGCTGGGCGCCTCCCGATCGGTGGAGGCCGCCCGGCTGAAGGCGGCGCTGGCGCGCGAACTGGCGGCCAGCGTGGAGGCCATCGACGGGGTGAAATCCGCCCGCGTGCATGTCGCCGCGCCCGAACCATCGGTGTTCATCCGTGATCGCGCCGCGCCTTCGGCCAGCGTGTTCGTCACCCTCGCGCCGGGGCGCAGCCTGTCCGAAGCGCAGGTGCGCGCCATCATCTGGCTGGTCGCCACCTCGGTGCCCGGCCTCACCTCCGATCGCGTCTCGGTGGTCGATCAATCGGGCACCCTGCTGTCGGCCGGGGTTTCGGGCGATGGCCAGCAACTGGCCTATCAGCAGCGGCTGGAAGGCCTGGTGCGGGATCGGCTGGTCAAGCTCCTCACCCCCATGCTCGGCCCCGGCCGCTTCACCGCCGAAGTCGCCGCCGATGTCGATTTTTCCGAGAACGAGGCTGCCACCGAACGGTTCCAGCCCAGCGGCACGGTGCGCAGCGAACAGACCAGCCGCAACATCGACAACAGCCCGCCGCCGGCCGCCGGCATCCCCGGCGCGCTCACCAACACGGTGCCACAGGCCGCCCAGGTGCAGGGCAACCCGCCGGTCACCCCCGCACCCGGCGCGGCGGGCGGCACCGTCACCGCCGAAACCGCGGCGCGCAATTACGAGATCGGCAAGGATGTCTCCGTCACCCGCGCCGCCGCCCCCCGGCTCAAGCGGCTTTCGGTCGCCGTGCTGGTGGATACCGCCGCGCTGGGCAAGGGCGCCGCCGCCGCCCGCGAACTGGCCACGGTGCAGCGGCTGGTGCGCGGCGCCATGGGCTATGATCAGGCGCGCGGCGATCTGATCGAGGTGCAGTCCCGCGCCTTCGCGCCTGAGGATGCGGCGCCCACCGCCTGGTACGAAACCCCGGTGGTGCGCGATTATGGCCCGTGGATCGCCGCCGGCGTGGGCGTGCTGCTGCTGGGCGGCATCGGCTTCTTCCTGTGGCGCCGCAACAAGGCCAAGGCCGCCGCCCTGCTCGCCGCTGTCACCGCCACCGAAACGGCCGCCGCCGAAGCCGCCGCCGCGGCCAGCGCGGTGCCGATCTTCTATCCCGATGGCACGCTGGAAAAGGCCGCGGTGGAAGCCATGATCGATGGCGGCGAACTGCTGCGCCCGGCCGCCGCCCGCGATTACAGCGGCAAGCTGGACATCGCCCGCACCCTGGTGACCGGCGACCGGGACCGGGCGATGGCGGTGGCCCGCCAGATGCTGCTGGCCGATCTGAGCCCCGAAAAGGCCGCCGCTGCCGATGGCGAGACCCCTGACGAGGATGAAACCGCGGAGACGGCGGCATGAGCGCCGCCGCGTTCCTGAAGGCGGGCACCAGCACCAGCCCGGCCGCCAGCCTGACCGGCGCGCAGAAATGCGCCATCCTGCTGCTGGTGCTGGAGGAATCCCAGGCCAGCGAGATGCTGGCCGGCATGACCCCCACCGAAGTGCAGCAGGTGGGCGAGGCCATGCTGACCGTGGCCGAAATCGATCCCATCGCCATCGATCATGTGCTGGACGAATTCCTGGCCCGCACCGCGCAGGTGGCGGCGCTCGACAGCCAGGGCCGGCAGGTGCGGCAGCGGCTGGGGGCGGCGCTGGGCACGCCGCGCGCCGAAACCATCATCGAAAAGATCGGCCCGCCCGCCGCCGGCCGCCGCTTTGCCGTGCTGGATTGGGTGGACGCGCCGGGCCTGGCCAAGCTGATCGCCGATGAACATCCCCAGGCCATCGCGGTGGTGCTGGCGCATCTGCCCGAAACCCGCGCCGCGGCCACGCTGGATGCCCTGCCCGAGGATGTGCAGCCCGATGTCGCCACACGGCTGGCCACGCTGGAACCGGTGAACATCCATGATCTGGCCGCGCTGGAAGCCGATCTGGAGGCCAAGCTGCGCGGTGTCGGCACCCAGCGTGACACCGCCAAATTGGCCGGCACCGATTTCGCCGCCGCCGTCATCAAGAAGGCGCGCGGGCGCGGCCCGCTGCTGGAGGCGCTGATGGGCGTGAACGCCGAACTGGCGGCCGAACTGGAAAGCCAGCAGTTCATCTTCGAGGATCTGCTCGGCCTGTCGCAGAAGGACATGCAGCTGGTGCTGCGCGAGGTGGACCCGGCGCTGCTGGCGGTGGCGATGAAGGGCGCCAGCGCCACGCTGAAGGACTTCATCTTTGGCGCCATGTCAAAACGCGCCGCCTCACAATTGCAGGATGAACTGGCCGAACGCGGCCCGATGAAGCGCAGCGAGGTGGAGGCCGCCCAGCGCGATCTGTGCCGCACCGTGCGCCGGCTGGGCGATTCGGGCGCGCTCACCCTGCCCACCAGCGGGGAGGCGATGCTGTGAGCATCCACGATCCCCGCCTCGCTGCCCTGCTCAGCCCGCGCCCGCCGAACGGGGAACGGCTGGGGGAGCGGCTCAGCAGCGCCGAACAGCGCGCCGCCGCCGCCCTGCTGGCCGAGCGGCTGGCCGCCGATCGCGCCCTGCTCGATCAATCCAGCCAGCGCCCGCTCGCCGCCGTGCTGCTCGGCCCGCGCACCGTCTCCCCCGATGGGCTGGCCGCGCTGCTGGCCAGCCACCAGCCCAAGCCGCCGGCCCCGCCACCCGATGAAGCCCCGGCCATCGACATGGGCGCCCTGCTCGACGAAGCCCGCGCCGAAGGCCATGCCGCCGGCCTGGTCGAGGGCGAGGCACGCGGCCGCGCCGGGGCGATGGCCGAGCTTGCCCCGCGCCTGGCCGCGCTCGGCGCCGCCGCCGCCGCCTTTCAGCAGGCCACCGCCGTTGACGAGGCGGCGCTGGCGCCGCTGCTCACCGAACTGGCCCGCGCCATTTGCGAGGCGGTGCTGATGGCCGAACTCGCCCGCCCGCGCAGCCTGCTGCCGCTGGTGCAGGCGGCCTTGGCCGAAGTGGCCGAAGCGGCCATGCCCACGCTGAGCGCCCATCCCGACACGCTGGCGCTGATCGCCGCCGATCTGCCGCCGGGGCTGGTCAGCAAGGCCGATGCCAGCCTGCCGCCCGGCCATGTCGCGGTGCAGGCCGCCGAACTGCGCGTGGATGCCGGCCTGGCTGACCGGCTGTCCCGGCTGTTGAAGGGCCTGGGCTGATGCCGCGCCCGCGCCCCTCCCGCCGCGCCCCGGCGGCGCTGGCCCCCAGCGCGAGGCCGCCGGCCGCAGCGCCTGTGGCGGCAGCACTGCCCGCCAACCTGCCCACCGCTGGCCTTTCCGGCGCCATCGCTCGCCGGCTGGCGGCCTGGACCGTGCCGGCGCTGCCGCTGGAGCGCGGCGGCCTGGTGGTGGCCGCCGATGGCGCCATCATCGAGGCGGTGGGCCTGCCCGCCGCGATCGGCACCCGCGTGTTCATCGGCCCGGCGCGCGC
>JAIXUQ010000005.1 GCA_027483465.1 Sphingomonadales bacterium
GCGCCATACCAGGCCACCTTCAGCCCGGCGCGGTGCAGGCGCAAGGCGGCGTTCCAGCTCATCCAGCAATCGGCAAGGCAAAAGACGATCACCGGCCGCCCGGCGGCCAGCGCCGGCACCCGGGCCAGAAAATGCCCGACGATGGCCGGATCGCCCGGCGCCCGGCCGGCTTCGGGAAACCACAGCGCGCCGGGGATCGATTGGGCCGCCTCGGCCAGCGCCCAGCGCCCGCTGGCGGGATCGCGGCGGCCGGCCACCACCGGGGAGACATCGATCAACAGCGCCCGCCCGGCCAGCCGGGCGACGCCCGCATCATCCAGCGCCACCACGCCTTCGGGCGGGGCCGGCACCGGGCTGCGCGGCCGGTCGATGCGATAGAGGGTGACGGGATCATGGAAAGGCGAGGCCCGCCAATCCGCCGGGCCGGCCGCGGTGAGCAGCGCGGCCAGACAGAGCGCGATCAGGTGCCGGCATCCTCCCATGGTCTGATGGTAGCAGCGCCGGGATGGGCGTAACTTCGCCTTTGGTATGAGATGGCGAACGGCCTTCCTGGGGATGATGCTGGCGGCGCGCGCGGCGGCCGGCCCGCTCGATGGGCCGTTGCCGGGCGATCCGCTCAATTCGCCCAACCTGCCGGTGGTGCTGCAACTGGTGCTGCCCGAAGGCGCGCGCGTGCGTTTTGATGACCGGGTGAAGGTGAGCTTCCCGGCCATCGCCGAGAACCAGCGCCAGTTTCCGGTGCAGGTGGATGCCCGCGCCGTGCCCGGTGTGCGGCGCATCATCATCTTTGCCGATCTCAACCCCATCCAGAAGGCGGTGGAGTTCACGCCCCATGCGGCCGAGGCCTTCATCGCCATCCGCATCAAGCTGGATCAGCGCACGCCGGTGCGCGCCGCCGTTGAGGTGGCCGACGGCAGCTGGCTCCTGGCCGGCGGCTGGATCGATGCGGCCGGCGGCGGCTGTTCGGCCCCGCCGGTGAGCCGGGTGAAGGGCGATTGGTCCCAGGCGCTGATGCAGGTGCGCGGCCGGCTGTGGCCCAGCGGCGATGGCGGCCCGGCGCGGCTGGCGCTGGCGCTGCGCCACCCGATGGACACCGGCTTTGTCGACAATATCCCCAGTTACTGGCTGGAAACGCTGGCGGTGACGGCGGGCGGCCGGCGGCTGGCCGAACTGGCGCTGAATGCCTCGGTGGCCGAAGACCCGTCGATCATGCTGATGCCGCACCTGCGGGAAGGCGAAAGCGTGGCGGTGGCAGCGCGGGACAGCGGCGGGCTGGATGTGGCGGTGCGCGTGGCCGGGCAGAGCCCGATCCCGCCCAGCCGCGAGGCACCATGATCGCGCGGCGGCAGCTGCTGGGCGCGCTGGCCGGTGCGCCGCTGCTGGCCGCCGCGCCGGCCTATCGCTTGCAGGCCGAGCCGGTGGCCGCCGGCCTGTGGGTGGTGCGCGGCGCCGATGCGCCGATCGCCATGGCCAACGGCGGCGCGATCGCCAATATCAGCATCATCGCCACCGATGCTGGCCCGGTGCTGATCGATGCCGGCGCTTCCTTTGCCCACGGTCAGGCGCTGGCGGCGCTGGCCCGGCGGTTGACGGGCAAACCGGTGGCGCGGGTCTATCTCACCCATCTCCACCCCGATCACAGCTTTGGCATCGGCGCCTTTGCCCCCGGCATCGTGGCCGCCACGCCGCCGGTGGCGGCGCAGGTGGCCGGCGATGCGGCGGGCTTTTCCACCGGCCTCTATCGCCTGCTGGGCGATTGGATGCGCGGCACCGAACTGCCGGCCCCGGCGCTGGTGGCCGGCGATGGCCCGGTGGTGATCGGCGGGCGGCGGCTGCGCCTGCTGGCGCTGTCCGGCCACAGCCCGGCCGATCTGGCGGTGCTGGACGAGGCCAGCGGCACGCTGATCACCGGCGATCTGGTGTTCCACAACCGCGCGCCCGCCACGCCGCATGCCGATCTGCCGGCCTGGCGGCGGGCGCTCGATCTGCTGGCCGGGCTGGGCCACCAGCGGCTGGTGCCCGGCCACGGCCCTGTAGATGCAACGCCCGGCACCGCCATCGCCCAGACGCGGGCCTGGCTCGATTGGCTGGAGCCGGCGCTCAAGGCGGCGATGGAGGCCGGGCTGACGATGGTGGAGGCCGGCGACATGCCGATCCCGCAGCGCTTTGCCGGGCTGGCCGTGGCGCGGCTGGAATTGCAGCGCAGCGTTTCCCATTACTGGCCGGCGCTGGAGGCGGCGCGGCTGCCGCGGGTTTCGGACTGACGATCCTGCCCTGTTGCGGTGCCGGCATGCGCCTGTGCGCCCCCTCCGCCCTGCGGGCACCTCCCCCAGAGGGGGAGGATCTTCTCCCTAGAACCGCACCCGCGTGGCCAGCCGCCATTGCCGGGGCGCGCCGGGGCCCAGGAAGGTGCCGCCCTGCGCCACGTCGGGGCCGGCCTGCAACGGGTTGAAGCGGCCCTGCGGATCAAACACGCTGGCCCCCAGCTGGGCGGCGGTGGCAAAGCGGGCATCCAGCACATTGTCCACCTGCACGATCAGGCTCAGCCATTTGAGCGGCTTCACCTCGGCGCCCAGGTTGAGCACGGCCCAGCCCTTGGTCTTGCCGGCACCGGGATAGAGGCCGCCATCGGGCCGGTGGGCGTTGTTCTCATTGCCGCGCGCAAACACGCCGCTGGCCGCCTGCACATCGGCGCTGAGCAGCAGCCAGGGCAGCGCCTGCCAATCGGCGCTGGCCTTGAACAGGTGGCGCGGCAGCAACGGGATGCGGTTGCCCGGCACGATGCGGATATTGCCTTCGCCGCCCGGCCCTTCGTCGTTGGTGCTGTTGCCGGCGCCGCCCACGGTTTCGGGGCTGCGGTAGGTGGCATCCAGCAGCGTGTAGCTGGCCGACAGGTTGAGCCGTTTCAGGCCGGCGCCGGCCACCAGTTCCAGCCCCTGCCGCCGGGTGCGGCCGAAATTGCGGAAATAGCCAAAGCCGGTGCGGGGGGAGGCCACGAACAAGATGTCGTCAAGCGCGGTGGTGCGGAACAGGCCGGCGCGCAGGAAGATGGCCTTGGCCGGTTCCACGCGCACCCCGGCCTCGATGGTGCGGGCGATCACCTGGTGCAGCGGCGGATCGCCGGCCAGCGCGTTGGGCAGGCGGCAGGGTGCTTCCGGATCGGCGCAGCCCAGCTCGATCGCCGATGGCGCCCGGCTGGTCTGGGCCACGGCGGCATCGATGCGCACCGCGCGGGCCGGCTGCCAGTTCAGCGACAGCGCCGGGTTCAGGCGGTGATAATCATGGTTGCCGGTCAGGCTGCCGGTGGCCGGGCCGGGATTGATGCGATCCAGATTGCGGATCTGCGTGGCATCCAGCCGGGCCGAGGCGTTGATGCCAAGGCTGGGCGTGGCGGTGATTTCGGCCAGCACATAGGCCGATTGGCTGCGGGTGCGCGACGACAGGTCAACCCGCACGTCCGTGTCCTCGCCCGGTTCGAAATCCTGGCTGCCATCGCCGAACACGCCGGTGCCGATCACGCCGCGCACCGGCGTCAGATGGCCAAACTCGCTCGATTGGCCAAAGCTGGCGCGGCTGGTGGTGAAGGCCACGCCAGCCGTGAGGCGAGCGGCCTTGAGCTCCAGCGCCAATTCCAGCGTGCCGCCCCATTCGAACTGGCGGCTGGCGCTGCGGTTGAGCAGGCCGTTGCAGGCCTCCTGCGGCTCCTCATTCTCCGCCGCCTCCTCGATGCAGGCGGCCGACGGGAAGGGGGTGTTGAGCGCGGTCTCGCCGGGTTCATACACGTCATCATTGCCCAGCACCTCGTCATTGGCATCGCCGTTCAATGTGCGGGTCGTCAGCCGCCGCCAGAAGGCGTTGGCCTTCAGGCTGAGCCGGTCGGACAGGCGATGCTCGCCGGCCAGATTGAGCAGCAGGGTGCGGTTCCACGTCGTGTCGGGGTGGGTATAGACGCTGGCGCGGCGGGCGTTCAGCAGCCGTTCCTCCTGCAGGCCATTGCCATTCAGGCGCGTGTCGGCCGCCAGCGCCGAAAGGCTGATGCGGCTGTCCCCCCGGGTCCAGCCGGCCTTGGCCAGCCCGCTCCACGCCCGGCTGGGCGAAAAATCGCGCCAGCCCGCCTCGGCGAAATGATTGCCGGCCAGATACCAGTCGATGGCGCCGCGCTGGCCGCCGGCCTCGGCCTCCAGCGTGCGGCGTTCAAAGCGGCCATAGCCGGCCTCGGCCCTGAAGCCGGGATCGCTGCGGCCATCCTTGGTGCGGATCACCAGGGCGCCGCCCAGCGCGTTGCGGCCAAACAGCGGGTTTGACCCCGGCACCAGGTTCATCGCGCGGATGGCGGCCTTGGGGATGAGATCCCAGCTCACCACATCGCCAAAGGGCTGGTTGACGCGCACGCCATCCAGCCACACCACCAGCCCCTGCGGCGTGCCCAGCAGCGGCGAGGCGCTGAAACCGCGGAAATTCACATCGGCCTGCAACGGGTTGCCGGTGATGTCGTTCAGAAACACGCCGGCGCCGCGCCGGCGCAGCCAATCGGTGGCATCGATGGCGCGGGCGGCGGCCACATCCTCGTCGGTGGCGCCCACGGCGGGCGCGGCCAGCACGGTTTCGCCCACATCATGCAGCGGGGTGGCCACCACCAGCACTTCGGCATCGGCCGGGCCGGCAGCGGCATCGGCGGCTTTGGCGCCGGCGGCGGCCACCAGCGCGGTGGTGGCCAGCAGGGCGCCGGTGATGATGTGCATGGTCTGTTTCCCCCCAGGTTTTGGCGCGGCGTGCGGCCAATCATGGGGGCAAGCATAGAAAGCCGCCTTGCGGCCGGTCTTGAGCGGTTTCTGAGAATGGCCTCAAAACGGCTTGTGCTTTGGTCTGATGACGAAACCGACGCCGCGGATGCTGGCGATTTCGGGTGCGCCGGCATGGCCGGCCAGATGGCGGCGCAGATAACCGATATAGACATCCACGGCATTTTCGGTGACGTCCCCGGCCGGGCCCCACGCGGCATCGATCAGCGCGGCGCGGCTGATGGGCTGGCCCACCGCGCCGGCCAGCGCCGCCAGCACGGCAAATTCCCGGCGCGACAGCGCCAGCGGCTCCCCGGCCAGCGTCGCGACATGGGCCTTTGGATCAAGTTCCAGCCCGTCGATGCGGATGCGGTGGGCGGCGGCGCGGCGCGCCAGCATCACCGCCAGCCGGGCCAGCAGCTCGGCCAGGGCAAAGGGCTTGGCGACATGATCATCGGCGCCGCTGGCAAAGCCCTCCAGCCGGTCTTCCACCTCGCTGCGGGCGGTGAGCATCATGATCGGCGTGGCAAGGCCGGCGGCGCGGGCATCGCGGCACAGCGCCAGCCCGTCACCATCGGGCAGGCCGCGATCCAGCAGCACGGCGGCAAAGCGCCGGGCGGCCAGCGCGGCGCGGGCGCTGGCGGCGCTCTTCACCCATTCCACGCCATAGGTTTCGGCCATCAGCGCCCGGCACAACACGCTGCCGATGGCCGGATCATCCTCCACCAGCAGCAGGTTCAGCCCGCCAGCGGCAGACGGATCGTCATGCATAACCCCTCTCCTGCGCTGGCCGCGGTGATCGTGCCGCCGTGGGCGGTGACGATCCAGTGCGCCAGCGCCAGCCCCAGCCCGCTGCCGCCATGGCTGCGGCCGGCGGCGCCCTGCACATGCGGTTCGAAGATGGCGGCGATTTCGGCCGTTGTCACGCCCGGCCCGCCATCGCTGATGCGGATTTCGGCCATGCCCGCCGTGGCCGCGCCGGCCAGCCGCACGCTGCTGCCGGGCGGGGCAAATTTGATGCCATTGTCGATGATGGCGGCGATGGCCTGGAACAGGCGATCGGCATCGCCGGCCACCGGCAGCGCCGCCGGCAGCGCCCCGGCATCCAGGCCGATGCCGCACAACTGGGCATAGCGGCCGGTGCGGCGCACGGCATCGCGGGCGATGGCGGCCAGATCGGCCGGGGCCATCACCAGCGCCAGTTCGCCGCTTTCGGCGCGGGCCAGCGCCAGCAGATCATCCAGCCGGCGGCCCAGGAAGGCGCCGCTGTCGGCAATGCTGTCAAGCGCGGGCGCCGTGGCGGCATCGGCGCCGCGCCGGGCCAGCTCCGCCTCGGCCAGCAGCGCGGTGAGCGGGGTGCGCAGTTCGTGGCCCACCTTGGCCAGGAACAGGCGGCGGCGGGCATCGATCGCCTCCAGCTGCTGGCGCGCGGCCTCGATCGCGGCGGTGCGGCGGGCCACCTGGGCATCCACGGCGGCGGCCATGTGGTTCACCCCGGCGATCAGGCGATGGATTTCGCCGGGCCCGGCCAGCGGCAGCGCCACCGGCCCGGCCTCACGCGCCACCGCCTCCACCGCGCCGGCCAGCGCGCCCAGCGGCCGGCCGATGTGCCGCCACACCAGCCAGCCGGCGAGCGCGGCCAGTGCAGCCAGCCCGGCCAGCCCCGCCCACATCAACCGGATCAGCCGCGCCCAGGCGGCGCGGGTGGCGGCGGTGGCCTGTTCGGCCTCGGCCAGTTCGGCGCGCGCGATGGTGGCGGCCAGCCGGCTGGCCCCGGCCAGCCGGGCGCGCGTGGGCGGCGCGCGGATCAGCGCGGCCAGCCGCGCGGCATTGGCACGTTCGCGCGCCTCGTGCCCGCCATCGGGGGCGGCCGGGCCGGGCAGCCGCCGCTCGGCCTCCAGCGTGGCCAGATAGGTGGCGAGCAGGCCGGCAAGGGCGGGGCCGGCGGGGGCCGGATCGGCCGCCTGGCGCGCCAGTTCGGCCTCGATCCGGGTGACGAGCAGGGCCTGGCGGTGGGCCAGCCCGGCGCGCGCCTCCAGCGCCTCGCTGGTCTGCTCCAGCCCGGCCAGCGCCAGCGCCAGCCCGCCCCAGCCGGCGGCCAGCACCAGCGCGGCGGCCAGCACCAGCGGGATCAGGCCGATCGGGCGGCGGGCAGACATCGGGGCCAATCCTTGCGCATGGGGCCATGCTGCCCCGAAGGCGCGGCAAACGCCAGATGGTTGCGGGGGCCAGATGGTTGCGGGGCGGCCGTTGCTGCATTACATGGCCAGCACACCCCAAGCGCAGGAGCCTCCCCATGCCCAACCCCTGGCAGCACAGCCGTTCCACCAGCCTGTCTGACGACATTGATTTCGAGATCAAGGGCCAGGAACTGCAATTCGTGGAGATCGAGCTGGACCCGGGTGAGAGCGCCGTGGCCGAAGCCGGCGCCATGGTGTGGAAGGATGCCGCCGTGGGCATGACCACGGTGTTTGGCGATGGTTCGGCCGAACAGGGCGGGTTCATGGGCAAGCTGCTGGGCGCCGGCAAGCGGCTGGTGACCGGCGAAAGCCTGTTCACCACCGTGTTCACCCACAATGGCGGCGGCAAGGCGCGCGTGGCCTTTGCCAGCCCCACGCCGGGCGCCATCCTGCCGATCAAGCTGGACAGCGTGGGCGGCACGCTGATCTGCCAGAAGGATGCGTTTCTGGCCGCGGCGCGCGGCGTTTCCATCGGCATCGAATTCCAGCGCCGCATCCTGACCGGCCTGTTCGGCGGCGAAGGCTTCATCATGCAGCGGCTGGATGGCGATGGCTGGGTGTTCGTGCAGATGGGCGGCACCGTGGTGGAACGCCACCTGGCGCCGGGCGAGCAACTGCATGTCGATACCGGCTGCCTGGCGGCCTACACCCCCAGCGTGACCTTCGATCTGGTAGGCGCCGGCGGGGTGAAGAGCATGTTGTTCGGCGGCGAGGGCGCGTTTTTCGCGCGCCTGACCGGGCCGGGCAAGGTGTGGATCCAGTCGCTGCCGTTCAGCCGGCTGGCCGGCCGCATGATGCAGGCCGCCATGGGCCAGGGCCAGAACCGCGGCGAAGGCAGCATCCTGGGCGAACTGGGCGACCTCATCGGCGGCAACCGCTGAGGCGTCGGGCGGCTCTGTCAAGTGTCAGGCGACGCTTGACAGTTGCCGTGGCCGCGCTATCCTTCCGGCGTGGACATCGAAAGCATCCGGCACAAGCCGCTGCGGCGATATTTTGAAACCGGCAATCCCAAGGGTCTGGTCGGCGATGTGCAGCGGCTGCGCCGGATGCTGGCGTTCATCGCGGCCGCCGGCAGCCTGGATGAACTGCGGGTGCCGCCCAACTATGGCCTGCACCCGCTGGTGGGTGACCAGCAGGGCCGCTGGGCGATGACGGTGACGCGCAACTGGCGGCTGACCTTTGGCGTGAATGCGGATGGCGCGCTGATCGAGATGGATCTGGAGGATTATCATGGCGCTTAGGATGCACAATTCGCTGGCCGTGCATGCCGGCGAATGGCTGAAGAGCGAGATTGTCGCGCCGTCGGGCATCAGCCTCACGGCGCTGGCTGCGCATCTGGGCGTGTCGCGGCAGGCACTGTCCACTGTGCTGAATGGCCATGCCGGCCTGTCGGCCGACATGGCGATCCGCTTTGAAAAGGCCTTCGGGCTGAAGGCGGACACGCTGCTGCGCATGCAGACCGATCATGATCTGGCGCAGGCCCGCCAGCACGAAGCCATGATCAGGGTGACGCCGCTGGCCAGCGCCGCCTGATCAGCCCTTCCAGCCGATCGAGACGAAGACATTGCGGGGCAGGCCGGGATCAAAGCCGCCGCCGGCGCCAGGGCGCACCCGCGCGGCATAGCGTTCGTCGAGCAGATTGTTGATGCCGGCGCCCACGGCAAAGCCGGCGCCCACCGGCCATTCCACGCTGGCATCCACCACCTGATAGCCGGGCAAGGCGAAATCGGCGGCATTGTTGTCGGCCCCCTGCTGGTCGCCCACGCTGGTGAAGGTCAGCGCCGCGCGGGCGCCCTGCTTGCCGATATGCGCCAGGGTGACGCGCAGCAGGTGGCCGGGGGCATATTGCGGCGTGAAGCCGGCCGCCGCGCCGCGCGTGAAGGCGGCATCAAGCAGTTGCAGATTGGCCGACAGGCGCAGCGTGTCGCGTGCCGCAGCAAGGCCATCGGGGCCGACCAGATCCAGCCGCAGCGCCAGATCGACGCCCTGGTTGCGCATCGCGCCCACATTCTGCCGGCGCGCGCCGCCGGCACCCACCGCACCAAAGGGGGCGGCGGCCGGCAGCGGCCCGGCGAGGAAGCCAACCTGATCCTCCAGCGTGACGCGGAACAGGCTGGCATCGATGCGCAGCGGCCGCGCCACCTGCGCCTGCACGCCGGCTTCCACGGTGAAGCTGTAGCTTGCCTCGAAGGTGCCGGCGGCATCCACCCCGGCCTGGAAGGTGACGCCGTCGTTGTAGAGCAGCGGCTTGAAGCCCCGGCTGGCATTGGCGACCAGCCGCAGATCGGGGCTGGCATCCCAGGTGGCGCCGATGCCCCACAGCGCGATGGTGCTGATGTTGCGGCGGTTGCCCGGCGTGCCGTTGGCCGCGCCGGGGCCGCCACCGGTGGCGCTGCCGATGCCCAGATCGAGCGTTTCGGCCACGCGCTGGCGCAGCCGTTCCAGGCGGAAACCCGGCACGATCTGCACATCGCCCAGCCCCAGCTTCACCTCGCCAAACAGCGCGGCGGCATCGCCCGACCGGGTGGCGCGGGCCAGCGCGCCGGCGGTGCCGGTGAAATCCTGGTTGCTGCTGCCCTTGTCCACCGCCACCGGCGCGTTGGATGTGTGGCCCAGCGCCCCGATCGTCAGGCTGTGCTGGCCGCTGCCGCCGAAATCGCGGCGCAGGCGCACATCGATGCCGGCGGTGTCGAACGTTTGCAACTGGCGGATCAGCACGTTGGCGGCCGGGGTGATCTGGCCAAAGCTGCCGCCGGCCTGCCGCCAGCTTTCCCGCTCGAACCGGCTGTAGAAGGCGCGGGCGGTGATCTGGGTGGCGTCGTCCAACTGCCAGTCCAGCCCCAGCGAGGGGGCGATGCGCTGCAGGCGGATGCGGTCAAACGCGGTGGAACTGTCCCACCGGTCAGCCGCCATCCGGGTGCGGCTGAGGCCGCCGGGCTCGCCGAAATCGCCCTGGTAATAGTCCAGCGCGAGGGTGAGGGTGACATCATCGCCCAGCACATGCCCGCGCAGCCGGCCGGTCAGCTGTTCGGCATCGCTGTTCACCCGGCGCGGGCCGTCGCCGGCGGCATAATGCACCAGCGCATCGGCCGCCAGCCGCCCGTTGGACACGGCCAGCGTGGCGGCGCCCTGCCGGCTTTCCCAACTGCCGAGCGTGAGGCGGGCGCTGCCGTCCACGCCGCTTTCACGGCGCGGGCCCTTCATCACATAGTTGATCGCCCCGCCCGGCTGCGGGCCATAGAGCAGGCCGGCGGCGCCGCGGATGAACTCCACCCGTTCAACGGCTTCCAGCGGCGGGATGAAATAGGCCGCCGGATAGCTGTACATGTCGGGCACCGCCGGCACCGCATCCTGCAGGGTGAGGATGTTCCAGCTTTCGTGCGGCTCCCCCAGCCCGCGATACGAAAGCGAGGCCCAGGAGCCGTTGGAGACTTCGGAGACGAGGATGCCGGGGATATCGGCCAGCGCCACGCGCAGGTTGCGGCTGGCCACCGGCGGCAGATCGCCCAGCAGCGCGACATCGCCCAGCTTGCCGGCAAAGATCAGTGTGCCGGCCAGATCGGGCAGGCGATCCTGATCGCGCCGCGCCGTCACGATGATGGTGGCGGCGGCCCCGGCATCGGCATCGGCTTCGGCCGCAGCGGCGGCCAGCGCGGGGCTGGCGGCCGTGCCCAGCAACAGGGCGGCCAGCAGGCGGGCGGAACGGCGCATCACGACTCCTCGAACAACGTGGGTCGCTGTCATCTTGATATTGCGAATGATTGTCAACAGCGGAAATCGCCTGACCATGCCGCCCGCGTTGACGGCCTGCCCGCCGGCAGCGCATGGAAGCGGCGATGGCCAAGCTCTATTTCTATTTCGCCTCGATGAACGCCGGCAAATCCACCGTGCTGCTGCAATCCAGCTTCAATTATCGGGAGCGCGGCATGGCCACCTTGCTGTTCACCGCCGCGCTGGATGATCGCGCCGGGGTGGGCATGATCGCCTCGCGCATCGGGCTGAGCGCGCCGGCGCAATTGTTCGAGCCGGGGCTCGATCTGTTTGCCGCCGTGGCCGACGCGCGCGGGCGCGGCCCGGTGGATTGCGTGCTGGTGGACGAGGCGCAGTTCCTCACCAAAGCCCAGGTGTGGCAGCTGGCGCAGGTGGCCGATGAACTGGGCATTCCCGTGCTCTGCTATGGCCTGCGCACCGATTTCCTGGGGCAATTGTTCGAAGGCAGCGCCACGCTGCTGGCCATTGCCGATGTGCTGTCGGAAATGAAGGCGGTGTGCCATTGCGGGCGAAAGGCCACCATGAATATGCGCATTGACAGCGCGGGCCGTGCCGTCACCACTGGCCAGCAGACCGAGATTGGTGGCAATGATCGCTATGTCGCCCTGTGCCGCCGCCATTTCAGCGCGGCGCTCAAGGGGCCAGCTTGAGGGGAACCAGGATGAGCAGCGTCTATGAATTCACCGCCAGGACCATCGACGGCCGCGAGATTTCGATGCGGGATTTCGAAGGCAAGGTGCTGCTGATCGTCAACACCGCCTCCAAATGCGGCTTCACCCCGCAATATGAGGGGCTGGAGGCGCTGCACAAGAAATATGGCCCCAATGGCTTTGCCGTGCTGGGCTTTCCCTGCAACCAGTTCGGCGCGCAGGAACCGGGCGATGCCACCGAAATCGCCAATTTCTGCAAGCTCACCTATGATGTGGACTTCCCGCTGTTTGCCAAGATCGACGTGAACGGGGACAAGGCCCACCCGCTGTTCCAGATGCTCAAGAAGCAGGCGCCCGGCCTGCTCGGCAGCGAGGCGATCAAGTGGAATTTCACCAAGTTCCTGGTGGACAAGCATGGCCAGGTGCAGGAACGTTTCGCCCCGGCCACCAAGCCCGAGGCGCTGGGCGGCCAGATCGAGAAATTGCTGAAGCAGGGCTGAGGGCAAAGGGCTGAAGGCAAAGGGCTCAAGGCAAACAGGGGGGCCGAACCATGGCAACACATGCACCCAATGATCTGGCCAATTGGTGGATGCCGTTCACCGACAACCGCTATTTCAAATCCAATCCGCGCCTGCTCGCCGCCGCGCGCGACATGCATTACACCACCGCCGATGGCCGCCGTATCCTGGATGGCACCGCCGGCCTGTGGTGCGTGAACGCCGGCCATGGCCGCGAACCCATCGTGAAGGCCATCCAGCAGCAGGCCGCCACGCTGGATTTCGCCCCCACCTTCCAGCTGGGCCATCCGCTGGCGTTCCAACTGGCCGCCAAGCTGGCCGGCATCATGCCCGAGGGGCTGGACCGCATCTTCTTCACCAACTCCGGTTCGGAGAGCGTCGACACCGCCCTGAAAATCGCCCTGGCCTATTGGCGCGCGCGCGGGCAGGGGCAGCGCACCCGGCTGATCGGGCGGGAGCGCGGCTATCACGGCGTTGGCTTTGGCGGCATTTCGGTGGGCGGCATCCTGGCCAACCGCCGGGTGTTTGGCCCCGGCCTGCCGGGCGTTGACCATCTGCCCCACACCCATGATGCGCGCAACCTGTTCACCCGCGGCCAGCCCGCCCACGGCGCCGAACTGGCTGACCGGCTGGAGGCGCTGATCGCGCTGCACGGGGCCGATACGATCGCCGCCGTGATCGTCGAGCCGCTGGCCGGCTCCACCGGGGTGCTGGTGCCACCGCAGGGCTATCTGGAACGGCTGCGCGCCATCACCGCCCAGCATGGCATCTTGCTGATTTTTGACGAGGTGATTTCCGGCTTTGGCCGGCTGGGCGCGGCCACCGCAGCGGAGCGTTTCGGCGTCACCCCCGATCTCATCTGCCTGGCCAAGGGCCTCACCAACGCCGCCGTGCCGATGGGCGCGGTGGCCGCGGCCCGGCATGTGCATGATGCCATCGTGGATGCGCCCGGCGATGTGCCGGGGATCGAGCTGTTTCACGGCTATACCTATTCGGCGCATGCGCTGGCCTGCGCCGCCGGCATCGCCAGCCTGGATGTTTATGCCAGCGAGGGCCTGTTTGCGCGGGCCCGCAGCCTGGAAGACACCTGGGCGGAGGCGATCCACAGCCTGGCCGGCCTGCCGCATGTGGTGGATATCCGCAATTTCGGGCTGGTCGCCGCCATCGAACTGGCGCCGCGCCCCGATGCGCCGGGCGTGCGCGGCCAGGCGATTTTCCGCGCCCTGTTCGATGCCGGCGTGCTGATCCGGGTTTCGGGAGACACGATCGCCCTGTCACCCCCGCTCATCATCAGCCCGGCCCAGATTGACGAGATTCGGTCCGCGCTGGACGCAGGACTGCGGCAACTGGCTTGACCGGGCGGGGCGGGATGACGCAGTCTGCCGCCCATGTTGCACCGCATCATGCCCCGCCTGCGCTGCCTGCTGCCGGCCACGGCGGCCCTGCTGCTGTGGGGCTGCGCGCCGGGGGCCGGTGCCGGCGGGCCGCCGCTGTCGCCTGAGGATGTGGCCTGGCTCAACCGGTTGACCTGGGGGGCCAGCCCGGCCGATCTGCCGGAATGGCGGCGGCTGGGCCGGCAGGGCTGGATCGCGGCGCAACTGGCCTCGCCGCCCGATCAGGTGCGGCTGCCGGCCGATGTGCGGCCGATTTATGATGCGCTGGCGGTGCCGCCGGCCGGCGGGCAGGAGGATGGCAATGCCGCGATGGTGCGGCTGATGGGCCTGCGCCGCCAATCGGTTGCGGAAAAGGCCGCCGGCAAGGCCGAGGCCAGCCGTGCCACCTACCGCCGCGCCAGTGGCGAGGCCAAGCTGTGGTTTGACCGGGCGGTGCACCGCAGCCTGCTGCGCGATATCCATTCGCCCGACCAGTTGCGCGAGCAGATGAGCTGGTTCTGGTTCAACCAGTTCAACATCCGCTTCATCGGCACCGGCTTTGGCCCCCTGGCCAGCGATTATCTGGAACGCGCCATCCGCCCCCACGCGCTGGGCCGCTTCTGCGATCTCGTCCACGCCACCCAGCGCCACCCGGCGATGCTGCTCTATCTCAACAACGCCCAAAGCCGCAAAGGCCGCATCAACGAGAATTATGCCCGCGAACTGCTGGAACTGCACACCATGGGGGTGGGCAGCGGCTATTCCCAGGCCGATGTGCAGGAACTGGCCCGCGTGCTGACCGGGTTGACGGTTGACACCGATCATTGGCCGGCGCCGCCGGCGCCGCCCGGCGGCTGGCGCGACGGCCTGGCGCTGTTTGATCCGGCCCGCCACGATGCCGGGCCCAAGCGGGTGCTGGGCCGCACGATCACCGCCACCGGCATGGCCGGCATCGAACAGGCGACCGAACTGGCCTGCCGGCATCCCGCCACCGCCCGGCGCACGGCGCGGCGGCTGGCGCAATATCTGATGGCCGATGCGCCGCCGCCGGCGGTGGTGGCGGCGATGGCGGCCGAATTCACCCGCACCGATGGCGATATCGCCGCCGTGCTGCGCGTGCTGTTTGCGCGGCCCGAATTCGCCGCCTCGCTGGGCCGGCTCTACAAGGATCCCAATCATTATCTCCTCTCGGCGGTGCGGCTGGTGCAGGCCGGCCAGCCGCGGGCCAACATGGAGATGCTGGCCCGCGATCTGCGCCACCTGGCCCAGCCGCGCCTGGAACGGGTGACGCCCGATGGCTGGCCGCTGGAAACCGCGGCCTGGACCTCGTCGGGCCAGTTGGAGGCGCGCTTCGTGCTGGCCGGATCGCTGGGCAAGGGCGGCACCCGCAACTGGGTGTTCACCGTGCCCGCCCTGATCGAGCGGGCGCGCAACTGGCTGCTGGCGCCCGAACTGGCGGTGGTCCGCGCCGAAACCGGCATTTATGGCCAGCTCAGCCCGACGACCTCGGCCGAACTGGCCAAGGCTAATTGGCGGGAGGCCAATGTGCTGTTCCTCTCCTCACCGGAGTTCATGCGCCGATGAACCCTGCCGCTGCCAAGCGCTTCAGCCGGCGCGCGTTCCTGGCCGGAAGTGGCAGCCTGTTTGCCGCCGGCGGTTGGGCGATGCCGGCCGGCAAGCCGCGCCTGCTGCTGATCTTCCTGCGCGGCGGCTATGACAGCGCCAGCCTGCTAGTGCCGCACGCCAATGATTTCTATCGCCGCAGCCGGCCCGGCATCGCGGTGCCGCCGGCGCAACAGATCGCGCTGGCCGATGGCTGGGCGCTCACCCGCAGTGCCGATGCGCTGAAGCCGCTGTGGGATGCGCGGCAACTGGCCTTCATCCCCTTTGCCGGCTCGCCCGACCTGTCGCGCAGCCATTTCGAAACGCAGGACATCATCGAATATGGCCATGCCGGGCGGAACCGCAGCGAGACCAGCGGCTTCCTGAACCGGCTGGCAGCGGAAATCGGCGCGCGCGGCGATGCCATGGCCTTCACCCCGGCGCTGCCCATCGCCCTGCGCGGGCCGGTGGCGGTGGCCAATGTCGATCTGGGCCGGCGCACCGCCCTGCCCGAAGCGCGCCAGGCCGCGATCGCCGCCATGTATGCGCGCGATCCGCTGCTGGGCGGGCAGGTGGCCGCCGCGCTGGAGGCCGGCGCTGCGGTGTCGGCGGCGTTGCAGGCCGAAATGTTCGCCTCGGGCCGCAAGGCCGGCGGGGTGGCGGCGTTTGAGGCCAATGCGCCGCGCATGGGCGCGCTGCTGCGCGAGAAGGTGACGCTGGCCTTTGCCGATATCGGCGGGTGGGACACGCATGTCGGCCAGTTGGGCGCGCTGGATTACAAGCTGGGCGTGCTGGCGCGCGGGCTGGCCGGGCTGGCCGCCGCCATGGGCCCGGTCTGGCGCGACACCGCGGTGCTGGTGATTTCCGAATTCGGCCGCACCTTCCGCCAGAATGGCTCGGGCGGCACCGATCATGGCCATGGCACCACCTTCCTGCTGGCGGGCGGTGCCGTGGCCGGCGGGCGCATTGGCGGCCGCCAGCAGGCGGTGACCGAGGCCGGGCTGCACCAGAACCGCGATTTCCCCGTGCTCAACGACGTGCGCGATGTGGCCGGCGGGCTGTTTGCCCGGCTCTATGGCCTGTCGCCGGCGGCGGTGCAGCGCATCTTCCCGGCTTCGCGCCCGTTTGATCTGGGCCTGTTGTGAGCGGGCCGCGCTTCAGGCCGGGTTCAGCCGGGGTCATCATTACGCCCATGTAATCTTTTTTCCGCCCCGGCCTTGGCAAAGCCGGGGTGCGCCCCTAAATGCCCGCAGGCACGCGCACCCACAGGAGACCCATGGCCGCCAAGGACCTTTCGCAGATGGATCTCAACCGGCTGGTCTGGCGCTGGTTGAAGGACATCGTGTGGCCGGAGAAGAATTATTTCTGGCTGGCGATCGTCTATGGCCTGGGCATCGCGCTGCTGGGGCTGGCGGTGCCGGTTTCGGTGCAGCTGTTGATCAACAGCATCGCCAACACGGCGCTGCCGGTGCCGCTGTTCACGCTGTCGGCGCTGCTGTTCGCGCTGCTGGTGATTTCCGGCCTGCTGTCGGTGCTGCGCATCCATCTGATGGAATTGTATCGCCGCCGCTTCATGGCGCGGCTGGTGGCCGATCTCACGCTGCGGGTGATCAATGCCGCCGATCCCTTCTTTCAGGACACCCGCCGCTTTGACCTGTTCAACCGCTATTTCGAACTGGTCAACATGCAGAAGGCGATCCCGTCGCTGCTGATCGGCGGGTTCACCATCATCCTGGGCATGATCGTCGGCTTTGTCGTCACCAGTTTCTATCACCCGTTTTTCCTGGCCTTCAACCTGGTGCTGATCGCGCTGCTGTGGGCGGTGTGGGCGCTGTGGTCGAAGGGGGCGATGAAAACCTCGATCAATCTGAGCCACGAGAAATACAACGCGGCGCATTTCCTGGAAACCATCGGCGCTTCCAACGGCTTCTACAAGTCGGCCCGGCACATCGATTATGCGCTGAACGGCGCGGAGCGGGTGACGGCCAATTATGTCAAGGCCCATGCCGCGCATTTCAGTTACCAGTTCCCGCAGACGATCGCGCTCTATTTCCTCTATGCCGCCGCCAGCGCCGGCCTGTTGGCGCTGGGCGGCTGGCTGGTGATCCAGGAGCAATTGTCCATCGGCCAGCTGGTGGCGGCCGAGCTGATCCTGTCGGGCGTGTTTGCCGGCATGAACAGCCTCTATTCCTATCTTGATGATCTTTATGATGCGGTCGCCTCGGTGGAGGAATTGTCGCTGCTCTATGGCCTCACGCAGGAGCCGCCGGTGCCAGCCGGGGTGGCGCCGCCACGGTCGGGCGCGCTCAGCTTCGCCCGCGTCCGCACCCGGTTGCTGGCCGGCGAGGCCGAGCTGAATTTCGAAATTCCCGAAGCCAGCCGCCTGATCTGCCAGGGCGTGCCGGGCATGGAGCGCGCCTTTGCCGATCTGATGAAGCGGCTGGATCGGCCGGCCGCCGGCATGGTGACGATCGGCGGGGTGGACATGGCGGTGATGGACCCGCTGGCGCTGCGCAGCCAGGTGATGGTGCTGGACCGTGCCGCCATCGTCGAATCCACCATCACGGATTATCTCACCCTGGCCAATCCCGATCGCACCGCCGCCGATCATCTCGAGGCGCTGCGGCTGGTGGGGCTGGATGACCGGGTGGCGATGCTGCCCGATGGCATGCAGACCAAGCTGTCCTCCACCGGCGCGCCGTTCACGGTGGCCAAGATGATGCAGCTGAAACTGGCGGCCTCCATCCTGTCGGAACCGCGCATCCTGGTGATGTCCCCGCTGTTCGACACGGTGCCGCTGGCCCGGCTGCGCGCGGTGTTCGAACGGCTGGCCGGCAGCCGCACCACCGTGCTTTACTTCACCAACCGCCCTGAGGCGGTGACGCTGGATGGCTGGCTGTGGCTGGGCCTGAAACAGCAGCTGATCACCGCCGATCAGGCCGTGTTCGATGGCCTGCGCGCTGCCGCCGGCCGGGAGACCAGCGATGGCGATTGAGCCGCGGACCGCCCATGCGGCCAGCTTCCCCACGCTTGCCGGCCTGCAGCCGCCGCGCATCATGCGCGTGGTGGGCTGGACGGTGATGATCGGCCTGGTGCTGTTCGGGCTGTTTATCACGCTGGTGCCCTGGGTGCAGACGGCGCAGGGATCGGGCAGCGTGATCGCCTTTGATCCGCGTGACCGGCAGCAGAACATCACCGCGCTGGTGCCCGGCCGGCTGGAGCGCTGGTATGTGACCGACGGCGCCCGCGTGAAGGCCGGTGATCCCATCGCCCGCGTGGTGGACATCGATCCCGATTTCCTGGCCCGGCTGGGGGCGGAACGCGCGCAGAAAGTGGCCGAGATTGCCGCCACCGAAGCCGCCATGGCCACCGCCATGCGCGATGTGCGCCGCATGACCACCCTTTATGGCGAAGGCCTGGCGGCGCGGCGCGACATGGAACTGGCGCAGATCAAGGTGGCCGAATTCCGCGCCAAGATCGCCTCCTCGCGCGCCGAGATCAACAAGATCGACGTGAACTTGCGCCGCCAGTCCGAACAGATGATCCGCGCGCCGCGCGCCGGGCGCATCATGCGCGTCTCCAGCATCGATACCGCCACCATCGTCAAGCAGGGTGATCTGCTCGCCACCTTCGTGCCCGAACAGTCGCGCCGGGTGGTGGAGCTTTATGTCGATGGCCGCGATGTGCCGCTGATCCATGTCGGCCGCCGGGTGCGGCTGGAATTCGAAGGCTGGCCGGCGATCCAGTTTTCCGGCTGGCCATCGGTGGCCAAGGGCTATTTCGATGGCCAGGTGGCGGCGGTGGATCTCAACGCCTCGCCCAACGGCCTGTTCCGCCTGCTGGTCACCGAAAGCCCGGATCGGGATCCCTGGCCGGATGAACGCTCGGTGCGGCTGGGCGCCAAGGTGCGCGGCTGGGTGCAGATGAACACCGTGCCGATCTGGTTCGAACTGTGGCGGCTGCTGAACGATTTCCCGCTGCAATTCACCCGCCCGGGGGCCAGCCCGGCCGAAAACGGCATGCCCAAGGCTGATGCCAAGGCCGATGATGCCAAGGCGAAATAATCGGGCGGCGTGCGGGTTGGCGCTGCTGCTGCTGGCTGCCCCGGCGGTGGCTCCCGCGGCCGCGCAGGAGGCTCCGCGCGCCTCGCAGCCGCTCAGCGGCCGGCCGGCGGCCAGCCCGGCGCTGGAGGCGGCGGCCCGCACCGCAGCGGCGCCGCTGCCCGAGGCCGCCGCCGTCCTCAGCCTTGACGCGCTGCTGGCCAACAGCCGCTATCACGCGCCGCAGGTGCTGGAAGCGCTGGCCCGGGTGCGCGGCGCCGAAGCCCGCCTGCTCACCACCGAAGGCGCGTTCGACACGCTGTTCAGCGCCAATGCCGACACGCGGCCCACCGGCTTTTTCGATGGCGCCACCGCCGGGGTCCGGCTCAGCCAGCCGCTCGTCGGCAATGGCGGCAATGTCTATGCCGGCTATGACATCGCGCGCGGGCGGTTTTCCAGTTCGCAGGCCAGCAGCAACACCGCGCTCTATGGCCGGGTCACGCTGGGCACGCTGTTTTCGCTGCTGCGTGACCGCGACATCGACGAGCGGCGCTTCAACCGGACACTGGCCATCGGCGATGTGGAACTGGCCGACAATGACCGGCTGGTGGTGGCGATCGGCGTGCAGGCGCGCGCCATTGCCGCCTGGAACAACTGGGTGATCGCCGGCCAGCGTCTCACCGTGTTCAAGGGCCTGCTGCAACTGGCGCTTGACCGGCAGGCCGGGTTCAAGCGGCAGGTGGCCGAAGGCCTGCGCCCGGCCGTGCTGCTCACCGAGAATGAGCAGAATATCCTGCGCCGGCAGACGTTGGTGGTGCAGGCCGAACAATCGCTGCAACAGGCGGCGATCGCCCTGTCCTTGTTCTGGCGCGATGCCGATGGCAACCCGCTGGTGCCCGGCCCCGAGCAATTGCCGCGCAGCCTGCCCGCGCCGCTGCCGGTGGCCGAGGATGTGATGGCGGCGCTGGAAAACCGCCCTGATCTCAGGGTGGTTGACGTGCGCATCACCCAGGCCCGGCAGCGGCTGGCGCTTGATCGCAACAATTTCCTGCCCCGCCTCGATCTCAGGGCCGAGGTGAACCAGTATCTGGGCGAGGCCGGGCTGGCGGGCCGCGCCTATACCGGCACCGAAAGCCGGCTTGGCCTCACGCTCAGCGTGCCGATCCAGCAGCGCACGGCGCGCGGCCGGCTGGATCAGACGCGGGCCGATCTGGATGGCTTCCAGCAGCGCCGCCGCTTCATCGAGGACCAGATTCGCATCGAGATCGGCAATCTTTCGGTGGCCGCACGGCAGGCCCGCCGCCTGCTGGGCATCGCCATCGACGAGGCTGACCGGGCCCTGACCATGGCCAGCGCCGAGCGCCGCCGCTTCCAGGAAGGCGCGTCGGATTTCTTCGTCGTCAACCTGCGCGAGGAGGCCGCCGCCGATGCCCAGGTGCGGCGGCTGGATGCCGCCTTCCGCCAGATCGTCGCCCATGCCGATCTGGCCGCCGCCACGGCCGATCTGAAGGCGCTTGGCCTTTCAGGCAGTTGACCTCGGCCGAAAGTGGGGTTGCAGCGGCCGGCCGGCAGTGGCAGGCAGAGGCCATGGCCGCGCGCCCGCCCGGAGTGATGTTTGTTGCCGCCTGCCTGGCGGCGCTGCTGCTGCGCCTGCTGGTGCCGGCGGGCTGGATGCCGGTGGCCGGCAATCCGGCGCTGCTCAGCCTGTGCAGCACGGCGGCGGCCGGGCCGGCGGCCGATCTGCCCGGTGATGCCGATGCCGGCCCCTGCGGCTTTGCCCTGGCGCTGGGCCCGGCGCTGCTGGCCCCACCGCCGCTGCTGTTGCCGGCGCTGCTGCTGGCCGGCCTGTTGCTGCTGGCCGGGCCGCTGCCGATCGTGCCGCGCCGGGCCCGGCTGCGCCTGCGCCCGCCCGGCCAGGGCCCGCCCCTTTGCTGAACGCCGCTGCCGGCCCGGTGCCGGCCTGTTGTGTGACGCAAGGGAGTTTTTCCATGAAAGCATTGGCCTTTTTTCTGGCAGCCGGCCTTGCCGGCAGCGCTGCCGCCCATGAATATCGCGTGGGCAGCCTGCATATCGATCATCCGGTGATCCGGGTGGCCAGCCCGGTCTCCAAGACCGGCGCCGGTTTTCTGACCATCGTCAACCGCGGCAAGCAGCCGGACCGCTTGGTGGCGGTGATCACCGATGCCGCCAACCGCGCCGATCTGCACGGCACCATCCAGCAGGGCAATGTGATGCAGATGCGCGCCCAGGCCGATGGCGTGCCGATCCCGGCCGGCGGCACGGTGACATTCGCGCCCGGCGGCCTGCACGTGATGTTCATCGGCCTGAAAGCCCCGGTGCCCGATGGTCGGATGATCAAGGCCCGGCTGCAATTTGCCCGCGCCGGAGCCGTTGATGTGGCGTTCAAGGCCGAAGGCGCAGCGGCCGCTCAACACCACCAGCATTGATGTTCAACCCCAACCACGTGCAACCCAGACGAGGAGACTGACGATGAAGATGATGATGACCGCCGCCGCCCTGGCCGCGGTGGCGCTGGCCGCCCCGGCCGCCGCCCAGGATGCCGCCGCTGGCGAGAAGGCCTTCGTGGTGTGCAAGGCCTGCCATGCCGTGGCCGCTGGCCAGAACCGCATCGGCCCGTCGCTGGCCGGTGTCGTTGGCCGCAAGGCCGGCACCTATGCCGGCTTCAGCTATTCGGCCGCGATGAAGGGCAAGGGCGTGAGCTGGACCGAGGCCAATCTCGACACCTATCTCACCAAGCCGTCGGCCTATGTGCCGGGCACCAAGATGGCCTTTGCCGGCATCGCCGATGCCAAGAAGCGCAAGGACGTGATCGCTTACCTCAAGACGCTGAAGTAAGCCGACGCGGGCCGCCGGCCGGGCCTGGAGCATTTTCCGATCAATCTGGATCGGCGGCACGGCGCGGAATTTGGTTTGTGGCAAGGAGCGAGGAGGGCGCGATGCGCAATCCATCGCAATGGGCATCGCAACCGACGAGCGACGCTGCCACAGGTCAAAGTCCGCCCGCCCCGCAGGGGTCGCCGGAACGGCGATGACGCTGGTTCAGATTGGTCGGGAAGTGCTCTAGCCCAGCCGGCGGTTCAGCGTGATGTTGATGACATGATTGCCCGGGTTGCGGCCCGGCCGGTTGACATATTGGTGCATATAGCCGGCCTCAAGATTGAGGCGCGGGCTGAGCGGTTGCAGCCAGCCGGCAAAGCTGCGCTGCTGGTCAAAGCCGGCGCGGGCACCCCAATCGGTGCTGTTCAGCGCCACGAACGTCTCGCTCATCAGCAAGGGCCCGGCCGTGCCCTTGCCGCGCAGCGGCAGTTGCAGCCGCCACAGCATGCGCAGCCGCCAGCCCAGATCATCGGCATTTTCAAATGTCCGCTCCTCCAGCCGCCAGCGGGTGATGAGGGCATGGCCATTGCCGCGCCGCACCACGGGGGCCATGAACTGCTGCCACAGCCGATGCTCGTCACTGCTGATGCCCGGCGCCGGATTGTTGTGCTGGTAATGATAGCCGGCGTGCAGATCGATATCATGCTTCAGCCGCACGCCCAGCGCGCCGCGCGCCACGAACTGGCCAAGCCGGCCGGCATCGCTGGTGAAGCGCGGCTGCACCTCGGCCCACAGCAGCAGCTTGCCGTCCACCGGCCCCTGCAGCAGCAGCGTGTTCCAGCTTTGCACATCCTGTGCCGCCGCCGCTGTCGCCAGCAGCATCGCGGCCAGGGCCGCCAGCCTGCGCACCGGTTCAGGCCTTGAGCGCGGAAAAATCGAACGGCAGCTTGCGCAGGCGCACGCCGGTGGCGGCAAAGATCGCATTGGCCAGCGCCGGGGCCACCGCCGGATAAGCCGGCTCACCCAAGCCGGTGACGGCATAATCGGGCGTGAGGAAGGCCACCTCGATCGGCGGCGCCTCGTCCATGCGCAGCAGCGGCAGATCGCCGAAATTGCGCTGCTCGATGGCGCCATCGGCAAAGGTGACAGCGTGGTTGCGGCAGGCATTGAGCGCATCGAGCACACTGCCCTGCACCTGGTTGAGGGCACCGGCGGGATTGACAATCTGCCGCCCGACATCGCCGGCCACCCAGATTTTCGCCACCTTCACCTCGCCCGCCGTTGACACGCTGGCCTCGATCACATTGGCGAAATAGCCCAGGTGGCTGAAATGGAAGCCGATGCCGAGCCCGGTGCGGGCCGGCAGCTTGCGGCCCCAGCCGGCCATGGCAGCCGCCTTGTCGAGCACGGCGCGCATGCGGCCGGTGTTGTAGCTGCCGCGGCTGGCGGGATCGCCGATGATCCGCGCCGGGCCGAGGAAATCGCGGCGGAATTGCAACGGATCGGCCCCGGCGGCATGGGCCAGTTCATCGATGAAGCCCTGGGTGACAAAGCCGAAGGCGTTGTTGCCGGGGGCGCGCAGGAAGCCGGTGGTGTGGATCAGCGGCAGGATGGTGGCGCCCACGCGGAAATGATCGACCATGCCGGCCGGGAAATCGGCCGGGCCGATGCCGGCGGCGCGGGCGAACTTGCCATCGCGGCCAAAGCTGATGAAATGATTGTCCCACGCGATGCAGCGGCCGGATGCGTCCAGCCCGGCTTCCAGATGGTGCCAGCCGCCGGGGCGCAGGAAATCCTGGGTCACGTCGTCCTCGCGGGTCCAGGTCAGCTTCACCGGCCGGCCGGCGGCGCGGGCGATCCAGGCCGCTTCCACCATGTAATCATTCTGCAGGCGCCGGCCAAAGCCGCCGCCCACGCGCAGCATGTGGATGGTGATGTTTTCCGGCGGCACGCCCAGCGCCTTGGCCACCGCCAGCCGGCCAGGTTCGGGATTCTGGGTGGGGGCCCAGATTTCCACCGTGGTGCCGCTCACCCGCGCCGTGCAGTTGATCGGTTCCAGCGGCAGGTGCGGGATGAAGGGATATTCATAGGTGGCGCTCACCCGCCGGGCCGCGCCGGCCAGCGCCGCTGCGGCATCGCCGGCGCTGTGCACCGGCAGCGCCGGGGGCTTGCCTTTGGCGGCGGCGGCCATCGCCGCCCAGGCCGTTGTCGATTGCGCGGCGGCCGGGCTGTCGGTCCATTCCACCTTCAGGCCGTTGCGGGCGCGCTGGGCATGCCAGGTGGTGTCGGCCAGGATGGCCACGCCGCCGGCCAGCCCTTCATATTCGTCGCTGGCCGGCACGATGAAGGCATCGCGCACGCCCGGCATCGCCTTCACGGCATCCAGGTTGGCCGATTTCACCGCCGCGCGCTGCACGCCGGATTTGTGGAAGGCGGCGTGCAGCATCCCCGGCAGCACGGCATCAATGCCATAGGCCTGCTGGCCGCTGACGATGGCGCGGTTGTTCACGCCGGGCTGGAACGTTCCGATGAGGCGGAAACTCTTCGGGTCCTTCACCGCCACCTTGGCCAGATCGGGGGCCGGCAGGGCGCTGGCAGCGGCGGCAAAGCGGCCATAGGGGGCGCGGCGCTTGCCGTGGACCACCTGGCCGCGATCGGTTTGCAGTTCGGCCAGCGGCACGCCCCATTCGCTGGCGGCCGCGCTCAGGATCATGGCGCGGGCGGCGGCGCCCACCCGGCGCATATTCTCATAATGGGTGGGCATCGCCTGTGAACCGCCGGCCACCTGCCGGCCATAGGTCTTGGCGTCGGCGATGGTCGGCACGATCTCCACAGCGGCCCAATCGGCGTCAAGCTCCTCGGCGATCACCATCGGCAGGCTGGTGCGGATGCCCTGGCCCACTTCGGGATTGCTGGCCATGATGCGGATGCGCCCGGTGGGCGGGATCACCACCCAGGCGTTGAGCTGGCCGGGTTCGGCCGCGTCGGCGGCGCCGGGCGACAGGCCAAGGCAGAGGCCTCCCCCCACGGCGGCACTGGCAAACAGGAAGCTGCGGCGGGAAAGCGCGATGGTCATGGCGGCCCTCAGGCGGTCAACTGGCTGGTGTCCAGCGGCAGGCTGCGCAGCCGCTTGCCGGTGGCCTGGTAAATCGCCATGGCCAGCGCCGGCGCCACCGATGGATAGGCGGGTTCGCCAAGGCCGGTGGTGTGGAAATCGGTGGAGAGGAAGGCCACCTCCACCGGCGGCGCGTCGCTCATGCGCGCCAGGCTGTAATCGCCGAAATTCACCTGCTCCACCGCGCCGTCGGCAAAGCTGATGCGCTGGCCCAACGCGGCGCCCAGCGCATCGATCACGCTGCCCTGCACCTGGTTTTCCGCGCCCGACAGGTTGACGATGTGGCGGCCCACATCCACCGCCACCCACACGCGCTTCACCTTCACCTGCCCGCCCGGCGTCACTTCGGCCTCCACCACATTGGCGAAATAGCCCAGGTGGCTGAAATGGAAGGCGATGCCCATGCCGGTGCGCGGCGGCAGCTTGCGGCCCCAGCCGGCCATCGTGGCCGCCTTGTCGAGCACGCCGCGCATGCGCCCGGTGTGATAGGGGGTGCCCTTGGCATCGGCGCCGGTCTCGCCGCTGAATTCCTCGGCGATCGGGATGGCGCGCGGTGCGCCCAGCAGGGCGCGGCGATATTCCAGCGCATCGCGCCCGGCCGCCAGCGCGCAATCATCAATGAAGCCCTGCGTGACAAAGGCAAAGGCATTGTTGATCGGCGCGCGCAGCCAGCCCAGCGTGGAGGCGATGGGCAGCACGGTCACATCAGCGCGGAAATCGCGGATCACCCCCGATGGAAACAGCGAGGCATCGATGACGGCGGTGGGATTGAGCACCCCATCGGCGCCAAAGCTGACGAAATGATCGGTCCAGGCGATGATGTCCCCCTTGGCATCCAGCCCGGCTTCCAGCCGGTGCCAGCCGCCGGGACGCAGCCAATCATGGGCGAAATCCTGGGCGCGGTCCCACGTCAGCTTCACCGGCACGCCGGCGGCCTTGGCGATCACCGCGGCTTCCACGGCAAAATCATTCATCAGCCGCCGGCCAAAGCCACCGCCCGAGCGCATCAGGTGCAGCGTGACATCGGCCGGCTTGATCCCCAGCGCCAGCGCCACCATGCGGCGCGCATCCTCGGGGGTTTGCGTGGAAAGCCACAATTCGCAGCGGTTGCCCACCACGTGCGCGGTGGCGTTCATCGGTTCCAGCGCGGCATGGGCGATGAAGGGATAGGCATAATCCGCCTTCACCCGGCGCGCGGCCCCGGCCAGTTTGGCCCCGGCATTGCCATGGTTGATATGGCCGGGCTTTTGCGGGCCGCTGGCCAGCGCCTTGGCGGCCGCAGCCTCCCAGCCGGCGGTGGACTGGAAGGCGGCATCGCCGCCCTCCCACACGCAGGCCAGCGCATCGCGCCCGCGCAGCGCCGCCCAGGTGCTGGTGGCGATCACCGCGATGCCCTGCGGCAGCACCTCGATGCCGGGCAGCGCCACGTCAATCTCGGTCTTCAGGTCGCGGCGTTCGGCAATGTCGATCAGTGTCTTCACGCCCGGCACCGCCAGCGCGGCGGCGCGGTTGGCGCTTTTCAGCCGGCCGCCAAACACCGGCGATTTGGCATAGACGGCATAGACGAGGCCCGGCGGCCGGGCATCGATGCCAAACAGCGGCTCACCGGTCACCAGCTTGCGGTTGTCCACGCCCGGCACGCGCGTGCCCAGGATGCGGAACTGCGCCGTGTCTTTCAGCGTCACCGTCTGGGGATCGGGCGCCGGCAGCAGCGCGGCGGCGGCGGCCATGTCGGCATAGCGGGCGGAGCGGCCCGAGGCCTTGTGGTGCAGCATGGCGCTGCCGGTGGTGATCTCGCCTGCCGGCACGCCCCAGGCGCGGGCCGCCGCCGCCACCAGCATGGCGCGCGCGGCGGCGCCCAGCCGGCGCATGCGTTCAAACTGGGTGGGCGTGGCCGACGAGCCGCCGGCGATCTGCATGCCATAGGTGGCGCGGTCGCCCATGGCCTGCACCACCGTCACCTGCGCCCAATCCACGTCCAGTTCCTCGGCGATCATCATCGGGAAGCTGGTTTTCACGCCCTGGCCGATTTCCGGCTGGTGGGCGGTGATGCGGATGGCGCCATCGCTGGCGATCTGCACGAAGGCCGAAAGCGCCCCCGGCGTGGTGGCGGCGCGGGCCGGGCCGGTGGCCGACCAGCCCAGCGACAGGCCGCCGCCGGCCAGCGCCGCCGCCTGCAACAGGCCGCGCCGGCTGAGCGGCGGCAGCGCCTGGGTGGGCGCGCTCATGCCCCGGCGGCCTGCTTGATGGCGGCGCGGATGCGGGTGTAGGTGGCGCAGCGGCACAGATTGCCACTCATCGCGGCATCGATATCGGCATCGCTGGGCTTGGGCGTGGCGCGCAGCAGTGCCTCGGCCGCCAGCAACTGCCCGGCCTGGCAATAGCCGCACTGCGGCACGTCCAGCGCCACCCAGGCATCCTGCAGCTTGCGCCCGATGGCCGAGGCCGAAAGCCCCTCGATGGTGGTGATCTTGGCGGTCCCCACCGCTGAAACCGGGGTCTGGCAGCTGCGCACCGGCTCGCCATCCAGCTGCACCGTGCAGGCCCCGCAAAAGGCCGCGCCACAACCGAATTTGGTGCCGGTCATGCCCAGCACGTCGCGCAGCGCCCACAGCAGGGGCATGTCGGGCTCTGCCGCCACGTCCACCGGCTTGCCGTTGATGTTCAGCTTCATCGCTTGCCCCTCCTGCTGGCGCACAGCATAACCACAGCCGGGCGGCCCGGCAATCGTGCCGCAAGGGGGAAGCGTGATGTCTGCGGCGGGCGGTGTCAAATTGTCCCGGGCGCGGCTGCCGCGATCGGTGATGATCGCCACACCGATGCACGGCGGCCAATGTTCGGCGCTTTATGTGCAGGGCCTGCTGCTGACGATGCAGCGGCTGCAACAGCTGGGCGTGGGCATGGCCTGGTGCCAGGTGACGAGCGACGCGCTGATCACCCGCGCCCGCAACGAACTGGTGCGGCTGTTCCTGGCCAGCGACAATGATCTGCTGTTGTTCATCGATGCCGATCAGGGCTTTGATGGCGATGCGATTGCCGCGCTGATCGCCGGCGGCCATGATGTGGCCTGCGGCCTGTGCCCGTCAAAGCAGATCAATTGGGACGCGGTGCGGCGCGCAGCGGCGGCCGGCCGGCTGGACGATCTTGCTGATCATGCCGGCCTGTTTGCCTTCACACCGCTGGCCGATGGCCCGGCGCGGCCCGATGCCGATGGCTTCATCGAAATCCGCCACGGCGGCACCGGGGTGATGGCGATCCGCCGGCGGGTGTTCGAGGTGATGGCCCCGCATGTTCCCGTTTATCGCATTTCGGGCCAGCGTGATCCGGCCAGCGGGGATTTTCTCCACCCGCTGACCCACGAATTTTTCGCCACCAGCCGCGATGACGATGGCGTGCTGCTGAGCGAGGATTATCATTTCTGCGCCACCTGGCGGCGGCTGGGCGGCCGGGTGTTTGCCCAGCCCTTCCTGCGCTTCACCCATGTCGGCCCGCATGTGTTTGCCGGCGATATCGCCAAGAGCGGCGGGGCGGCGCGTTGAACCGCGCCGCCCTGTCGGCTAACGCGGCGTGATGATGTCCCGCCGTGCGCTCGTGTCTGCTGCCGGCCTGTCCGCGCTGGCGGCGGCCTGTTCGCCGTTAGGGGCATTGAATGGCCTCAACCGGCTTGCTCCGGGCGATGGCGGGGTGCGCCTGCTGGTGGAGGGCGCTGCCTTTGGCGCCGATCCGCGCCAGCGGCTGGATGTCTATGCCCCGCGCGGTGCCACGGCGCCGCTGCCGGTGGTCGTGTTCTTCTATGGCGGCAGCTGGAATTCCGGCCTGCGCGATGGCTATGGCTTTGCCGCGCGGGCGCTGGCCGCGCGCGGTTTCGTGGTGGTGGTGCCGGATTACCGGCTGGTGCCGCAGGTGCGCTGGCCGGCCTTTGTGGAGGATGGTGCCGCCGCCGTGCAATGGGTGGCAGCCCAAATCGCTGCCCATGGCGGCGATCCGGCGCGCATCGCGGTGATGGGCCATTCGGCCGGCGCCCATATCGCCCTGCTGCTCAGCCTGGATCGCCGTTGGGGCGTGAGCGGGCAGATCAGGGCCGCCGTGGGCCTGGCCGGGCCCTATGATTTCCTGCCGTTCGTGGCCGGCGGCGTGGCCGAGGCCGCGCTGGGCAATGCGGCCGATCCGAACGAGACCCAGCCGATCCATTTCGCCCGTGGCGATGCGCCGCCGCTGCTGTTGCTGCACGGCGCCCGCGACACCACGGTGCTGCCGCGCAACAGCACGCGGCTGGCCAATGCGGTGACCGATCTGGGCGGCCGGGCCGAAACGCGGCTCTATGCCGACATCGGCCATATCGGCATCCTGCTGGCGCTGTCCAAACCGTTTCGCGGCAAGGCGCCGGTGCTGGCCGATGCCAGCAATTTCCTGCTGAAAAGCCTTATGACCTGATCAGGCCGGCCATTGCCGGGGCCGGCGCGGCGGCAAACACCTGGGCCACCACCCGCGCGGGCTCCAGCCCGAACTGGCCCGCCACAGCGCCGGCCAGCACGGCGTTCAGGCTGGTGGTGGGCCGCAGATCGCGATCCTCGTGCAGGCGGGCCAGGCCAGGCCAATCGCCGTGCACGCGCCCGCCGGCCACCCGCCCGCCAGCCAGCAGCACCGCCGATGCGGTGCCATGATCGGTGCCGCCGGTGCCATTGGCGGCCACGGTGCGGCCGAATTCGGTGGCGCAGATCAGCAGGGTTTCGCTCCACGCCTGGCCCAACCCGGATTTCAGCGCGGCGATCATCGCATCCAGCTGGCGCAGTTGCCCGGCCAGCCGCACCGCCTGGCCGGCGTGCGTGTCCCACCCGCCATGATCGAGCACGGCGATGCGCGGGCCGGCCGGCTGGGCCAGCAGCCGGGCGGCGGTGGCCGCCAGCGCCACCGGATTGCCGGGGCCATCCTGATTGCCGGCCATCATCTCGGTGGCCATCGCCTCGCCCCACAGCCGGTGCAGCAACGGATCCTGCTCATACAGCGCCGCCACCCGCGCCTTCAGGCTGGCGCTGGCATCGGGCAGGCGGCTGGGGGCATAGCTGGTGGCGGGGGCATTGCCCTGCAGCAGGGTGGGCAGGGCGGCCGAAATCGCCACCGGTGGCGGGGCCGGCGGCAACAGCGGCAACAGCCGGTTGAGCCAGCCATCCTTGAGCGCATAGGCGGCGTTGCCGCCGGTTTCGAGCAGGTTCTGCGCATCGAAATGGCTGCGTTCGCGATAGGGGCTGGCAACGGCATGGACCACGCTGGCCTCACCGGCGGCAAACAGGCCGGCAAAGCCCTTGAGCGCCGGGTGGGCGGCAAAATCGCTGGTGAGCGGCAGCAGCGCGCCGATCTGCGCGGGCGGCTGTGCCAGTTGCGGGCGCAATCGTTCCAGCCGGGGATCGCCAACCGGGCTGATCGCCGCCAGCCCGTCCATGGCGCCGCGCAGGATGATGAACACCAGCCGGCGATCGCTGGCGGCGCCTGCCAGCGCCAGCGCGGGATGCAGGGCAAGGCCGCCCGCCAGGGCAGCGCGGCCAATCAGGGCACGGCGATCGATCATCGGCGCAGAAACTCCGGCGAAACCAGCAGCAGGGCCAGGCCTTCGCCGGGGCTTTCGGCCCGCGCGATGGCGCTGGCGGTGGCGGCAGACAGGATGCCGGGCAGTACGCTGGCGGCCAGCCGGCGCGGATCGGTGCCGCCGGCCAGCCCCGCCAGCCGCCCGGCCACCTCCACCCGGCGCAGCAGCGCATCGGGCGCTGCCCAGCGGCTGGCGGCATCGGGCCAGCCCGCCGGCGATCCCGGCCGCCACACCGGCTGGCCCAGTTCGTTCAGCATGATCGCCACGCGGCCATTGCCCGGCCCATCCTTCAGGCCCAGCGCCCGCATCGCCGATATGGTCCAGTCCCACGGGCTCTTGAACTTGGGCAGCGGCACCGCCCAGGCTTCGGGCGCGGCCACCAGCGCCTGATACAGCGGCAGCAGCGCGCCGCCATTGGCCAGATAGAGCGCGGCCAGCCGATCGATCAGGGCCGGCGGCGGCACATCGGCGACGAAATGCCGGGCCAGCTTGGTGGCCAGATGCCGGGCGGTGAGCGGGTGGAGGGCCAGATCAGCGAGGATGTTGCGGGCCTGCGCCTCGCCCTCCTGATCATAACGGCGGCCGGCCACCATCACCGGCCCCGGCTCGTGCCAGGCCGGCTGGAACACGAACTGGCCGGCCGGCGCATCCAGGCCCAGCGGCCGCCGCACAAAGCCGCCGACCGACCAGCCGGTGAGGGCGCGTGCCAGCCCGGCGACATCGGCCTGGCTGTAATGGCCGGCGCCCAGCGTGTGCAGCTCCAGGATCTCGCGCGCCAAATTCTCGTTCAGCCCCGGCTGGCGCGGGGCATTGCGGCGGCGGGCCGCCAGAGCGAGCAGGCTGTTGGGGCCGATCGATTGCGCCTGGTCCAGATAGAACATCATGCCCGGATGGCGGGTGACGGCCAGCAGCAGATCGCCAAAGCGACCGGCGATGTTGGGGCGGATCGCCTCGAACTCCAGCGGGCCGCCCATGGTGGCGGTGGCCAGCTTGTCGGTGGAAATGGCAAAATGGTTTGACCAGAAATGCACCAGCCGTTCGGCAAAGGGGGCCGGGCTGTCCAGCGCCAGCGCCAGCCGGGCGCGCACCTGGCCGGCATAGGCGGCGCGAAAGGCCTCGCGCCGGGCCTTCTGCTCGGCTTCGGCCATGGCCTGGGCCTCAGGCCCGGTGGGCGGTTCGGGATCGCCGGGCTGGCGCGGAATCCCGCCGATGCCCAGCCGGCGCAGGTTGCGCAGATTGTCGCGATATTGCACCGTCATCGCGGCGGCATCGGGCAGCGCGGTGATGATCGCCGGGCGGGGGGCAAAGCCATCGAATTGCGCCATCAGCCAGGCCGCCGGATCGGCCACCGCCCCGGCATCCGGGCGGGCTCCAAGGCCGAAGCGGTTGTGGGCGATGGCAGCGATGCTCATGCTGGCATAACGTCTGGCCCGGCCCGCTTCCCTCGCCGGCCTGCGACAAGCCGTGCCGCCGGCCCGGATTGTCCCCCTTTCATCTTTTTCACACGCCGGTTAATTTCGGTGCATCATTGGTTGTGTCGGGGGATTCACGATGACGGGGCGGGCCATCTGGCTGGCGACTTTGGGATGTCTGCAATTGGCGGCGGCGGCACCGGCGCTGGCCGCGCCGCCCTTCCCCGGCCCCGATGCCCATGAAAGCCGCACCTTTGCCAGCGGCACCTACAACAATCCGCTGGGCGGCACCGAAACGGATTCCAAGAGCCAGACCCTGTTCAGCGCCGGCAACCAGGCGGCGTCCAGCCTGGGGCTGGGCGGCGGGATGGGGCCGGGCAATGTCTATCTGGGGGCGCTTGGCGGCCTGGCCCAGGGCACCAGCGGCAACGGCTTTGGCAAGGCCTTCAGCCAGGTGGTCGCCGATTTTGCCACCGGCGCCATCGAAGCGCAGACCAGCACGCGCTGGACGGTGGAAACCGTCGCCAACCACACCGCCAAGGTGGTGTTCAACACCTTGTTCGATCGCGTGGTGGCCATCACCGATCCGGTTGATTTCACGGTGCGGGCCGATCAGGTGCTGGCCGGCGCGATCAGCAGCAGTTTCGATGTGGGCAGCAATGCGCCCGAAGCCTTCGTGCTGGGCACGCAAACCCGCTTCACCTTCCGCGTGGAGGATCTCGACTCCGGCATCGATTGGCAGGTGGACGTGTTCGACATTGTCAGCCGCCAGATCAACATCGGCTTTGATGCCGGGCTTGGCACCTATTTCACCTGGGGCGGGCTGGGCGATTTTGCCCAGACCCAGAAATTTGTCGGCCGCAGCGGCAGCTTCATTGATCGCGCACGCACCGATGTGGTGATCGGTGCCGAAGGGGGTGTTGGCTTTGCCGCCACCGAAACGGTCACGCTGGCGACCGACATGATCCAGGGCAACCGCTATCGCCTGACGATGGATGTGGCCTGCACCAGTTCGGTGCTGATCAACGGCACCATCCTGCCCAGCCTGGGCGAACGGGTGGGGGCCGGCTGCGATGCCAGCCGCTCCGGCTATTATGGCGGGGTGGCCAGCGCCCTTGGTGGCAACAACCAGCCGGTCCAGGGCTTCAGCCTCACCTCGGGCAGCGGCACCAATCTGGTGGTGCCCAGCCCGTCCTTCCCGGTGAGCGCGGTGCCCGAACCGGCCAACTGGGCGCTGCTGATCGCCGGCTTCGGCCTGACAGGCGCCGTCGCCCGCCGCCGCCGCGCCCTTCTGGCCTGAACGCAACCCATCCAAACGCAAAAAGGCCCGGCTGTATCCAGCCGGGCCTCTTTTGTCGGTCGATTGCCGGTCAGCGGTTGTTCTGGCGGCGCATGAAGCCGGGCACATCATCATCGCTGGCGGCCGGCGTGGCCGGCGGCGGGGCCAGCGTGGCCGGCGGTTCCGGGGCGCGCGGCTTGCGGCTCATGCCCATCATCCGTTCAAACAGGGTGAGCGGGCGTTCCGGGGCGGCCGGTTCCGAAACCGGGGCCGGGGCAGGCACCTCGGCGGCCGGCCCGGGCAGCGGCGCCGCCGGCACGGCGGGCGTGAAGGTGAAGCTGGCGGCGGGCGCTTCGGCCACCGGTTCGTCGGCGCGCTGCATCTCGCCCAGATCGATCACCTCTGCCGGTTCCGCCGGTTCGGCCTCGGGCAGATCGAGCGACAGGGCCACAGGCGTGGTGGCGGTCTGCGCGGCCGGCGCGGGCTCCGGTTCCGGCGCGGCATCCGCCGGCGGTTCGGCGGCGGCCGGAGCGGAGAAGATGCTGGGCTGGGCCAGGAAGGTGTTGCCGGCAGCCTTGCGTGCCGGGGCCGGCACCGGCATCGGCTTGGCCGAGGCATCGATGCCGGTGGCCACCACGCTCACCCGCATCACGCCATCCAGATCGCGGTTGAAGGCGCTGCCCACGATGATGTTGGCCTCGCTGTCCACCATGTCGCGGATGTAGGAGGCGGCTTCGTCCACCTCCATCAGTTTCAGGTCATCGCCGCCGGTGATGTTGATGATCACGCCCTTGGCGCCGCGCATCGACACTTCGTCCAGCAGCGGGTTGGCGATGGCCTTCTGCGCCGCCTCGATGGCGCGGCCTTCGCCGGTGGCCTCGCCGGTGCCCATCATCGCCTTGCCCATCTCGCTCATCACGGTGCGGATGTCGGCGAAATCCAGGTTGATCAGGCCGGGCATGATCATCAGATCGGTGATGCCGCGCACGCCCTGGTGCAGCACCTGGTCAGCCATCGCAAAGGCATCCTTGAAGGTGGTGCTGGCGTTGGCGATCAGAAACAGATTCTGGTTGGGGATGATGATCAGCGTGTCGACATGCTTCTGCAGTTCGATGATGCCTTCTTCGGCAGCGCGCATCCGCTTGGTGCCTTCAAAGCTGAACGGCTTGGTGACGACACCAACGGTGAGAATGCCCTTTTCCCGCGCGGCGCGGGCCACCACCGGGGCAGCACCCGTGCCGGTGCCGCCGCCCATGCCGGCGGCGATGAAGCACATGTGCGCGCCATCCAGCGCGGTTTCCAGCTGATCCAGCGTTTCCTCGGCAGCGGCGCGGCCGATTTCCGGGCGGGCGCCGGCGCCCAGCCCCTGGGTGATCTTCATGCCCAGCTGGATGCGGGTGGCGGCCTTGCTCATCGCCAGCTGCTGGGCGTCGGTATTGGCCACGATGAACTCCACGCCCATCAGTTCGGCCTCGATCATGTTGGCGACAGCGTTGCAGCCGGCGCCGCCCACACCCACCACCGCGATGCGGGGCTTGAGCTCGGTCAATTCCGGCTTGGCGAATTCCAGCATATCGTGTCTCCCGTCGTTCAGGCCATACTAGATGATGCGCGAATCGGTGGGAAGCGTCTTCACAGACTTCCCCACAGTTTTTCGAAAACGCCTGTCAAGCCACGTTTTGGGGTGGCTCGTTCGCCGGGCTGCGGCTGATGCCAGATATCGCCGCTGTCACCCAGCGACCACAGCACCAGCCCGGCCAGTGCGGCAAAGGCCGGCCCCTCCTGCGCTGCCGGCAGGCCGGCCAGCCCGCGCGGCCGGCCCACGCGCACATTGCAGCGCAAGACCGCGGCGGCATAATCGCTGATCGAGCGCAGATCGGCACCCCCGCCGGTCAGAACCACGCGCCGCGCCTGCGGGCCCACAAAGCCCAGGCCCGAAAGCGCCTGGGCGATCTCGCCGAACAGCATGTCAAGCCGGGTGCGGATCACCGCCACCAGTTGCGCGCGCGGCACGCGGATCGGTTCGATGCTGCCATCATCCACCATCGGCGGGATGGTGATGGCATCGGTCTGGTCACGGGCGGTGGCCATGGCGGCGCCTTCCAGCGTCTTCAGCCGTTCGGCATGGCTGCGGCGTGTGGCAAAGGCCGCCGCGATATCATCGGTGAGATCGGCGCTGCCCATCGGCACGCTGGCCACCCCCACCGGAATGCCAAAACGGTAGACGGCGATGCTGGTGCTGCCCGCGCCAATGTCGATCAGCGCCACGCCGATATCGCGCTCCTCGGGCTCCAGCACGGCCAGGCCGGCGGCCAGCGGCGTCGCCACCAGCGCGGAAACGCCCAGATGCGCCTGGCCCACGGCGCGGCCGAAATTCAGCAGCGCCGGCTTGTCGGCACAGATGACATGGATATCCACGCCCAGCCGGTCGGCGTGCAGGCCCAGAGGGCTTTCCACCCCCATCAGCCCATCCATGGCATAAAGCGCCGGCAGCGCGTGGATCACGCTGCGGCCCCTGGGATCGATGGCGGCGCGGCCGGCCTGGCGCAGCGTCACCATGTCGGTGGGGGTGATGCTGTTGCCGGCGATGTCGATCTCGGCCGAGGCCATGGTGCTGGACAGGCCACCGGCGGCAAAACTGGCGATCACCCCGTCCACCTGCACGCCGGCGGCGCGCTCGGCCTGGTCCATGGCGCCGCGGATGGCCATTTCGGTCTTGTCGAAATCGATCACCGTGGCGCGCTTCACGCCGCTGCTCGGCTTCTGGCCGCTGCCGATCACGCGCGGTTCGCCCTCGCCGCCAATCAGCGCGATCAGCGCTGCCACCTTGGAGGTGCCGACATCGAGCACGGCCACCGGCCGTTCGGTCTGGCCCCGGCCAAGGGCGGATGCGAGGGGAATGCGGGGGGCCATGGTGCGCGGTGTCTCCTTCAGATCGCCTGGGCTTGTGCGGCGGCCCGGCGGGCCTTCTCGGCGTCGGCCAGCGCCTCGGCCACGGCCGGGCCGGCCACGGTCATGCGGCCGGGCACGCGCAGATCAAAACGGGTGAAACGGCCGCCCAGCAGCCGTTCCGGCCCCTTGGCATCCAGCCGGGCAAAACTGGCCAGCGCGGCGCGGGCCAGGCCGGGCTGATCGGGCAGGGCCACCACCTCGCCGCTGTTGAAACGCAGATCCCAGCGCCGGCCGCCGACCAGCGTGGCGGCAAACAGATCACGGCCCAGCGGCGTGGCGGCGATCAGCGCCAGCGCCTCACGCGCGCGCTGGTTGGCGCCGGGGCCGATCAGGATGGGCAGCTCGTTCCAGCGCTCCAGCCGTTCGCGCGCCAGCACGCGGCCGCTGATGTCGATGGCGCCCACCAGCCGGCGGTTGAGCTGCCACAGCGCCACCGGCCGGCGCTCGCTCACCTCGATCACCAGCGTGTCGGGCAGGCGGCGCTGCACGCTGGCATCGGCAATCCACGGCAGCGCACGCAGGCGGGTGCGCACTGCATCGAGATCGGTGGCCAGCATGGCGTTGCTGGGGCCGTTCAGCACGGCATTGTAGATGGCCAGCCGGTTCTGCTCGCGCGCGCCGGTCAGCTCGACATGGCGCACCTCCCAGCCGATCGCCGCCGTCCAGGTGACAAAGCCGGCCCACAGCCGCTGCGGCACGCCCAGCAGGATCATCACCACCAGCGCGAAGATCGCCAGCCCGCCGCTGCCCAGCGCCAGCTGGCGGCGGGTGACGGGCGGGGCCGCGGCGGGGCCGCGCGGGCGGGCGGCCCGGGGCGGTTTTGCGCCGCGCTTGAGCACTGCGGTCGTCATGCCGGGCTCCCCTTGCGTTGGCGGTGATCGGCGATGGCCAGATCGATCAGCCGCTGCACCAGTTGATCATAGCTGATGCCGCGGTGGCGGGCCTGTTCGGGCACCAGGCTGAGCGGTGTCATGCCCGGCTGGGTGTTGACTTCCAGCAGATAGAGGCCGGCCAGGCCCTGGGCCGGGTCCCAGCGGAAATCGCTGCGGCTGGTGCCGCGGCAGCCCAGCAGGCGATGGGCTGCAAGCGCATGGGCAAGGCAGGCGGCCTCCACCTCGGCCGGCAGCGCCGCCGGGCAGATGTGGCGGGTGAGGCCATCGGTATATTTGGCGGCATAATCGTAAAAGCCGCTTTCCGGCACCAATTCGGTCACCGCCAGCGCCTCGTCACCCAGCACGGCGACGGTGAGTTCCTTGCCGGCAATGAAGGGTTCGGCCAGCAGGGTGGCAAATTCATCCCACGGGCCGGGCACGTCACGCCGGATCGGCTGGCCGTAATTGCTCTCGTCGGTGACGATGGCAACGCCCACCGACGAGCCTTCGTTGACGGGTTTCAGCACATAGGGGCGGGGCAGCGGATCGGCTTCGAACAGGGTTTCGCTGGCCACCAGCCGGCCCTGCGGCATCGGGATGCCGGCCGGCACCAGCATTTTCTTGGTGAGTTCCTTGTCGATGGCGATGGCCGAGGTGGTGAGCCCGCTGTGGGTGTAGGCCAGCCCCAGCAGGTCCATCACGCCCTGCACCGTGCCATCCTCACCGGGCACGCCGTGCAGCGCGTTGAACACCACATCGGGCGCGGCGCCGGCCAGTTGCGCACCCAGATTGCGGCCCATGTCGATCTCGGTCACGTCATGGCCCAGGCTGCGGCACGCCTCGGCAATGCCGCGCCCGGAGGTGAGCGAGACCTCGCGTTCGGCGGACCAGCCGCCCATCAGGACCGCCACCTTCATGCCACCCGCCCCACGCGCTGGATTTCCCATTCCAGCGCCACGCCCGATTGGCGCAGCACATGGGCGCGCACCAGTTCGCCCAGCGCCTCGATGTCGGCGGCGCTGGCGCGGTGGCTGTTGATCAGGAAATTGCTGTGCTTTTCCGATACTTCGGCGCCGCCCACCCGCAGCCCCCGGCAGCCGGCATTGTGCACCAGTTCCCAGGCCTTGTGGCCCGGCGGGTTCTTGAAGGTCGAGCCGCCGGTGCGGGTGCGCAGCGGCTGGCTGGCTTCGCGGGCGGCGGCGATGCGGTCCATTTCGGCCTGGATGGCGGCCTTGTCGCCGGGCTGGCCCTTCAGGCGGGCGGCAACGACGATCTCGCCATCGCGCAGTCTGGAATGGCGATAGCTGTAGCCGAGCGCCGCGGCCGGCCGGGTTTCGATGCCGCCAGCGCGGGTAACAATGTCCACGTCCACCAGCACATCGGCCACCTCGCGGCCATAGGCGCCGCCGTTCATCCGCACAAAGCCGCCCACCGTGCCCGGAATGCCGCGCAGGAATTCCAGCCCGGCAATGCCGGCATCGCGCGCCGCGCTGCTGACGGCGATGCCCGAGGCGCCGCCGCCCACGCGCAGCAGGCCGTCGACCGCGCTGACCTTGCCAAAGGCCTTGCCCAGCCGCACCACCACGCCCGGCACGCCGCCATCGCGCACGATCAGATTGCTGCCCAGCCCCAGCGCCATCACCGGCACGGCCGGATCGAGCGCGGCCATGAACGCGGCCAGATCGTCCACGTCCGCCGGCTCGAACAGCCAGTCGGCCGGGCCGCCGGCCTTGAACCACAGCAGCGGCGCCAGCGGGGCAGCGGGCGTCAGCCGGCCGCGCGGGGTGGGCAGCGGGCTCACCCCGCCTTCACCCGCGCGATGGCATCGGCCAGGCCGGCGGCCCATTTGGTGATGTCACCCGCGCCCAGGCAGATCACCTGATCGCCCGGTGCGATCACGCCGGCCAGTTTCACCGCCAGATTGTCGGCGCCCGTCACCGTGTCGGCGCTGGGATGGCCGGCCGCCACCAGCCCGGCGGCCAGCGCGGCGGCATCAACACCCTCGATCGGCGCTTCGCCGGCGGCATAGACCGGCGCGACATAGACCATGTCGGCATCGTTGAAGCCCGAGCAGAAATCCGCCATCAGATCGCGCAGGCGGGTGAAGCGGTGCGGCTGGACGACAGCGATCACGCGGCCACTGGCGCCCTCACGCGCGGCAGCCAGCACCGCCTTGATCTCAACCGGGTGGTGGCCATAATCATCGATGATGGTGGCGCCCGCCACTTCGCCGACCTTGGTGAAGCGGCGCTTGACCCCGCCAAAGCGGCCGAGGCCGGCGCGCAAACCGTCGTCATCAACGCCCAGTTCCAGCGCCACGGCAATGGCGGCCAGCGCGTTCTGCACATTGTGGCGGCCCGGCATCGGCAGCACCAGATCATCGATGCGCCTCTGGCCATCACGGGTGCGCACCAGCACGGCAAAGCGGTTGCCGCCCGGCACCGGCGTCACGTCAAGGCCGCGCACATCAGCGGTGGCGGCAAAGCCATAGGTGATGATGCGCCGGTCGCTCACCCGCGGGATCAGCGCCTGCACTTCGGGGTGATCGATGCAGAGGATGCCGGCGCCATAGAAGGGCACGGCGTTGACGAACTGGCGGAAGCCTTCGCGCACCTTCTCGAAATCGCCCCAGTGATCAAGATGCTCGGGATCGATGTTGGTGACGATGCCGAACGTGCCGGTGAGCCTGAGGAAACTGCCGTCGCTTTCGTCGGCCTCCACCACCATCCAGTCCGACGCGCCCAGACGGGCGTTGGAACCGATCGCATTGATGATGCCGCCGTTGATCACGGTTGGGTCAAGCCCGCCGGCATCCAGCAACGTGGCCACCATGCTCGTCGTGGTGGTCTTGCCGTGGGTGCCGGCCACCGCGACGCAGCTTTTCAGGCGCATCAGCTCGGCCAGCATCTCGGCGCGGCGCACCACCGGGATGCGCTTGGCCCGCGCGGCCATCACCTCGGGATTGTCGGCCCGAATGGCGGTGGAGATCACCAGCACGGCGGCATTGGCGACATTTTCCGGCTTCTGCCCGATGAAGACGGTGATGCCCTTCTTGCGCAGGCCCTCGACCACATAGGACTCGGCCGCATCGCTGCCCTGCACGACAAAGCCCAGATTGGCCATCACCTCGGCAATGCCCGACATGCCGATACCGCCGATGCCAACGAAATGGATCACCCCGATATCGGTGCGGAAACCGGGGCGCAGGCGGATATTGGCGGCGCCGGAGACGGATTTGGGCGGGTTCATGCGAGCAATCCCGTGGCAAGGACAAGGTTGGCCAGCCGGGCGGCGGCCTCCGGTTGCCCGGCGGCGCGCGCGGCGGTGGCGGCGGCGCTGAGCCCCTGCCGGTCAGCCAGCCACAGCGTCAAGGCCTGGGCCAGGCGTTCCGGGGTGAAATCGGCCTGGCGGATCATCTGCGCGCCGCCGGCCGCCACCAGCGCGGCGGCATTGTCGGCCTGGTGATCATCGGTGGCGATCGGCAGCGGCACCAGGATGGATGGGCGGCCCATCACCGCCAGTTCCGCCACGGTGGACGCGCCCGAGCGGGCAATGACGATATGGCTGCCGGCCATTTCGGCGGGCAGATCGGGAAAATAGGCGGCCAGCACCGGCGTGATGCCGGCGGCGGCATAGGCGGCGCGCATCGCCGCATGATCGGCTTCGCGGCCCTGATGGGTGATGTCCAGCCGGGCGCGAAGATCGGCCGGCAGCAGCGCGACGGCGGCCGGCACCACCTGGTTGAGGATGGCGGCGCCCTGGCTGCCGCCGGTCACCAGCAGTTTCAGCCGCGGCGCATCGGCAGCGAACGGCAGGGCGGCGGCGGCCAGCACTTCGGGGCGCACCGGATTGCCAACAAAATGCACCCGGCGCTGCCACGATCCTTCCATCCGCCGCACCCGCGCCCAGCTGGTGGCGATGGCGCGCACGCGCGGCGCCAGATAGCGGTTGGTGCGGCCCAGCACGGCATTCTGCTCGTGGATCAGGCAGGGCAGATAGAGCGACAGGCCAGCGAGCAGGCCCGGCAGGGCGGGATAGCCGCCAAAGCCGATCACCGCGCGCGGCCGCAAGTCCCGGAACAGCCGCCGTGCCGCCTGCCGGCCGCGCCAAACCGCCAGCGCCACCTGCGGCAGCGCCATGATGCCGCTGCGTGCCGTGGAGGCCGCCTCCACTTGCGTGACCGGCACGCCGGGGAACAGGCCGGGAAAGCGCAGGCCGCGCTTATCGGTGACAAGATGGACATGATGGCCGCGCGCCATCAGTTCCAGTGCCAGGCAATGCGCCGGCACCATGTGGCCGCCGGTGCCGCCGGCGCACAGCACATAGGTGCCGCCGGGATCAGGGGTGCGCTGGCGGGGATTGTCGGTCATGCCGGCAGGGCCCCGCGCGCCCAGGGCCGGCCCTTCAGGAAGGGATTGCAACGGGTGAAGGCCAGCAACATGCCCATGCCGATCGATACCGCAAGGAAGCTGGAGCCGCCGTGGCTGATGAACGGCAGGGTCATCCCCTTCGACGGCAGCAGCTTGATGTTGACCATCATGTTGATCATCGCCTGCAGGCCGAACTGCACGGCAAGCCCCGAGGTGGCGAGGAAGATGAACGGGTCTTCCTCCTCCATGGCCAGCAGCAGGGCGCGCAACACCAGCGCCAGGAACATGCCGGCCAGCATCGCGCAGGCGATCATGCCGAACTCCTCGCCGATCACGCTGAAGATATAGTCGGTCTGCGCTTCGGGCAGCTTGAACTTCATGCGGCCTTCGCCCGGCCCGGTGCCAAACAGGCCGCCGGCGCGGAAACAGTTGAGGGCCTTTTCGATCTGCGAGGTGTCACCGCTGTTGAACAGGAACTTGTCCACCCGGTCGGCAAAATGGCCAAGGGTGAAATAGGCCCCCACCAGCGCGGCAAGGCCAAGCCCGGCCAGCAGCGCGATGATGGTGAGCGACAGGCCGGCCAGCATCGCCTGCACCAGCCACACGGTGGCGATCAACGCCGATTGCCCCACATCGGGCTGGCTGATCAGGCAGATCAGCGCCATCGCCAGCAGCGCCGCGCTGATCTGCATGGTGGGCAGGCTGGCATCCTCCAGCTTGAGGCTGAGCAGCCAGGCGGTGGTGACGATGAAACAGGGCTTGAAGAATTCGGACGGCTGGAACTGGAAGCCCATGATCGGGATCCAGCGTGCCGAACCGTTGGTGCCGCCACCCACGAACGGCACCAGCACCAGCGCCAGCAGGCAGAGCAGCGTGCCGGCCACCGCCAGCCGGCGCAGATTGCGGTGACTGATCATCGATGTGGCCAGCATCAGCGGCACGCCGGCAGCCACCCACAGCAACTGGCGATAGACGAAATGCATGTCGTCATAGCGCAGATTGTTGCCCGAAAGCCGCCGTGCCGCAGCCGGGGACGCGGCAAACACGGCGGAGATGCCGGCCGCCACCAGCGCCAGGATCAGCAACAGCAGGGTCTTGTCGATCGTCCAGAACCAGCGGCCAAAGCCGGACCGGTCACCACGGGTGAAGGCGCTGCCGGGTGTTTGCACCAGCCGGCGGGCGGGGCGAGGATCAGGCGCCATGCTCAGGGCTCCCCGGTTGCCGACAGCGCCGCCACGGCCGTGCGAAAGGCGGCGCCACGCTGTTCGAAATCGCGATACTGGTCAAAGCTTGCGGCAGCCGGGCTGAACAGCACGACATCGCCGGCCTTTGCGCTGGCGAGGATGCCGGCAATGGCCGCATCCAGCGTGCCGGCCTGGGTGGTGGGCACAGTGCCGGCCAGTTCGGCGGCAAACAGCGGCGCGGCCTCCCCGATCAGCCAGGCATGGACCACCTGGCCCAGATTGGGCCGCACTGCCGACAGATCGGCGCGGCCGGCGCCATCCAGCTTGGGCCGGCCGCCGGCAATCCAGTGGATGCGGCGGTAGGCGGCCAGCGCCGGGGCGGTGGAATCGGGATTGGTCGCCTTGCTGTCGTTCACCCACAACAGCCCGCGCGCCTCGCCCACGGGCTCCATGCGGTGGGCCAGCGCCTGATAGCTGGCCAGGCCCTGCGCAATCACCGCATCATCCAGCCCCAGCGTGCGGGCGGCGGCCACGGCGGCGCGGGCATTTTCCCGATTGTGCGGCCCCTGCAGGCCGGGCCAATCGGCCTGGGCACCGGGCAGGCTGACATCCTCGATCAGGGTGACCGCCGCCGGGCCGGCGGCGACACGATACTGGCCCTGCGCGGCACGGCCCACAATGGCGGTGGCGCCGGGCTTCTGCATGGCAAACAGGCGGGCCTTGGCCCCGGCATAGCCGGCCATGCTGCCGTGCCGTTCCAGATGATCGGGGGTGATGTTGGTGAGGATGGCGATGTCACACGCCAGGCTGTGGGTGATTTCAAGCTGATAACTGGACAGTTCCAGCACCCACACACCGCCGGCCGGCAGCGGTTCCTGCGCCAGGATCGGCAGCCCGATATTGCCGCCCATCGCCGCCGGCACCCCGGCGCAAACCAGCAGATGGTGCAACAGCGCCGTGGTGGTGGATTTGCCGTTGGTGCCGGTGATGCCCACCACCCGCGCCGGCGGCAGGTGGGGCAGGGCCAGCGCGAACAGTTCCGTATCGCCCATCACCGGCACGCCGTGGCGGGCGGCCTGGGCAAAGATCGGTGCCGAGTGCGGCACGCCGGGAGAGACGATGATGCCGGCAAAGCCCGTCAGATCGGCGGTGTTGAGATCAACCAGCGCGCCCTCATGAGCCGCGCGCGCCGCCGCGCCATCATCCCAGGCCGCCACCGTGCCGCCCGCGGCGACGAGCGCGGCCGCCACCGCCCGTCCGGTGCGGGCCAGGCCCAGCACGCCCCAGCCTTTGCCGGCAAAGGCGGGCGCGGTGATCACCTGAGCTTCAGCGTGGCAAGCCCGGCCAGCGCCAAGAGGATGGCGATGATCCAGAAGCGGATGACGACGGTGGATTCCTTCCAGCCCTTCTTCTCGTAATGATGGTGCAGCGGCGCCATGCGGAACACGCGCTTGCCGGTCATCTTGAAGCTGGCGACCTGGATGATCACCGACAATGTTTCCAGCACGAACAGCCCGCCGATCACCAGCAGCACCAGTTCGTGATTGGTGATCACCGCGATGGTGCCCAGCGCGCCGCCCAGCGCCAGGCTGCCGGTGTCGCCCATGAACACCTGCGCCGGCGGCGCGTTGAACCACAGAAAGCCCAGGCAGGCCCCGATCAGGGCGGCGCAGAACACCGCCAGTTCGCCCGAACCGGGCACATGGTGGATGCCCAGATAATCCGAAAAGCGGATGTTGCCGACCAGATAGGCGATGATGGCAAAGGCCCCGGCGGCGATGATCACCGGCATGGTGGCCAGCCCGTCCAGCCCGTCGGTGAGGTTCACCGCATTGCCAAAGCCGGTCACGATGAAGGCGGCGAAGCCGATGTAGAACCAGCCCAGATCCAGCCCGAAATCCTTGACCAGCGGCAGATAGAGCGAAAAGCCGGTGCGGCTGGCGATGAAGGTGCAGGCAAGGCCGGCGATGAGGAATTCGAGCGCAAGCCGCACCTTGCCGGAAACGCCCTTGTGGCTCTGCTTCGTCACCTTGTCATAATCGTCCATGAAGCCGATGGCGCCAAAGCCGAGGGTGACCGCCAGCGCCGCCCACACGAAGCCATTGGCCAGATCGGCCCAGAGCAGGGTGGACACGGCAAGGCCGATCAGAATGAGCAGGCCGCCCATGGTGGGGGTGCCGCGCTTGGTGAGCAGATGCCATTCCGGCCCATCCTCGCGGATCGGCTGGCCCTTGCCCTGTTTCTGGCGCAGCATGTCGATGAAGCGCGGGCCAATCAGCAGCGCGATGGCCAGCGCCGTCACCAGCGCGCCAATCGCCCGGAAACTGATGTAGCGGAACAGATTGAACAGGCCTTCATAGCCTGCCAGATCGGCCAGCAGCTTGATCACGGCGCACTCTCCCCGGCGGCCAGCGCGGCCACCACCCGGCCCAGCCCGATAGAGTTTGATCCCTTTGCCAGCAACACATCATCGCGCGCCAGGCTGCGGCGGATTTCCGCGAGCGCGGCATCGGCATCGGCAACGTGGCGCACATCGATGCGCCGGCCCAGCGCGGCGGCCAGCGGCGCCATTTCGGGGCCAACCAGCACGGCCAGCGCCACCTTCGCCTTCAGCAGGTGCGGCGCCAGCCCGGCGTGGAATTCAGCCGAAAGCGCCCCCAGTTCCTTCATGCCGCCCAGCAGCGCGAGGCGGCGACCATGCCCGGCCGGGGCCACGTCGCGCAGCACCGCCAGGCTGGCCGCCATGCTGGCCGGATTGGCATTATAGGCCTCGTCGATCACGATGGCCTGCCCATCGCCGGCCGCCACGCGCAGCCGGCGGCCCCGCCCCGGCAGGCCGTTCAGTTCGGCCAGCGCCAGCCCGGCCAGCGCCAGATCGCCGCCGGCGGCCTGCACCCCGGCCAGCACGGCCAGCGCATTGTTGACCCAGTGGCGGCCGGCCATGCCGATCTTGAAGGTGAGGCGTTCATCGCCGATCCGCGCCGTCACGCAGCTGCAATCCGGGTGCAGCGCCACCCGCTCGGCCTGGACATCGGCGCCGGCGCCCTCGCCAAAGCGCACCACCCGCGCGCCGGCGGCAGCGGCGGCGGCCGCCAGCAGCGGGGCGTGGACATTGTCGTGCGGGATGATGGCGGTGCCGCCCGCCGGCAGGCCGCCAAAGATTTCCGCCTTGGCGCGGGCGATATCGGCTTCGGTGGCGAAAAATTCGCGGTGGGCCGATGCCACCCAGGTGACGATGGCGATGTGCGGCCGCACCAGCTGCGTGAGCGCCGCCAGTTCGCCGGCATGATTCATGCCCATCTCGAACACGCCAAAGCGGGCAGCGGCCGGCATGCGCGCCAGGCTGAGCGGCACGCCGGTGTGATTGTTGTAGCTTTTCACCGAGGCATGGACGGCATCGGGGGCAAAGCGGCCGAGCGCGGCTTTCAGCGCCTCCTTCACGCCGGTCTTGCCGACACTGCCGGTCACGCCGATGCGCAGGGCAGCGCTGCGGTCGCGCGCCGCGCTGCCCAGCGCGTTCAGCGCCGCCATCGTGTCAGCCACGCGCACGGCCGGGCCTTCAGCCGCGTCGCTCACCAGCAGGCCGGCGGCGCCGCGCGCCCGCGCCATCGCGACAAAGCGGTGGCCGTCGGTCGCCTCGCCCTTCAGCGCGATGAACAGGTCGCCGGGCTCCACCTCGCGGCTGTCGAAGGTGACGCCGCTGGCGCTGAATTCGCCCTGGGCCACGCCCTCGCAGGCGGCGGCAATGGCGGTGCTGGTCCACAGGCTCATGCCGCGCACGCCCGCGCCACGGCCACATCATCGAAGGGCAGGGTGCGCCCGGCGATGATCTGGCCCTGCTCATGCCCCTTGCCGGCGATCAGCACGATGTCTCCGGCCCCGGCGGCGGCCATGGCGGCGGCAATCGCCTCGCGCCGGTCGGGGACTTCGCGGGCCCCCGGCGCCCCGGCCGCCACGGCGGCGCGGATGGCGGCCGGGTCCTCGCTGCGCGGATTGTCGTCGGTGATGAACACCAGATCGGCATGGGCGGCAGCGGCGGCGCCCATCAGCGGGCGCTTGCCGGCATCGCGATCACCGCCGGCCCCGATCAGGATGATCAGGCGGCCGGTCACATGCGGGCGCAGCGCGGCACAGGCCGCCACGATGGCATCGGGCGTGTGGGCATAATCGACATAGACGGCGGCCCCGGCACGGGTGATCACCGCCCGTTCCAGCCGGCCGCGCACGCCGGAAACGCGGGCAAGTGCGGCCAGCGTGGCCGCCACATCGCCGCCGGTGGCGATCACCAGCCCGGCCGCCACCAGCGCATTGGCTGCCTGATAGGCGCCGATCAGCGGCAGCGCGATGGCACGGCGGCGGCCATCGGCCTCTACCAGCAGATCCTGGCCCAGCGCGGTGGGCGTGCGGCTGATCAGTTTCAGCGTCTCGCCGGCCGCGCCCACGGTCAGCAGCCTGAGCCCGCGCGCGCCGGCCAGGGCGATCATCCGGGCCGACCATTCCCCATCATCGGCCCACACCACGGCGCTGCCGTCGCTGGCCACCACCTCGCGCACCAGCCGCGCCTTGGCGGTGAAATAGGCCTCCATGCTGCCATGATAATCCAGATGATCACGGCTCAGGTTGGTGAAGGCGCAGGCCGCCACCGGCAGGCCCTCGGTGCGATACTGGTCAAGCCCGTGGCTTGAGGCTTCGAAGGCGGCGTGGCTGATGCCTTCGCGCGCCAGGCCAGCCATGGTGGCCAGAAAGGTCACCACATCGGGCGTGGTCAGCCCGCCGGTGCCATCGGCCGGGGCCACCCGTTCCTGCCCCGTGGTCACGCCCAGCGTGCCGATGCTGGCGGCGCGGTGGCCGGCCAGTTGCCACAATTGCCGGGTAAGCTCGGCGCTGCTGGTCTTGCCGTTGGTGCCGGTGATGGCAACCGTGGTGGCCGGAAACGGCGCGAAGAAGCGTGCGGCGAGGGCGGCAAAGGCCCGGCGCGGATTGGCATCGGCCACGTGCAGCGCGCCGGCCACCATGGCTTGCGGCCGCGCCACCACGGCCACCGCCCCGGCGGCGATGGCGGCGGCGATATAATCCTCGCCATTCACCCGCGCGCCCTGGAAGGCGCCAAACACCGTGCCGGGCGCCACCTTGCGGTGATCCAGCGCAAAGCCGGTGACAACGGCCTCGCCGCCGCCGGGGATCAGCGCGCCCAGCCGCACCGCCTCATTCCTTCACGTCGGCGCCGGCCGGCAGCAGGCCGGCCAGGTTGACATCGCGGCCGGCATCCGGCGTCACGCCCAGCGGCGGCGCGATGCGTTCGATGATGCGGTGGATGCCGGGCGCCACCACCATGCCGGCGGTGCGGAAACCGGCGGTGGCCTTGGAACCGCGCGGATCATCGATCATCGCCACCACCACATAGCGCGGCGCATCCATCGGGAAGACGGCGGCGAAATTCACCACATTCTGGCCATGGACATAGCGGCCGCCCTCGATCTTTTCGGCCGTGCCGGTCTTGCCGCCCACGCGATAGCCCGGCACATCGGCCTTGCGCCCGGTGCCATTGGTCACCACCAGCCGCAGCAGGCGGCGCATCTCGCTGCTGGTGGCTTCGGAAAACACCCGCGTGCCGGCCGGCGCCTGGCCGGGCGCGCGCTTGAGGATGGTGGGCGCGCGATACAGCCCGCCATTGACCAGCGTGGCGTAGCCGCTGGCCAGGTGCAGCGGCGAGACGGTGAGGCCATGGCCATAGCTGATCGTCATCGTTGCGCTGTCCCCCCAGTTTGACAGGGCGGGATAGCGCGGGCGGGCCTTTTCCTTCAGCTCAAACTCCACCGGCTTCAGGAAACCCAGCCGGTCCAGAAAGGCGCGCTGGCGCTCGCGGCCCAGCTCCATGGCCATGCGGGCGGTGCCGATGTTGCTCGAATAGATGAAGATTTCCGGCACGCTCAGCCAGCGGTTCTTGGCATGATCATCCTTGATGCGGAACCGGCCGACCATCAGCGGATGGGTGGCATCATATTGCTTGCGCAAACTGGTGACGACGCCGGTTTCCAGCGCGGTGGCGATGGTGAAGGCCTTGAAGGTGGAGCCCAGTTCATAGCCGCCCAGCGTCACCCGGTTGAAGCGGCTGCCATCGTCATTGTCCCGGGTGTAGATGGCGCCATCGGCACGCTTGCCCGGCATGTTGGGGTTGAAATCGGGCAGGCTGACCATGGCCAGCACCTCGCCTGAATTCACGTCCATCACCACGCCGGCGGCGCCCTGGGCATGCTGATCGGCCACCAGGGCCGCCAGTTCGTGCTGCATCGCCTGCTGCACCCGCATGTCGAGGCTGAGCGCCAGCGGCGTGCCGCGCTGGGCGGGATCGGACAGGCGGGCATCAAAGGCCCGTTCGGCGCCGATCAGGCCGCGGCCCTGATCGTTGGTATAGCCCAGCGCCTGTGCAGCGAGCGCATAATTGGGATAGACGCGCTCCGCCTCGTGCGTCACCTCGATCGCCGGATCGCCCAGTTCGTTGATGCGCCGCGCCTGGCCGGGCAGCACCCGCCGTGCCAGATAGCGCAGGCCCTTGCGCGAGGTGAGATCGGCATAAATCTCGTCGCGGCTGCGTTCGGGCAGGATTTCGGCCAGCTTGTCGGCCAGGATGTCGGGATCGGAGGTGAGGCGGCTGGGGATCACGGTGATCGCCAGCGCTTCGAAATTGCGCGCCAGCGGCACGCCGTTGCGGTCAACAATATCCCCGCGCGGCGGCGCGGCGCTGATCGTCGGCTGGCTGGCTTCGGGCAGCCCCTGCACCAGCGCCAGATCGATCAGGCGGGCCAGGATCGCCAGCACCAGCACCGGAAACAGCATGATGATCACTGCCAGCCGCTGCTGGGCCTGGCTGCGCGCGCTGGCGCGGGCACCGGCGGCGGCCGGAATGGCGCGGATCAGCGGATCATCGCCGGGGATCGTGGCCATCAATTGCCCCCTTCATCGGCGCCAAAGCCGGTCTTCACCACGCGCGCGCCGGCCGCGGCTGGTGCGGGGGCGGCCGGCGGCGGCGCGCTCTCGGCAGCCAGCGGATTTTCAACCGCCACGGCCAGCCGGGCCTGGGGCGCGTCTGCCTCCGGCCGGGCGGCAAAGGCTGCCAGCTGCACCGGGGAGCGCAGGATCTGGCTGCTCTGCGGGGCGGCCATGTGGAAGGCGACATTGTTCCAGCGCTCCACCTGCGGCAGGCCGGCACGGGTGCCCAGTTCGGCCTCCAGCTCGCGGATGCGCATCTTGTTGTCCACCAGCGCGATGTTGAGCCGGGTGACGACGCGGCGTTCGGCCGCCGCGCGGCTGGTGATCACCTGTGCGGTGCCCACGATCAGGGTGGTGGCGGCAATCCACAGCATGGCCGAAAGATATTGCTTCATGCCCGTGGCTCCCGGCTGTGCGGCCAGGCCGGCGCTGCGGTGCGCACGGCGCTGCGCAGCGTGGCGCTGCGGGCGCGCGGATTGGCGGCGATTTCGGCCGCCGAGGGCCTGACCGCCTTGGCCGGCCGTTCAAAGCTGGGCGCCGGGCCGCTGCTGGCCATCGGCTGGTGGCGCGATCCAGCCGGCGCGCTGCCCGAACGGTCGCGCAGGAAATTCTTCACCCGCCGGTCCTCGGCGGAATGGAAACTCACCACCGCCAGCCGGCCGCCAGGGCGCAGCAGCCGCTCGGCCGCCGCCAGGCCGGCATCCAGTTGGCCCAGTTCGTCGTTCACATGGATGCGCAGCGCCTGGAAACTGCGGGTGGCCGGATCACGCCCCGGTTCGGCCTTGCCCACCACGCGGCGGATCAGCCCGGCCAGTTCGGCGGTGCGGGTGAACGGCCGGTCGGCCACGATTGCCCGCGCGATCCGGCGCGAGGCGCGCTCATCGCCCAGGCGGAACAGCACGTCGGCGATTTCGGCCTCGCTGGCGCTGTTGATGAAATCGGCGGCGCTCATGCCCTCCTGCGCCATCCGCATGTCAAGCGGGCCATCGGCCTGGAAGGAAAAGCCGCGCTCCGCCCGGTCGATCTGCATCGACGAGACGCCGATATCAAAGGCAATGGCATCCACCGCCGCCACGCCCTGATCGGCCAGCCCGGCCTCCAGTTCGGCAAACGGCCGGCGGATCAGGGTGACATCGGCCAGCCCGGCCAGATCGGCGTTCAGGGCATGGGCATCCGGATCCCGGTCAAAGCCATAGGCGTGGGCGATGCCGTGGCGGCGGGCAGCGCGCAGATAGCCGCCGGCCCCCAGCGTGGCATCCACATAGGTTTCGCCCGGCGCCAGCGCCAGCGCCGCCATCACCTCGGCCAGCAGAACAGGAACATGCGGCGCGCTCATGCGGGGCGCTCCAGCGGCAGGCCGCGCGCTTCCAGTTCGCCTTCCACCACAAAGCGCAGGCCCTCGCTGGTGCGCGGATTGGCGAGCAGGGCCCACGGGTCCCACAGTTCGAAATAGTCCCAGCAGCCGATCATCATCACCGGGCCGGTGAAGCCGCCGGCGCGCTTGTAGCCGGCGGGCAGCACGACGCGGCCGGCATCATCGATGCCCAGATTGGTGACCGGGCCGGCCAGATCGGCGCGTTCGGCCGTGGCGTCGGCGGCGATCGAGGCGCCGTGCCGGCTGTCAAAACCCTGGCGCAGGCTGTGGGCATAATCGGCGGCATAGCCAACCAGGCAGCGGCGGCCGGCGAAGCCGGTGCTGATCTTCAACTGGCGGCCGCCACCGCGGGCAGTGATGACATCGCGAAAGGCAGACGGGATCAGCAACCGACCCTTGGCGTCGATCGCATTCAACCACGGCCCTTCGAAGCCAACGTCGCTCACCCCAGTTACCCTGCTTGGCCCTGGCTGGTGGCGGCTCCGGCCGGCGCCGGAAACCCGGAACGCCAGACAGAGGCCAAACCCCACCCATTGCCGCTGTGGATAAGCGGTCTACCATGGGATTAACTGGGCCTCAATGGAGTCTGGTGGGCTGAAATGGTCTCAGCTGGGGAAATACTGGGAAAACCGCCTCCGGTCTGGAGGATGTTCTTGGCATGTATTTGCTCTGTTCTCCCCTGTGGATAAAGCTGTGGGCTGCCGCCGGCCGGATGGGCCGGGCAGGATGGGCAAAGTGGCGGAATGGCGCGCCCGATTCGGCCGGAACCGGCGCATCAGGATGGTCAGGGTTCGGCCGGGCGGGTGGCCGGGCCGGGGGCGACCCCCAGCACGGCCAGCGATTCGCCGGTGCCGGGCTTGTCCGCGCGCGACTGTTCGGCACCCGGGGCCTGGCGCAGGCCGGCGGCCGTCACCATCACCAGCAGGAACACCGCCGCCAGGCCGGTCAGGCCCCAGCGCAGGCGATCCTGGCGCTGTGGCACGCGGCGGCTGGGGGCCGGCGGGGAAGGCGGGTTAACCATCCGCTTATCATAACGGCGGCGATCAGGCCGGGGCAAGCCCCTTGGCAGCCAGCCATTCATGGTTGTAAATCGTTGAAAGGTAACGCAAACCACTGTCACACAAGATGGTTGCGATGATATGGCCCGGCCCCATCAGCCGCGCCAGCCGCACCGCGCCGGCCACATTGATGCCCGAAGACAGGCCCAGGCACAGGCCCTCCTCGGCGTTCAGCCGGCGCACCCAGGCCAGCCCTTCGCTGTCGGGCACGCGGAATTGCGCATCCACGTTGAGGCCATCCAGATTGCCGGTGATGCGCGACTGGCCGATGCCTTCCGACACGCTCGAACCTTCCGCCTTCAGTTCGCCATGGGCGAAATAATTGTACAGCGCCGCGCCTTCGGGATCGGTCAGCGCGATGGTGATGCCGGGCTTTTCGGCGCGCAGGCCCAGTGCCACGCCGGCCAGCGTGCCGCCGGTGCCCACCGCGCAGGTGAAGCCATCGATGCGCCCGCCCGTCTGCCGCCAGATTTCCGGCGCGGTGGTGCGGATATGCGCCAGCCGGTTGGCCACATTGTCAAACTGGTTGGCCCAGATGGCGCCCGGCGTTTCCTCGGCGATCCGGCGGCTGGTGTGCACATAATGGCCGGGATTGGCATAGGGCGCGGCCGGCACCAGCACCAGTTCGGCGCCCAGCGCGCGCAGCGTGTCCTGCTTCTCGCGGCTCTGGGTTTCGGGCATGACGATGATCGTTTTATAGCCGCGCGCCGCCCCCACCACGGCCAGGCCGATGCCGGTGTTGCCGGCGGTGCCCTCCACGATGATGCCGCCGGGTTTCAACACACCGCGCTGTTCGGCATCCTCGATGATGCCCAGCGCGGCGCGGTCCTTCACGCTGCCGCCGGGGTTGAGGAATTCGGCCTTGCCCAGGATGGTGCAGCCGGTTTCGGCGCTGGGCCCCTTCAGGGTGAGCAGCGGCGTGTTGCCGACCAGCGCGATGATGTCGGTGGCGATGTCCATGCCCCTCCATACGCGCGGGCACCGGTTTCCCACAAGCAAGCTTGGTTGAACAGCGGCCAAGACGCGCTAGGCTGTGGCCATGCCCCTGATCCGTTTCCCGCGTGCCCTGGGATGGCCCGTTGCGGCGGCCCTGCTGCTGGCCGGTTGTTCCGCCGGCCCACCGGGTGGCACGCTGGCGGTGGCGGTGGCCGGCGAGGAGGCGGAGGCGGCGGCCGTGGCCGCAGCGCTCGCCGCCGAAGCCAGCGAAGCCACGCTGATCACCCGCGGCCCGGCCGGCGAACTGGCGCCCGGCCTTGCCACCAGCTGGCGGTTTCTGGATGAAGGCAGCGATCTGATCCTGCGGCTGGCCCCGGTGCGCTGGCCGGCGGCCAACGGCGGCAATGGCGGCCGTGAACTGGCCGCGCGCGATGTGGTGGCCAGCCTGGCGCGCACGCCGGCGCCGCACCGCCGGGCGCTGGCCGCGGCCGGCCTGGCGGCGCGCGGCACCGCGCGGGCGCCGATCGCGCGGGTGGTGGAACTGGCGCCGCGCCCGGCAACGCCGCACCTGCTTGATTGGCTGGCCGAACCGGCGCTGGCAGTGCGCGATCGGCGCGGCCGGGCCTTTCCCGGCCCCTATGCCGCGCGCCGTGCCGAAACCGGCTGGCAGCTTGACCGGCGCGCCGATCTGCCCCAGCCCGCCGCCCGCGCCGCCCGCATCAGCCTGAGCGTGGAACCGGTGCCGGCCGCCATCCGGGCCTTTGTGGCGGGCGATCGCGCGCTGGTGCTGGGGGCCGGCCTGCCGGGCCTTGCGGATGCGCGCAGCAGCAGCCAGCGCGGTGCGCTGCGGGTGGAGGCGGTGGACGGGGTGATCGGCCTGGTGCTGCGGCCGGCGGGCGTGCTGGCCGATGCCCGCCTGCGCCGGGCGTTGGCGCTGGCCGCCGATGGTGCGCCGCTGGCCAACCGGCTGGCGCTGGCCGCGCTGGCGCCGCAGGCCCGGCTGTGGCCTGATCTGCCGCCGGCCACCGATGATCGCGCCCGCCCGCTGGCGGATCGCCGCGCCGCCGCCACAGCGCTGCTGGCGCAGGCCGGCTTTGGCCCGCAGCACCCGCTGATCCTGCGGATGGCGGTGCCGGCCGGCAATGAATGGCAGCAGATGGCCGATACGCTGGCCACCAGCCTGGCGCCGCTGGGCATCGCCATTGCCGCCGCCCCGCCGGCCCGGGCCGAACTGCGCCTGGTGGAGCAGGTGGCGCGGGTGCCCGATGCGGTGGCCTTTCTGGGGCGCTGGCGCTGCGGCGGCGGCCTCGCCTGCGTGCCGGCGGCCGATCGGCTGCTGGCGGCGGCGGCGCGCGCCGGCAATGATCCGGCCGAAAGGCTGGCCCAGGCCGGCGCTGCCGAGGCCGCGCTGATGGCCGATCCGCAATTCGTGCCGCTGTTGCGCCCGGTGCGCTGGGCGCTGGTGGGGCGGCAGCTTGGCGGCTTTCAGCCGAACCGGCTCGGCCGCCACCCGCTGGGGCGCATGGCAGCCGAATAGCCGGGGTTCAGCACTGCTTGTTTTTCGATTTTGCCAGTTCGCGCCCGGCCAGGGCGCCGGCACCGGCAACCAGTGCGGTTTCCCCCACATTGCCGCCCAGCGCCGCCGTGGCCGCGCCGGCGATCACGGCGCCGGCGATGGCGGCGCGGGCCTTGGCACGCTTCTTGGCGCGTTGGCATTCCTCCAGGGTCTTGTAGGTCTTGCCGCCGGTTTCATAGAGTTCCGGGATCGGGCTGGTGCCGGCCGCGCCGGTGGTGGGCGCCGCTGGTTGGCCGGTTTGCGCCATCGCCGGGGTCAGGCTGCTGCCGGCCAGCGCGAGGGCGGTGACAAGATGGATGATCGGGCGCATCGGGGTCTCCTCTGGTGCCGTTGCCACGCCAGTGTGCGCCAGCCCGCGCCGGCCGGCAACAGGGTTCAGCAGGGGTTCAGCGTGGCGGGCGCAGCCTGCCGGCCATGATCCACCGCCGCACCCTTGCCGTTGCCGCCCTGCTGGCGCTTGCCGGCACCGCGCCCGCCGCCGCCCAGCCTGCCGAACTGCTCCGCCCCGGCCAGCCGGTGGTGTTGCAACCCGGCATGGCTCCGCCCGATGCCACTTTCCCCCGCCCGCGCATCAGTGGCGCGGTCCCGGGCGCGGTGGCTCCCGGCGCGCTCTACCAGCTCTATGACCAGGCCGCCGCGCCAGCGCCGCTGGCACCGCCGCCGCCCTATGGCTATGCCGCGATGGGCTATGGCGATGGCCCGCCGCCGCTGGGTGCCGGCGGCTGGCGCAGCGGGCCCTATGCCCATGATGATCCCGGCTGCCGCCCGCCCAGTGGGCGCGGCGCGGCGGTGGGGGCGCTTTCGGGCGCGGCGCTGGGCTTTGGCCTGGCCAACCGGCGGGAACGCGGCGTCGGCCTGCTGATCGGCGGTCTGGTGGGCGGCCTCACCGGCGCGGCCATCGAACGCGGCGGCAATCCCTGCCGCTGATAACCTGCCTTAGCCGGGCGCGTTGATCGCCGCCAGAAAGGCCGCGCCCCAGCTTTCCAGCTTCACCGCGCCCACGCCCGGAATGCGGGCCATGCCGGCCAGATCGCGCGGCCGGCTGGCGGCCATGGCGCGCAACGTGGCATCGGAAAACACGATATAGGGCGGCACCCCGGCTTCGGCCGCCAATTGCCGCCGCAACTGGCGCAGCCGTTCGAACAGCGGCTGATCGGCCGCCGCGATTTCCGCATTGCCGGCGCTGCGGCCGCTGGCGCTGCGGCGCGCGCTGGCCGGTTTTGGGGCCTGTTTCAGCGCGATCGGCACCTCGCCCTTCAGGATCGGCCGTGCCGCCGGGCCCAGCACCAGCCCGCCGCCTTCGGGATCCCGCTCCAGCGCGTCCACCGCCTCCAGCTGGCGGGCCAGGTTGCGCCATTGTTCGGCCGGCCAATCGCGGCCGATGCCAAACACGCTGCTGCGATCATGGCCGAATTTCGCCACCTTCTCGCTGGCCTTGCCGGCCAGCACATCGATCAGATGCGCAACGCCAAACCGCTGCCCGGTGCGATACACCGCCGAAAGCAGCTTGCGCGCCGCTTCGGTGGCATCCACCAGGCTGGGCGGGTTGAGGCAATTGTCACAATTCCCGCAGCGTTCGGCCGGGGTTTCGCCGAAATAGCGCAGCAGCGCGGCGCGGCGGCAGGCGGCGGTGTCCAGAAAGGCGATCAGCGCGTTCATCCGGCGCGTCTCGCTGGCCTTGTGCGCCTCGCTGCCTTCGCCGGCGGCGATGAAGGCGCGCAGCCGCGCCACATCCTCCCCGCCCCAGATCAGATGCGCCACCGCCGGATCGCCATCGCGCCCGGCCCGCCCGGTTTCCTGATAATAGGCCTCGATCGATTTGGGCAGGCCGGCATGGGCAACAAAGCGCACGTCCGGCTTGTCGATCCCCATGCCAAAGGCGATGGTCGCCACCATCACCATGTCCTCGGCGGTGACGAAATCGGCCTGGTGGCGGCTGCGGGTGATGGCGTCCAGCCCGGCGTGATAGGGGCGGGCGCGGATGCCGGCCTCAGTCAGCCAGCCGCAAATGGTTTCGGTGGCGGCGCGGGTGGGGGCATAGATGATGCCGGCCTGCCCGGCCTGGCCGGCCAGAAAGGCCAGCAATTGCCGGCGCAGATGATCGCGCCCGGCCACTTCATAACGGATGTTGGGCCGGTCAAAGCCCGAAAGCCGGATGCGATCGGGCGTGATGCCCAGTTGCACGGCGATATCGCCGCGGGTTTCGCGATCGGCGGTGGCCGTGAGCGCGATGCGCGGCACCCCGGCCAGGCTGTCACACAGGCCGCGCAGCCGGCGATATTCGGGGCGGAAATCATGGCCCCACTGGCTCACGCAATGGGCTTCATCGATGGCGATCAGCGCGATTTCGGTGCGGGCCAGCAAGGTGCCGAACCCATCGGTGAGCGCGCGTTCGGGCGAGACATAGAGAAGATCAAGCTGGCCATCGGCCATGTCACGCCACACCTGCCCGGCATCGGCTGACTGGCTGTTGAGCGTGGCGGCGCGCACGCCGGCGGCCTTGAGCGCGCGCACCTGGTCTTCCATCAGGGCGATCAGCGGCGAAATCACGATGCCGGTGCCCGGCCGCATCAGTGCCGGCAACTGATAGCAAATGGATTTGCCGGCGCCGGTGGGCATGATCGCCAGCACGTCGCGGCCGGCCAGCACATCGGCCACGATGGCTTCCTGGTCCCCACGAAATCCATCGTGGCCAAACACGCGCTTCAGCATTTCGCGGGGGGTCATGCCGCCAGCGATAGCGGCAGCAGCGCCGGCCTGCTATGGGCTTGCGGCATGGAGCGTGCGAAAAAGCCGTGGACCCGCCGGCTGGCCGGCTGGGCGGCGCCGCTGCTGCTGATCCCGGCGGCGCTGGCCGTGCTGTGGCTGGAACTGGTGCCGGCGCGGGCCGGGCCGTTGGCGCCGGAGCGGCCGGTGGCGGTGAGCGCCCGGCCGCTGGCCGGCAGCGGCAGCCGCATCGGCCCCTTCACCCTGCTGGCCGGGCTGGAACTGGGCAGCGATGATGCCGATTTCGGCGGGCTTTCCGGGCTGGCGGCGGCGGGCAATGGCCAGATCGTGGCGATCACCGATGCTGGCCAGTGGCTGGGTTTTGCCCCGGTGCTGGCCGATGGACGGCTGGTGGGTGTGGCCGGCGCGCGCATGGCCGGCCTGGTCGATGGCGAGACCAAGGCCGACCGGGATGCCGAGGCGGTGGTGCTGCTGCCCGATGGCGGCATGCTGATCAGCATGGAGCAGCAGCACCGCATCCTGGTGATGGCCGGGCAGCGCCCGCCGTTCCGGCCGCTGCCCACGATCTTCCACACGCTGGCGGCAAGCTGGCCACGCAACGGCGGCGGCGAATCGCTGGCCCGGCTGCCCGATGGCCAGTTGCTGTGGCTGTCGGAGGATGCGCGCCGGCCCGATGGGCTGGCGGTGGCGCTGCTGTGGCGGCCGGGCCAGCCGCCGCGCGCCATCGGCGTGCCGGTGCCGGCCGGCTTTGCCCCCACCGATATCACGGTGCTGGATGATCACCGCCTGCTGGCGCTGCACCGCAAGTTCGATGGCACCACGGTGGCGGCGGCGATCACGCTGGTGGATCTGGCCCCGGTGCTGGCCGGCGGGGCGGCGGCGACCAGCACCGAACTGGCGCGCTGGGGGCCGGGCGGGCCGTGGCCGGTGGACAATATGGAGGGCCTCACCCTGGTGCGCGACGGCGCGCGCACCATTGTCTATGTCTGCTCCGACGACAATTTCAACCGCGCGCAGCGGAGCCTGTTGCTGCAACTGGAACTGGCAGACTGACATTCCGCCACAGACGCACGAAAGCGGCCGGAGCAGGGCCCCGGCCGCCATCATGCGCAAGGCGCGGCGCGCAGCCCTCAGGCCGCGGCGGCGAGCTTCTTGCTGATTTCCTTCTTCAGCTTGACGCAGCGGTCAGACAGCAGCTCGTCGCTGGTCTTCAGCAGCCAATTGTCCAGCCCGCCGACATGCTCCACCGAACGCAGGCCGTTCATCGACACGCGCAGCCGCACGCCGCGGCCCAGCGCATCGGAAATCAGCGTCACATTCTGCAGGTTGGGCAGGAAAGTGCGCTTGGTCTTGTTGTTGGCGTGGGACACGTTGTGGCCGATCTGGCGGCCCTTGGCGGTCAGTTCGCAAACGCGCGACATGGGAAACGTCCTTGGTGCAAAAATCGTGAACCGAATCTGTGGACGCAGCACGACCCGCAATCGGGGCGGTCTGCAACAGGGGGCGGCGCATAGCCCAGCCGGGCGCGGGCGTCAACCATGGCGGCGGCCCGGGCATCCGGCCCCACCGCTGCCAAACTCTGGGGCTGGACGGGGCAGCGCTGCCGGTGCAGAACCATGGCCATGCCCTGGTTTGCCATCCACTGCATCGACAAGCCCGATTCGGCCGATCTGCGCGCCGAAAACCGGCCCGCGCACCTCGCCCATATCAATGACCACAAGGATCAGGTGTTGGTGGCGGGGCCGCTGCTGCGCCCTGATGGCCGGGCGATGGGCAGCCTGTTGATCATGGAATTTGATGATCGCGACGCCGCCATCGCCTTTGCCAATGCCGATCCTTATCATCAGGCCGGCCTGTTCGAAAGCCGGTCGATCACCAACTGGCACAAGGTGTTGCCGTAAGATCAGCCGGTGCGGGCCAGCCAGTCGGTCACCAGCCCCGCTGCCGTGCGCAGATGATCGGGCTGGAAGGCATAATAATGGGTGGCGCCCTTCACCTCGTGCAGTTCGCGCGATGCGGCATTGGGCACGCACGCAAACAGGCGCCGCGTGTGGCTGGGCGTGCAGGCATCATCGGCGCTGTTGCCCACCACCAGCACCGGCACGCGGATGCGGTGGCCCACCTTCAGTGCACAGGCGTTGGATTTCAGGCTCCATTGCGACAGCCATGAGCGCAGGGTGGTGAAGCGGCCCAGCCCGCCGGGCGAATCGTTGATCAGCCGGGGATCGCCCAGATAGCAGCGGCCCGGCGCGCGGTCGTTGGCATCCACCGCCGGATCGAGCCAGCAGGGCGCCGCCATGGTGCCGTGCACGATGAAGGCGCGTTCGGCATGCGGGCCCTCGTTGGCTTTCAGCGCCGCCAGCTGCGCTTCAGCCCAGGCGGTGATGCGATTGGATCGCGCCACCTGCCGGGTGGCATAGGCGGCCAGAAATTCCGCGCTGTATGGCGGCTGCGGGCATTCGCGGCTGTAGAGATGCCACTGGGGATCGCGCACCGGCCCGGCCTCGTCGATCACCGCGGCATCCAGCCATTCGGTGAGCGTCTGGCTGCGCGAGACATGGGCGGCCAGCAGCATGATGCCATCCACCGGCGGCAGTTTCGCCGCAGCCAGCGGGAAGGGCTCACCGGCCGGCGTGTGGGTCACCTGCGGGTCGGCCGCCTCGGCCTGGTAGAACAGCGCCAGGCTGCCGCCGCCCGACCAGCCGGCCAGCACCACGCGGGCATAGCCCAGCACCTCGCGGCAATGCGCCACCCAGCGCCCCAGATCGACCGCGACCTTTTCCATGATCAGCGCCGAATCATTGTTGGGATAGCGCGAGACGGCGGTGAGCACATGGCAGCCGGCCTCGGCCAGCGCGCCGGGCAGCGGCAGATAATGCATGATGCCCATCGGGTGCATGAAGATCACGATGGTGTCAGACGGCGTCTCGGGCTTCAGATGATGCGCCTGCAACGCCACCACGCCATCGATGCCGCCATAGGTGTCGCGCAGGCCCACCGCCTCGCGAAAGGCGATCAGCAGCGGGATGCGGGCAAAGCTCACGCGGCGCGCCCTTCGGCGCGGGCGGCGGCCTTGCGCGCCGTCCAGGCCTGAAGCACGGCATGGGCGGCCTTGGCGTCTTCCGCCAGAATGGCATCATGGCGGGCCACGCGCGCAGTGATCTCAAGGGGCAGGCCGTTGGGATCGGCGAAATAGACCGATTTCACGAAGCCATGATCGATCGGCCCGAAACAGGGCACCCCGGCGGCGTTCAGTTTCGCCTGCCATTCCAGCAGCCGCGCCTCGTCCTCGGCTTCGAAAGCGACATGCCGGTCAAAGCCGTGGACCAGCGCAAAATCGCCGTCCTTCACGCTGTTGGGGGCATCGAAGAAGGCGATGAACTTGCCATCGCCCATGCGGAAAAACAGGTGGACGAACGGGTTGGGCAGGCGCGATCCGGGTTCCTGCTCCTCCTGCACGACGGCGGCCAGCGGCAGGCCCAGCACATCCTCATAGAAGGCGCGCGTTTCCTCGGCATCGCGGCAGCGATAGGCGCTGTGGTGGATGCCGGTGAGCGGGGTGGTCATGGCGCGTATCCTCCAATCCTGACTTTTCCGCCAGACTTGCACAGGGTTGATGCCGCGCCAAGCCTGCCCAAGTTGCGAACGGGTGCGGGCACAGCCGCCGGGGGGAAGGCCATGATGATCAATCGCCGCCAGATCGCGCTGGGTTTCGCCGGGCTGGCCGCCGCCCCGGCGTTGGCCCAGGCCGGCTTTGCCCCGCGCGCCGCCATCGCGCCGCTGGATGCCCGGCCTGGCCGGCTGATGCGGATCAGCGTGTGCCTGCGCCCGTTCCGCGCCGCCGGCCCGCGCATTGCCGCCGAACGCCTGGCCGGCCGGCTGGTGATCCATCATTATGGCCATGGCGGCAGCGGCTGGTCGCTGGGCTGGGGTTCGGCCGCCGCCGCCGTGCCGCTGGCGTTGCAGGCCGGGGCGAAAGCGGTGGCGGTGGTGGGCGCCGGCGCCATCGGCCTCACCACCGCGATCACCGCCCAGCGCATGGGCCTGGCTGTCACCATCTATGCCCAGGATCGTTTTCCCGATGTGCGCTCGGCCCGCGCCACCGGCACCTGGACGCCGCACAGCCGCATTGCCATGGACGGCGCGGTGGATGCCGGCTTTGCTGCCCGCTGGGAGGCGATGGCCCGGCGCAGCTGGGCCGTGCACCAGGCCTATCTGGGCCGCGCCGGCACGCCGGTGGCGTTCATGGACCGCTATATGCTCTCCGATGCGCCGCCACAGCGCCGGCCCAAGGATGCGGTGCCGCTGCCCGGTGGCGGCACCGACACCTTCGTGAATTACGAGGAGCGCATCGCCGACATCAGCCCGCGCAGCGAAACGCTTGGCCCCGGCGCGCATCCCTTTGCCGTGGCCCATGCCCGCCGGGGCAGCATGATGACGTTCAATGTCGCCCAGCTGGCAGCGACGCTGGAACAGGAATTTCTCGCCGCCGGCGGCCGTTTCGTGCCGATCACGCTGGCCAGCCCGGCCGATTTCGCCCGCATCCCCGAACGGGTGATCTTCAACTGCACCGGCTATGGCGCCCGTGCCCTGATGCGGGATGACAGCATCATCCCGGTGCGCGGCCAGATCGGCTGGCTGCCGCCGCAACCGGAACTGACCTACGGGCTCTATTACCGCGACATCAACATGGTGCCGCGCCCGGATGGCATCGTGGTGCAGGATGTCGGCGCCAGCGAGGCGGTGGGCTTCAACGATGCCGACGAGGCGCCCGATCCGGCCGCCGCGGCGGCTGCGGTGGCGGTGATCGCCGGGCTTTACCGCGCCTGAGCTTTCGTGGCGGTGAGGAAATAATTCACCGAAACATCGCGGCCGATCACGAAGCCCTTGCCCGGCCGCCAGCTGAGGCCGGCCGGTTCGCCCGGCGTCAGGCCGGCGTGGGTGAGGGCCTCGGCCAGTTCGGCCGGGGTGAAGAACCGGTTCCAGTCATGCGCGCCCCGGGGGATGGAGCGGGTGACATATTCCGCCCCGGCGATCACCACCGCCCAACTGGCCGGCGTGCGGTTGGGCGTGGAAAACACCGCCAGGCCGCCGGGCTTCAGCAGTTGCGCGATGGCGGCGAAAAACGCATCGCGCCCAGCCACATGCTCCACCACCTCAAGGCAGGTGATCAGATCAAAGCGCGCGCCGCCGGCGGCCAGCTCCTCGACGGCGATGCACTGATAATCAATGGCCAGGCCCTGGCCATCGGCATGGGCGCGGGCGGCGGCGATATTCTCCGCCGCGGCATCGATGGCGCTGGTGGCGGCGCCCATGCGCGCCAGCGGCTCGGCCATCAGCCCGGCGCCGCAGCCGACATCCAGCGCCGCCAGTCCGGCCAGCGGCCGCCGGCTGCGCGCATCCAGCCCGAAATGCGCCAGCGCCAGCCCACGGATATGCGCCACCCGCACCGGGGTGATGCGGTGCAGCATCGCCGATGTGCCCCTGGGGTTCCACCAATCGGCGGCAAGCTTGCCGAAGAAGGCGGCTTCATCGGGGTTGATGCTGGCGGCTTGAGACATTTTCTTGCGTCCGGTTGGAACAGGGCTTTCTTGCCAATGCCCCTCCACGTTCCTATCAGGCAAGGGCAATAGTGTAGCAGGCTTATCGAAGGACATTGCCGGCCATGGCCCGGATCGTGATGAAATTTGGCGGCACCTCGATGGCGGGGACTGAGCGGATCCGCAATGTCGCCGCCCGCGTGAAGCGCGAGGTTGATGCCGGCAACGAAGTGGCGGTGGTGGTTTCCGCCATGGCCGGGGAGACGGACCGGCTGGTTGGCTATTGCCGCGAAGCCTCCCCGCTGGCGGATCCGGCCGAATATGATGTGGTGGTGGCCGCCGGCGAACAGATCACCTCGGGCCTGCTGGCGATCACGCTGCAGGCGCTGGGCGTGAACGCGCGCAGCTGGCTGGGCTGGCAATTGCCGATCCACACCAGCGCCGCGCACAGCGTGGCCCGGATCGAGGAGATCGGCACCGAGGCGATCATCAGCAGCATGAAGGCCGGTGCGGTGGCCGTGGTGCCGGGTTTCCAGGGCATGACCCGCGATGGCCGGGTGACGACGCTGGGCCGTGGCGGATCAGACACGTCGGCGGTGGCGCTGGCGGCGGCGGTGAAGGCCGACCGCTGCGACATCTACACGGATGTGGACGGGGTTTACACCACCGATCCGCGCATCGTGCCGCGCGCCCGCAAGCTGATGAAGATCACCTATGAGGAAATGCTGGAACTGGCCAGCGTGGGTGCCAAGGTGCTGCAAACCCGGTCAGTCGAACTGGCCATGAAGGAAAAAGTGGTGGTGCAGGTGTTGTCGAGCTTTTCCGACGCGCCCGGCACGCTGGTGGTTGACGAGGATGACGAGATGGAACGCGAACTGATCGCCGGCGTGGTGGCCGACCGGGGTGAAGCCAAGGTGACATTGGTGGGCGTGGCCGACCGGCCGGGCGTGGTGGCCAGCATCTTTGGCCCGCTGGCCGATGCCAATGTGAATGTGGACATGATCGTCCAGAACATCGCCAAGGAGGAAGGCCGCACCGATGTGACCTTCACGGTGCCGCGCGCGCAATTGCCGGCCAGCACCGATGTGCTGGAAAAGGCGCGCGAGGCCATCGGTTTCCAGAGCCTGATCGCTGATGACGACGTGGCCAAGATCAGCGTGGTGGGCGTGGGCATGAAGAGCCATGCCGGCGTGGCCGCCACCATGTTCCGCGCGCTGGCCAGCCGCGGCATCAACATCCAGGCCATCACCACCTCGGAAATCAAGGTGAGCGTGCTGATCCCCAAGGATTATGTCGAACTCGCCGTGCGCGTGCTGCACACCGCCTATGGCCTGGATGGCCCGGCGCCGGCCAGCGAGGGCGAGGCATGAGCGCCACCCCGCATCTGGATGCCGCCTCGGCGCGCGGCCGCGAATTCCTGGGCACGCGCCATGCCATCATGGCCGGCGCCATGACCTGGGTGAGCGAGCGTCATCTCGTGTCGGCCATCTCCAATGCCGGCGGCTTTGGCGTGCTGGCCTGCGGGGCAATGCCGCCGGCGCTGCTGGAGGCCGAGATCGCCGCCACCCGCGCGCTGACCGACCAGCCGTTCGGCGTCAACCTCATCACCCTGCACCCGCAGCTTGACGAGTTGATCCAGGTGTGCGCGCGGCAGCAGGTGAGCCATGTCGTGCTGGCCGGCGGCCTGCCCCCCGGCCCGGCGATTGCCGCCATCAAGGGCTTTGGCGCGAAGCTGATGTGTTTTGCGCCCACTGCCGCCCTGGCGAAAAAGCTGGTGCGTTCGGGCGTTGATGCCATCGTGATCGAAGGGTCGGAGGCCGGCGGCCATATCGGCCCGGTGTCCCTCACCGTGCTGGCGCAGGAAATCCTGCCGGTGATCCGCGATGTGCCGGTGTTTGTCGCCGGCGGCATCGGGCGCGGCAATGCGATTGCCGCCTATCTCGACATGGGGGCCGCCGGCGTGCAGCTGGGCACCCGCTTTGCCGCGGCCGCCGAAAGCGTGGCGCACGACAAGTTCAAGCAGGCGTTTGTGCGGGCCAGCGCGCGTGAGGCCATCGCTTCGGTGCAGATCGATCCGCGCCTGCCGGTGATCCCGGTGCGCGCCCTGAAGAACGCCGGCAGCGATGCCTTCAACGAGCGCCAGCGCGAGGTGGCCGCCGCGGTTGATCGCGGCGAGATGGATCTGGCCGCCGGCCAACTGGCCATCGAACATTATTGGGCCGGGGCGCTGCGCCGCGCCGTGGTGGAAGGCGATGTGGAAACCGGCAGCCTGATGGCCGGGCAATCGGTGGGCATGGTCACCAAGGTGCAGCCGGTGGCCGAGATCATCGCCGAACTGGTGGCCGAGGCCGAGGCCGCCCTGTCCCGCGCCAGCACGCGGGAGGCCGCCGCCTGATGCCACCCGCCAGCGCCGCCCGCATCATCCTGCGCCGCCTGCACGACGTGATGGCGGCCAAGACGGGCGCGCAGGCCAAATTGAACCAGGTGGTGCGCATCGTTGCGGCCGAGCTGAACAGCGAGGTCGCCTCCATCTATCTGCTGCGCGATGGCGTGCTGGAACTGTTTGCCACGCAAGGCCTGGCGCAATCGGCGGTGCATGTCACGCGCCTGTCGATGGGGCAGGGGCTGGTGGGCAATATCGCCGCCCGCCGCGAGCCGCTGAGCCTGGCCGAGGCCAAAGCCCACCCCGATTTCGCCTATCGCCCGGAAACCGGGGAGGATGATTTCCACAGTTTCTGCGGCGTGCCGATCGTGCGGCGGGAAGCGGCCATCGGCGTGCTGGCCGTGCAGCACCGCCAGGCCCGCGATTATGCCGAGGTGGAGATCGAGGCGCTGCAAACCGTCGCCATGGTGCTTTCCGAGCTGATCCACGGCGCCGGGCTGGTGGACGATGCCCAGGCGATGCGGATGCGCGCCGCCAATTCGGGGCCGATCCGCCTGAATGGCCTGAAGCTGGTGGATGGCCTCGCCCGCGGGGTGGCGGTGTTTCACCAGCCCCGCGTGGTGGTGGAACACACGGTGGCCGACGATGTCGACACCGAACGCGCCCGGCTGGTCGAAGCCTTCCGCCGCATGCGTGACCAGATCGAGCGGATGATGGGCCAGGCCGAATTCGTCGCCGGCACCGATCACCACGAGATCCTCGAAACCTACAAGATGTTCGCCTATGACGAAGGCTGGGCGCGGCGCATCAACGAGGCGATCGAAACCGGCCTGACCGCCGAAGCCGCCGTGGAGCGGGTGCAGTCGCGCAACCGGCTGCGCATGCGCAGCATCGATGATCCCTACCTGCGCGAACGGCTCACCGATCTGGATGATCTGTCCAACCGGCTGCTGCGCATCCTGTCGGGCCAGCTTGATACCGCGGCCAAGCTGGGCCTGTCGGGCGATACCATCCTGATCGCCCGCAACCTGGGCCCGGCCGAACTGCTGGAGTATGACAAGCGCCAGCTGAAGGGCGTGGTGCTGGAAGAAGGCAGCCTGACCGCGCATGTGATCATCGTGGCGCGCGCCATGGGCGTGCCGGTGCTGGGCCGGGTCGGGCAGTTGTTTGCGCATGTGAACGATGGCGATGAACTGATCGTCGATGCCGGCAACAATGCCCTTTTGGTGCGGCCCACGGCGGCCACCATCAAATCCTATCAGGCGATGCGCGCGCTGAAGGCCCGCCAGGCCGAGGAATGGGCCAAGGTGCGCGACCTGCCGGCGATCTCGCGCGATGGCCGCCAGATCAGCCTGTATATGAATGCCGGGCTGGTGGATGATGCCGCCAGCATCGCCCAGGCCGGCGCCGATGGCATCGGCCTGTTCCGCACCGAATTCCAGTTCCTGGTTTCCGCCACGCTGCCGCGCCGCGAGCGCCAGCAGGCGCTGTATCAATCGGTGCTGGATGCCGCCGGTGACAAGCCGGTGGTGTTCCGCACGGTGGATATCGGCGGCGACAAGGCGGTGCCCTATCTGGACGGGGACGAGGAGGACGAGAATCCGGCGATGGGCTGGCGCGCGCTGCGCCTCGCGCTCGGCCGCTCCGGCCTGATGAAGGTGCAGGCCCGCGCCCTGCTGGAGGCCGCCGCCGGCCGCACGCTGGCGGTGATGTTCCCCATGGTCTCCGAACCCTGGGAATTTGCCGAGGCCCGCGCCCTGATGGAGGCCCAGAAGGAGCGGCTGGCCAGCCGGGGCCGCGCGGTGCCGGCCGAAATCCTCTATGGCGCGATGATCGAGGTGCCGGCGCTGATCGAGCAGTTGGACCTGCTGCTGCCGATGACCGATTTCGTCTCGATCGGCACCAATGACCTGACGCAATTCCTGTTCGCCGCCGACCGGGCCAATCCCCGGCTGGCCGATCGCTATGACTGGCTGTCCCCCGCCATCCTCAGGGTCATCCGCCGCGTGGTGTGCGCCGCGGCCCTGCATGATGTGCCGGTGACGGTGTGCGGCGAGATGGGCGGGCGGCCGCTGGAGGCGCTGGCGCTGATGAGCCTGGGGGTGGAGCGGCTGTCGATCACGCCGGCCGGCATCGGCCCGATCAAGGCGATGGTGCGCAACGCCGCGCTGGAGCCGCTGTCAGACGCGATGCAGGACTGGCTGGCCAAGCCCGGCACCAACATCCGCGCCGAACTGTTGAGCGCCGCCAAGCGCCAGGGCCTGTTCGCCTAAAGGAAGCGTGCCACCACATCCCGGTAGGAGCGCGAGACCTTCACCTGCGCGCCCGATCCCAGCAGCAGGAAACATTCGCCGTTGGTGTGCGGCTTCACGCTCTTGATATTGTCGAGATTGACAATGGTGGAGCGGTGGATGCGCTGGAACTTCTTCGGGTCCAGCCGCCGTTCCAGATCCTTCATCGTCTCGCGCAGCACCAGCGTCTGATCGGCGGTGTAGATGCACATGTAATCGCCGGCGGCATCGATGCGTTCGATATCGGCCACGTCCACCCGGAAAATCTGGCCACGGTCCTTGATGTTGATGATCTTCTCATAACGGCTGCCCTGGGCGGCCTCGCCCAGATCATCGGGCAGGGCTTCGGGCGCCACTTCCGACAATATTTCCTTCAGCCGCTCCGCCCCTTGCGCGCCCTGCCGTTCGGCCAGACGCTGGCGCACCCGTTCGATGGTGGCGGCCAGCCGCTCCTCCTCCACCGGCTTGAGCAGATAATCCACCGCCTCGGCCTCAAAGGCTTTCAGCGCATGCTGGGTGAAGGCGGTGACAAACACGAACAAAGGCGGTTCGATGTCGGCCAGCCCGGCCACCACCTGAAACCCGTCAAAGCCCGGCATCTGGATATCCAGGAACACCAGATCCGGCTTGTGGGCGCGCACCGCCTTGATCGCCTCGCGGCCGTTGGCGCAGCGTTCGATGATCTCGATATCCTCGAACGGCTGCAGGCGCAGTTCCAGCCCCTGGATGGCCAGCGGTTCGTCATCAACCAGGATGGTGCGGATCGGCATAAAGACTCTGGGGTCACATCTGGGTGGCCAGTTGCGGAGCGGCAACCGGGTTTGCGACGAGTGGAGGCTTTGCGGCGAGCGGCGGTGGCGCGCCAGGCGGCGATTGCGCATCGGTCTGATAGGGCACATCTATCAGCACGATCAGCCCATGGGGTTCATTGTCGGCCAGTTCAAAGCGGTGATCGGCGCCATAGCTTTGCGCCAGCCGCTCGCGGATATTAGCCAGGCCCACGCCCGTCCCGCCGGCCTCGGGCGGTGCCCCGCCCAGCCCCGGCCCGGTATCGGCGATGGTGATCACCAGCCGGTCGCCCATCAGCCGGGCATCCACCAGGATGTCGGCCCCGTCTTCCGATGGCGTGACGGCATATTTGATGGCGTTTTCGATCAGCGGTTGCAGCAGCAGGCTGGGCAGCCGCGCCTCCATCACGTCGGGCGCGATGTCAAACCGGGTGCGCAGCCGGCTTTCAAAGCGCGTGCGCTCGATATCCAGATACAGCTTCAGCGCCTCGGCCTCCTGCGCCACCGTCGCCAGCCCCTCACGCTCCCCCACCAGGCTGTAGCGCAGGAAACTGGCAAGGCGGGACAGCATGGCATTGGCCCGGTCCGTCTGCTTCAGCAGCACCAGCGTGGAAATGCTGTTCAGCGTGTTGAACAGGAAATGCGGGTTGAGCTGATAGCGCAGCATGGCCAGTTGGGCGTTGTTGGCCTGGGCCGCCATGGTGAGCATGCGTTCCGATTGTTCGGCCAGCAGCAGATAATAGTTGATGCCGTAATAGAGCCCCGTCCACGCCCCCAGCACCGAGAAATCCAGCAGGATCGCGCCCAGGAACTCGATGCCCTGCGGCTGCCAGCCCGGCTGGTAGAAGGTGGCATGGGCCCACACTTCCAGCACCGAAAACAGCGCCGATGCCGCCACCAGCAGCAGCGCGGTGGCCGACCAGGTGACAATCGGCTTCATGGCGATCAGCCGGCGATAGGCCGCGGCCAGCAGCAGGGTGATCGATGCCCCGGTGGCCGTCACGATGATGGTGGGCAACAGAAAGGCCAGCCCCATCGAATTGGCCAGGCCCGAAAGCGAGCGCAGCAGGAAATAGGCCAGCCAACCGCCGCCCTGCAACAACCAGAACGCCCGGTTCTTGTCGTGGAAAAAGCCTCGGGGCCCACGCGGTTCAGCCATGGCCCACCATAGCCTGCCGGCGCCAAAAGGCCAAATCCGCGGAAATCGGCCCTGTTGTCGCGGGCGGCGCTGGCAAGGGCAGCGCAGGTGCCCTAGTCTTGCCGCCATGGGCCTGTCTGCCAGCCAACTCACCGCCAGCCTGGATGCGCTGGCCCGCCAGCATCCTGCCGTGGCCGCCGCGCTCGCCGCCCATGGCTATCCCGAACCCCGGCTGCGCCCGCGCGGCTGCGCCACCATGATGCGCGCCATCGTCGCCCAGCAGGTGAGCACCAAGGCCGCCCAGAGCATCTGGAACCGGCTGGAGGCGGCCTGCGGCGGCGACATGGACGATCTGGCTGCCGTCGCCGCCACCCCCTTTGATGGCCTGCGCGCCGCCGGGCTTTCGGGGCAGAAAGCCTCCTATGTTCATGCCCTGGCCGAGGCGGTGGCCAGCGGCCGCATCGATTTTGCTGCGCTGCCCGCCGAAGACGAGGCGGCGATCGCGCTCTTGTCGTCGGTGAAGGGCATCGGCCGCTGGTCGGCCGAGATTTACCTGCTGTTTGCCGAAGGCCGGCCCGATGTGTTCCCGGCCGGCGATCTGGCCTTGCAGGTGCAACTGGGGCGGCTGCTGGGGGAAGACACGAGGCCCAGCGAAAAGCGCGCGCGCAGCCTGGCCGAACCGATGCGCCCGCACCGGGGGGCGCTGTCGATCTTCCTCTGGCACAATTACAATATCGTCGCCCTCTGATAAGGCGGGCCGATGAACCGCATCGCCCCAAAGATCACCGATGTCACCTCGCCGGCCAATCCGGTGCTGAAAAGCCTGAAGGCGCTGGCCGAGAAGAAGGGCCGGCGCGCACAGGGCCTGTTCCTGGCTGAAGGCCTGCGCGTCTGCACCGAGGCGCTGGCCGCCGGGCAGGTGCCGCACACGCTGGTGTTCACCCCCGAAGCCGAAGCCCATCCGCTCACTGGCGCGCTGATCCGCGCCACCGCCGAGTCGCGCGGCACGATGCTGCGCACCACGCCCGATCTGATGCAGCGCCTCACCGGCAAGGCCAATGCCGCAGGCGTCGCCGCCGCCTATGACATCCCCTCGACCGAGCTTGACCGGATTGACCGCACCGCGGCGCCGCTGTGGCTGGTGGCGGAGAATCTGAAAGACCCCGGCAATTTCGGCACCATGCTGCGCACCTGCGATGCCACCGGGGCGGGCGGGGTGATCCTGCTTGACCAGTCGTGTGACCCGTTCAGCGTGGAGGCGGTGCGCGCCTCGATGGGGGCGCTGTTCAGCCGCCAGGTGGCCCAGGCCAGCGCGGCCGAGTTTTTCCGCTGGCTGCGCGCCGGGCAACACGGGGTTCGGGGGCAATTGGTGGGCGCCGCCCTCGCCGGGCGCACGGTGGATTATCGCGCCCACACCTATGCCGCGCCCTGTTTCCTGTTCATGGGCAACGAACAATCCGGCCTGCCCGCCGACCATGCCGCCCAGTGCGACGCGCTGGTGAAACTGCCGATGCACGGCACGGCCGACAGCCTGAATGTCGCCGTGTGCGCCGGCGTGCTGCTCTATCACGCGCTTGACCGGATGGCTCCGGCCTGACCTTCCCTATTCGGCGGCCAGATTGGCGGCAAAGCTGGGCAGGGCCTGATGCAGCCGCTCATTCTCCGCTTCCAGCACGACCAGCCGCTGGCGCAGCCGCGACAAGGTCTCGTTCAGGGTCGATTCCGACGAGCGGAAGCTGGCGATGTTGGCCTGGAATTCCTTGTAATCCTCGGCAGCCTTGTCGCGCGTGGCGCTGAGCTGGGCCGCCAGCGCCTGGTTGCGTTCGCTTTCCTCGGCCAGCTTGCGCGTCAGCGCCGCCTGCGCCTCGGTTGCGGTGGTCAGCTGCGCGCGCAGATCGGCCGTGGTGCGGGTTGCCGATTCCAGCGATGCCCGGATCCGGGACAGCTCGAACTCGCTGTCGCGGCGGGCACGGCGCTCCATGGCCAGGCCATGATCGGTTTCCGCCAGCCGGGCCCGCATGCTCTCGATCCGCTGTTCCTGCATGGCCGATTGGGTCTGGGCGGTCTCCGTCTGGCCTTCCAGCCGGGCCTGCACCTCGATCAGCATCTGGCGGGTGCGGTTCAGCTCGGTGCGCAGGCCGGCCGCGGTGTCACGCTCGCGCTGCAGCGCCGCCAGCGTTTCGCCATAGCGTTCGTCATAATGGCGCACCGCGGTTTCCAGCTCGGCGATCGATTGCGTCGCCTGTTCAAGCCGGGCGCGATGCTGCTTCTCGCTCAGCGTCAGCGCCGCCAGCCGGGTTTCCCGCCCGGATGAATCGCCATTGGCCCGTTCCAGCGCTTCGTGCAGTTCGCTGATGCGCTGATCGGCATTGGCCTGGGCAACGGCCATGTCGGCCAGCTGGCGGGCGCTGTCGCGCAACTGGCTGGCCGTTTCCGCCAGCTCGGCCTCCGAACGTTGCAGCGCGGCCGACAATTGCAGATTGGCCTGCACATGGCGGGCATTGTCGCTGTCCAGATTGATCACCCGCTGTTGCAGGCTGGCCGTGTTGGTCTGTTCGGTCAGCAGGTCCCGCTGCAGCCGGTCAAGCCGCTCGGCCAGATGGTCCACATCCTGCTGCAAGGATGAGGCCAGGGTCGTCTCGCGGGCCAGTTGGGCTTCGCTGGCCGCCAGCTGGCGCCGCAGCAGGCCCATTTGCGCCACGGCCGTTTCAATCGGCGCCATGACCAGGCGGAACTGATCGGGAAGCCGGGAAATATCCTGCAGCGATTGCTCGAACGCCAGCAGGTTGTTGCCCAGCATTCCGCGCAGCGAGCCGGTGTTTTCAGCATCAATGATGGCCGGAGACGTGGCATTTTTCTTGCTGTCAGCATCGACGCCCGGCGCTTCGCTGCCCAGCACTTCGTTGAACGTGACCGCGCGCAGGAAGTTCCAGCTCTTCATCCCCGTCCCTCTGGCTTGGCTGTTTCATTGCTACAATGCCAACGCGCGGGAGTAGATGAGGATAGGGGCGAGTCAAGCCGGGTCCAGTGCGCATGTGCCCACGATGGGCAACCGCGCCCCGGCGCCCCGGTTTCAATGCAGGGTCATGATCTCGTCAACGCTGCGCCACTGGCTGGGGCCAAGCAGGCCGCGGTGGGCCACCCGCACCGAATGGATGGTGGCTTCAACATCGCGCCGCCAGTGATCCAGGAACCGCTTCAGCTCCGGAAACTGCGGCGCCAGATCATAAAGCTGCCAGCTGAACTGTTGCAGCAATTTGGGATGGTCCGGCCGCCAATAGGCGATGTCCACCATCGCCAGGCTATAGCCTTTCAGTTGCCGTTCCAGATCGGTCATGGCTCCTCCTCCTTGCTGGGGTGGCGCCATGATTTGCCGGATTCGCCCCGCCGTCAACGGGCCAAATAACAGAAATTAAACGAGAATTTATCAGCAGCCAAGCGAGGCGAGTGCTACGCCAGCCGCCATTGCTGCAGGCCGTCATCGCCCATATGCACCCGCCCGGCCAGGCCGATCGGGCTTTGCGCCAGGCTCAGGAACGGCGCCACCTCGGCCAGATCGATCCGGCCAAACACGCGCGCGCCGGACGCCGTGCGGCCCACCACGCTGCCATGGCTGGGCTCGCCTTCGCGGCCAAAGACGATGCTATAGCTTTCCACCACCGCCGCGCCTTCAAAGCCGCCATCAAAGCGCGGCACGTCACCGCGCGCATCCTCGGCCACATCCTGCACGTCGCGGTTCAGCATCAGCCAGGCCGCCTCGGCCGGGCGGCAGCCGATCACCAGCGCGTGATGCTTGGTGACATAGCCGCCCTGGCCATAGAGCAGCGCCTGATCGGCCGGCCGGGCGCGCAGCGAATGCACCATCGCGCAGGTGGAATGCAGCATGTAGCAATTCAGCCCGGCCCCGGCAAAGCTGAGCCCCCCCATCACCGACAGCGGCACATCGGCCGCCAGCCCCAGCGTGCGCCGCGCCATCTTTGGCACGGTGGGGAAACAACTGTAGAGCTCCACCCGGTCAAAGCCGCCGGGCGCGATCCGCATCGCCTGGCCCAGCACCGCATCCTGGGCGCAGCTGTGCACATATTGGTCGCGCTTCAGATAATCCATGTGCTCGCCCGCGCTCGCCCCGCCGTGGACATGGATGATGCGGTCCTCCGCGATCCCCGCTGCCCGCGCCGCCGCCAGCGTGGTCATCAGCACGGCGGCCCCGGCGTTGACATTGTTGTTGGCCACCATCCGCTTGGTATAGGGCCAGCAGATCATGCGGTTGTCCTCGGCCACCCCGGTGATTTCGGCGGCGGCGAAGGCCTTGCGCCCCCAGGCGTTGGGATTGGTGGCAGCCGCCGCGCTGATGCGTTCATAGGCCGCCCCGCTTTCGGCCAGCGCCTCGGCCGGGGTGAGGCCCCAGGCCGCCACCGTGGCATTTTCATACAGCGGATAGATGTGGATCGGCTGGAAAATGCCGTGGCGCATGCCCAGTTCGGTCACATGCTCGGACGGGATGATCGGGTTTTCCGGCGCCTTGGCCGGCGGCGTCCACGGCAGGCTGATGCCGGCGGCCTTGGCCTTGGCCACGGCATTTTGCGCCTCCGCCCCGGTCACCACCGCCACCACGCTGTTGCCGTTCATGATCCTGAGCGCGGCCTCGTGGATCTTCGTGGTTGGCGTCTCCCCGCCCACCAGGCCATAAACGGCGCGCGGCGGCACGATGCCCAGCCGCTCGGCCAGCCGCGCCGCCACCCGGTCGTATCGCCAGCTCACCAGGTTGATCACGTCAAGGCTGTCAATCCGCGCCAGGAAACCGCCGCCGGCATCGGCATCGGCGGCGCGCACCGCCGCCTCCATCAGGGCCAGCGGCTCCAGCGCGGCGGCCGGATCAGCCGGCCGGTCAAGCACCTCGCCCACCCCGATGATCACCGGCGTGCGTTCCGCTGGCAGCGACATTGGCAATTCTCCCCTTTGCTGCTGCCCTGATACTGAAGCTCGCCATGCCCCGCCACCCTTGCTAAAAACAGGCGTGACCAGCGGCGATTGCACCATCCCCCAGGATTGGGGCCATTATACCCCCACCGATCACCGCGTGTGGGATCATCTGTTCGATCGCCAGACGCGCCTGCTGCCCGGCCGGGTCGCGCCGGAATTTCTCGATGGCCTGCAACGCCTCGATCTCACCCGCCCCGGCGTGCCGGATTTTGCCCGGCTCAATGATCAGCTCATGCGCCTCACCGGCTGGCAGGTGGTGGCGGTGCCCGGCCTGGTGCCCGATGCGGTGTTCTTCGATCATCTCGCCAACCGCCGCTTCCCGGCCGGCAATTTCATCCGCCGCCCCGATCAGCTGGATTATCTGCAGGAACCCGATGTGTTCCACGACGTGTTCGGCCACGTCCCGCTGCTCGCCCATCCGGCCTTTGCCGATTATATGCAGGCCTATGGCCGGGGCGGGCTGAGGGCGCTGGCGCATGATGCCATCGGCCGGCTGGCGCGGCTTTACTGGTACACGGTGGAATTCGGCCTGATCCGTTCTGGCAATGGCCTTGCCATCTATGGCGCCGGCATCGTGTCCAGCCATGGCGAAACCCATTTCGCCCTTGAAAGCGCCAGCCCCAACCGGCTGGGCTGGCGCCTGGAACGCGTGCTGCGCACCCCCTATCGCATCGATGATTACCAGCAATGCTATTTCGTCATCAACAGTTTCGATGAACTGCTGGATGTCACGCTGCAAACCGATTTTGCGCCTTTATATGCACGGTTGGCAGGCTTGGCAGATATCCCGATCAACGCCATAAATGATGATGATATCGTGTTCAGCCGTGGTGACCAGCAACGCGGCTGAACATCATCTGGGCATGCCATTGGCAGGGGGCAGCATGGTCGGCCGATATGGTCTTGCAATGGCGCTGGTTTTGCTGCCAGCCGGGATGGCGATGGCGCAAACCCGGCCGCCGCTGATCAGCCCGGCACCCGCAAGCGCCGCGCCGGTGGGGCTGGGCCGCAATGTCGCGCTGGTGGCGGGGCGGCAGGGGCTGCTGGATGGCAGCGAAGCGGCTGACCCGGCCCGGCTGGTCTACAGCGCGCGGATCATCGATGCCAAGCCGCAGGATTTCGCCCTCACCACCGAACCGGCCGCCGCCCGCCGCCAGGGCGTGGTGCTGGCCAAATCCGGCGAACCGGCCCCGCCTGCCCCCGCCGATCCGCAGGCGAAGATCAATCCGCTGGTCCAGCAGTTGATTGCGGCCGATCCGGCCCGCCCGGTGGCGGTGCTGGTCACCTTCAACGATCCGGCCGCCATGCCGCGCTTTCCCGAACCGCCCAGCGGCGCCCGCGGTGGCGGCCTCCACCGGCCCTACAGCGACCGGCGCGCCCAGATCGTGCGGGCGATCGAGGCGCGGCGGGCCGAAGACCGGGAGCCGCTGGTGCTGCTGCAGGGCATCGGCGCGGCGGTTGCCGAACGCTTCTGGCTGATCAACGGCTTCCGCATCACGGTGGCGGCCGGCGCCCTCACCGGCCTCGCCCGCCACCCGCGCGTGCTGGCCATTGATCCGGCCATTGCCGAGATCGGGCCGCCGGTAGTCCCGCCCTTTGCTGTCGATGCCGATCAGGGCAATGATGTCGATGATGGCCGCGCCATCATCCGGTCTGATCCGTATCGGGCACTCGGCCTGAACGATGGCTATATCGCCGTGCTCGATACCGGCGTGCGCCCCACCCACCTCGTGTTTCGCAATCCCAACAATATCGATGTGCTGGGCGATTGCGTGCTGGGCGGGCGCACCTGTGCCGCCGGCGCCATCAACACCAGCGATTCCTCGCCACCGCATGGCACCCAGACCACGTCGATCATCGCGGCCGGTTCCGGCGGCGGCGAGGCGTTTCGCGGTGTCACCGAAAGCACGGTCGACGTGTTTCGCATCTACAATCGGCCCTCCGATGGGGATGTCCGGTTTGATTCGCTCAATCTGGGCGCCACCGTGCGCGCCATGGAACGGGCGCTCACCCTGGGCGATCGGGTGATCGCGGTGCAGGTGCAACTGATCAGCACCAACAGTTTCGATTCGCTGGCGCTGGCCGCCGATGCCGCGTTCGACAGCGGCGCCGTGGTGGTGGTGGCCGCCGGCAACCGCGGGATCGGCGGCCAGAGCGTGGCTTCGCCGGCCATCGCCCACAAGGCGCTGGCCATCGGCCGCACCGATATCCGCAGCGCCGGGCCGCACCCGCGATCGCTGGGCGGCCCCACCCCCGATGGCCGGATCAAGCCCGACGTGCACGCCCCCAGCGACACCGAAACGGCCAGCGGTTCCACCGACAGTTTCTTTTCCTGGTTCGACGGCACGTCAGGGGCAACCCCCTATGCCGCCGGCGCCGCGGCGCTGCTGCGCAACTGGCTGAAACAATTTGGCGCCATCGATCCCGGCCAGGTCTATGCCCAGATGATCCTGTCGGGCCGGCGCACCGGCGCGGTCAACAATGTCAATGGCGCGGGATTGCTGGCCCTGCCGGTGTACGGCACCACCTGGTGGGGCAAGACCGATGTATCCAACGCCGAAACCATCGAACTGAAACTGGGTGTTGCGGCCGGCACGACCGCGCTGGATGCCGCCCTGTGGTGGCCGGAAGGGCGCGATCCGGCACCGGGCCTTGCCGAACAGCACAGCGACATCGATCTGCGCCTGATCGATCCGGCCGGCGTGGTGCGGGCCGCTGGCCTGTCAACCACCAGCATCTGGGAACGGGTGCGGGTGACCGGGCCGCTGACACCGGGAGTCTGGACGCTGCAGATCTACGGCTATCGCACCAGCGCGCCGGCCCGCACCGTGTATTGGAGCGCCTTTGCCGCGCACAACTGATCTGCTGCCCCCGGTGCCGGCACTGGCCATGCCGCCCACGCAGTGGCATTGACGCCTCATGATCGACAGCACCAGCAACTGGGGCCCCACCTCCCACAGCTTCATCTCGCAGCGCCTGCGCCTCCATTATTGCGATTGGGGCAACCCCACCGCGCCGCCGCTGCTGCTGCTGCACGGCGGCCGCGATCATGCCCGCAGCTGGGATTGGGTGGCGCGTGAACTGAAAGACGATTGGCACATCATCGCCCCCGATTGGCGCGGCCATGGCGACAGCGCCTGGTCGCCCGACGGCGATTACAACACCCACGCCTATGTCTATGATCTGGCACAGCTCATCCACCAGCTGAAACTGGCGCCGGTCACCATCGTTGCCCATTCGATGGGCGGCAACATCGCCCTGCGCTACACCGGCCTATACCCTGAAAATGTCCGCAAGCTGGTCGCCATCGAAGGCCTGGGCCCCAGCCCGCGCATGCTGGCCGAACGCCAGAAGACCGATTTCGCCACCCGCGAACGCCAGTGGATCGAAGCCAAGCGCGCCGCCGCCGCCCGCCAACCCAAACGCTACCCCACCCTTGAAGACGCCTTTGCCCGCATGCACCAGGAGAACAGCTTCCTCTCCGAAGAGCAGGCCCGCCACCTCACCATCCACGGCACCCACCGCAACGAGGACGGCAGCTACAGCTGGAAATTCGACAATTATCTCCACCTGCCCTGGGCCCACGACCTGCCCCCCGAACAGGTGGCCAGCCTGTGGACCCGCATCACCTGCCCCACGCTGCTGATGTACGGCGCCAAAAGCTGGGCCTCCAACCCGGTGGACGACGGCCGCATCCAGCACTTCACCACCGCCCGCGTCATCACCTTCGAAAACGCCGGCCACTGGCTCCACCACGACCAGTTCGATCGCTTCATGGCCGAACTGCGGGCGTTCCTGTAAGCCACGGGCCGAGCGACGGCACCGGCCGCTGGCCCTTGTGGCCCGGCATGCGCGCAACCGGCCGCGGGTGCGGATGCAGCGGCCGGCAATCCCCGTTCAGACAGCGGTGCCCACCAGCTTGCCGATCCCGGCGGTGAGGCCCATGGCCAGCGCCCCCCAGAACATCACGCGCGCCACCGGCTTGCCCACCGCCGCGCCGCCCGCGCGGGCACCGATCGCGCCCAGCAGCGCAAGGAACAGGATGGAACCGACAGCCTGTCCCGCCAGCATCCACGCCATTGGCAGCGTCGCCGCCAGCAGCAACGGCAGCGCCGCGCCGCCGGTGAAGGTGCCGGCGGATGCCAGCGCCGCCAGCACCGGGCGCGCCGCTGTCGTGTCGGTGATGTGCAACTCGTCGCGGGCATGGCTGCCAAGCGGATCATGGGCCATCATCTGGCTGGCCACCACGTCGGCTGTGGCCGGGTCCACGCCGCGCGCCACATAGATGGCGGCCAATTCCCGTTGTTCATGTTCGGGATCGGCGGCCAGTTCGGCGCGCTCGCGGGCCAGATCGGCGGCTTCGGTATCGGCCTGGCTGCTGACCGACACATATTCCCCCGCCGCCATCGACATGGCCCCCGCCACCAGCCCGGCGACACCCGCCACCAGCAAGGCCTGCCGGTCCGCGCCGGATGCCGCGACCCCCAGGATCAGGCTGGCGGTGGAGACAATCCCGTCATTGGCGCCCAGCACCGCCGCACGCAGCCAACCGATGCGGGCAACCAGATGGGATTCAGTGTGCAGGCGCATCGGATCGGTCCTTCATGGCGCCAGGCGCCGGCACGACCATCACCATGGCCATTGCGGTGGCCTTGCGGTGCGGGCTGGTCTGGCCGGTGCGCATGGCGGTGCAGCCTATCCCTGTCCGGGCGGCACCGCCAGCGCCAGGTTGCGGCGCTGGCGCCGGCTGCCGAACACCATGCCGGCGAGGCGGCGCAGGATCCGGCCCCGGCCGCACCCGCATCCCGTGCCCCGGCAATGGTGCCTTCATGGCCGCTGACCCTGCCGGTCGCAGCCTTCCTGCCGGCCGCCGTTCCGCCGCGTCGCCCGGGCGCTTACCGCCCCCACGCCGCCAGAAAGGTCGCCGCCGCCGCCCGCACTTCGGCGCGGCCTTCGGCGAGGGCGTTGGGGCCGGCGAGGCCGTGGAGGTGGCGGTCAACCACGCCGGCGCGGCACAGGCCGCTGAACTGCTGGGCGGCCAGCGCCGGGTCTCCGGGTTTCAGCGTGCCGGCCTGCATCTGGCGGGCCAGCCAGCCGGCGAAGCGGGCCATGCCGGGGCCGGGGCCGCGTTCGAACATCACCCGGCCCAGTTCGGGCACGCGCGCGGCCTCGCCCATCACCAGCCGGTGGATGCCGGTGACCGCATCGGAGAAGATGGTTTCCATGATCGCATCGCCCATGCGGATCAGGCCGGTGGCGACATCGGGCGCGCTGTCGAGATCGACCGTCAGCGCGCTGCCGTAAAGCTGGACCACCTGGTCCACCACCGCTTCGAACAGGGCGAGCTTGGAGGGGAAGAGGCTCCACAGCGTCGTCTTGCTGCCGCCCACCGCCGCGGCAATGGCGTTCATCGAGGTGGCGCCATAGCCATGGGCGAAGAACAGGCGCTGGGCGGCATCGATATAGGCCCGGCGGCGGGCATCGCCGGCCGGCGTGGGGCCTGCGGCATCCGCTTCTGTACCGGTCAGTATCATTTCGCTTGACGGCGCGCTGGCCACGGTTCACTTCTCCCTTGTACTGACCAGTATCAACCGAGTCGCCCGTGCATCGCAAGCCTTTCCTTCTTGTTCCGTTGCTGGCCGTGGCCGCCTGTGCCGTGCCGCCCCGGCTGGGGCCGGCGCCGGTGGTGCGCAGCGCCGCCGCCGTGGCCGCAGCGCAGAGCCTGCCCGAAACGCCGGGCCGGGCCTGGCCGGCCGCTGATTGGTGGGCCGGCTGGGGCGATCCGCAACTGGCCACGCTGGTGGCCGAGGCGCTGGCCAACAATCCCGACATGGCGCTGGCCAGTGCCCGGTTGGCCGCCGCCGATGCCGCCGCGCGCCAGAGCCGGGCCGGGCTGCGCCCCACGCTGGCCGCCACCGGCAGCCTGGGCGGTCAGCAGCTTTCGAAGAATCTGGGCATTCCGCCGCAATTCGTGCCGGCCGGCGTGCTCGAATCGGGGCTGGTGAATTTGCAGGCCGGCTGGAATTTCGATCTGTGGGGGCAGGGCCGGGCGGCCTTGCGCGCCGCCCGGCAAGAGGCGGCGGCGGTGGCGGTGGAGCAGGCGCAGGCGCGGCTGATGCTGGCCGCCAGCGTGGCCCAGGCCTATGCCGATCTGGCCGCCGCCATTGATCGCCAGACGGTGGCCGGCGATGCGCTGGCGGTGCGCCGGCAGACGCTGGCGCTCACCGCCGGGCGGGTGGCGGCCGGGCTGGACAATGACGGCGCCCGCGCCCAGGCCGCCAGCCGGGTGGCGCTGGCCGAAGCCGATGCCAGCGCGGCGGCCACCCAGGTGGCGGTGGCGCGGCGGCGGCTGGCGCTGTTGCTGGGCGCCGGGCCGGATCGCGGGCTGGCGATTGCGCCGCCGGCCATCCGCCCGCTGCCGCCCGGCCTGCCCGAAGGCGTGCGGCTGAACCTGATCGCGCGGCGCCCGGATGTGCAGGCCGCGCTGCTGCGGGTGGACGCCGCCGGCGCGCGCGAGGCGGCGGCGCGGCGGGCGTTCCTGCCCAATCTCAGCCTGAATGCCACCATCGGCCAGCAGGCGCTGGGCTTTGACCGGCTGCTGGAAGGCGGCAGCCTCTATGCCCAGTTCGGCCCGGCGCTGAACCTGCCCCTGTTGGATGGCGGGCGCCGCGCCGCCGATCTGGCCGGCGGGCGGGCCAGCCGGCAGGCGGCGGTGGCGGCCCATGATGCGACGCTGCTGCGCGCCGTGAACGAAGTGGCCGATGCCGCCGGCGCGGTGCTGGCGCTGGGCGATCAGCAGGCGGCGGCGCAGGTGGCGCTGGCCGAGGCGCAGGCCGCCCGCGCGGTGGCGGCCCGCCGCTATGAGGCCGGGCTGTCCAACCAGTTGGCCGTGCTGATCGCCGATGATGCCGTGATCGGCGCCCGCCGGGCGCTGGCCGATGTGACCGCCTTTCGCCTGGCCGCCGATGTCGCGCTGGTGCGCGCGCTGGGCGGCGGCTTTTCCCAACAGGAGCGTGGCTGATGCCCGACATGGACCCGGCGGTGAGCACCGCCAA
>JAIXUQ010000036.1 GCA_027483465.1 Sphingomonadales bacterium
GCCAGCGCCCGCTGGCCGGTGCGCGCGAATGCCAGCCATGACCAGCCTGCCGCCCGTGCCGCCGTGTTCATGATGCCCCCATCGCGAATCACCCCATCTTGTTCACCAGCATTAACGCCAAATGGCAGCAATGTGGTGGGGCATCGCTTGCAAGATTTCGCCAGTTCCGGCGAAATTCCGCCGCAAACCGGGCAACGATGTCGCAGTGCTGTCGGGTTCACGTTTTTGTCACGCTCCCTGCCAGAATAGGGGCCGGATGTTGGTCATGATGGGCCCAGCACCAGCTCAACCCGGCGGTTGAGCCGGTCCTGCTCGGCGCCGGGCGCGGTGTAGAGCGGTTCGCGCTTGCCGCGCCCTTCCACCGCCAGCTTGCCGGCCAGCGCCGGCAGCGCGGCGGCCAGCGCGCTGGCCACGGTGCGGGCGCGGGCCAGCGACAGCGCATCATTCACCTGATCGCTGCCCTGCTGATCGGTGTGGCCGCGCAGCGTGGCGCGGCTGATGCCGGCGGCCTGCACGGCGGCGGCCAGGCGCTGCATCTGGGCCTGGCCGTCACCATCCAGTTCGGCCGTGCCAAAGCGGAAAAGGATGCGCAGCGGCACCGCCGGCGCCACGCCAAAGCTGCGGCAGCCGGCCACGCTGCGCAGCACGTCGGGCCGCTCCGCCTCGGCGGCGGTTTCGGCATCGGCTTTCAGCAGCAGCTGATCAATCCAGGCCGGGCGCGGATCATTGCCCACGGCGGTGCGCAGCCGGCGCAGCCGGTGCCAGGCGGTGGTGCGGTTGCCGGCGGCCAGCGCGGTTTCCACCAGCCGGCCCAGGGCGGCGGTGGCCAGCCCCGGCGGCGCGCTGGCATCGGCGGCGGCAAAGGCGCGGCGCAGCGCCCGGTCCGCCTCGGCCAGGCGGCCGGCCTGCAAATGGCCGACCCCGGCCTGATAGGCGGCCAGCGCGCCGGCCCGGTCGGCCGGATCGGGTGCCAGTTGATCGGCGTTGCAATCGGGCACGGCGGGCCGTTGTGCCGCCGCCGGCACGGCCAGCAGCAGCGCGGCCAGCAGGGCAAGCGACGGGATGGGGCGGGCGATCATGGCGCGATGATCCTGAGATCCAGCGCGAGGGCGCCGCTGGCGCCGGGCAGGGCGGCCAGCCATTGCACGAAGGCTTGCGCATCGCTGCTGTCGAAGCTGGCCGAAAGCCCGAACCAGCGATCAAGGCCGGGCGGCGGCGCTTCCAGCCCGATCACCAGCACCCGATCCGTGCCGGCCGGCGGGGTGGCGATGATCGGCGGCGCATCGGCCACCAGCGTGCGGGCGTTGGCCGGCACGCGCTGCACCTCCTGCGCGCTGACCGGATAGAGCATCTGCAACTTGCCATCGGGGGTGATGTCCACCACCAGCGGCTGCACCGCGCGGCCGGGCACCAGGCCGAAGCTGATGGCATCGCGCTTGCCGATCACGAAACTGCCCCCGGCGGCGGCCGGCAGGATTTCGGCGCGCAGCGGCAGCCGGGCGCGGGCCAGCACGGCCGCCGCCCAGGCCTGCGCGCGGGCGCGGGCGATGATCTGCGCCGGGGTGGCGCCGGCCAGGATCAGATCGCCGGCGCCGCTGCGCAGATCGGTGCGGCCGCCAACGCTGGCCACCACCAGATCGCCGGCGGTGCCGGTGCGGGTGGTGATGCCGGCGGCCTGCAACTGGCCGGCCAGCCCGGCAAGGCTGGCGGGCAGCGCCACCACCAGCGGCTGGGCCGGCACCGGCAGCGCCGGCATCCCCGGCACGGCCGTGTTGACGATGGGCAGCGGATCATGATCGAGCGAGGGCAACAGCTGCGGGGTTTGCGACAGGCCGGCCTTGCCGATGATGGCGCTCACCCCGCGCGCCGCCTCCACCAGCGAAACCTGGCCGTTGCGGTCATAATCGGCCGGTTCCTTGCCCTCGAACAGGCGCAGCAGCGCATCGGTGAGGGCGCCCTGCGGCTTGCCCGACAATGTGCTGCCGGCCGGCAGATCGGCGGCCTTTTCGGTTTCGGCGGCCGCCGCCAACATGGAGACCCTGGCATAGGGATAGGGTTGCGGCGCGCTGTTAGCGGGCGGCGGCGGCGGGGCGGCGGCGGTGAGCAGCGGGTCGCTTTCGGCGCCGATGGCGGCATAGCGATAGCCGATGCCGGGTTTCAGCCCGCCGCGCGCGGCATTGCCGGAATAGCAACTGTCCATGATCAGCAGCACCTCGCGGCCGCCCTTGTCGAGCGGTTCCAGCGCCAGCGGGCGCAGATCGAACCGGCCCACGATCAGTTGTTCGCGCAACGGGCGGTTGCCCTCGCCAATGTCGAACGGCACGAAGGCGCCGGTGCCATCGGGCAGATTGTAACCGCGGGCATTCTCGTCACGCGCGCTGGTGCCGTGGCCGCTGAAATAGATGATCACCTTGTCGCCCGGCGCGCTGCGGGTGACGAGGGCGGCCAGTTCGCGGCGGATGGCGGCGGCGGTGGCGGCCTGATCCTGCAGCACCACCACATCCTGCGGCTGCGCGCCCATGCGGCGGATGACGAGATCGCGCATCGCCGGCACATCATGCGCCGGCCCGTCCAGCGGGGTGATGCTGGTATAGCGGCCAACGCCGACGATGAGGGCGACGGTGCGCGCGGCGGCGGCCTGAGACAGCAGCAGCGCGGTGAGGAGGAGGAGCGCCCTCATGCCGGCTGCACCGTGTAGCGGGCGGCGGCTTCGGCGTCGCTGGCGAGGAAAGCGGCAAATTCGCGGTCGGTCAGGCGGTTGGCCATCGGCTGTTTCCATTGGTACAGCGCGAAATCCGCCCCTACCGCCGCGCCGATGCGGATGGCGCGCGGGCGGCCGATGCCGATCTGGGTGGCGCGGCCTTCGGAAGGCACGCTGTGGATGTCAACGGCCAGCGGCGCATCATCGGCGGCATCGATCAGCGGCGCGAGGGCGAAATCCAGATTGTTGAGCAGACGTTCATCGGCGGCATCGGCACAGACATGGCTGCGCCGCAGCGCGATGCCGCCCAAGCGGGCGAGCAGGCGCTGCCATTCATCCCAGGCCGGATCGGCAAAGCGGGCGGCATGGCCGCGCGCCAGTTCGGCCAGCGCGGCGATGAACAGGGGATCGCTGGCCAGCACCGCGCCCTCGCGCGGGCGGGGCAGGGCCATGGACTTGGGCACCGGGGCCATGGACTGTTTGGCCACGGCGGCCAGGCCATGGCGATAATGGACATAGGCGCCCAGCAATGTGGTGATGCGATCGGGCGCGGGCGCGGCGCCGGCGCTGATTAGGAAGCGGCGCAGATGATCGCTGGGCAGCGCCGGCTCCAGCAGCCGCGCCCAGGCGGCATTGGCGGCGGCGGCCATGCCGGCAAAGGCAAAGTCCGGCGCATCGGCGGCGGCGCCCAGGCCATAGAGCAGGCGCACATCATCGAGGCCCACATAGGCACGCTGCACCTGCCCGTCGATCAGGCCGGCGGCAAAGCTGGTGGCGCCAGCGCCCAGCGCCGCGCCGACATGCGGGGCCACCAGTTGCTGCATCGCCGCCACATCGGCGAGCCGGCGGCCGGGCAGCAGCCGCCAGCCGGTGGCGGCCTGGGCCGGGGCCAGCGCGCCGAGCCGGCCGGCATCCATCACCACATCGATCACCTGCGGCCGGCGGCCGGTGGCCAGCAGCGCGGTGCGCAGGGCGGCGGCGTCGGTGCTGTCGGCCGGCACATCAGCGGCGCTGAAATCATCGGCCGGGCCATAGGCGGCGGCCAGCAGGCCATCCAGCCGGGCGGTGAGCGGGCCGGCGGCCCCGGCCTGCATGGCGCGTGACAGGATCAGCGCGGTTTCGGCATTGGCCAGCGCCTGGCGCTCGCTCACCCCGGTGGCCGGCGTCGCATTCAGCAGCAACGGCGCCAGGCCGGCATAGCGCATGGCCTGGAACAGGCGCGCCAGCGCCGGATCGTCGGCCATGTGGCCGCGTGGTTTCATCTGGCTGAAATCCAGATCAATGCCCAGCACCGCCGAACGGGCGATGCCGGCGGCGGCGCGGGCGCGCTCCACCTCGGCACGGGCGCGGCGGGCATCGGGTACGCTGCCATCCAGCAGCGCCATCGTCACCGCCAGCAGCTGCCCCGCCGGCTGGCGCGCGGCACCGGCCGGCAGCGCGGCGGCCACGGCGGCCAGCCATTGGCCAAACAGCGGCGCCAGCGTTTCGGCCTCGAACCGGCGCTGGGCACGGCGCAGGCTGAGCGCCAGCATCTGCACCAGCAGCGCCTCGGTGATCAGATTGGGCCGGCCGGCGGCGCGGTTTTCGGCCAGCAGCGCCAGAAAGCCCGGCGCCGCGCTGGCAAAGGGCGCGGCCGCCGGCCGGCACGGCCGGGGATCAAGCCCGGCGGCCCGCCCCGGCCCAGCCCTGGAGAGCATGGCGAATGCCGGCGCGGCCAGCAGGCCGGGCAGATGACGGCGGGCGATCAGCATGGCTCAGCGGCAACGGCCGTCGCGGCTGCACACTTCGGTTTCCACCGCCGCTGCCCAGGCCCCGCGCGGGGCAGCACCGGCCTCGGGCCGGGCCGAAACGCCAAAGGAGCGGGTGGCAACGACGCCGGCATTCTCCAGCCCGGCCAGCGACGGGGTGGCCAGCGTCGCCGTCTTGCCGTCGGCCGAACTGGCCAGCAGCGACATCGGCTCGGAGGTGACAATGGCGACCAGCAGCGATTTGCCATAGGGCGCCTGCGCCGGCAGATCGAAGGGCAGCGCGCTGCCCGGCACGGTGAAGCGCCCGGCCGGCACCTGGTTGGCGGTGGAATAGCGGTTGGGATAGAGCAGGGTGATATTGTCGTCGGGCCCCACGTCGATCACGTTGAGATAGCCGGCCACCGGCACCTCGATATCAAACACCAGCTTCTCGCCCTCCAGATAGCGCGGCTTCAGCCCGCTGATCTGGGTGGGGGTCATCTTCGCGGCCAGCGCGCGCACGCGGCTCCAGTTCGGGCCTTCGCCGCCGGCGACGTTGCTCAGCGGCAGCGGCCGTTCCGCCAGTTGGGGGGAGCCGTGGATTTCCGGCGACTGGGCCATGCCCTGTTCCTTGATGTAACGGCGGGCGCCCTCCATCATGTCACGCGGGGTGATGGCGCCGTTGGCCGATTTGCCGGCCACCGCGCGGGTGATGCCCACGGTGAACACGCTGCCGGTTTGCGTCGCGATTGCCGATTGCACGTCGCTGGCGGCCGACATGGAGACATAGCTGGGCTCGTCGGCGGTCTTGCGTTCCGACACGCCAAAGCCCTTGCCGGCCACGAACGGCTTGGGCCCGCCGGCCGGCATGCCGGGGTAACGGATGAACTTGGGCACGCCGTTGCGCTCGCCCTGGAAGCTGCCGGGCAGCGGGCCGGCGCGATCGATGGTGCCGCTGTTGCAGGCATCCACCACCAGCATGATGTTGCGGCTGGGCGACAATTTGAGCAGGGCGGCGATCTCGTCGTCGCTGATCACCCCGCGCACGCTGGTTTCGCCAAAGGCGGCATCATGGGCCACGATCACCTCGTCGCCGCCGTCATCCTCGTCGCCGTCACTATCCTTCACCTGGGTGCCGTGGCCGGAATAATAGATCAGCACCACATCATCGGCGCCCACGCCTTCGGTCAACGTGCGGCGCATGGCGGCCAGGATGTTGGCGCGGGTGGCATCCTTGTCCAGCAGCCTGGTGGGCGCGGCCACGCCCATGCGCTTGGCCAGATCGGCCATCATGGCAATATCCTTGTCGATGCCGGGCAGCGCCGAGACATCGGGGGACTGGAAGGCGCCCACGCCGATCAGCAGGGCGCGGTTTTCGGCCAGCGCCGGCGCGGCCAGCATGGTTGAAAGGGCAAGGGCAGCAAACAGACGGCGCATGGGTTCAATTCTCCACCTTGATGATATGGGTATCGATGGCCAGCGGCACGGCCGGCGGCGGTGACGGGCGCAGGGATATCGCCTTGGCCGCCGGCTGGGCGGCAAAGCCGGCGGCGGCCAGATCGGCCGCGGTCACCTTGCCGTCGGGCGAATGCACGGCGATGATGGTCTGGCTGCCGGCCGGCGGTGCCGCCACGGCGCGCACCGTCTGCACGCCGGGGCGATCAAAGCGCAGGCTGGTCAGCGCCACCGGTTCGCCGCCGGCCTCGCGCACGAAAATCTGCACCTGGCCGGCCGCGCTGCTGCCCACGATGATCTCCACCGCCTCGCCCACCTTGTAACTGGGCTTGCTGCTGTTGAGCATCGGCACCGCCAGCCCGGCGGGCGGGGCAGGAGGCGGCGTTGGCACCGGCGGCGCGATGGCCGGGCTCACCGGCTGGCTGATCGTGGCCAGGGCCGGCAGATCGATGCGCAGCGCGCTCACCACCGGGGCCGACAGGCCGGGCGCCGCCGGCAGCCCGGCGCGCGGGCCCACGCTCACCCCCAGCGCCGCCAGCCGGCTTTCCAGATCGCGGGTGGCCATGCTGCCCAGCGCGGCGGGCAGCGGCAGCCGCGCGGTGCTGGCAAACACCACCAATTCCTCGTCCGCCTCGGCATTGCCGGCCAGCACATTGGCCAGCAGCGCCTGCCCGGCCGGCTGCGGCACCGGCGAGATCAGCCCGCCCAGCGCCACCATCTGGGCGGTGCCATCGGGCCCGCGCGAATAGGCATAGAGAAAGGCCGGCTGCGACAGGTCAACCAGCAGGCTGATCGGCGCACCGATGGCATAGGCCGGCCGCTCCGCCCGCGCCATCAGGCGCAGCGGCGCCGGCTGATCGGCGGTTGGCATTGGCTGGGCCGGCTGGGCCGCCAGCGGCACGGCCATGGCCACCGCGCACAGGATTGGCAGGCCCCAGATGGTCACGATATTGCTCCCTTCTTGGCGGTGTCCCTGCCATCAACGCCGGCCGGGCCGGAACCGGTGCGCCCGCTGGCCAGAAAAGCGGCGGCCATCGCGCATCAATCCGGAATGAACACCGGCAGGCGCGGCCGGTTGCCGGCCGGCGGGGCCGGCTTGGGCGGGTTTGGCGCGGCGGGTTCGGCCACGGCGGCGGTGGCGCTCGGCCGGGGCGGGCCAAACAGCTTCACCAGGCCGATGCGGTCCGATTCGGTCAGCGCCAGCGGCCGGGCGGGGTCCCAGCCGCGCACGCTGCAATAATTCATCAGCGATTCCGGATCATAGGCCGTCAGCATCACCAGATCGCGGGATGATTGGCGCGTCACCTGGGCGGTGCCGATCTGGGCGATGCAACTGGCCGGCGTGTCGGGCCGGTCCTGCTCGTGGATCAGGCCCAGCACATGGCCGAATTCGTGCACGGCGGTGAACAATTCGCAGCGCCCGCGCCGCTCGCCACAGCCTTCAAAGCCCGGCGCGGTGGCCATGTCGAAATTCAGCCACATCGAGGTGCGGCGTGACACCGAAAGCTTGCCGATCAGGGCGCGCGGCCATTCGCGGGCGCCCACGGTGATGCGCACCGCCTCCTCGCCGGCCTGGCAGGTGCCCCAGCCGGTGAAGTGCACATCGGCGGCGGCCTCCCACACCTCGGCCACCGCCTGGCGCACGCGGGCGCGGGTGGCGGCATGGCGGGCCTCGGGGGCTTCCCAGCACACCGGAATGGCGTGGACATCGCGCCACATCAGCGATTTCAGCGTGGTGGATTTGGCCACCCCGGCAATCACCGCCGGGTCCAGCGCCTCGCCCTCGGCGGCCATCTGGTCCTGCGAGGGGGCGGCCGGCGGCGCCGCCGGCAGCGGTGCCGCCGGCAGGGCGCACAGCGCGGCCAGGATGAACAGCCGCCTCATCCGGCCAGCCTTGCCGCTTCGGCCACCGGATCGGCCACGGTGATGAAATGCCGGCCGTCCAGATCAAGGCTGCGGCCATCGCTGCCAAAGCGCAGCCGCGCCCGTTCACGGGCGCCCAGCGGCACCGCACTGTCCTGACAGCGGGTGCCCCAGCGCAAGATCTGGGCACCGCGCACCTCCAGATGCTCCACCCAGGATGGCACGCCGGCCGGATTGGGCGCAAAGCTGCGGCAACGGTAACCGGCTTCGAAACTGTAATAATGCTGGCCATCGGCAGCCGGCGGAATCGAAGCCAGACGCGGGCCGGAACAGCCGGCGAGCAACACGGCCATCACCAGGAACATATTGTGTCGCTGCATTGCGGCCTCCTCACCCCTGCATGAACGCCCGCCGCACAGTAAATGGTGCGGCCGGAAATTGCTCAAGTGTTATTTTCCGCCGCCATGGTGGAATCGGCGCGGCGGCCGGTTTGCGCTATGGCACTGCCGGCGGCGGGGGGTGCACCGGCTGGCGCTGGCGGTCCACCCGGATGGCGGCGCCGGGCCGGCGGGCGCCGGCCATCATGCGGGTGGTGATGCGTTCATAATGCTGGATGAAGCGGTTCACCCAGGCGCGGCGCTTGGCAGAGAGTGCGGCCAGAGCCACGCCTTGGGTTTCGGCCTCCTGCTCGGTGCGCCAGGCCATGATCGTGCCGAAATCGGGCGCGATCAGGTGCAGGAAGGCGTCGGCCCGGTCCCACAGCCGCTGATAGCC
>JAIXUQ010000042.1 GCA_027483465.1 Sphingomonadales bacterium
AGCCGGGCCAGTTGCGCCGGCTCGGCAAAGGGCTGGCCGAGCGGATCGAGCACGACGAAATTATCCAGCGCCATGCCATCGCGGGTGGTGTGGATGCGGGCATCAAAGATGTTGCCGCCAGCCAGGCTGATGGCGCCGGCGATGCGATAGAACAGGCCGGGGTGATCGGTGGCATAAATCGCCACCAGCGTGGTGCCGCTGCCCGGATCGGGCGTGCAACTGATCGCCAGCGGCGCGCCCGATCCATCGTCCCCGGCACCGGCGATCAGGGCGGCATTGGCGATCAGCACGTCGGGGGCTTCGGCCACCCAGTAACTGTCAGCAAAGCGGCGGGCGTGGGCGGCAAAACGCTCGTCGGGCCAGGCCAGCGCGGTTTTCAGCGCGGCCTGCTTGGCGGCGATGCGCTCGGCACGGCCGGTCTGCTTGTGGCCCAGCCGCAGCACCTCCTCGGCGCCTTCATACAGCTCACGCAGCAGCTGCGCCTTCCAGCCGTTCCACACGCCGGGGCCAACGGCGCGGATGTCAACCACCGTCAACAGCAGCAGCAGGCGCAGGCGTTCCGGGCTGGCGACGGCGGCGGCGAAATCCAGGATGGTCTTGAAATCGGCGAGATCGCGCTTGAAGGCGGTCCGGCTCATCAGCAGGTGATATTCCACCAGCCAGGCCACGGTTTCGGTTTCGGCCGGAGACAGGCCAAAGCGCGGGCACAGCCGCCGGGCGATGTCCGCGCCGAGCAGGCTGTGATCGCCGCCGCGCCCCTTGGCAATATCATGCAAAAGCACCGCCACATGCAGCACACGCCGGTCGATCAGCTGGTGGATGATCGCCGATGACAGGCTGTGATCGGCCTTCAGTTCGCCGCGCTCGATCCTGGCCACCAGCCCGATGGCACGGATCGTGTGCTCGTCCACCGTGTAATGATGGTACATGTCATACTGCATCTGCGCCACGACCCGGCCGAAATCCGGCACGAACCGGCCAAAGACGCCGGCCTCGTTCATCCAGCGCAGCACGGTTTCGGGATCGCGCGGGCTGGTGAGCACCTGCAGGAACAGCGCGTTGGCGGTCTTGTCCCGCCGCACCCGTTCATCGATCAAGCCGGCATCGCGGGCAGCGGCGCGCATGGCGAGCGGATGGATGGTCAGCCCCTCGCTGTCGGCCAGGGCGAAAATCTCGATCAGCCGCACCGGATCGGCGGCAAAGAAATCATCGGACGGCACACCGATCTGGCCGCGCCGCAGCGTGAAGCCCTTGAGCCGGGCCGGGCGGCGGGTGAGCGTGGGCAGCCAGGCCAGCCGCGCGGTCGATTCGTCCAGATGGGCCAGGAACAGGCCGGTCAAATCGCCCACCGATTTGGCCATCAGGAAATAATGGCGCATGAAACGTTCCACCGCGCTCATATTCTCGCGGTTGGCATAGCGCAGGCGCACCGCCAGTTCGCGCTGCACATCAAAGGTCAGCCGCTCCTCGGCGCGGCCGGTGATGTGGTGCAGCATGATCCTGACCGACCACAGGAAGCTTTCGGCCCGGCGGAACTGGCGCAGTTCATCGGCGGTGAGCAGGCCCTTGGCCACCAGATCGGCCACACTGTCCACCTGGTGCAGATATTTGCCGATCCAGAACAGCGCATGGAGATCGCGCAGGCCGCCCTTGCCGTCCTTCAGATTGGGTTCCACCACATAGCGGCTGTCCCCCATGCGCTGGTGGCGGGCCTCGCGCTCGGCCAGTTTCTCGGCCACAAAGGCGCGCGCGGTGCCCTGCACCACCTCCCGGCGAAAGCGCGTCACCGCCTCGTCATAGAGCGGCTGGTCCCCCCACACGAAGCGGGCTTCCAGAAAGGCGGTGCAGATCGTCATGTCCGCCCGCGCCATGCGCATCATGTCGTCCAGGCTGCGGGTGGCGTGGCCCAGCTTCAGCCCCAGATCCCACAGCAGATAGAGCAAGGTCTCGATCACCTGCTCGCCCCACGGTGTCTGCTTCCAGGGGGTGAGGAAGACGATGTCGACATCGGAAAACGGCGCCATCTGGCCGCGGCCATAGCCGCCCACCGCCGCCAGCGCGAGCCGTTCGGACTGGGTGGGATTGGCCAGCGGATAGAAATGATCCACCACCGTGTCGCAGGCCAGCCGCAATATCTGGTCCACCAGGAAACTCTGGGCTGCCGCCAGTTCCAGGCCCTTGCCGGGCTGGCGCTCCAGCCGCTCGGCAATTTCGGCGCGGCCAGACACCAGGGCGCCGCGCAACACATCGGCCAGATATTGCCGGCGCGCCGCCAGCCCGTCACGCAGACCCAGCCCGGCCGCCAGCGTTTCGGCCAGTTGCCGGCGATCGATGATCGCCCGGCGGTTGGGGAGGGAATCGTTAACGCTCATTCACGGCCACGATAGACCGGCCGGGGCGGATTGGCCACCGTTCACCCCCACAGCGCCGCTTGCGGAGGCCACACGTCGCTGCCGGCAAAGCGCAGGCCGTTGGGCCGGTCAACGATCAGCAGCGGCCCATCCAGATCGGCAAAACTGCCCTGCATCGCCACCATGAAGGCTGGCGCAATGGCGAGGCTGGTGCACAGCATGCACCCGGTCATCACCCCCAGCCCGCGGGTGGCGGCGGCATGGCGCAGCGCCAGCGCCTCGGTGAGGCCGCCGGCCTTGTCCAGCTTGATGTTGATGAAGCGATAGCGGCCGATGATCTGATCGAGGCTGTCACGCGTGTGGCAGCTTTCATCGGCGCACAGCGGCACGGCGGCGCGCACGCCGTCCAGTTCGGCATCACGGCCGGCCGGCACCGGCTGTTCCACCAGTTCCACGCCCAGCGGCGCCAGCCGGGCCAGGGTGCGCTCGATATCGGTGCCGCCCCAGGCCTCGTTGGCATCAACGATCAGCCGGGCATCGGGCGCGGCGCGGTGCACGGCCGCCACCCGCGCCACGTCGCCATCCGGGCCATCGGCGCCGCCCAGCTTGATCTTCAACAATTCGCGGCCGCGCGCCGCCGTGGCCGCCGCCACTATGGCATCAACGTCGCCCAAACTGATGGTGTAGGCGGTAAGCATCGGCTGGGGCTGCGGCAGGCCCAGGCGCTGCCACACCGGCAGGCCCGATTGCTTGGCCTCCAGATCCCACAGCGCGCAATCAAGCGCGTTGCGCGCCGCCCCGGCCGGGAGCAGCGCCAGGAGATCGGCGCGGCTGGCTCCGGCGGCGATGGCATCGGCGCAGCCGGTGATGGCGGCCAGCGCAGCCTCGGCGCTGTCACACTTGTAATAGATGGCAGTGCCTTCGCCGCGACCCTGCACTTCGCCGTCGCGGATTTCGGCCACCACCACGTCCACATGCGTCTTGCTGCCGCGCGCGATGGTGAACTGGCCCTGCACGGGAAAATGTTCGATGCGGGCATCAAGCTGACGGGCCATGGCCAGCCCCTTGGCGCAGACCGCGCACGGCTGCAACAGGCTTTGCGCCGGGCGCCGCCATCGGGCATGCTGCCCGGCATGAACGAGAATCCGGATGTGGAACTTGACCCGGTGGCCACGGTGTCACGCATCACCGCGCTGGAGATGCTGGTGCGCCAGATCATGATCGTGCAGCTGCGCATCCTCGACAAGATGGGCGAGATCAAGCTGACCCCGGATTATGTGCAGACGATCGCCCGCGCCTATGCCGAAAAGGTGGACGAAAGCCCGATCATCGAAAGCGCCAGCCCCGATGTGAATTACGAGTTCAAGCTGATGGTGCTGCACAATCTTGAGCGCTTTTTCGACGATCTCGCCGCCCACGTGAAAGACAATCCGGTGTGACCGAGCGCTACAGCGCCTTCATCAGCTACAGCCATGCCGATACGCCGGTGGCGCGCTGGCTGCACCGGGCGCTGGAAGCCTATCGTCTGCCAAGGGGCCTGGTGGGCCAGGCCTCGCCGTTCGGGCCGGTGCCGGCACGGCTGCCGCCGGTGTTCCGCGACCGCGACGAACTGCCGGCCAGCGCCGATCTGGGCCAGGAACTGCGCGCCGCGCTGGCCGCCGCCCGCTTCCAGATCGTGCTGTGCAGCCCGCGTTCGGCCAGATCCATGTGGGTGAACGAGGAAATCCTCGCCTTCAAGCGCGCCCATGGCGAAGCCCGCGTGTTGCCGCTGATCATCGATGGCGAACCTTATGCCGGTGATGCCCGCGAATGTTTCCCACCGGCGCTGCGCTTCCGCCTTGCCGCCGATGGCAGCCTGTCGGATGTGCCGGCCGAACCGATCGCGGCCGATCTGCGCGACGGCAAGGATGGCAAGCGGCTGGCGCTGCTCAAGCTGGTCGCCGGCATTACCGGGCTCAAGCTTGATCAGCTTGCCCAACGTGACGCGGCCCGGCGGCAACGGCAATTGCTGGCCATCACCGGCGGATCGCTCACCATCGCGCTCGTCACCATCGGGCTGGCCATCTACGCCAATCTCCAGCGCGCCGAGGCGGTGCGCCAGCAACTGGTGGCCACGCGCAGCCTGGAGTTCCTGATCGGCACCTTCCAGATCGCCAATCCGGCCACGGAAAATCCGCGCTCGATCACCGCGCTCACCATCCTCGATCGCGCCAGCCGGCGTGCCGCCACCGAATTGCCGGAAGAACCCCTGGTCAGCGCCCGGCTGCTGGCCGCCACGGGCAGCATCTATCTCAATCTGGGGCTGCCCAAACAGGCAGTGGCCGATCTCAACCGGGCGCTCACCGGCCTGCCGGCGCGCAGCCGCGACCGGGCCCGCATCCTGCTGCGGCTGGCCGAGGCCGCCAGCCGCGCCAATGATGTTGCCACCGCGCAGGCCCATATCAGCGCCGCCCGCGCCGCATTTGATCCTGATGATGCCGAAGGCCGCCTGCTGCTGGCCGATGTTCGGGAACAGGAAGCCGTGCTCGCCCTCACCCGCGGAGCGCACACACAGGCCCTGGCCAGCATCAGCCAAAGCATCGCGGCGGTGGCGGACAGCCCTGGCCCCAATTGGGAAGCGCTGGCGCGGCGCCATACGGTGAGCGCACGGGTGCGCGTGAAGCTGGGCGACGTGGCCGGCGC
>JAIXUQ010000084.1 GCA_027483465.1 Sphingomonadales bacterium
CCGCAGCCGGGGATTGATCGTGGTCACCGGCAATCTGCGCGAATTCCAGCAGGTGCCGGGGTTGCGCTGCGAGGATTGGCTGGCCCAATAGGGGCGAAGGGCGGGGGGATGATGATGCGACAGGCGATGATGGCAATGCTGCTGCTGGCCACGGCGGCCACCGCGCAGGAGGTGCCGCCCGGGGTGCGGCAAGACCGGCTGCAACTGCCCGGCCTCTCGGCCCCCGGCGAGATCGTGATCGATCGCGCCGGTATCCCGCACATCTATGCCGCCAACGCCCGCGACGGCTTTTTCCTGCAGGGCTATGCCGTGGCGCGCGACCGGCTGTGGCAGATCGATCTGTGGCGCAAGCGCGGGCTGGGCCGGCTGGCGGCCAGTTTCGGCCCGGCCTATGTGGCGCAGGACCGGGCGGCGCGGCTGTTCCTCTATCGCGGCGACATGGCGGCGGAATGGGCGGCCTATGCCCCCGGCGCCAAGGACTGGACCGAAGCCTTCGTGGCCGGCATCAACGCCTATGTTGCCGAGGTGGAGGCCGGCCGGGCGCCGCTGCCGGCCGAATTCACCGCCACCGGCAGCCGGCCGGAACGCTGGCAGGCCGATGATGTGGTGCGCATCCGTTCCAACGCGCTGATCCGCAACATCCCCGACGAGGTGGCCCGCGCCCGTGCCCTGTGCGGCGGCGACGTGAAGCTGGAACCGCTGCGCCGCACCATCGAGCCGGCCCGGTCGGTCACCATCCCCAAGGGCCTGGATCCGTGCAGCATCCCCCAGGGCGTGCTGGACGATTTCACCCTGGGCACCGGCGACGTGCGTTTTGACGGGCAGAAGGTGGTGCTGGCCAGCCGCGATCCGGAGGCGCTGGAAGGCTCCAACAACTGGGTGATCGCGCCGGCGCGCTCGGCCACCGGCCGGCCGATCCTGGCCAATGATCCCCATCGCGCCCATTCGATCCCCAACCTGCGCTATCTCTCCCACATCGACACGCCCGAACTGAAGATCGCCGGGGCCGGCGAGCCCGCCCTGCCCGGCATCAGCTTTGGCCACAACGAGGATGCCGCCTGGGCCATCACCATCTTTGCCATCGATCAGCAGGATCTGGTGGTGAACCCCAAGGGCACGAAACTGGCCGACGTGCGCGAGACCATCGCGGTGAAGGGCGAGGCGCCGCGCGAGGTGGTGCTGAAATTCAGCGAGGATGGCCCGATCATCCACGAGGACCCCGCCAGCGGCCGCAGCTTTGCCCTGCGCGCCACCTGGGCCCGGCCGGGCGCGTCGGCCTATTTCAACGCCACCTGGGCGTTCCAGGCCAAGGGCTGGACCGATTTTCTGGCGGCGCGTGACCATTGGGGGGCACCGCCGCTCAACCTTCTCTATGCCGGGCGCGATGGCGACATCGGCTGGGCACCGGGCGGCTTCGTGCCGGTGCGCGCCGCCGGCGATGGCCTGCTGCCGGTGCCGGCGGGCAAGGCCCACCGCTGGACCGGTCTGCTGGATGCGCGGCTGATGCCGGTGCAGCACAACCCGGCCCAGGGCTGGCTGGCGACCGCCAACGAGATGAATATTCCGGCCGGCTATCCCCACCTGCTCGGGCTGGAGTGGGCCGATCGCAGCCGCATCACCCGCATCACCGAAGTGATTGCGGCCAAGCAGAAATTCGGCCTCACCGATGCGATGGCATTGCAGAATGATGCCACCTCGCCGATGGCGCGGCGGGCGGTGGCGATCCTTCGCGGCCTGGCCGGGCGCAGCGATGGCGAACGCGCCGCGCTGGCACTGCTGGCCGGCTGGGATGGCCATGAAGGCCCCGATTCGGCGGCCGCTGCGCTTTATGAGATCTGGGCCGGCCGCCATCTGCCGGGCGCGGCGGTGAAGGCGATCGTGCCGGCCGCGATGCAGGCGGGCTTTGGCCGCACCGGCATCGGCGCGGTGCTCGCCGTGCTGGAGGAAGGCAAGCTGGTCACACAAGAACAGCGCAGCGCCATCCTGCTGGATTCGCTGGGCACCGCCTTTGCCGATGCCAGCCGCCTGCTCGGCCCCGATCCGGCGAAATGGCGCTGGGGCGCGCTGCATGTCGCCGATTTCCGGCCGGCGCTGGCGATTGCCGGGCGCGAGGCCGAACGCCGGGTTGGCCCGCTGCCCATCGGCGGCAGCGGCTCCACCCCGATGGCGATGAGCCCGGCGGCCGATTGGCATGTTGCCGCCGGCGCCTCGGTGCGGCTGGTGCTGGATGTCGGCCAGTGGGACAACAGCGTGGCGATCAACACGCCGGGCCAGAGCGGCGACCCCGCCAGCCCGCATTATCGCGACCTGTTCCCACGCTGGGCCACGGGCCACTATGTGCCCTTCGCCTGGAGCCGCAGCCGCGTGCTGCAGGAGGCGGAGACGCTGATCCGGGTGACGCCTCAGCCCTGACCGTTCAACGCCTGCCACACGGCCACGGCGGCCAGCGCTGCGGTTTCGGCGCGCAATATGTTGGGCCCCAGGCTGATCGCCACGGCGGCCGGGTGGGCGCGGATGGCCTCGCGCTCGGCCGGGGTGAAGCCGCCTTCCGGGCCGATCAGGATGGCGGCCGGCGCCGGCGCGGCGGCCCTGGCCAGTGGCATGCCGCCCTGTTCGTCGGCAAACAGCAGGGCGCGCCCCGCCGGCCAGTCCCGGAGCAGGCGTTCCAGCGGCAGCGCCTCGGGCAGGTCCGGCACCGCGGTGCGGCCGGATTGTTCTGCCGCTTCAACCAGATGCGCGGCCAGCCGCTCAAGGTTGGGCTTGTCCACCACGGTGCGCTGCGTCGTCACCAGTTGCAGGCGCGCCACGCCCAGTTCGCAGGCCTTTTCCACCAGCCAGTCGATGCGGCCCTTTTTCAGCGGCGCGGCGCACAGCCACAGATCGGGCACCGCCGCCTGCGGGGCGCTCTGCCATTCGGCGGCGAGGGTCACGGTGCGCTTGCCCGCTGCTGTCACCCGCGCCGCCCATTCGCCATCCCGCCCGTTGAACAGCCGCACCAGATCGCCCGGCTGGCGGCGCATCACGTTGAAAAGATAGTGGGATTGCATCTGGTCCAGCGTGATGGCGGCCCCGGTTGACAGGGCATCGCCAACGAACAGCCGCGGCGTGGTTGACAAACGGGGCGCTTCTTCGCTCATGGCGGCTGTGATTACGCCGCCTGCTCCCGCCACGCCAGATGCTGTCAGAAGCTGGATCGATCGGCTGCCGGCGCGCGCCCAGGGCTTTGCCCGACTGGCCCGGATGGATCGGCCGGCGGGCACCTGGCTGCTCTATTGGCCGTGCGCCGCCGGCCTGGCGCTGGCCGGCGGGCTGGCACACAAGCCCTTGTTGCTGCTGTGGTTTGGCCTTGGCGCCATGGCCATGCGCGGGGCCGGCTGCGTGTGGAACGACATTGTTGACCGTGATCTGGATGCCCAGGTGGAGCGCACCCGCGACCGGCCGGTGGCATCGGGCCGGATCAGCGTGAAGGCGGCGCTGGCCTTTGCCGTGGCGCTCTCGCTCATCGGCCTGATCGTGCTGCTGCAACTGCGGCCACTGGCGCAAGCCGTTGCGCTGGCAAGCCTTTTTCCCGTCGCCGCCTATCCCTTCATGAAGCGCATCACCTGGTGGCCGCAGGCCTGGCTGGGCCTCACCTTCAACTGGGGGGCGCTGGTGGGCTGGGCGGCGGTGGCGCGCATCGATGCCGCGCCGATGTGGCTGCTGTGGGCCGGCGGCATCGCCTGGACCCTGGGCTATGACACCATCTATGCCCTGCAGGATATCGAGGATGATGCGCTGGCCGGCATCAAGTCATCGGCCCGGGCGCTTGGCCAACGGGCGCGGGCCGGGGTGGCGGTTTTCTATGCCATCGCCCTGATATTGTGGGGGATTTCCCTCTATCTGGTGGCCGGTCAATGGCTCGCGGTGGCCGCACTCGGGCCGCTGGTGGCCCATTTCGGGTGGCAGGTGACGGCGTTGCGGTCAACGGTGCCCGAAACGGCGCTGCGCCTGTTCCGCGCCAACCGCTGGGCCGGCGCGCTGCTCACCGCCGCCTGCGCCGCCGTCGGAATGGCCTGAAAACAGGCCTGCACATGGCTGCGGGGCCGGACCGGATTGGTCACGGCCCCGCGCCGGACCCTGGCTGCAGACCGGCCCATCGCTTACCGGCTGCACTGCTGATCCTTGCCAGCATCGGCCGCGCCGCGATTGCACGAAAGCGACAAATGGGCGCCGGAAATTGGCCGTGACAGCCGGGCTGCCGCTCCCTACATCAAGGTCATGTTGTCTCCTGATGATGCCCTGAACCGGCTTGATGCCGCCCTTGCCGCCGCCGCCCGTGCCGGCGCCGATGCCGCCGATGCGCTCTATGTCGGCGATGGCTCCACCTCGGTTTCGGTGCGGCTGGGCAAGCTGGAGGATGTCGGCCGCTCCGAAGGCGAGGAGGTGGGCATCCGCGTCTTCGTCGGCCGCCGCTCGGCCAGCGTCTCCTCCTCCGATCTGTCGGCCGCCGCGCTGGCCGAGGCGGCGGAGCGCGCGGTGATGATGGCCCGGCTCGCCCCGGAAGACCCGTTTGCCGGCCTCGCCCCGGCCGAACGCCTGGCCACGGGGCCCTTTGCCGATCTGGATATCGATGATCCCACCGAGCCGGCCTCGGCCGATCTCAAGGCCCGCGCGCTGGCCGCCGAGGCGGCCGCCCGCGCCATTCCCGGCGTCACCAACAGCGAGGGCGGCGGCGCTTCGGCCGGGGTCGTGGTGATGGCGCTGGCCACCTCCACCGGCTTTCGCGGCGCCAAGCGCTCCAGCAGCCATGGCTGTTCGGCATCGGTGGTGGCGGGCACCGGGGCCGACATGCAGCGCGATTATGCCTGGCACAGCGCCCGGCACCTTGCCGATCTCGAATCGCCGGAAACCATCGGCACCCGCGCCGGCATCCGCGCCGTCAGCCGGCTGCACCCGATCAAGCTGAACAGCGGCACCATGCCGGTGCTGTTCGATCCGCGCGTTGCCACCTCGCTGCTGGGCCATCTGGCCGGCGCCATCACCGGCAGCGCCATCGCGCGCGGCACCAGCTTCCTGAAAGACCGGCTGGGCACCGCCATCCTGCCCGCCGGCCTGTCGATCATCGATGATCCGCTGCGCCCCCGCGCCCTGCGCAGCCGCGCCTTTGATGGCGAGGGGCTGGCCACGCGCCGCACCGCCATCGTCGAGGATGGCGTGCTCACCACCTGGCTGCTCGATTCCGCCAGCGCCCGGCAACTCGGCCTCGCCCCCACCGGCCATGCCAGCCGCGGCACCTCGGGGCCGCCGGGGGCCGGCACCACCAACCTGCACCTGGAAGGCGGCACGCTGAGCCCGGCCGAACTGATGGCCGACATCAAACAGGGCGTGCTGGTGACCGAACTGATCGGCATGGGCGTGAACGGGCTGACCGGCGATTACAGCCGCGGCGCCAGCGGCTTCCTGATCGAAAATGGCGAGATCACCCGGCCGGTGGCGGAAATCACCATCGCCGGCAATCTGATCGAGATGTTTGCCCGGCTGGTGGCGGCCAATGATCTGGCCTTCCGCCACGCCAGCAACGCCCCCACGCTGCGCATCGATGGCATGATGGTGGCCGGCAGTTGAACCCATATTCGCCCCAGCAGCGGGCGGCCGATCTGGCGCTGGCCGCCGAAATCGCCGGCAATGCCGGGACACTCGCGCTCGGCCACTTCGATGGCCGCGCCCGCCGTTCGCCGCGCAGCTGGGCCAAGGCCGATGGCAGCCCGGTGAGCGAGGCCGACATGGCGGTAAACGCCTATCTGAAAGGCGTGATCGCCGCCGCCCGGCCCGAGGATGGCTGGCTGTCGGAGGAAAGCGTGGATTGCGCCAGCCGGCTGGACAAGCGCCGGCTGTGGGTGGTCGATCCCATCGATGGCACCCGCGATTTCCTGCGCGGCCGCAGCGGCTGGGCGGTGTCGGTGGCGCTGGTGGAGGATGGCGCGGTGAGCGTGGCGGTGCTGGCCGCCCCGGCGCAGAAACGCCTGTATGCCGCCAGCGCCGGCCAGGGCGCGACGCTGAACGGCAAGCGCCTGCGCGTGTCGGGCCTTGGCAGCCTGGCCGGCGTGCGCCTGCCGATCGATGCCGCCAATCTGGCCGCCAGTTTCTGGCCCAGCCCGTGGCCGGGCAGCGCCGTCGCCAAGCCGAACAGTCTGGCACTGCGCATGGCCATGCTGGCCGCCGACGAGGCCGATGCCTGGCTGGAAGGGCGCAGCGTGGCGGAATGGGATGTCGCCGCCGCCAGTCTGATCCTGGCCGAAGCCGGCGGCACCGTCACCGACCGGCACGGCGCGCCGCTGCGCTTCAACCAGCCGCAGCCGCTGATCCACGGGATCGCCGCCGCCACCCCCGCGCTCCACACCGAGGTGCTGGCCCGGCTTGACCATGCCTTGAAGGCATTGGCCGCCCGGCGCCGCGCGGTTGCCTGAAGCGCCCGTCAGCGGGCGGTGCCTGCCCCCCAAAATCTCCCGCATTCCACAGGCTTGCGCCCGCCCCGGCCCCGCCCCACTATGGCCCCGGCCCTGGGGAGGAGCCGCATGTGCATCTGAAACGCCGGACGCTGGCGGCCTTTGCCGCGCCCTGCCTGCCGTTGACCGGGGTGGGCCTGCCGATGGTGGTCTATCTGCCGCCTTATTATGCTGGCACGCTGGGGCTGGATCTGGCGCTCACCGGCATCCTGTTTTCCGCGGTGCGCTGGGTTGATTTGCCTCTGGATGTGCTGTTCGGGCGCGGGATTGACCGGACGTCCACGCGGCTGGGCCGCTTCCGGCCGTGGCTGCTGGGAGGCGGGCTGGTGATGCTGCTGGGCCTGGCGCTGAGCTTCTTTGCCGAACCCGGCCTGTCGGTGTGGCGGGCGTTTTTCGGGCTGTTCGTCGTCTACGCCGGCTTTTCGGCGGCGCAGGTGGCGCACACCAGCTGGGGCCAGTCGCTGTCCACCGATTATCACGAGCGCAGCCGCATCTTTGGCTGGTGGCAGGCGGCCAACATGCTGGCGCTGATCTCGATATTGGCGGTGCCGCCGCTGGCCAATGCGCTGGGGCCGCGCTTTGGGCTGGAACCATCGGCCAGCCTGGGCGTGCACGCCATGGGCTGGGTGCTGCTGGCGCTGGTGGTGCCCACCCTGCTGGCCGCCGCGCTGGTGGTGCCCGAAGGCCGGCCCGGCGGCGGCGAGCATCACAGCTGGGCGGCGATGTGGGCGGCACTGAAACGGCCGCTGCTGGGCCGGCTGATGCTGATCGATCTGCTGGCCAGCCTGCCGCCGGGCTTTGGCGGCGCGCTGCTGGTGTTTTTCTTCGAGGCCGCGCGCGGCTTCAGCGTGAGCGAGGCGCGGCTGCTGCTGCTGTTCTATTTCGCCGCCGGGCTGATCGGCGCGCCGCTGTGGAGCTGGGTGGCGCGGCGCACATCGAAGCACCGGGCGGTGGCCTGGTCCATCGGCAGCTATGCCCTGCTGCACGCCGCGCTGGTGCTGGCGCCGGCGGCGGATTTCAAATGGGCGGCGCTGGGCATGCTGCTGGCCGGGCTGCCGGCGGTGGCGCCGCCCTTTCTGGTGCGCGCCATGCTGGCCGATGTCACCGATGCCGAAACCCTGGCCAGCGGGCGCAACCATGCCGGGCTTTATTACGCCGTGCTGGTGGGGGTGCAGAAGATCGGTTACGCCATCCCGGTGGGGCTGGCCTATATCGTGCTCGACATGGTGGGATTTGATGCCAAGCTGGGCCCGGCCAACACGCCGGCAGCCATCGACGGGCTAGTCACGCTGTTCCTGTTGCCGCCGATCATCGCGGCGCTGGGCGCGGCCTGGCTGGCCTGGGGCTGGACGATCGACAAGGCGGCGCAGGAACGCATCATCGCCGGGCTGAAATCATGAGGGTGCGGCCATGACCTTGCGCATCGGCATCATCGGCGCGGCCCGGGTGGCGACCTATGCGATGATCGCGCCGGCGCGCAGCCGCACCGATGTGGTGGTGGCCGCGGTGGCAGCGCGCGACCCGGTGCGGGCCGCCGATTATGCCGCCACCCACGGCATTGCCCGGCATTTTGGCGATTATGCCGCGATGGTGGCCGATCCCGATGTTGACGCCCTCTATGTGGCGACGCCGCCGGCCTTTCATCTGGAACAGGCGCGCCTGGCCATCCGCGCCGGCAAGCCCTGCCTGGTGGAAAAGCCCTTCACCCTGAACGGCGCCGAGGCCGAAACCCTGCTGGCCGAAGCGGCAGCCGCCGGCGTGGTGATGGTGGAGGCGCAGCACAGCCGTTGCCACGGCTTGTGGGCCATCGTGGCGCAGCATCTGCCGGCGCTGGGCCGCTTGCAGCGGCTTGAGGCGTGGTTCAACGCCACGGTGAAGACCGACGACGCCGAATTCCGCTGGCAGGCCGGGCTGGGCGGCGGCGCGCTGATGGATCTGGGCGTCTACCCCCTCAGCTGGGTGCGCGCCGTGGCCGGGGAGCCGCTGGCCGCGCGCGATGTGCGCTTCCGCCGCCAGCGCGCCGCCGATGCCGCCTTTGCCGCCACGCTCGATCTGCCCGGCGGGGTGACGGCGCGGGTGGCGGCCGACATGGCGGCCCCGTTCGATGCCGGCCTGCGCATCACCGGGGCAGCCGGGGTGCTGCACATCGCCAATCCGCTCGCTCCGCAGCGCGGCGGCCACGCCATCAGGCTGGAAACGGCGGCGGGCGTGACCGAAATTGCCAGCCCGGCCGAACCGGGCAGTTATGATGCGCAACTGGCGGCCTTTGTGGACCATGTCGCGGGCCGGGCGGCCTGGCCGTTGCCGGCCGATGATCCGGTGCAATCCATGCGCGCCATCGATCTGGTGCGAACAGCGGGAGAGTGACGATGCTGCTTTATGATTCGATCGGGCCCAATCCCCAGGTGGTGCGCATGGCGGCGGCGGAAAAGGGCCTGACCCTGCAGCGCGAGACCATCGACATCAGGGCCGGCCACAACCGCAGCGGCGATTACATCAAGAAGGTGCCGGCCGGCGGCACCCCGGCGCTGCTGCTGGATGATGGCCGGGTGATTTCCGAGATCACCGTGATCGTGGATTATCTGGAGGAGCTTCACCCCACCCCGGCGATCATCGGCACCACGCCCGAGGAACGCGCCGAAACCCGCAAATGGGTGCGCATCATCGATCTGGGCTATTGCGAGCCGATGGCCAACGGCTTTCGCGCCACCGAGGGCCGGCCGATGTTCGAACCGCGCTTCCCGGTGGTTTCGGTGGGCGCCGGCCAGGAATTGAAGGCCATCGCGGCGAAGAAATTGCAGTGGCTGGATGGGCTGATGGCCGGTGATTTCGTGTGCGGCAGCCGCTTCACGCTGGCCGATATCCTGCTGTTCTGCTTCGTGGAATTCGGTGCCCAGGTGGGCCAGCCGCTGCCCGGGGGCCTCACCTGGCTGCCGGCGTGGCGGGCGCGGGTGGCAGCGCGGCCCAGCGCGTCAGCCTGAGGGCGGGCCCACGACAAGGTCCTCCCCCTTTGGGGGAGGTGCCCGCAGGGCGGAGGGGGCGGCGGATTGGGAGGTTCAGCCCCTCACAGCTCGATCAGCCCGTCGGGCAGCTCGTTCACATCATCGGCGGCGCGCGGCAGGTGGCGGGCCAGCACCGCGCCGGCCCGCGCGATGGCGGCCACCATGCCATCGGCGGCACGGCCGGCCTTGATGCCGGCGGTGAGCGCCGCGATGGTTTCGGCCCATTCATCGGGCGCCACACAGGCGAACACGCCCTCATCGGCGATCACCTCGGCGACATGCTCCGGCTCGTCCACATAGAGCAGCAGCCCGGTGCGCCCGGCGGTGCGGGTGAGGCCGCGGGCGCGGAACTGGGTCATGGCGGCGGCGTGCACCCGGTCCCGGCGCAGCCCGGCCGGGGTGAGCGCGCGATCAAGCCGGGCCAGCGCCACCAGCGCCAGCGTGGCGAGGAAGACCAGCGCCTGCACGGCGGCAAAACCCTCGATGGCGTGCAGTTCGCGGTTGGCGGCGTCCAGCGTGTCCCAATCCGGGAACAGTGCAGACGGCGCCCAGCCGGCCACCACCGCCCCGAACGGCAGCGCCAGTGCCGCCAGGATGGCGACGGCCAGGGCGGTGTCGTGATAGCGGTGCGCCTGCGTGTTGACGATCACCACGATCTCGCCGGCCGTAGTGGCTTCGGCAGCCCGGATCGCCTCGGCAATGCGGGCACGGTCCTGATCGCTGAACAGCATCACCAGCTCCCCGATGCGCCGCCGCCACCGCCGGAACCGCCGCCGCCGGAAAAGCCGCCAAAGCCGCCGCCACCACCGCCGCCCCAATCGGAGCCGCCACGATTGCTCCAGCTGCCACCCAGATCGGGGCCCCAGATGATCACCGGGCCGCCACCCCGGCCCCAGCGGCGGCCACGCTTGCCACGCCGGCTGGCCAGCACCACGAAGGTGACGATGATCGCCAGCCAGACGATCGCGCCCAGGCCGGGGCTGTCATCGCTGGCGGCGCGGCGTCGGCTCAGTTTCTTCACGGCGGCGGCCTGCTGATCGGGCGGCAACTGCAGCAGGGCGATCAGCTGGTCGGCCCCGGCCTCCACCCCGCCGGCCAGATCGCCGGCCTTCAAACGCGGCACGATGGCGCCGCGGATGATGCGGCTGGAGACGGCATCGGTCAGCGTGCCTTCCAGGCCATAGCCCACCTCGATGCGCAATTTGCGCTGGGCCGGCGCGATGATCAGGATGGCGCCGTTGTTCTGGCCCTTCTGGCCGATGGCCCAGTGGCGGATCAGGCCAACGCCATAATCCTCGATCTCATAGCCGCCCAGATCGGGCACGGTCGCCACCACCAATTGGGTGCCGGTGGTGTCCTCCAGGGTTTTCAGCTTGCCCTCCAGCCGGGTGACGACATCGGCCGGCAGCACGCCGGCGGCATCGGTGACCCGGCCGGTGAGCGGCGGATAGGCCGGTTCGGCCAGGGCCGGCACCGCCAGTTGCAGGATCAGCAGCAGGGCCGACAGCCAGAAGGCCAGATTGGCCCAGCGGCGCACATCAGGGGGCGTGTTCATGGCGCGCCTTTCGCGGCCAGAGGGCGTGATCAGAACTTCACTTCCGGCGCCTTTTCGGCATTCACCGTCGTGGCCTTGAACGGCGCGATCGGCTGGGCGCCATAGACCACCTTGGCGGTGATCAGCGCCGGGAAGGTGCGGATTTCGGTGTTATAGTCCTGCACGGCCAGGTTGTAATCGCGCCGGGCCACCGCGATGCGGTTTTCCGTGCCTTCCAGCTGGCTCTGCAGATCGCGGAACTGCTCGTTGGATTTCAGCTCGGGATATTTCTCCACCGTCATCAGCAGCCGGCCCAGCGACTGGCCAAGCGCGCCCTGCGCCTGTTCGAACTGGGCGAGCTGCGCCGGGTCCGACAGCTTGGTCGGGTCAACCGTCACCTGCGTGGCGCTGGCGCGGGCCCTGGTCACGCCTTCCAGCACGGCCTGTTCCTGGGCGGCAAAGCCCTTCACCGTGGCGACCAGATTGGGGATCAGATCGGCGCGGCGCTGATACTGGTTTTCCACATCGGCCCACTTGGCCTTCACCGCCTCTTCCTTGGCGGGGATGCTGTTCACCCCGCAGCCCGACAGCAGCAGCGCGCCGCCGGCCAGGGCAAGCAGCGTGGCGGAGCGACGGATCGCGATGGTCATCTGGAAACTCTCCCGTGGGGCGGCTTGCGCAGCGCCGCGATTGTGGCAGATTGAGCGCAACACAGAACCAAAGATAGTGCGTGTGTTGGAATTTCAAGGGGGGCAAGGGGCGGTGCTGCAGGAATTCAAGGCGTTCATCGCGCGCGGCAATGTGCTGGATCTGGCCGTGGCGGTGATCATCGGCGGCGCGTTTGGCAGCATTGTCACCGCCTTCACCGAGGATCTGGTGATGCCCATCGTGGGCCTGTTCACCGGCGGCATCGATTTCACCAGCCTGTTCGTGGTGCTGGGTGAGATCCCGGCCGATTACAAGGGCAGCCCCAGCGATTACGAGGCGCTGAAAAAGGCCGGCGTTGCCCTGTTCGGCTATGGCAAGTTCCTCACCGCGCTGATCAATTTCCTGATCATCGCCTTTGTCATCTTCGTGATGGTGAAGGCCGCCAACAAGGCCATGCCGCCGCCGGCCGCGGCCCCGGCCCCGGCCGAACCGCCGCCACCCACCCCGGCCGAAGTGCTGCTGGCCGAAATCCGCGACGAGCTGCGCAAGGCCCGCGGGTGAACGCCGCCGGCCTGATCAACCAGCTCGCCGGGCTGCTTGATCAGCTGTCGCTGCTGGCGATCCCGGCGGTGCTGCTGCTGCTGTTCCTGGCGGCCGCCGAGATCGGCTTTGCCTGCCACCGCCGCTTTGGCGGCCGCCATGATGGCAGCGAGGATGAAAAGCAGGTGCTGTCCACCGCGCTGCTGGTGCTGGCGCTTCTGCTGGGCTTCACCTTCTCGATGGCGCTGGAACGCTATGACGAGCGCCGCCAGCTGGTGGTGCAGGAAGCCAACGACATCGGCACCGCCTGGCTGCGCGCCGGGCTGGTGCCGGGGCCAACCGGGCCGGCGCTGCAGAATGCGCTGCGCGATTATGCCGGCCTGCGCCAGACCAGCCCGCTGCCCAGCGAAACCGCGAAACTGGCCGCTGCCGCCGCCCAGCGCAACCGGGTGTGGGCGCTGGCCGCCCAGGCCCAGGCCGGGCTTGACGGGGCGCGCGCCGCCAGCCTGATCAGCGCGGTCAACGCCGTGCTGGATACCGGCACCCAACGCGAAAAGGCGGTGGCCGCCCGCGTGCCCGGCGAGGTGATGCTGCTGCTGGTGCTGTTCAGCCTCGTCACCTGCTTCCTGCACGGCTATGTGCTCGCCGCCCACGGCAATGATCATCACCGCGTGGCATCGGGCATATTGTTCCTGCTGATGGGCCTCACCATCATGCTGATCCTCGATCTGGATCGGCCCAGCAACGGCGCCATCCTGGTTGACCAGTCGGCGATGCAGGCGCTGGTGGCGGGTCTTGCACCGGTGCCCCCGGCTGGGCCATGAAGGGCCATGCGCCCGCCCCTGCCCGCCCTGCTGATCATGGCCGCCCTTGCCACTGCCGGTTGTGCCGATGAACGGCGGCAACTGGGCCAGGCGCTTTCGGGCAAGCCGCCGGTGATCAACGGCAGCCTGGTGGGCCGCTGGGCCATCGCCGATCTGAACGGCGGCGGGCCGGTGGCCGGCGCGCTGCTGGAATTTGCCGATGGCGGCCAGATCAGCGGCAGCGCCGGCTGCAACCGCATCACCGGCCGCTGGCAGGCCGGCAGCGATGGCAGCCTGGGCATCGGGCCGCTGGCCACCACGCGGCGGGCCTGCGAGGAACCGGGCATGGGCATCGAGGATCGCGTGCTGGCGCTGCTGGGCGCGGTGCGGCGGGTGGAGCATGACGGGCGCGGCAATGCCGCGCTGGTGGCACCCGATGGCCGGCGTCTGCGCCTGATCCCGGCCCTGCCCGAACCGCCGCGCTGAAGCGTCGTTCAGGCCGCCAGCCGGTCGAGCGAGAGATCAGCCAGGCTGGTGGTATCAAGGATATTGGCGGTCTGTTCGCGCACCACCAGCATCACCTTGCGGATCACGCAGGTGGTTTCCTCGAAACAATCGGTGCAGCGCTGATAGGCCGAAACCGACACGCAGGGCACCAGCGCCAGCGGCCCTTCGATCAGGCGGATGATCTCGCCGAAACTGATCTGGCTGGCCGGGCGGGCGAGGCGATAGCCGCCCATCTTGCCGCGATAGCTGGTGACCACGCCGCCATTCTTGAGATCGAGCAGGATCGCTTCGAGGAATTTGCGCGGCAATTTCTGATCGGCGGCGATGGTGGAAATCGGCACCGGCGCCATGCTGCCCGAACGGGCAATGAAGATGAGCGCGCGCAGCGCATAGCGGGATCGCTGGGTCAACATGGTCGGTGCTTTTCCTATGCACCAGCAAGGGATTGGTGCCAAGCCCGATCAGCAGGCCGGCAGCTGCGCATAATTTCCCGCAAATTGGGAAATTTCCCCAAAATTCATGATCAGGAAATTTCCTGCGTCATGCCGTTGTAACACGCCGGTACAGGCAAGTGTTTGATTTTATTGAAAAGGGAAAAATCAGCGGGGCTGGCATGGCAGTTGGCACGGCGGTTGCAAAGCTGTTGGCATCGGCAGCCGGATAGGCCGGCAGCCGAAACAGATACGAGGTCCCCCAATGTTCACCACCGTCAAGAACCTGTCCCGCAACCTGGTCGGCGCTGCCGGCACCCTGTTGTTCGCTGGCCTGTGCATCACCGGCGCCACCGCCCCGGCCAACGCCCAGATCGCCTACAGCGTGAACGCCAGCGGCCACCGCGTTGCCCATGTGTCCTATGCCGATCTGGATCTGGCGAGCAAGGCCGGCCAGAACCGCCTGGAGAACCGCCTGCGCACCGCCTCCAAGCAGGTCTGCCATGGCAGCGCCAACGATCCCTGGGCCGTGGCCGAGGAATATCGCTGCTATCAGGAAACCCTGAAGGCCACCCGTTCGGCCACCATCGCCGCCATCGAAGCCGAGAAGATCGGCGGCTGATCGGCTGACCCGCACGACATGGCTGGCTTGGGCCATTGGGCAGGGGCTGGGGCCGCCTCTGCCAGCCACGGGCCAAGGTGGTGGGGTTGATGCCCCCCAACCCCACCACTGAGGCCCAAATCACCGCCGCTTCGCTGCCCGCCCCCGGCAGCCCGCGGCCGGCAGGCCCCCAGGTTCACTTTGGTGCTGTCCCACCCGCCCCCTCGGGACACACCATTCCGGTGCCGCCCGGCGTTTCACCACGCCGGGCGGCACTTTCCTTTTGGCCGCAAGCCGGCATGATGCGGCGATGCGCATCATTCTCCCCTTCGTCCTGCTCGCCCTCCTCGCCGCGCCGGCCATTGCCGCCCCGGCGCGCGATCTGGGCATCGCGCCCGGCCCGCTGCCAACGGGGCCGCTGAACGCCATCACCGATGTGCCCGGCGTGCTGGTGGGGCAGGTGACGATCAACCGCGGCGAGACGATCCGCACCGGGGTGACGGCGATCCTGCCGCACGGCGGCAATATCTTTGCCGACAAGGTGCCAGCCGCGATCGTGGTGGCCAATGGCTTTGGCAAGCTGATGGGGCTTTCCCAGGTGCAGGAACTGGGCGAGATCGAAACCCCGATCCTGCTCACCAACACGCTGAACGTGGCCGAGGCCGCCAGCGCCATCATCACCCACACGCTGGGCCAGGCCGGCAACGAGGCGGTGCGATCGGTGAACGCCGTGGTGGGCGAAACCAATGACGGCGGGCTGAACGATATCCGCGCCCGCGCCGTGACGCCGGCCGATGTGCTGGCCGCCATCCGCGGCGCCAGCGCCGGCCCGGTGGCGCAGGGCGCGGTGGGCGCCGGGCGCGGCACCATCGCCTTTGGCTGGAAGGGCGGCATCGGCACCGCCTCGCGCCGGCTGCCCGATGGCAGCACCCTGGGCGTATTGGTGCAGAGCAATTATGGCGGGCGGCTGATCCTGGCCGGGGTGCCGGTGCCACCACCGCCACAGAACCAAGCCATGCCGGCGCGGCCGGCGGGGGCCGATGGCTCGATCATGATCGTGCTGGCCACCGATGCGCCGGTGGGTGATCGCAACCTGAAACGGTTGGCGCTGCGCGCCATGGCCGGGCTGGCGCGCACCGGTTCGGCCTTTTCCAACGGCTCGGGCGATTATGCCATCGCCTTTTCGGTGCACCCCGATCTGCGCCGCACCCCGGCGCGGCGGGCGGCCACCACCGCCTGGCCCGAACTGGGCAACGAGGCGATGACCCCGCTGTTCATCGCCGCCGCCGATGCGACCGAGGAGGCGATCGCCAACAGCCTGCTTGCCGCCGAGGATGTGGAAAGCCGCGATCCCGCCACCGGCCAGCTGCGCCGCGTGCCGGCGCTGCCGGCCGATCTGGTCAGGCGGCTTCTGGGCCGGCGCTGATCACAGCGCGCCCCAGCCAGCGAGCAGGGCGGCGGCGCCATCGGCGGCCAGCGTTTCGACATCGGCCAGATAGGCATCATTGGCCAGCGTGGCGATGCCGTGCACCAGCGCCCAGATGATCTGGCCGGCCTGCGCCGGATCGGTGCCGCGCAGCCGGCCGGCGGCGGCGAGTTCGGCCAGCATCGCCGCCAGGCTTTCGCCCGGCCGGGCGGCGGCGCGGGCCAGTTCGGGATGGGCGGCGCGATCGGCCAGCGCCGGGCTTTTCATCAGACGGTAGAGCGCCGGATGTTCGGCGGCAAAGCGCACATAGGCGATGCTGCCGGCAACGATGCGCCGGGCGGGATCGCCGGGCGCCGTGCTGAGCGCCGCCATTTTCTCGCTGTACAGCTGGGCAAAGCCCTCGGCGGCCACCGCGGCGACCAGCGCCGCCCGGTCCTTGAAGTGATGATAGGGCGCCATCGCCGAAACGCCGGTGGCGGCGGCCACGCCGCGCAGGGTCAGCGCCTCGGGCCCGTCCCGCTCGACGATGGCGCGGGCGGCGCTGACGAGGGCGGCCTTCAGATCGCCGCCATAATGCCAGGCTGATTCGGCTTTCACCACCCGTGTCTATCTTGACCGGCGGCGGCGTGCAATTTATACAGCGTAAAGTTTACACTGTAAGGATTGGCGATGCAGATCTTGATGACCGGCGGCAGCCGCGGGATCGGGGCCGAAGCGCTGCGCCATTTGGGCCGCCTGCCCGGCGCGCGGCTGTGGCTGGGGGTGCGCTGGCCAGCCCCAGCGGGCGTGACCGCGCTGCCACTTGATCTGGCCAGCCTGGCCAGTGTGGCCGGTTTTGCCGATGCGGTGATCGCCGGGCTGGCCGGGCAGCGCATCGATGCGCTGGTGCTGAACGCCGGCGGGCAGCGGCCCAGCGTGGCCGAACGCTCGGCGGATGGCCATGAATTGACCTTTGCCGCCAATCATCTCGGGCATTTCCTGTTGCTGCACCGGCTGGCGCCGCATCTGGCCGATGGCGCGCGGGTGGTGATCACCAGCAGCGGCACCCATGATCCCGATGAGCGCACCGGGGTGCCGCCGCCGCGCCATGCCGATGCCCGCTGGCTGGCCGATCCGGCGCAGGATCCGGGGCTGGATGGCAACCCGATCACCGCCGGCATGCGCGCCTATGCGGCATCGAAACTGTGCAACCTGATGACGGCGCGGGTGCTGGCCGGCGATGCGGCGATGGCGGCGCGCGGCATCAGCGTGGTGGCCTATGATCCCGGCCTCACCCCCGGCACCGGGCTGGTGCGGCAGCAGATGTGGCCGGTGCGCGTGCTGCTGTGGCCGTTGCTGCCGCTGCTGCTGCCGTTCGGCAAGACGATGAACAGCCTGGCTGATGCCGGCCGCCACCTCGCCCTGCTGGCCAGTGATCTGCGGCCGCCGCCGGGCCGTGTCTATGCCTCGTTGCGCAAGGGGCGGATCACCTGGCCGGAGCCTTCGGCATTGGCCCGGGACGACATGGCCTGCCGCCGCCTGTGGCAGGACAGCCTGGCGCTGTGCGGCCTGGCGGCCTGATCAGGCCCGCACCCGTTCCCACAGGCCCACCGGCTCGTCGCGGTAGGTCGCCTCGCCATATATGGCAAAGCCGCAGCGGCGGGCCACCGCGATGCTGGCGGCATTGCCGGGGTTGATCATGGCGACGGTGCGGGCAAATTCGGGATTGGCACCCGCATCGGCCCAGCCCAACGCACAGGCCACCGCCTCGCTGGCATAGCCCTGGCCCTGGGCTTCGGGATGGAAGCTCCACGCCGCCTCCGGGCACCCGAAGGAGGCGATGCCGTCCCGCTCCCCATGCAGGAAGCCGACATCGCCCAGATGCACATCCTCACCCGGCCGCGTGACCGCCCACATGCCATAGCCCATCAGCTGCCAATGGCCGGCATAGCGCAGCAGCCGGTTCCAGCTGTCTTCCCGGTTGAACGGCTTGCCGCCGAAATGGGTGACCACCACCGGATTGGCCCACATGTCGGCCAGCCGCTCGAAATCATCGAGGCGGTGCGGGCGCAGGACAAGGCGATCGGAGGTGAGGATGGGCGGGGGAGCCATGGCACGACCATAGGCAGGGCCGGCCACGATTTCCAGTGAAGCCTTGTTGACAGGCTGTTGCGCGGGTGGGCTGCCATGGTAGCGATGGCGGATGATCCGCCCTGCCCATGCTGCCGATCTGCCGCTGCTGCCGGCCATCGAGGCTTCGGCGGCACGCCTGTTCGCCGGAACCGCCATGGCGCATCTTGTGGAGGGGCCGACCACGCCCATGGACGCGCTGGAACGGGCCCTCAACGGCGGCACGCTCTGGGTGGCGGCGGAGGCGGCGCCCTGCGGCTTCCTGCTGGCCGCGGCCGAAGCGGCGTGGCTGCACATCCTCGAACTTTCGGTGGCGCTGCCGGCCCAGGGCCGGGGCAATGGCCGTGCCCTGTTGCAGGCCGCGATTGCGGCGGCACCGCAGCTGGGCTGCCGCCACCTGTCGCTCACCACGGATCGGCTGCTGGCCTGGAATGCGCCCTTCTATGCGCGCCACGGCTTTGCCGAGCGGGCGGCCAATGATCCCGCCCTGCCCGATTGGCTGGCGGCGATGCCGGCGCGCGAAGCGGCCAGCGGGCTGGATCCGGCCCGGCGCTGCATCATGGTGCGGGCGGCATGACCGAGATTGATCGCCTGGCGGCGTGGCTGGCCGGCCAGGGCCTGGCGCTGGCCGTGGACGCGCGGCTTACCCGGCTGAGCGGCGGCATCGCCAACCGCAACGAGCTGGTGCCGCTGGCCAGCGGGCCGGCGGTGCTGCGGCGGCCACCGCCCGGCCTGCTGGCGGCCGGGGCCAGCGACATGGCGCGGGAAGCGCGCGTGCTGGCCGCGCTGGCGCCGCATTTTCCGTTGGCACCGCGCCTGATCGCCTATTGCGATGACGCGGCGGTGCTGGGCACGCAATTCCAGCTGATCGAATGGCGGCCGGGTGTGGCCATCGCCGGCCAGCTGCCGGACGGGGTGGGCGACGGGCTGGTGGAAACCACCCTGCAGGCCATGGCCGCCCTGCATGCGCTGGATCCGGCCGCCGTGGGCCTGGGCGATCTGGGCAAGCCCGAAGGCTTTTTCGCCCGCCAGTTGAAGGGCTGGACCCAGCGCGCCGCCGCCGTGTGGCCGGATGGCCTGCCGGCCGATGTGGCGGCGCTGATCGCGGCGCTTGCAGCCGCCGTGCCGGCCGAAGCGGGCGCACCGGTGCTGCTGCACATGGACCTGAAGCCCGACAATCTGCTGATCGATCCCGCCAATATGCAGGCGCGCGCCATGATCGATTGGGACATGGCCACCCGCGGCCCGCGCGGCTTTGATCTGGCCATCCTCCTCTCCTACTGGATCGAGCCGGGCGATCCCGAGGGGGTGAAGCCCTTGCAGGCCGTGCCCTCGCTCACACCGGGCTGGCCGGGGCGGCGCGGGGTGGCGGCGCGCTATCAGGCGATCAGCGGCGGCGATGTGGGCGATCTCGTCTGGCCGCTGGCGCTGGCGCGGCTGCGGCTGGCGGTGGCGTGGATGCAGCTTTACCGAAAATGGCAGCGCGGCGAGATGGACGGCAGCCGCTATCAGGGGTTTGAACCGCTGGCCGGGGCGATCATCGCCCACGCCCTGGCGGCCTATGGGAAAGGCGACTTGTGACCGATTTCACCCTGCCGGAAGCGACCAAGGCGCTGGCCCGCCGCGTGCGCCAGTTCGTCATCGAGCGTGTCATCCCGTTCGAGCGTGACCCGCGCCTGACCGCGCATGGCCCCAACGACGCGCTGCGCGCCGAACTGGTGGCGCTGGCCCGCGCCGAAGGGCTGCTCACCCCGCAGGCGCCCAGGGAATTGGGCGGCATGGGCTTTGATCACGCCACCCAGGCCGCGGTGTTCGAGGCGGCGGGCTGGTCAACGCTGGGCCCGGTGGCGATGAACTGCGCCGCGCCGGACGAGGGCAACATGTATCTCCTCTCCCGCATCGCGCGGCCGGATCAGGTGAAGCAGTTCCTGCAGCCGATGATCGACGGCCACCGCCGCAGCGTGTTCGCCATGACCGAGCCCGACGGCGCCGGCAGCGACCCCGGCCAACTGAAGACGCGCGCCGTCTTCAACGGCAATGATTATGAGATTTCCGGGCTGAAATGGCTGATCACCGGGGCCAATGGCGCGAAAACCTGGATCATCATGGCCAATGTCGAGCCCAATGCGCACGGCCCGCACGGCCCCACCTTGTTCCTGACCGAAGGCGACACGCCGGGCATCCATATCGAACGGGTGATGGATTCGATGGACCGCAACTATGTCGAGGGCCATTGCGTGGTGCGCTTCGACGGGCTGCGGCTGGGGCCAACCCACGTGCTGGGCGAGATCGGTTCGGCCTTCCGCTATGCCCAGATGCGCCTCGCGCCGGCGCGGCTCACCCATTGCATGCGCTGGCTGGGCGCGGCGGCGCGCTGCCAGCACATCGCGCTTGAGCATGCGCGCACCCGCACCGCCTTTGGCAAACCGCTGATCCAGCATCAGGGCGTCAACTTCATGCTGGCCGACAACGAGATCGCCATGCACCAGGCCCGGCTGAGCATCCGCCATGTCGCCTGGCTGCTGGATCAGGGCGTGCGCGCCCGCCACGAGAGCAGCATCGTCAAGGCCAGCGTGTCGGAGGAATTGTTCAAGGTGGCCGACCGCTGCGTGCAGATCCTGGGCGGCATCGGCGTCACCAACGAGACGGTGGTGGAGATGATCTTCCGCGACATGCGGCCGTTCCGCCTGTATGACGGCCCGACCGAGGTGCACAAATTCGCCATCGCCACCCAGCTGGAGCGGCAAGGCAGCGCCTTTGCCGATCCAGTGGGCTGGTGATGCTGGGCTGGTGATTCAATAACCCAGGGTGCGCGCGATGCGGTCGGAATGGAAGGCCGCATCGCCGAAGGTTTCCTGCGCGGCGCGGGCGCGCTTCATGAAGAAGCCGATGTCATACTCATCGGTCATGCCGATGCCGCCGTGCATCTGCACGCCCTCGTTGGTGGCCAGGATCGCGACCTCGCCGGCCTTGGCCTTGGCCAAGCTGACATACATGGGGGCGCGGTCACTGCCCTCGTCCAGCGCCTGCAACGCCTTCAGGGTGGCCGAACGCGCCAGTTCCACCTCGCAGAACAGATGCGCGGCGCGGTGCTGGAGCGCCTGGAAACTGCCGATCTTCTGGCCGAACTGTTCGCGCTGCTTGAGATAATCCACCGTCATGCCGAACGCCGTGCCCGAAAGCCCAAGCATTTCGGCGGCGAGGCAGGCGCGGCCGGCGTCGAGCACCTTTTCCAATATGGCATGGCCTTCGCCCACCGTGCCCAGCACGTCGGCGCCGTCCACCTGCACGTCATTGAGCGTGACGCGCGCGGCGCCCCGGCTGTCCACCATCGAGCGGCGATCGATGGTCACGCCGTCGGCCTTGGGGTTGACGAGGAACAGGGTGATGCCGGCGGTGTCACCCACCTCGCCGCTGGTGCGCGCCGCCACGATCAGCGTGTCCGCCGCCGCGCCATCCAGCACAAAGCCCTTGACGCCGTTCAGCCGGAAGCCGTTGCCCGACGGGGTGGCCTGGCAAGCGACATGCGCCGGCTTGTGGCGGGCGGCCTCATCGGCGGCCAGCGCGAACAGATGCGCGCCGGCGGCGATCAGCGGCAGATATTTCGCCTGTTGTTCGGGCGTGCCCTGTTTCAGCGCGGTGGCGCCCAGCACGGCAGTGGAGAGCATCGGCGCGGCCGAGAGATTCTTGCCCATCGCCTCCATGATGATGCCGGCGGCGACATGGCCCATGTCGGCGCCGCCATGGGCTTCGGGCACCAGCACGCCGGCAAAGCCCATCTCGGCCATGCGCGTCCACACATCGCGCTTGAAGCCCACGGGGTCAGCGGCATCGCGCAGGGCGCGGTGCTGGGCCACCGGGGCTTCGTCCTTGAAGAACCCGTCCGCCGAATCGCGGATCATCAGTTGGTCGTCAGTCAGGATCAGCGGCATGGTTCAGGCTCCCGGCAGGTCGAGCACGCGCTTGGCGATGATGTTCAGCTGCACTTCCGAGGTGCCGCCCTCGATCGAATTGGCGCGGCTGCGCAGCCAGGAGCGGGCGAGGTCGCCGTCGCCCTTTTCCTCGCCTTCCCAGGTCAGGCCGTCGCTGCCGCGGATCGACATCAGCAATTGCATGCGTTCCTTGTTCAGTTCGGTGCCATAATATTTCAGCATGGATGAGAGCGCGCCGGTGCCCTGGCCGCTCTTGGTTTCGGCCATCACCCGCTCCATCGTCAGCGAAAAGGCGAGCGCGTTGATCTCGTGGCGGGCGATGTCGGTGCGCAGCGCCGTGTCGGCCAGGATGGCGGCATCCAGCCCGATCAGCCGCTTGGCCACGTTGGAAACCGAATCGCGCTGGCCGCCGCCGGTCGAATCGCTGCCGCCGATCATGTCCCGCTCGTGGGTGAGCAGATATTTGGCGATCTCCCAGCCCTTGCCGGCGGTGCCCATCAGATTGTCCTTGGGCACTTTCACATTGTCAAAAAATGTCTGGCAGAATGGCGAGGAACCGGAAATCAGCTTGATCGGGCTGGTCGAAACGCCGGGGCTGGCCATGTCAAACAACAGGAAGCTGATGCCCAGATGCTTGGGCGCCTGCGCGTCGGTGCGCACCAGGCAGAAAATCCAGTCCGCCTTGTCGGCATAGCTGGTCCACACCTTGGAGCCGTTGACGAGATAATGATCGCCCCCCACTGGATCGACGACTTCTTCGGCGCTGGTGCGCAAGGAGGCGAGGTCTGACCCGGCGCCCGGCTCGGAATAGCCCTGGCACCAGCGGATTTCGCCGCGGGCGATCCGGGGCAGATGCTCCTTCTTCTGCGCCTCGTTGCCATATTTCAGCAGCGCCGGGCCCAGCATCCAGATGCCAAAGCTGCTCAGCGGCGAGCGCGCCTTGATGCGCTTCATCTCCTCGGCCAGCACCTTGGCCTCGGCCCGGCTCAGCCCGCCGCCGCCATATTCGGCCGGCCATTCCGGCACCGTCCAGCCCTTGGCGCCCATGCGCTCCAGCCACAGGCGCTGGCCCTCGCTCTTGAACTGGCAGTTGCGGCCGCCCCAGCAGATATCCTCATCGCCGCGGATCGGCTCCCGCATGTCGGGCGGGCAATTGGCTTCCAGCCAGGCCCGGGTTTCGGCGCGGAACGCGTCAAGGTCAGACATCAGCCACTCCCACTGGAAAATTCCCTGCCCGGCTTTATGGTGCGCCGCGCCGGCCCCGCAAAGCTGGCAGTTGATGCAGAGGCGCGATGTTTTCCGATCTTCTCATGGCCGCAGTGGACTTCACCACCCTGCCGGTGCGGCCAGAGGCCTTCACCATCCCCGCCTTTTCCCTGGCCGGCAGCGAATGGGGCCCGTTTGCGCTGCGCTGGTACAGCCTGGCCTATATCTTCGCCATTTCGGCCGGCTGGTGGCTGCTCACCCGCATGATCCGCCGGCCCGGTGCCCCGCTGAATGCCCGCCAGCTGGATGATTTCATCACCTGGGTGACGCTGGGGGTGATCGGCGGCGGCCGGCTGGGCTATGTGATCTTCTACAACCCGCAGAAATATCTGGCCGATCCGGTGGAGATCTTGCGGCTGTGGGATGGCGGCATGAGCTTTCACGGCGGCTGTTTCGGGGTGATCGCCGCCTGTTTCCTGCACGGCCTTGCCGCGCGCTATTCCGGCCTGAGGCTGCTGGATTATGTTGCCACCGTCACGCCGCTGGGGCTGGGTGCCGGCCGGCTGGCCAATTTCGTCAATGGCGAATTGTGGGGCCGGCCCACCGGCAGCGATTGGGGCATCATCTTCCCCGATGCCGGGCCGCAGCCGCGCCACCCCAGCCAGTTGTACGAGGCCGGGCTGGAAGGCGGCGTGCTGCTGATCATCCTGACCATCCTGTTCTGGTTCACGCCGGCGCGGCTGCGGCCGGGCCTGCTGGCCGGCGTGTTTGGCATCGGCTATGGCTGCTCACGCTATATCGTTGAAAATTATCGCGAGCCGGACCGGCAACTGGGCATACTTGAGAGCGGGCTGACCATGGGGCAAACCCTCACCCTGCCGCTGATCGCCGCCGGGCTGCTGCTGCTGGTGCTGGCGCTGGTGAGGAAGCCCGTATCGGCATGAACCTGGCCGACATTTTGCGCCAGCGCATCGCCGCCGATGGCCCGCTGCGCCTCGATCACTGGATGGCGGCCTGCAACGCCGCCTATTATGCCGCCGCCGATCCGCTGGGCCGCGATTTCACCACGGCGCCGGAAATCAGCCAGATGTTTGGCGAACTGATCGGCGGCTGGATCGGGGACCTTTGGCTGCGCGCCGGCCGCCCGCCGCTCAATCTGGTGGAATTGGGGCCGGGGCGCGGCACGCTGCTGGCCGATGCGCTGCGGGTGCTGGGCCGGTTGCCGGGCTGGCAGGCGGCGGCTGGGCTGCATCTGGTGGAAACCAGCCCCGCACTGATCGCCGTGCAGCGCCAGCGGCTGGCCGGCTGGCCGGCGCAGTGGCATCAGGGCACCGACACATTGCCGGCCGATCGCCCGCTGATCATCATCGCCAATGAATTTTTCGATGCGCTGCCCATCCGCCAGCGCCGGGGCGGGCAGGAATTGCATGTTGGTTGGGGCGATGCGGGGTTTGCGCCGATATGGCTGCCGGCCGCCGGCCCGGATGCGGAATGGAGCGAAGGCAGCGAGGGCGTGATGGCCGATCTGGCCGGGCGGCTGGCGGCGCAGGGCGGCGCGGCGCTGATCATCGATTATGGCCATGCTGGCGGCGGCGGTGTTGACAGTTTGCAGGCCGTGCACCGCGGCCAGCGCGTGAGCCCCTTTGACCATCCGGGCCGGCATGATCTGACCGCCCATGTGAATTTCGCCGCGCTCAGCCGTGTGGCAGCGGCGGCCGGGCTGGCCTGCCACGGCCCGGTGGCGCAGGGCGGCTTTCTGGGCCAATTGGGCATCGGGCCACGGGCCGAGGCGCTGAAGCGCGGGCGCCCCCCGGCCACGGCCGGCGCGATCACGGCGGCACTGCTGCGCCTCACCGCGCCGCAGCAGATGGGCGCGCTGTTTCAGGTGCTGGGGCTGGCCGCGCCGGGCTGGCCAGCGCCGGCCGGATTTGCCATGGAGCCGGCATGAGCGCCGACCTCATCTCCTACCGCGATGCCACGCCGGCCGATGGCCCGGTGCTGGGCGGGATCGCGCGCGCCACCTTCATCGACACGTTCGGCAGCCTGTATGCGCTGGCGGATCTGGCGACCTTCCTCGAACAGGGCAGCGATGCCGCCTATGCCGCCGAACTGGCCGATCCCGCCATCCAGGTGCGCTTTGCCCTCACCGGCGGCGCGCCGATCGGGTTCTGCAAGATCAGCCCGCTGAAACTGCCGGCCCCGGCGCCGGCACCCGGCGCGATGGAGTTGCGGCAGCTGTATATCTACCGGCCGTGGCACGGGCTGAAGATCGCCGATGTGCTCACCGATTGGGCCAAGGCGCAGGCGCGGGCGCGTGGCGCCACCGAATTGTGGCTGAGCGTGTTCACCGAAAACCACCGCGCCCGCCGCTTCTATGCCCGCCATGGCTTTGCCGAGGTGGCGCCCTATCATTTCATGGTCGGCAATCACGCCGATGAGGATATCTTGTGCCGGGCGATGCTGTAGAATTCCTGACCGTGCCGGCGCTGGCCGGCGTGCGCCACGGCTTCGTGACGCGGCGTGGCGGCGTTTCGGGCGGGCTGTTTGCCAGCCTGAACGTGGGGCTGGGCAGCAGCGATGATCGCGCCGCCGTGCGGGAAAACCGCGCCCGCGCCGTGGCCGCCGTCGCCCCTGGCGCGCAGTTGGTGACGCTGCACCAGGTCCATTCGGCGACGGTGATTCCGGTGACGGCGCCCTTCCCCGGCGATGAGCGCCCGGCCGCCGATGCGCTGGTGACCGCCACACCCGGCCTGGCGCTGGGCATCCTCACCGCCGATTGCGCGCCGATCCTGCTGGCCGATGCCGCCGCCGGGGTGATCGGCGCGGCGCATTCGGGCTGGAAGGGCGCGCTGGCCGATGTCGGGCCGGCCACGGTGGCGGCGATGGAGCAACTGGGCGCGCGGCGGGACCACATCGTGGCCGCCATCGGGCCCACCATCGCGCGCGCCAGTTACGAGGTGGATGATGGCTTCGTGGCGCGTTTCTGCGCCGCCGATCCCGCCAACGAGGCGTTCTTCGCCGCCGGCCGGCCGGGCCATGCGCAATTTGATCTGGAAGGCTTCATCGCCGCACGGCTGGCGGCGGCCGGCGTCAAGACGGTGGTGGCGATGGGCGTTGACACCTACCCCGACGCGGCGCGCTGGTTCAGCTATCGCCGCACCACCCACCGCGGCGAGCCGGATTACGGCCGGCAATTGTCGCTGATCGCGCTGGCCTGAGGCCGCAGGGGCCGGGGGCAAAAGCGCGATTCCCTTTTTGCCGGCCACCCCCTAACATCAGGGCCGCATGGACATTTATCTGCCCATTGCCGAATTGTCGGTGAACGGCCTGCTCATCGTGCTGCTGGGCGGCGCGGTTGGCTTCCTGTCGGGCATGTTCGGCGTGGGCGGCGGCTTCCTCACCACGCCGCTGCTCATTTTCTATGGCATCCCGCCGGCGGTGGCGGTGGCCTCCTCGGCCACGCAGATCACCGGCTCCTCGGTGTCGGGCGCGCTGGCCTATCTGCAGCGCGGCCAGGTGGATATCCGCATGGGGGCGGTGCTGGTGGCGGGCGGGCTGGTGGGCGCCAGCATCGGCCAGATCATCTTTTCGGCGCTGCAAACCGTGGGCCAGATCGATATCGTCATCGCGCTGGTCTATGTGCTGTTCCTCTCGGTGATCGGCGGGCTGATGTTGCGCGATGCGCTGGCGGCGCTGAAGGCGGCGCGGGCCGGCACGGCGGCCCCGGCGCGGCGGGCGCGCCATCTGCCGTGGGTGGCCGCGCTGCCGGGCCGCATGAAATTCCCGCGTTCCGGCCTCTATATCTCGCCGCTGGCGCCGATGTTGCTGGGGGCGGGCGTGGGCATGCTCACGGTGATCATGGGCATCGGCGGCGGCTTCATCATGGTGCCGGCGATGGTCTATATCCTCGGCATGCGGGCGCAGGCGGTGGTGGGCACATCGCTGTTCCAGATCATCTTTGTCACCGCCGCGACCACGCTGCTGCACGCCACCGCATCGAAAACGGTCGACATCGTGCTGGCGCTGCTGCTGCTGCTGGGCGGCGTGGTGGGGGCGCAGATGGGGGTGCGCGCCGCCCAGAAACTCTCGCCCGACCGGCTCCGCCTGGCGCTGGCGCTGATCGTGCTGGGCGTGGCGCTGCGCCTGGCCATCGGCCTCACCTGGACCCCGGCCGAACCCTTTGCCCTGTTCGAGGGCGCATGAGCGGGCGGGCCCTCGCCGCGTTGATCCTGTGGCTGGCGCTGGCCGGGGCCGCGCCGGTGCGGCTGATCACCCAGCTCAGCACGGCGCGCATCGATATCAACACCAGCTTTCGCGGCGCCGAACTGCTGGTGTTTGGCGCCATCCAGTATCCGCGCGGGCAAACCCCCGATCGCACCCCCGATATCGCCGTGGTGGTGCGCGGGCCGGCCGCGCCGGTGACGGTGCGGCGCAAGGTGCGCATCGCCGGCCTGTGGCTCAACGGCGCAGCGGTGCGCTTTGAATCGGTCCCCGGCTTTTATGCGGTGGCGGCAACACGGCCGATCACCGATCTGGCCGATGAACGCATCACCGCCATCTATGAAATCGGCACGCGCAACCTGCAATTGTCCCCGGCCAGCAGTGCCGATGATGCCACCACCCGCGCCTTTGAGGCCGGGCTGATCAGCCAGCGCCTGCGCGCCGGGCTGTTTGCCGAACGGCCGGGCAGCGTGCAGATCACCCGCGACGTGCTCTATTCGGCCCGCATCGCGCTGCCGGCGGCGGTGCCGGTGGGGGATTATGCCGCCGAAATCCACCTGATCGATTCCGGCCGGGTGCTGGCCAGCACGTCGGCGCCGTTCAGCATCGGCAAATCCGGTTTTGAACGCTGGGTCTATGTCATGGCGCATGAACATAGTATTGCGTATGGATTGTCAGCGATCATCGCCGCCGTGCTGGCCGGCGGGCTGGCGGCGGTGGTCACCCGGCGCAGCTGGTGATCCCAACAATCGACTCGCACCCTGCGACGTTTTCGACTATAAAGCCTGTCGGCGCATAGTCGGCCGGCTGCCTTGAGCTCTCAACTGCATCGCCCGAACAGGCTCCAACGACACGAACACAGGAAGATTTGGAACGATAATGAGCTTTGATCGACGCGGACGTGGTCCGGGGCGCGGTGGGTTTGACAAGCGCGAGCGCGGGTTTGACAGCTTCGACGATTTTGGTGGCGGCAACCGGGGTTTCGGTGGCGGTGACCGGTTCGGCGGCGGTAGCGGCTTTGGCGGTGGTGACCGTTTTGGCGGCGGCGGCGGTGGCCGCGGCGGCTTTGGCGGTGGCGGTGACCGGTTCGGCGGCGGTGGCGGTGGCGGCGGTGGCCGCTTCGGCGGCGGCGGCGGTGGTGGCGGCTTCGGCGGCCCGCGCCGCGAGATGTCCCCCGGCATCACCGTGGGCACCGGCCGTGGCACGGTGAAATTCTTCAACGCGCAAAAGGGCTTTGGCTTCATCGTCCGCGAAGACGGCGGTGAAGATGTGTTCGTGCACATCTCGGCGGTGGAAGCCGCTGGCCTGACCGGCCTCGCCGATGGCCAGCCGCTGGAATTCACCCTCGTTGAACGCAACGGCCGCATCTCCGCGACCGAGCTGAAAATCGAAGGCGAACCGCTGCCGGTGGCCGAACGCGCCCCGCGCGAAGACCGCCCGCCCCGCGAAGGCGGCTTCGAGCGTCGCCCGTCGGGCCGTGACCGCGCGCCGATGACCGATGGCGTCCGCGTCGAAGGCACGGTGAAATTCTTCAACGGCCAGAAGGGCTTTGGCTTCATCCAGCGCGACGACGGCGCGCCCGATGCCTTTGTCCACATCTCGGCGGTGGAACGCGCCGGCTTCGCCAATCTCAACGAAGGCCAGCGTGTCTCGTTCGAGCTGGAGGAAGACCGCCGCGGCAAGCAGGCTGCGGTGAATCTCCAGTCGATCTGATCGGCAGCAGCTGCAACAGAAATCGGGCGGCGGCCGCAGGGCTGCCGCCCTTTTTCGTTGCTGTCCAGCCGCTTGATCGATGCTGCGCTGCGGCATGTGCGCCCGCGGCACTGGCACCCCTGTGATCAAACTTACCAAGCTGTCATGTGGCTGCCCTCGCGCGCCCGCCTGTTGCCGGCGCCGCCATGGAGCCCCCGATGCTTGCCAACAATGTCGTCACGATCCTGATGATCGTGTTTTCTTGGATCACCGCCATGGGCGTGCTCGCCTGGGTGGGCATATTGGCGCCGCGCCAGCTTGATACCCGCCGCCAGCGCCAGATTGCCCGGTTGCAGGCCGGCACCGCCGCGCTGGCCGATGCCATCGCCCGCAATGGTGCCGATCCGGCCCATCTCGCCCGGCTTTCGGCGCAATATGCCGCCCATGTCCGCGCGCTGACCCAGTTGGGCCAGGCCGTACCGCCGCTGCCGGCCGCCGAAGCCGCGCCGCTGGCCAAAGCTGCCTGATTTCGCCAGTGGACAGGCCGGCCGGGTGTGCGCACCCTGCCGGCCATGACCACCACGCCCGATCCGATCTTCGATTTCCCCGCCGCGCTGGCCGCCAACGCCGCCGCCCGGCCCGATCATCCCGCCGTGATCTGCGGTGATGACCGGCTGAACTGGCGCCAATTCGTGGCCCGTGCCGAAAAACTGGCCGGCACGCTGGCCGATCATGGGGTGGGCCCCGGCGACTCGGTGGCCAGCATCGCGCTTTCCAGCGTGGATTATGTCGTGCTGTGGGCCGCCGTGCTGCGGCTGCGCGCCACCATGGCGCCGCTCGCCCCCTCCTCCACGCCCGATCAGATTGCCGCCATGGTCGCCGATTCGGGCGCGCGTTTCGTGTTCGTCGATGCTCCCAATCGCGCCGCCTTCGCCGCCGTGCTGGCCGGCCAGACGCTGGTGGACCTCGACCGGCTCAACACGTTCATCGATCCCACCGCCCAGGCCCCGGCGCTGGCCCCGCTCGATCCCAAGGCCGGGTTCAACATCATCTACAGCAGCGGCACCACCGGCACGCCCAAGGGCATCGTGCAAAGCTGTGCGATGCGGTCGCTGCACATCACCGGCGGCCGCCGTGTCGGCTATGGCCCGGATTGCGTCACGCTCTGCTCCACCCCGCTCTATTCCAACACCACGCTGGTCAGCTTCATTCCCACCCTGGCCTGGGGCGGCAGCGTGGTGCTGATGCCCAAATTCGATACCGGCCAATGGCTCCGCCTTGCCCAGGCCCACCGGGTGACCCACGCCATGCTGGTGCCGGTGCAATATCGCCGCCTGCTCGCCGATCCCGGCTTTGATGCCACCGATCTGTCATCACTGCAGATGAAATTCTGCACGTCGGCACCGTTTGCCGCCGAATTGAAGGCCGAGGTGCTGCGCCGCATGCCCGGCGGCCTGATCGAATTTTTCGGCATGACCGAAGGCGGCGTTGGCTTCATGCTGGTGGCGCACGAGCATCCCGACAAGCTGCACACCGTGGGCCTGCCACAGCCCGGCCACGAGGTGCGGATCATCGACGAGGATGGCAATGACGTGCCGCCGGGCACGCCGGGCGAGATTGTCGGCCGCTCGCCGGCCACCATGAACGGCTACCGCAACCGGCCCGATCTCACCGCCAAGGCCTATTGGATCGACCCAACCGGCAAGGAGTGGCTGCGCACCGGCGACATCGGCCGGCTGGACGAGGATGGCTTCCTCACCCTGATGGACCGCGCCAAGGACATGATCATTTCGGGCGGGTTCAACATCTACCCCTCCGATATCGAGGCGGTGCTGCTGACGTTGCCGGGCGTGGTGGAGGCCGCCGTGGTGGGCGTGGCCAGCGAGGCGTGGGGCGAAACGCCGGTGGCCTTTGTGGTGGCGCGCGATGGCGATGCGGAAGGCTTGCGCACGGCGGCCAACGCGCAGCTGGGCAAGACGCAGCGGCTGGCGGCGGTGGTGCTGATCGATGAATTGCCGCGCAGCCATATCGGCAAGGTGCTGAAACGTGAATTGCGTGACAGTTTCCGTGGATCGGTTGCCTGAATCCGCGCCACGCCGCACACTCCGGCCCGGCGGGCATCGTCCCGCCTGAGAGGGGGGACACATGAAGATACTGGCCTTTGCCACCATCATCGGCAGCGTTGCCCAGATCATCATGGTGCTGGGTGGCCACAGTTCGCCGGCGATTGCCGAAAATTTCGCGATTGGCGGCATGGGGATTTCGGCTGTTGCCGGCTGGCTGGCGACCCGGGGGCAGAGCATCGGCCTGATCAACGCGCTCGCGCGCGGCGGTGTTGCCGGCGGCCTGTGCGCCGCCCTCGGCATCGCGGTTTCGGTGGCGCTGGGCGATGTGCCGGAAAGCCTGCTGCTGCTGGGCACGGCCAGCAGCGCCGTCACCGGCGCGATCGGCGGGGTGTTTGGCCGGCGGGGCTAGAGCGGTTTCCGAGCAATCTGAACCACCATCATCGCCCTTGCGGGCGACCCCTGGCGGGGCGGGCCGATTTCGGCCCGGTGCAGCGTCGCTGTGTCGGTTGCGATGCGCTGCATCGCGCCCTTCTACTCCTTGCACTGAACCAAAATCGGCTCCGTGCTGGCGATCCGGATTGCTCGGAAACCGCTCTAGCGCAACGCCGCCAATGCCTGCGCCGCCGCCGCCACGGTGCGGCGCACATCGTCGGCGTTGGTCTGCCAGTTGCACACGCTGATGCGCATGGTGCGCTCACCCTGCCACAGCGTCCCGCTGAAGAACGCCTCGCCGCTGGCGTTGATGGCGGCGATCACCGCATCGCTGATGTTGCGGCCGGCACGATCGTGGAAACGGATCATGCCCTGGTTCATCACCGGCCGGGCGATGCTGGTGGCACCATCCAGCGCGGCGATCCCATCGTGGATGCTTGCCGCATGATCACAGCAGCGCTCGATCAGATCGGCCAGGCCATCGCGGCCCAATTCCAGCAGCGCGGCCAGCGTGGGCAGGGCGCGGGCGCGGCGTGACCATTCGGGCGTGTAATCCATGGGATCGCGCGTGTCGCCGCCTTCGGTCAGGTAACTCGCCGTCATCCGCATGCTGGCCTTCAGCGCATCGCCATGGCGGGTGATGGCCATGCCGGCATCATAGGGCGTGTTGAGCCATTTGTGGCCATCGGTGGCCCAGCTGTCGCAGCGTTCGATGCCGGCCACCTGGTGGCGCAGCCGCGGGCTGGCATTCAGCCACAGGCCGAAGGCGCCATCCACATGCACCCAGGCGCCGGCGGCATGGGCGATCGGCACCAGCCGGGCAAAATCATCGCAGGCACCCAGATTGAGATCGCCGGCATTCAGGATGACGATGGTGGGCGCGCCCTGCGCCGAGGCCAGCGCCGCGACCAGTTCATCAACGCCGACCTTGCCCAAGCCCGCTTCGGTTCCGCCGCCGCCCAGTGGCACGATGCAGCCGGTGCCGAGGCCAAGCAGGCGCAGCGCCCGGTCCACACTGGAATGGCGGTGGGCGTTGGCCAGCACCATCACTGGCGGGGCACCGATCAGCCCGTCCACCTCCACATCCCACCCGGCCTTGGCCAGCACATGATTGCGGGCGGCGGCCAGCGCGGTGGCATGGCTCATCTGGCAGCCGGTGGTGAAGCTGTAGGCGCAGGTTGGCGGCAGGTGCAGCGCCTCCAGCAGCAGCCGGCCGGCCACCTCCTCCAGCACCGCGCTGGCCGGGCTGGTGGCAGCCAGCACGGCATTCTGATCCCACAATGTCGCCATCACATCCGTGGCCTGCGCGGCCGGCAGCGCGCCGCCCTTCACCCAGGCGAAAAATCGGCCCGAAAGATTGCCCATCAGCCCCGGCTCGGCGGCGCGGGCGATCAGATCAACCACGGCGGCCGCATCCATGCCGGTGGCCGGCAGCGCGGCAGGCAGCGGCGCCAGCATGTCGGCACGGGTGCCGGTGGGGGCGACGCTGCGGCTGGACTGGGCCTCCACAAAGCGGCGGCCGTGGGTGATGGCAAGATCAAGCGGGCTGGTCATGGCGGTTGGCATAGCGCGGCAGGCGCCCGGCGTCTCGCCGAAATCAGACGGCGCCAGCGGCAGAATCCGGCTGGCGCGGCTGCGACAATCTGGCTATTTCGCATCTGCAACATGGGAACAGGAGGCCGTGTGGCCAACAAACTCTACCCCGATGCCGCCGCCGCGCTGGATGGCCTGCTGTTTGATGGCATGACGATCATGTCGGGCGGCTTTGGCCTGTGCGGCATTCCGGAAAATCTGATCACCGCGCTGCGGGCTTCGGGCGTGAAGGGGCTCACCTGCATCTCCAACAATGCCGGCGTGGATGGCTTTGGGCTGGGCCTGCTGCTGGAGACACGGCAGATCGCCCGGATGATCTCCTCCTACGTGGGGGAGAACAAGGAGTTCGAGCGGCAATATCTGGCTGGCGAGCTGCAACTGGAGTTCAACCCGCAGGGCACCCTGGCCGAACGCATCCGCGCCGGCGGGGCCGGCATTCCGGGGTTCTATACCAAGACCGGCGTGGGCACGCTGGTGGCGGACGGCAAGGAACACAAGGATTTCAATGGCGAGACCTATATCCTGGAAACCGGGCTGGTGGCGGATCTGAGCATCGTCAAGGCGTGGAAGGCCGATCCCCACGGCAACCTCGTCTTCCGCAAGACGGCGCGCAATTTCAACCCGATGATGGCCACTGCCGGCAAGGTGACCGTGGCCGAGGTGGAGGAGCTGGTGCCGGCCGGCAGCCTTGATCCGGACCATATCCACACGCCGGGCATTTTCGTGCAGCGATTGTTCGTGGGGACGAATTACGAGAAGCGCATCGAGCAGCGCACGGTGCGCCAGAAGGAGCAGGCGTGATGTGGACGCGTGACAGCCAAGCTGCCCGTGCCGCGCAGGAATTGCAGGACGGGTTTTATGTGAACCTGGGGATCGGCATGCCCACCCTGGTGGCCAATTTCATCCCCGAAGGCGTGGATGTGACGCTGCAAAGCGAAAACGGCATGCTGGGCATGGGGCCGTTCCCGTTCGCGGGCGAAGAAGACCCGGATCTGATCAACGCCGGCAAGCAGACCATCACCGAACTTGACCGCACCAGCTATTTCAGCAGCGCCGACAGTTTCGCCATGATCCGCGGCGGCCATGTGGACCTTTCGATCCTGGGCGCCATGGAAGTGGCCGACAATGGCGACATCGCCAACTGGATGATCCCCGGCAAGATGGTGAAGGGCATGGGCGGCGCCATGGACCTGGTGGCCGGCGTGAAGAAGATCATCGTGTTGATGGAGCACAATGCCAAGGACGGATCGGCCAAGTTCAAGCGCGCCTGCACCCTGCCGCTCACCGGCAGGCAAGTGGTGGACATGGTGATTTCCGATCTGGCGGTGCTGGCGCGGCCGGCCAAGGGCGCGCCGTTCAAGCTGATCGAACTGGCGCCAGGCGTTGATCTGGAAACGCTGAAGGCCCGCACCGAAGGCCATTTCGAGGTCTGAAACCCGCCAGACCGGGCGGGGTGAGCGGGATTAGGCCGGGCTTCCGGACAAGGAGCCCCGCATGACCGATTTCCGCGCCATCGGCATGGATGCCGCCACCGCCGCCCGCCTGCGCACCGCCGGCCTTGATGATGCCGGCAACGCGGTTGTGGCGCGCGACAGCGGCGGGCCGTGCCGCTTCACCCTGAGCGATCATCCAGCCGGCAGCGCCATGCGCCTGCTCAGCTGGGCCGTGCCGCGCCCGGCCGGCGTCTATGCACTGGCCTCGCCGATCTTCCTGTCGGCAACGGGCGGTGCGGCCTGGGATGCGCCCGGCGTGGTGCCGCCGGTGGTGGCGGCGCGGCAGGTGGCGCTCAGGGCCTATGATGCCGCTGGCATGATGGTCTATGCGGCCAACCGGCTGGTGCTGGATGGCGGCCATGGCGATGTGATCAGGTCATTGCTTGACCAGCACGAGGTGGCGTTCCTGAATTGCCACACCGCGCTGGCCGGCTGCTATCTCTGCCGGTTCGAACGGGTGTGACAATGGGGCCGGCAGACTGGCTGCCGGCCCGATGCCCTGGCCTGTTCGCCGGATCAGAAGCGGAAGTTGATGCCGGTCATCACCGCGTGGCGGTGATAGTTCAGCGTGGACGGCCCGCCCGTGCCGGGCAGCGTATCGTTGCCATAATCGGCATAATTATACTCCAGCCGGGCCGAGATGTTGCTGCCCAGCTTGTGCTCATAGCCAACGCCCAGCAGATAGCCGTCGCGGTTTTCGGACGGGCCGGTGGGGTTGCTGATGCTGTAGCGCGCATTGGAATAGCCGCCGCGGGCATAGACAAGGCCATTGGGCGCGATCACCCAGCCGGCGCGGCCGGTCACATTGATGGTGCGGCCCTGCTCAACGTCAAAGCCCGCGAAGCGCGTCTGCCCGGTGCGGCCGGTGATCGACGTTTCCAGGCCCAGCACGGCCGAACCGATCTGGAAATCATAGCCGATCTGGCCGCCATAGGCGAAGCCGTCGCTGCTGGCGCGCACCGTCGCCGGCGGCACCGTGCTGGTGGTGAGCGACTGGCGATCCTGCTGCCAGCCGAACTGGCCGCCGATGAACGGGCCCTGGAAAGGCTTGTCCCCGTCAGCCGCCAGCGCGGGCGAGGCAAAGGCGGCGGCGGCAACAGCGGCAAGGATGAGACGTGACATGGATTTTGATCCTTCTTGTTGGGCCGGCGATGGGGGTGCCGGCTGCCCTGCTTGTGGCGCAGCCGCACTGGCCGGGTGATGAACGGATTTGGGCAAACCGTTGATATCCTGCCCTTTTTCGTTCAGCCGCGCTTCAGCTTCCCCGAGTGCTTGACGTAAAGAGCAAATCTTTTTATGTTTCACGTAAAGTTCATTACGGGAGAAATCATGTGACCGCCACCGCTTCCAACCCCCGCCACCTGCGTGAGGATTTCGCCAGCCTGGCCCGGTTCCTGAAATTGCTGTTTGGCTTTGCCGCCCTGTCGCTGTTTGCCGAAGCCTATGTGCCGATGAAGCACATGGCGGCCGGGCTGGTTGATGGCGTGCAAGGGGACTGGATGGCGGCTTCCGAGCGGCTCATCGCACTGGTCCCGGCTGCCCTCCTGCTGGGCGCCCTGTGGCAGGGATTGCAGCTGTTCAGCCATCTTGAACAGGGGCCGCTGCTCTCGCCGCCCACCGGCCGCCTGGTGAAACGCGCGGGTGAATGGATGGTCGCGGCGGCCGTGGCGGGTGTGGCGATCGGCGAGATCCAGAATGGCGCCGCCCATGGTCTGGCGCTGCTGGTCGGCCTGGCCGCCGTTGGGCTTGCCCTGCGCAGTCTGGCCGGCGTGCTGGACCATGCCGCCGCCCTTCAAGCCGATCTCGATCAGATCGTCTGAACCATGGCGATCATCGTCACCCTCGACATCATGCTCGCCCGCCGCAAGCTGAAGGCGCGCGATGTCGCCGCCGCCATCGGCATCGCCGAAACCAACCTGTCGCTGCTGAAATCCGGCAAGGTGAAGGGCGTGCGCTTCGATACGCTGGCCAGATTGTGCCGTGTGCTTGATTGCCAGCCCGGCGATCTGCTCAGCTTCGATGCCAGCGCACCGGACGAGACGGATTAGCGGACTCCAGGCCCCTCCGCCTCGCTGCGCTCGGCACCTCCCCATCCTTCGGCTGGGGAGGACCGATTCAGCCTTTTTTCAGGTGGCGACGGCCCAGCAGTTCGGCGATCTGCACGGCGTTCAGCGCGGCGCCCTTGCGCAGATTGTCCGAAACGCACCACAGGGCGAGGCCGTTTTCCACCGTCGGGTCCTTGCGCACGCGGGACACGAAGGTGGCATAATCGCCCACACATTCCACCGGGGTGACGTAGCCACCGTCCTCGCGCTTGTCGATCAGCATGACGCCGGGGGCTTCCCGCAGCAGGCCCTGCGCCTTGGCCACGCTGATCGGCATTTCGAATTCGACGTTGATGGCCTCCGAATGGCCGACAAACACCGGCACGCGCACGCAGGTCGCCGTCACCTCGATCTCGGGATCGAGGATCTTGCGGGTCTCCGCGGTCATCTTCCACTCTTCCTTGGTGTATCCGTCCATGCCGCTGTCGGCGCCCATGAAGCTGTCGATGTGCGGGATCACGTTGAAGGCGATGCGCTTGGTGAACTTGGTCTGTTCGGGCTCGTCGCCCACGAAGATGGCGCGGGTCTGGTTGAACAGCTCGTCCATGCCGGCCTTGCCGGCGCCCGACACTGATTGATAGGTGCTCACCACCACGCGCTTGATGATGGCGGCATCGTGCAGCGGCTTCAGCGCCACCACCATCTGGGCAGTGGAGCAATTGGGATTGGCGATGATGTTGCGCTTCTTATAACCGTCGATGGCGTCCGGGTTCACCTCCGGCACGATCAGCGGCACATCGGGCTCCATGCGGTAGAGCGACGAGTTGTCGATCACCACGCAGCCCTGCGATGCGGCCCTGGGCGCATGGATTTTCGTGGGGCCGGAACCGGCGGCGAACAGGGCGATATCCCAGCCGGTGAAATCGAAATGCTCGATATTCTGCACCTTGAGCGTGCGGCCATCCTCACCGAAATCGATGATGTCGCCGGTGGAACGCGGGCTCGCCACCGCGGCAATCTCGGCCAGCGGGAACTGGCGTTCCGCCAGGATATTCAGCATTTCGCGCCCGACATTGCCGGTGGCGCCAACGACAACAACCTTGTAGCCCATGTTCCACTCCTTGGGCTGCGGCTGTTAGCGCATCGGGGCGCAGAGTCAAAATGGGCTTTTGGCCAGACAGGCGCTGCGCCGGGCGGCGGCGGATTCAGGCCGGTGGCAGGAACGGGTTGAGCAGCGCCACACCCATCGCGGCAAAATCGGCGGTGTTGCGGGTCACCACGGTCAGGCCGGCATCCAGCGCGGTGGCGGCAATCCAGGCATCACGCTCCGACTTGGGATCGGGAATATGCAGCCCGGCACAGCGCAGCGCCACGGCGCGGTTCAGCGGCAGGGTGCGCCGTTCCCAGCATGGCAGCACCCGGGTGGCAAACCACGCCCGCAGCCCGGCCCCCTGCACCGGATCGCGGCGCTCCATCTGCTGCACGCCGCGTTCCAGTTCAAACAGGCTCATCACCGAGATGCTGGTGGTTGCCACATCCACCCCGGCCAGCCAGCGCGCGGCATGGGGATCGATCCGGCTGGTCCCCAACTTGCGCGATTCGGAAATGATGTTGGTATCGAGCAGGAACATCAGTCGCCCAGATCGGGCACCGGCGATTGCAGCCCAGATCGCGGCGGTTCCCACGCGAAATCCAGCGGCGTTGCCGGCGCCAGCGCAGCGGCCAGCGTCTGATGCCCGGCGGCCAGTTGTTCCAGCGCGTCCTCGATCACCTCGGCCTGGCTGCGGCCGCCAGCCGTGAGCCGCGCCAGCAAGGCGGCAGCGCGGGCCGACCGGATGGTGATCGGCGGTTGATGGCGGCGGGCAATACCAGACATGCCAGCCAGCATATCATCGTGCATGCACGCGTGCAAGCACGTGCAGTCAACGCCGGCGGGACAGGATTGCCGTCACCGCCAGATCGGCGGTGACATTGCCCAGGGTGCGGAACACGTCGGGCACCAGCTCCACCGCCAGCAGCACCGGCAGCACGGCGATGGGCACGCCCATGGCGTTGGCGATCGGCACGCAGGCCGCCAGGAAGGTGATGGAGCCGGGCAGGCCGCCGGTGGAGACGGCCGCCACCAGCGCCGCCAGCAGCGCGCCCAGATAGGCCAGCGCCGAATGCTCCATGCCATAAAGATGGCCGCAATAGAGCACGACCGCGACATTGGCGCAGGGGCTGGTGATGCGGAAGATGCTCACCGCCAATGGCAACACCACCTGGGCGGTGGCGCGCGGCAGGCCGAGCCGCTCCGCCCCATCGAAGATGGCCGGCAGCGAGGCGATGCTGGACTGGGTGGAGACCGCCACCGTCTGCGCCGGCAGCACGGCGCGGGCAAAGGCCAGCGGCCCGACCCGGCCGAGCAGCACGGCGAGCGGATAGACAAGGATGATGAGGCCGACCTGCACCGCCACCAGCACGGCGATATAATGGCCGAGCAGGCCAAAGGCGCCCAGCCCGGCCTTGATCCCCACGCTCACCGCCAGCGCAAACACGCCCACCGGCGCGATCAGGAAAATCCAGCCGACCAGCACCAGCATGGCATCCTTCACCGCATCGAACAGGCTGACCAGCTGGCGGCGGCGGTCATCATCCAGCCGGCTGGCGGCCAGCGCAAACAGGCTGATGAAGGTGACAACCGGCAGCATGTCGCCCTTGGCAAGCGATTCGAAGATATTGGCCGGCACCAGGCTGAGCAGCCACTTGCCGATGTCCACCTTGATCTCCCCCACCGGCTGGGCGCCGGCGCTGGTGGCGACGATGGCGGCGGCCGCCGCCGGCGGCGCCGGCCACCAATCGAGCAGCAGCGGCACGAACAGCATCGACCAGCCGGCCGAAAACACCAGCAGCAGGAAGAAGGCCAGCAGCGCCCGGCCGGCGGTGCGGCCGCCGCCGGCCTGGCCCACCGATTGCGCGATCCCGCTGAACAACAGGCCGGCGATCAGCGGAATGATCGTCATCTGCAGGCCCTGCAGCCACAGATTGCCGATGGCATCGCTCACCGGCAGCAGCGGCTTGCCCATGCCGGCCGGCAACAGCGCGCCGGCCGCCAGCCCGGCGATCAGCGCCAGAAAAATCCGCAGCGTCAGGCTCATTTCTCGGCCTCCGGCCCGGTCAGCGTGCCCATGGTGACATAGAGCTTGGCCAGATCATCCACCCCCATGCCGGGCACCGGCTTCACCCGGCTGGCCTCAACGAACAACATGCCGCCGCCCACCGGCACCGGCGCGGTGGGGATGAGGATGAGATAGCGCGGGCCCTGGCCGAAATCATGCAATCGGGGGCTGGTGAGCAGGGCCAGCGCCTCGACATGATCGCCGAAGCTGACCGAAACGACCGACATGCCGCTCATCTCGCCACCGGGGCTGGTGCCCATCATGCGCACGAATTGCGCCAGCGGGCGATAGAGCGCGCCCAGGCCGGGAATGCGGCTGATCAGGCCATCCAGCCCGCCTTCCAGTTGCGGGCGGAACCGTGTCTGCACCATCAGCCCCACCACCCACACCAGCAGCGCCGCCATGCCCAGCCCGGCCCAGAAGGCGGCCAGCGGCGAGGGCGTGAAGAACATGCCGGCGCGGCCCAGCAACTGGCCCAGCGGCGTTTCCGGCCCCAGCGCGGCGATCAGATAGCCCGACAGCCAGTTGAGGATGATGATGGTGACCAGCACGGGCGCCAGAAACAGCAGCCCGGTGGCAAAGGGGGTGAGGATGCGCCTGATCAAAGCCCGGCCAGGATCGCGTCACCCATGGCCGCCGTGGTCATGGTGCCACCCAGATCCGGCGTGCGCGCCCCCTTGTCGAGCGCGGCTTCAACCGCGGCCTCCACCCGGCTGGCCAGTTCGGCGGCGCCCAGGCTGTAGCGCAGCGCCATGGCGAGGCTGAGCACCGCGGCGCACGGATTGGCCACCCCGCGCCCGGCGATATCGGGGGCCGAACCATGGATCGGCTCATAGAGGCCGGGCGTGCCGGGATCGCCGATCGCCGCCGAGGGCAGCATGCCCAGTGATCCGGTGAGCATGCCGGCTTCATCGGAGAGGATGTCGCCGAACAGATTGTCGGTGAGGATCACATCGAACTGCTTGGGATTCTTCACCAGCTGCATGGCCATATTGTCGGCCAGCATGTGGCTGAGCTTGATGTCGGGATATTCGGCGTCGCGCAGCGCCTGCACATCCTCCCGCCACATCAGACCGGCTTCCATCACATTGCCCTTTTCCGCCGAGCAGACTGCACCGGTGCGGCCGCGCGCCAGTTCGAAGGCAACGCGGGCGACCCGCTGGATCTCGCTGGTGGTGTAGACATGGGTGTTCACCCCGCGGCGCTGGCCATCGGGGAGGGTTTCGACGCCGCGCGGGCTGCCGAAATAGACCCCGCCGGTCAGCTCGCGCACGAACAGCAGATCAAGCCCGTCTACAAAGACGCGTTTCAGGCTGGAGGCATCGGCCAGCGCCGAGAAACAGCGCGCCGGGCGCAGATTGGCATAGACATTCATGCCGGCGCGCAAGGCGAGCAGGCCGGCCTCGGGCCGCTTGTCATAGGGTTGGCCGGCCCATTGCGGCCCGCCCACCGCGCCCATCAGCACGGCATCGGCGCCCTTGGCCTGCGCCAGCACCTCAGGGGTGAGCGGCAGGCCGGTGGCATCGATGCTGGCGCCGCCGAACAGCGCCTCCTCCACCTTGAGCGCGAGGCCCTGGCTGATCAGCCGCCCGGCCACACGGCGGGCAACGGCGGAAACTTCAGGCCCGATGCCATCCCCGGGCAGCAGCAACAGTGTCTTGGTCATGCTGGCAGGCCTTAGCCAGATTGCGCGGCCGTGCCAACATGGCCAAATGCGCCATCAATCGGCCATGGTGGCCGGGCGCAGTTCGCGGGCGCGGGCCAGGGCGCTGGCGCGGCAGCGATCGACCAGCCGCGATTCGCTCAGATCACGCAGGCTGGTGAAGCTGCACACCTGCGTGGCGGCGCGGCGCAGGCGATCATCCAGCCGGCGCTGATCGCCGGGCAGGGCCAGATCAAGATCGGCCACCACGACCTGGACGCTGGGCCCGGCGGCAACGGTGATCGTGTCAGTGGATGCAGCGGCGGCCGGCGCGGCGATCACCAGCGCGGCAAACAGGATATGGCGCATTGCTCTCTCCCCGGCCGGCGGCGGCGCGATGCGCGGCCACGTGCGGCCCGGCCATCGCCAGATGCGACAGCCTGACGCAGCATGCGCCTGTTTGGTGCGGCTGTCTACGTCAAATGACGTAGGCCGGATTGAGCGGCCACGGTTCAGCCGGCCGCGCCGGCGATCCACGGCCGCTCGGCGGCCAGCCGGGCCTCGTGGGTGGCAATGGCTTCGCCCATCCCCATGGTCAGGCCGATCTCGTCCAGGCCGTTCACCAGGCAATGCTTGCGGAACGGGTCCATGGCGAATTCGAACCGGTCCTGAAACGGCGTCGTCACCACCTGGTTTTCCAGGTCCACCGTGATCGGCTGGCCTTCGCGCGCCACCGCCAGCAGCCGGTCAACCGCCTCTTGTGGCAGGGTCACCAGCAGCAGGCCGTTCTTGAAGGCATTGCCGGCAAAGATATCGGCAAAGCCCGGCGAGATCACCACGCGGATGCCCAGATCGGCCAGCGCCCAGGGCGCATGCTCGCGGCTGGAGCCACAGCCGAAATTGTGCCCGGCGATCAGGATCGGCGCGCCGGCGTGGGCATCAAACACATTGTCCGGCGTTTCGCGCAGCGCGGCAAAGGCGCCCTTGCCCAGCCCGGCGCGGGTGATGGTTTTCAGATAGCGGGCCGGGATGATCACATCGGTATCGATGTTGGCGGCGCCAAACGGGATGGCCTGGCCAGAAAGGGTGGTGAAGGCTTGCATGGCCCAGCGCGATGCCACAGCCCGTTCCCGCCGGCAATCATGCTTTCGCGCTGCCGCCGGGGGGCCTACAAGGGCGCATGGCCCAGCATCTCTATCTCGTCGATGGCAGCAGCTTCATCTTCCGCGCCTATCACCGGCTGCCGCCGCTCACCGATCCCGAAGGCACGCCGGTGGGCGCGGTCTATGGCTTCACCGCCATGCTGTGGAAACTGATCGCCGAGCTCAACCGGGCCGAGGCGCCCACCCATCTGGCCGTGGTGCTCGATGCCGGCAGCCACACCTTCCGCAACGACATGTATGATCAATACAAGGCCAACCGGCCGCCGCCGCCCGAAGATCTGGTGCCGCAATTCCCGCTGATCCGCGATGCGGTGCGGGCCTTTTCGGTGCCCTGTTTCGAACAGGCCGGCGTTGAGGCCGACGATATCATCGCCAGCTACACCCAGGCCGCCCGCGCCGCCGGCATGCATGTCACCATCGTCAGTTCCGACAAGGATCTGATGCAGTTGGTCGCCCCCGGCGTGAACCTGCTCGACACGATGAAGAACCAGATCATCAACCGCGAGGAGGTGATCGAGAAGTTCGGCGTGCCGCCCGAAATGGTGGGCGAGGTGCTGGCGCTGATGGGCGACACCGCCGACAATGTGCCCGGCGTGAAGGGCGTGGGGCCCAAGACGGCGGCCGAACTGATCATCGCCCATGGCAGCGTGGAAGGCGTGATCGCCAATATCGAAGCGATCAAGAAGCCCAAGCTGAAGGAAACGCTGGCCGCGTCGGTGGAGATGGCCCGCCTCTCCCGCGAACTGGTGCGCCTGAAGGACGATCTGCCGCTGCCCGCCCCGCTCGATGCCCTCACCCTGAAGGAGCCGCCGCACGAACCGCTGGCCGCCTTCCTGAAAAAGCACGGGTTCCGCGCCATGCTGGCCAAGCTGGGCAGCAGCGGCGCCAGCGGCCCGGCGCCCGACACGCACCGCCCCTCCACCGCCGCGGCGCCGGCCGATGATGCCCCCTTCACCCACGCCGATTATGAATGCGTGACCGATATGGCCCGGCTCGATTGGTGGCTGGCCCAGTGCGCCGCCGCCGGCGCCTTTGCCATCGACACCGAAACCACCAGCACCGATCAGATGCGCGCTGATCTCGTTGGCATCAGCCTGGCCTATGCCCCCGGCAAGGCCTGCTATATCCCGCTTGCCCACGGCAGCGGCGACGGCATGTTCGCCGAGCGGCCGCCGCAGCTGGCCATGGCCGACGTGATCGCAAAGGTGAACCCGCTGCTCGCCGATCCGTCGCTGCTGAAAATCGGCCACAATCTCAAATATGATCTGATCGTGCTGCGGCGCCACGGCGTGCCTTGCCTCGCCCCTCATGACGACACCATGCTGCTCAGCTATGCGCTTGATGCCGGGCGCTGGAACCATGGCATGGATGATCTGTCGTCCCGCCACCTGGGCCACACGCCGATTGCCTACAAGGATGTGGCCAAGGGGCTGAAGCGCTTTGCCGAAGTCGATCTGCGCCGCGCCACCGATTATGCCGCCGAGGATGCCGATGTCACGCTGCGGCTGTGGCAGGGCTTCCGCCGCCGGCTGTGGCAGGAACAGGTGACGGCGATCCACGAGCAGGTGGACCGGCCGCTGCTGCCGGTGATCGCGCAAATGGAAATGGCCGGCATCCGCGTGGACCGCAGCGAACTGGCGCGGCTGTCCGCCCTCTATGAAGCCGAAATCACCCGGCTGGAGGGCGAAATCCATGATCTGGCTGGCGGGCCGTTCACCATCGGCAGCCCCAAGCAGCTGGGCGAAATATTGTTCGACAAGCTGGGATATAAAGGCGGCAAGAAGGGCAAGACCGGGGCGTGGACCACCGATGCCAGCGAACTGGAACGGCTGGCCGAGGAAGGCGCGCCGATCGCCCAGCGCGTGCTCGACTGGCGCCAGCACAGCAAGCTGAAATCCACCTACACCGATGCGCTGCAGGCCCAGATCAACCCCGAGACCGACCGGGTCCACACCAATTTCCACCTCGCCGCCACCTCAACCGGGCGGCTCTCGTCCAACGATCCCAATCTGCAGAATATCCCGATCCGCACCGAACTGGGCCGCCGCATCCGCCACGCCTTTGTCGCCGCGCCCGGCAATGTGATCATGGCGGCCGATTACAACCAGATCGAACTGCGGCTGGTCGCCCACATCGCCGATGTGCCCGAACTGAAGGCGGTCTATGCCGCTGGCGAGGATGTCCACGCGCTCACCGCCCGCGAGGTGTTCGGGCATGTGGACCGGGACACGCGCGCGCGCGCCAAGACGATCAATTTCTCCATCATCTATGGCATTTCCGCCTTTGGCCTGGCCGCGCGGCTGGGCATCGATCGCGGCGAGGCCGCCCGCTATATCGAGCTGTATTTCAGCCGCTTCCCCGGCATCCGCAATTACATGGCCGAAACCATCGCCTTCGCGAAGGAGGCCGGTTTCGTGACGACCTTGTTTGGCCGCAAGTGCCACGCGCCACTGATCACGTCGAAAAATCAGGGCGAGCGCCAGTTCGCCGAACGCGCCGTGGTCAACGCCCGCGTGCAAGGGACGGCGGCCGACATCATCAAGCGCGCCATGGTGCAGATGCCCGCCGCCCTGGCCGAAGCCGGCCTGTCCGGCACCAAGATGCTGCTGCAAGTCCACGACGAACTCGTGTTCGAAGTGCCGGAAGCCGAGGTGGAAGCGGCCAAGCCGGTGATCCGCGCCGTGATGGAAAACGCCCACCGCCCGCTGGTGGACCTGTCCGTGCCGCTGGGGGTGGAAATTGGCCAGGGCGTGTCATGGGGGGATGCGCACTGAGTTTCGGGTCGCGATGATGCCTTGATTGGCAAACCACCCGCGCTGCCCTATACCAATATTTGGTACAGCACAGGCGGGGCCACTCCATGTCCGCGAAAAACACCTCCGTGAGTCTGGGCGATCATATGCTGCGTTTTGCCCAGCAGCAGGTGGCGTCCGGCCGCTACAGCTCGACCAGTGAAGTCGTCCGCGCCGGGCTGCGGTTGCTGGAGGAACATGAGGCCCGGGTGCAGGCCCTACGGGACGCCCTGATCGCCGGCGAGAACAGCGGCGAATCAACCCCGTTCGATTTCGACGCGTTCATCGCGGCCAAGCGGACACGGCAGCCCGCGGCGTGACCCGGTACATCCTGTCCCCGCTGGCGCGGGCCGATCTGGATCAGATCTGGGAATATACGGCGCAGCACTGGGATGATGACCAGGCGGAAACCTATCTGCGCATGATCCAGGCAGGGATCGAGGCTGTGACGATCAATCCCAAACTCGGAAGGCCGTTCGACGCGGTTCGCGCCGGGTATCGGCGACATCGTGCCGGCGCGCATCTCATCCTGTATCGCGAGACGCCAGACGCCATCGATATCGTGCGCATCCTGCACGAACGGATGGATATTGGCGCGCACCTGCCCGATCTGAACTGAAGCGGCCCACCTTGCGGACCCGCCGGTCAGGGCCGTCTGCGCCAATCGCCGTCGTTCACGAACCCGCCGCAAAACCCTTTGCCCGCAGCCAGTCCAGCATCGCCGCGTTCACCGGCCCCGGCGCTTCCTGCTGCACCCAGTGGGAGACTTGCGGGAAGCGCCGCAGCGTGAAATCCTGCACATGGGGGCCATAGCCCTCGGTCAGTTTCACATCGAGCGCCGTGTCCTCCTCCCCCCACAGCATCAGGGTCGGGACTTCAATGGGCGCACTCGTCTCATCGAGGATGCCCAGATTGGCGCGGTAATAATTGATCATCGCGGTGAGCGCGCCGGGCGCCAGGGCGTTGTGGCGATAATGGTCCAGCACGTCGGGCGGGAAGGCGCTCTTGTCCACCGCCATGTTCCGGAAGGCATTGGCGATGCCCTCGGCCCGGCGCTGGCGCAGCAGAAATTCCGGCAGCCAGGGGATCTGGAAGAAGGCGACATACCAGCTTTTCAGCCGCTGCGGCCAGTAATGGCGGATCAGGTCGCGGAACACCGTGGGGTGCGGCACGTTCATGATGATCAGGCCATCCAGCGGCACGGCGCGGCGCATCGCCACCACCCAGGCGATCACCGCGCCCCAATCATGCGCCACCAGCAGCCGGCGGCGGCCGCCAAGCGCATCAAACATGCCCACCACATCATCAACGAGATGATCGATGTGATAGGCCGCCTTCCCAACCGGCCGGCTCGATCCGCCATAGCCGCGCAAATCCGGCGCCACCGCCCGCCAGCCGGCATCGGCCAGCACCGGCAACTGGTGCCGCCAGGAAAAGCGCGATTCGGGAAAGCCGTGCAGGCAGAGCGCCACGTCATCGCCCTCGCCCGCCACATCGCAGGCGAAGTCCAGCCCGTTGGCGCGCAGCAGCATCAGGCGTTGAAATTCAGCTGCAAGCCCGGCCGCGGCCAGCGGCATCTGGCGAGCTTGCCGGTGGTGGACAGGCAAACCCAGGCATCCATCATGTCCGCCCCGCCAAAGCAGATGTTGGTGGTGAGGAGATCGGGGAAGGCGAAAAATTCCTGGGCGCCGGTGGCCGGATCGATGCTCGTCACCCCGGCATTCTCGATCAGCGTGGCCTGCGCGATATTGCCGTTGGCCTCGATCGCCATCGAATCGAGATAGGTCTTGTTGGCCCAGGTGGTGACGAAGCGGCCGGGCACCGCCGGCAGCGGTTCCGGCGCCAGCACGCCGGGAGCCAGTATGTCAAAGGCCAGCACCACGCGGCGGCTGGTGGAGGCGGCATACACCGTCTTGCCATCCGGGCTGAGGCCCACCCCGTTCAGATCGGGGCCATGGATCAGCCGGGTGATCTTCGACCCATCGGGCAGGGCATAGAACAGCCCACCGGCATCGCTGTGATGATCGAAATGCTTGCCCAGATCGGTGAAATAGAAACCGCCATGGGCATCGAACACAATGTCGTTGGGGCCCGACAGGCGGTGGCCGTCGCAACGGTCATACAGGCGGGTCACCGCGCCGGTGGCGATGTCGATCCGCTCGATGCGGCCGGTGCTATAATCCTTCGCGGCATTGCCGGGCAGCAGGATGCCGTCCTGCTCATACCAGTCAAACCCGCCGTTGTTGCAGACATAGAGCGCACCATCCGGGCCGACGGCCATGCCGTTGGGGCCGCCGCCGGGTTCCGCCACCGTCTCCTTGCGGCCATCGGGATGGATGCGGGTGATGCGGCCGGGGCGGATTTCCACCACCAGCACACTGCCATCGGCCACCGCCACCGGGCCTTCGGGAAAGCCCAACCCCTCGGCCACGATCTCGTGTGGATGAAATCCGCTCATGCGTCCTGCCTCCCCTTTTGGTGCCATGGTGGCGGGTTGCGGGGCGGCTGGCAAATGGCGGGTTTTGGGAGGGGGGGCAGCCGCGGGATCAGGAAGGGAGAAGGAAGGGGCGCGGCAAAGCCGCGCCGTCAGACGACACAAAAAAGGCGGCCTGTGGGGGCCGCCTTTTTCGGTCGCTGGCCGGGCTTGGTGCGAGTCCGGAAACAGCTTGCGCTGTTTCCGGCCGCCCTCAAGCCGCAAACTGGTTCATCGTGTTGTGCACGCCGCCAGCCTTCAGCGCCGCCTCCCCGGCAAAATATTCCTTGTGGTCATCGCCAATGTCGGAGCCCGACATGTTCTGGTGCTTCACGCAGGCGATGCCCTGGCGGATTTCGGCGCGCTGCACATTCTTGACATAGCCCAGCATGCCCTGGCTGCCGAAATATTCCTTGGCCAGATTGTCGGTGGACAAGGCCGCGGTGTGATAGGTCGGCAGGGTGATCAGGTGGTGGAAGATGCCGGCGCGGGCCGCCGCATCGCGCTGGAAGGTGCGGATGCGCTCGTCGGCCTCGGCGGCCAGTTCGCTGCCGTCATAATCCACGCTCATCAGGCGGGCGCGGTCATAGGCGCTCACGTCGCGGCCGTCCCGGGCCCAGGCATCAAACACCTGCTGGCGGAAATTCAGCGTCCAGTTGAAGCTGGGCGAGTTGTTGTAAACCAGCTTGGCATTGGGGATCACGGCGCGGATGCGGTCAACCATGCCGGCGATCTGGCCGATGTGGGGCTTTTCGGTTTCGATCCACAGCAGGTCGGCGCCGTTCTGCAAGCTGTTGATGCAATCCAGCACCACCCGGTCCTCACCCGAACCGGCGCGGAACTGGAACAGGTTGGAGGGCAGCCGCTTGGGCCGCAGCAGCTTGCCGTTGCGGCTGATCACCACGTCGCCATTGCCCACCTGGGACACGTCGATCTCGTCGCAATCCAGATAGGAGTTGTACTGGTCACCAATGTCGCCGGGCTCGCGGCTGAAGGCGATCTGCTTGGTCAGGCCGGCGCCCAGCGAATCGGTGCGGGCGACGATGATGCCGTCCTCCACGCCCAGTTCCAGGAAGGCGTAACGGATGGCGCGGATCTTGGCCAAAAAGTCCTCGTGCGGCACCGTCACCTTGCCGTCCTGGTGGCCGCACTGCTTCTCGTCGCTCACCTGATTCTCGATCTGCAGCGCACAGGCGCCGGCCTCGATCATCTTCTTGGCGAGCAGATAGGTCGCCTCGGCATTGCCAAAGCCGGCATCGATGTCGGCGATGATCGGCACCACGTGCGTCTGGAAATTGTCGATCTGGTTCTGGATCGATTGCGCCTTCACCGCATCCCCGGCGGCGCGGGCGGCATCCAGATCGCGGAACAGGCCGCCCAGTTCGCGGGCATCGGCCTGGCGCAGGAAGGTGTAAAGCTCCTCGATCAGCGCCGGCACGCTGGTCTTCTCGTGCATCGACTGGTCGGGAAGCGGGCCGAATTCGCTGCGCAGCGCCGCCACCATCCAGCCCGACAGATAGAGGTAACGCTTGTCGGTGGTGCCGAAATGCTTCTTGATCGAAATCAGCTTCTGCTGGCCGATGAAGCCATGCCAGCAACCCAGCGACTGGGTGTATTGGCCGGGATCGGCATCATAGGCGGCCATGTCGCGGCGCATGATGGCGGCGGTGTATTTCGCGATGTCCAGCCCGGTCTTGAACCGGTTCTGCAGGCGCATGCGGGCCACGCTCTCGGCGCTGATCGATTCCCAGCCGGGCTTGCCGGTGATGGCCGCGGCGGCGGCGCCCACTTCGCTTTGATAGCTCATATCCTGTCCTTTTTGCGGCGGCTTCTCGTAAAACTTGTCAAACCCCTGCGCCTGGGCTACGGCCGGGTCAACCCGATTCAGTCAAAGAATCGTGTGTAAATGTGCCGTTTTCGCCGCGAGATGATGTGACGTTGTAAAAATCTTGACAGATGCGCCCGCCTTCCCCGCCGATGCGCTGCCCGATCAATTGGGCAGCGGCCGCAAGATTTTCGCCGGCGCCCGCATCCGGCGCCTGCGCAACCAGCGCGGCCTCACCCAAACCCGCATGGCCGGCGATCTTGGCGTTTCCGTCAGTTATCTCAACCTGATCGAGCGCGATCAACGCCCGCTCTCGGCCAGCTTCCTGCTCAAGCTGGCGGAAAATTATGATCTGGATATCCGCAGCCTCACCGGCGGTGACGATGGCGGGCTGATCGATGACTTGTCAAAACTCTTCACCGATCCGCGCCTGATCGGCATCGATGTGCCCAAATCCGAACTGCGCGAACTGGCCGCCCGGTCACCGGCCATCGCCCATGCCTTGCTGCGCCTGGCTGCCGCCACGCCGGCGGTGGCGCCCGAACCGCCGCCGCCGGGCCCGCTGGCCGCTGTCGCCGCCATGCTGGATGCCGCCGGCAATTATTTCCACGGCCTCGACGAAGCCGCCGAGCGGCTGGCCGACGAGCTGCGCCTGTCCGGCCCCGATCTCAACGCCGCGGTGGTTGACCGGCTGCGCGCCCGCCATGCCATCGCCGTGCGCGCCCTGCCGCTGGAGGTGCTGCCCGCCCATTTGCGCCGCCTCGATCTCCACGCCCGCCAGCTGCAATTGTCGGAGTCGCTGGATGCCGCCAGCCGGGGCTTTGCCGCCGCTGTACAACTGGTGCTGATCGAGCTGAAGGCCGAGATTGCCGCCACCATCGCCGCGGCCGGCATCGCCGATCCGCTCGCCACCCGCGCCGCCACCGTGGCGCTGGCCAAATATGCCGCCGCCGCCACGCTGATGCCCTATGGCCGCTTCCTCAGCGCCTGCGAGGCCACCGGCTATGACGTGGAATTGCTCCAGGCCCGCTTCGGCCGCGGCCTTGAGCAGGTTGCCCACCGCCTCACCACCCTGCACCGCCCCGGCGCGCGCGGCGTGCCCTTCTTCTTCTGCCGGGTGGACCGCGCCGGCACCATCTCCAAACGCTTCGCCCCCGGCCCGTCGCCCTTGCCGCTCACCGGCGGCTGCGCGCTCTGGCATGTCTATCACGCCTTTGACCGGCCGGGCGAAATCCGCCGCCAATTGGTGGAGCTTGAGGATGGCCAGCGTTTCCTGACGCTGGCCCGCACCGTGCGCACCGCCGCCATGCCCTGGGGCAGCGACCGGCCCAGCTTTGCCATCGGCATCGGCTGTGCCGTCGCCCACGCCCCGGCGCTGCGCTGGAGCGCCGGCCTTGATCTCAACGGCCCCGCCGCACCCATCGGCCCCGGCTGCGCCGCCTGCCACCGCGCCACCTGCCGCCAGCGCGGCCTGCCACCCGCCAATGCCCATCTGGCGTTTGACGAGCGCCAGCGCGGCCTCACCCCGTTCCGCTTCACCGATGAATGAAAGGCCCTTTTGCGTGTCCAATCCCCTCACCAGCCACCCGGCCCTGCAAGGCGTGGAGATCAAGGGCGCCATGCAGCCCGGTTACGAGACGATCCTGGTGCCCGAGGCGCTGGCCTTCGTCGCCCAGTTGCACCGGCTCTACAATCCCACCCGGCTGGCGCTGCTGCGCGCCCGGGATCAGCGGCAGGAATGGATCAACCGCGAAGGCTTCATCGGCTTTGAACCGGAATATGCCTCGATCCGCGATGATCGCAGCTGGCAGGTGCGCCCCGCCCCGGCCGATCTGGCCGATCGCCGCGTCGAGATCACCGGGCCGTGCGATCGCAAGATGGTGATCAACGCGCTCAACAGCGGCGCGCAGTGCTTCATGGCCTGCCTTGAGGATGCCTCCGCCCCCACCTGGGACGTGATGGTGCAGGGCCAGATCAACCTGCGCGATGCGGTGGCCGGCACGATTTCCCTTGAGGACAAGGGCAAGACCTACAAGCTGAACGACCAGACCGCCGTGCTCATCTGCCGCCCGCGCGGCTGGCATCTGGATGAAGCCCACATGATCGTGGATGGTGAGCGCGTGGCTGGCGCCATCTTCGATTTCGGCCTCTATTTCTTCCACAATGCCCGCCCGCTGCTGGCCAAGGGCAGCGGCCCCTATTTCTATCTGCCCAAGTTGCAGCACAGCCTGGAGGCGCGGCTGTGGAACAATATCTTCATCACCGCCCAATCCATGGCCGGCCTGCCGCTGGGCACCATCCGCGCCACCGTGTTGATCGAAACCCTGCCCGGCGCCTTCATGGCCGAGGAAATCCTGTATGAACTGCGCGATCACATCACCGCGCTGAATTGCGGCCGCTGGGATTATATCTTCAGCTATACCAAGACCTTCCAGAAGGATCGCACCAAGCTGCTGCCCGACCGGGCGCAGGTGACGATGAAGGTGCCGTTCATGGCCGCCTATGCCGCCCACGTGGTGCGCGTCTGCCACCGCCGCGGTGCCCATGCCATGGGCGGCATGAGCGCCTTCATCCCGGTGAAGGACGATGAAGCCGCCAACAGCCAGGCTTTTGCCGCCGTGCGGGCCGACAAGGAGCGCGAGGCCAGCCTGGGCCATGATGGCACCTGGGTCGCCCACCCCGGCCTCGTCAGCGTGGCGCGCGAGGTGTTTGACCGGTTGATGCCCACGCCCAACCAGCTGCACGTCATCCCGCCCGGCGAAGCCACCAAGGACGATCTCATCACCCCGCCCGACGGCACGCGCACGCTGGCCGGCCTCACCAACAACATCAATGTCGGCATCGGCTATATCGCCGCCTGGCTGCGCGGCCAGGGCGCGGTGCCGCTGCACAATCTGATGGAGGATGCCGCCACCGCCGAAATCAGCCGCACGCAATTGTGGCAATGGAAACAGGCCGGCGCCACGCTGGACAGCGGTGAGCTGGTGGACGCCGCGCTGATCACCCGGGTCACTGAGGAGCAACTGGCGCTGTACAAGGCCCAGGTGGGGGACAATTTCTTCGCGACCGGCAAATATGCCGAAGCCGCCGAGCTGTTCCGCACCCTGGTGCTGGCCGACCGGCTGGAGCCGTTCCTGACCAACCCGGCCTACGACTTCTACTTCGCGCGCTGAGGACGGCCCTGCCCCCCTTGCGGGGGATGGGCGCAGACAAGGATCCTCCCCCTCTGGGGGAGGTGCCGACCCCGGCGAAGGCCGGGGGAGGCGGAGGGGGCGGCGCCGGGCGCGCGTTTCGGCGTGGAGTCGCGCTGCCCAGCCCCCTCCGCCCTGCGGGCACCTCCCCCAACGGGGGAGGACCCTGTTCGCCTGTTCCAATCCCCAGCTGTCTTGCGCGTGACGGCTAAGGCACAGCAGGCGCGCAAGGGAGGCACCCACATGGTCAAGGCGGTGATTTTCGATTTCGGCGGGGTGATCACCTCCTCCCCGTTCGAGGCCTTTGCCCGGTACGAGGCGGCCCACGGCCTGCCGGCCAATTTCATCCGCACGGTCAACGCCACCAATCCCGATCACAATGCCTGGGCGCTGCTGGAACGGAACGAGATCGGCGCCGCCGAATTCGATGGGCGCTTCCGCGCCGAGGCGCTGGCGCTGGGCCATGATGTGCCGGGCAGCCATGTGCTGCCGCTGCTGGCCGGCGATGTCCGCCCCGGCATGGTGGCGGCGCTGAAGGCGTGCAAGGCCGCATTCAAGGTGGGCTGCATCACCAACAATGTGGCGAGCGAGGAGGATATCGGCTGGGGCCGCAGCGTCACCGACATTCTCGCCCTGTTCGATCATGTGATCGAAAGCAGCAAGGCCGGGGTGCGCAAGCCGGATCCCCGCATCTATCTGATGATGTGCGACGCGCTGGGCGTGGCGCCTGTGGACTGTGTCTATCTCGATGATCTGGGCATCAACTGCAAACCGGCGGCGCAATTGGGCATGCACGCCATCAAGGTGACCGGCGAAGCCCAGGCGCTGGCCGATCTCGCCGCCGCGACCGGGCTGCGGCTTGGCTGATCGGGTGGCGGCGTTCATGGTGCCGCCATGCCGGCCCCGCCGAACCCCGCCACCCTGAAACAGGCCCGCGCGCTGCCGCTGCTGCTGCTCGGCCTGCTCGTGCTGTTGCTGTGGCGCACCCAGCCGGCGCCAGTGCCGGATTTTGCCGCCGTGGCCGGCACGCCGGGCAGCATCGCCGTGCTGGTGGACCGGCGCGGCCGCGAACTGGCGCGGCGGCGCACCGATGCACTGGCCGATCGCGGCGACTGGCTGCCGCTGGCCGCCATCAGCCCCGATCTCGTCCGCCGGCTGGTGGCGGCCGAGGACCGGCGATTTTTCCGGCACCACGGCATTGATTGGCGCAGCGTGGCCAGCGCCGCGCTGGCCCGGCTGGGCGGCGAGCCGCAGCGCGGCGCCTCCACCGTCAGCATGCAACTGGCCGCCCTGATCGATCCCACGCTGGGCCGCGCCGGGCAGCGCGGCTGGCTGGCCAAGCTGAGGCAGGCCCGCGCCGCCCGCGCCATCGAGGCACGCTGGAGCAAGACGCAGATCCTTGAAGCCTGGATCAACCTGCTGCCGTTTCGCGGCGATGTGGTGGGCATTGGCAGCGCCGCCCGCCGGCTGGCCGGGCGCCCGGCGCGCGCGCTGGCCGCCGAGGACAATGCCGTGCTGGTGGCGCTGGCGCGGCGGCCATCGGCGCCGCCGGCCGCCGTGCTGGCCCGCGCCTGCCGCGCCGCGCCCGATCTGGATTGCAGCGCCATCGCGCTGGCCGCCGCCCGCCTGCTCACCGCCCGGCCCAGCGATGCCGATCCGGGCCTGGCCCCGCATCTGGCCAGCCGGCTGCTGCGCCCCGGCGTGCGCGGCCGGGTGGCGACCAGCCTGGATGCCGATGTGCAGGCGATGGTGCAGGCGGCGCTGGATCGGCAACTGGCGGCGCTGGCCAGCCGCAACGTGCGCGACGGCGCGGCGCTGGTGGTGGACAATGCAACCGGGCAGATATTGGCCTGGGTGGGCAGCGCCGGCCGCGCCAGCCGGGCCGCGGCGGTTGACGGGGTGACGGCGCCGCGCCAGGCCGGCTCCACGCTGAAACCGCATCTCTATGCGCTGGCCATCGAACGCCGGCTGCTCACCGCCGCCTCCCTGCTGGACGACAGCCCGGTTGATCTGGAAACCGCCACCGGCCTGTATGTGCCGCAGAATTATGATCATCGGTTTCGCGGGGCGGTCAGCCTGCGCAGCGCCCTGGGCAACAGCCTGAACGTGCCGGCGGTGCGCGCCCTGCTGCTGCTGGGGCCGGAACCGTTCCGCCAGCGCCTGTTTGATCTGGGCTATCGCGGGCTCGACCGGCCCGGGGATCATTATGGCTATGCGCTGGCGCTGGGGGCGGCCGATGTCAGCCTGCTCGAACAGGCGGCGGCCTATCGCGCGCTGGCGCTGGGCGGGCGCGGCGGGCCGCTCACGCTCGATCCGGCGGCGCGGCCGGCCACCACGCCGCTGATCGATCCCGGCGCGGCGGCGATCATCACCGCCATCATCGCCGATCCGGCCGCCCGCAGCGCCAGTTTCGGCGAGGACTCGGGCCTCTCCCTGCCCTTTGCCGCAGCGGTGAAAACCGGCACCTCCAAGGCGATGCGGGACAATTGGGCCATCGGCTATTCGCGCCGCTTCACCGTGGCGGTGTGGGTGGGCAATTTCGAAGGCGATGCGATGATCGGCGTTTCGGGCACCAGCGGCGCGGCGCCGGCCTGGGCGGCGATCATGCGGGCGCTGCACCCGGCGCCGCCGCCGGGCTTTGCGCTGCCACCGGGGGTGGAGCGGCAGCCGATCCGGTTTGAGCCGGCCATCGAGCCGCCCCGCAGCGAATTGTTTCTGGCCGGCACCTGGCAGCCGCTGTTTGCCCGCGCCAGCCCGGCCGAAACCGCCCCGCGCCTGACCGCGCCCACCGATGGCAGCATCATCGCCATCGATCCCGATATCCCGCCGGCCCGCCAATATCTGGTGATCCGCAGCAGCGGCGCCCGCCCCGGTCTGCATGTGACGGTGGACGGCCGCCGCCTGCCCGGCCTGCCGGCGCGCTGGGCCCCGGTGCCCGGCCGCCACGAGATCGCGCTGGCCGATGGCCGGACCGTGTATGACCGGGTGCGCCTGACGGTGCGCTGAAGCTGCTCCTCCCCCGCTGGGGGGCGCCGCTTACGGGTGCCAGTGGATGTCGATGTCCATGTCAAGCTCGGCGAGCAGGCGGCCGATCGGCAACTTGCTTGACGCGCCCTGCTTCAACGCCTGCTCCACGACCTTGCGCTTGGCCTTGCCCGAAACGGTGAGCGTGACGGTGCGGGCCGACACCAGCGTGGGGCCGGTGAGGGTGACGCGGTTGACCGGGGCATGTTCGGGCAGCGGATCGGGGCGCACGCCGATGGCGCGGCGGGCCTTGGGGCCGGCGATGGCCGCCTCGAAATCCGGGCCGGGAAAGATGGAGGCAGTGTGGCCATCCTCGCCCACGCCCAGCCAGGCCACATCCAGCGGCCATTCCAGATCGGCGATGCGCTCGTCAGCCGCGCGGCCGGCGGCCACGGCGTCCTTCTCGCCCGCCGTCAGCGGCAGCACACGGGCCTTTTTCGGCAGGAACAGCCGGGCCAGCATGCCGGCGTTTGACAGGGGATCAGTGACGGGCACCAGCCGGTCATCGGTGGGCAGGATGGTGACATCGGCCCATTCCAGCTTGGTGGCGGCCAGCAGCTTCAGCGCCGGCAGCGGGGTGTTGCCACCGGGGAAGGCGACCAGCGCCCGGCCGCGCGCCTCCAGCGCCTGGCCGATGATATAGGAAATGTCCCCGGCCACCGCCTCGGCCATCTCCTCGGCGCTGTCATATTCCCACCACTCGGCATCAATCACGCATCATCTCCAACCGGCACGGTATAGTTGAGGCCGAGCCGGCCACCGTCCGCATAAAGTGTCTCGCCGGTAATGTAACTGGCATCGTCGCTCAACAGAAAGGCGGCGATGGCGGCGATTTCCTCCGGCTCCCCGGCGCGGCCCAGCGGCGTGCGCGACAGGATCTGCCGGCGCGCCGCATCATCGGCCATCACGGCATTTTTCGCCAGTTCGGTGAGGATGGTGCCCGGCCCGATGCCGACCACGCGGATATTGTGCGGCGCCAGCGCCACCGCCGTGTTGCGGGTGAGCTGGTTCAGCCCGCCCTTGGCAACATTATAGGCCAGGAGCGAGGGGATGGTGAGCAGCGCGTTGACGCTGGACATGTTGATGATCACCCCGCCGCCGGCCGCGATCAGGTGCGGCACCGCCAATTGGGTGGCATGAAAGGCGGCGGTGAGATTGGTGGCGATCACCCGGTCAAAGCCTTCGGGCGTCTCGCTGAAGATGTCGCCGCGCGGCGCGATGCCGGCATTGTTGACCAGGCCGTCAACGCCCCCGAACGCCGTCACCATGGCGCCGAACGCCGTCACCAGCGACCCGCGATCGGCCACATCGCACCGCACACCGGCCACCGATGGCCCGATTTCGGCCACGCGATCGGGCAATTCCTCGGCCACATCGGCCATCATCACCCGGGCGCCTTCGGCCACCAGCCGGCGGGTGATGGCCAAGCCCAGCCCGCGCGCGGCCCCGGTGACGAGATAACGGCGATTGGCAAGGCGCTGCATCGCCCTGCGTTAGCGCATGGGCACCGGCGGGCCTAGCGCAATTTCAGGTCAGCTCGTTCCAGGCGTCTTTCAACTTGTCGAAAAAGCCTTGGCTTTTCGGGGTGTTGCGCCCGCCTTCGGCCATTTCGATGGCGCGGAATTCCTCCAGCAGTTCGCGCTGACGGGCAGTCAGCTTGACCGGGGTTTCCACCTCCACCTGGATCACCAGATCGCCGGCCCCGCCACCGTTCAGGGAAGGCATGCCCTTGCCGCGCACCCGGAACTGCTTGGCCGATTGGGTGCCGGCCGGGATCCTGATGACGGTCTTCTCCTTGTCCAGGCTGGGCACGTCAATCTCCCCGCCCAGCGCCGCCAACGTGAACGACAGCGGCGCCACGGCAAACAGGGTGGTGCCGTCCCGCTTGAAAACCGGGTGCGATTTCAAGTGGATGAAGATATAAAGATCGCCGGGCGGGCCGCCCCGGCTGCCAGCCTCGCCTTCGCCTGCCAGGCGGATGCGGGTGCCATCATCCACGCCGCGCGGGATGTTGACGTTCAGGCTCTTCTGCTTTTCCACCCGGCCGGCGCCACCGCAGCTGCCGCAGGGATCGGCGATGATCTGGCCTTGGCCGTGGCAGGCCGGGCAGGTGCGCTCCACCATGAACAGGCCCTGGCGCATGGCCACCCGGCCGCTGCCGTTGCAGGTGGTGCAGGTGCGGGCCGACGTGCCGGGCTTGGCGCCGCTGCCGCCGCACGGATCGCAGGTGGCGGCCACGTCGATGGTGATCGTGGCCTGGCGCCCGGCAAACGCCTCTTCCAGCGTCATTTCAAGATCATAACGCAAATCGGAACCGCGCGCCGGCCCGCCGCGGCGCTCGCCACGGCCGCCACCGCCCATGAATTCGCCGAACACGCTTTCGAATATGTCGGCAAAGCCGCCGAAATCCTGCGGCCCGCCGCCACTGCCGCCGCCGCCCTGGCGGAAGGCGGCATGGCCAAAGCGATCATAAGCGGCGCGCTTCTGCGGGTCCTTCAGCACATCATAGGCTTCGTTGATCGCCTTGAATTTCTGCTCGGCCGCCGCATCGCCCGGATTGCGATCCGGGTGGAATTTCATCGCCAGGCGCCGATAAGCGGATTTCAGCGCCGCCTCGTCGGCGCCGCGCTCCACTTCCAGCAGTTCGTAATAATCGGTCTCGGTGGCCATGGCTCAGTCGCCCCGCAAACATGATGGGGGCGCGCGCGGCCGTGCCGTGCGCGCCCACCGCGACTGCTTATTTCTTGCTGTCGTCCACGTCGGTGAACTCGGCGTCCACCACGTCATCACCCTTGGGCGAATCGGTGGCCACCGGCTCGGCCTTGGCCTGTTCGGCCTGGTAGATGGCCTCGCCCAGCTTCATGGCCACCTGGCCCAGCGCCTGCACCTTGGCGTTGATCGCCTCGGCATCGCCCGAATCGAGCACCGAGCGGACATCGGCCAACGCGGTTTCGATATTGGCCTTCACCTCCGGGGTCACCTTGTCGCCATGCTCGGCCAGCTGGCGTTCGGTGCTGTGCACCAGGCTGTCGGCCTGGTTGCGGGCCTCGGCGGCGGCGCGGCGGCGCTTGTCCTCTTCGGCAAAAGCCTCGGCGTCCTTCACCATCTTCTCGATATCGTCCTTCGACAGGCCGCCCGAGGGCTGGATGCGGATCTGCTGTTCCTTGCCGGTGCCCTTGTCCTTGGCGTTCACCGAAACCAGGCCGTTGGCGTCGATGTCGAAGGTCACCTCGATCTGCGGCACGCCGCGCGGGGCCGGCGGAATGCCCACCAGATCAAACTGGCCGAGGATCTTGTTGTCGGCGGCCATCTCGCGCTCACCCTGGAAAACCCGGATGGTCACGGCCGACTGGTTGTCATCGGCGGTGGAGAAGACCTGGCTCTTCTTCGTCGGGATGGTGGTGTTGCGATCGATCATGCGGGTGAAGACACCGCCCAGCGTCTCGATGCCCAGCGACAGCGGGGTGACATCGAGCAGCAGCACGTCCTTCACATCGCCCTGCAGCACGCCGGCCTGGATGGCGGCGCCCATGGCCACCACTTCGTCGGGGTTGACGCTGGTGTTCGGCTCCTTGCCAAACAGATCCTTCACGAACTGGCGCACGCGCGGCATGCGGGTCATGCCGCCCACCAGGATCACTTCCGACAGATCACCGGGGCGGATGCCGGCTTCCTTCAGCGCGTCGAGGCAGGGCTGGCGGGTGCGTTCAATCAGATCCAGCACCAGCCGTTCCAGATCGGCGCGGGTGATGGATTTCACCAGATGCTTGGGCCCATTGGCGTCGGCGGTGATGAACGGCAGGTTCACCTCGGTCACCGCCGAGGAGGACAGCTCGATCTTGGCCTTTTCGGCCGCTTCCTTCAGGCGCTGCAGGGCCAGCTTGTCCTTGGTCAGGTCAATGCCTTCGGCCTTGCGGAAATCGGCCGAGAGGAATTCCACCAGCTTGGCATCGAAATCCTCGCCGCCCAGGAAGGTGTCACCGCTGGTCGATTTCACTTCGAACACGCCATCACCCAGTTCGAGGATGGAAATGTCGAAGGTGCCGCCGCCCAGGTCATAGACGGCCACGGTCTTGGCATCGTCCTTCTTGTCGAGACCATAGGCCAGCGCCGCCGCGGTCGGCTCGTTGATGATGCGCAGCACTTCCAGGCCGGCGATCTTGCCGGCATCCTTGGTCGCCTGGCGTTGGGCATCGTTGAAATAGGCCGGCACGGTGATCACCGCCTGGGTGACGGTTTCGCCCAGATAGGCCTCGGCGGTTTCCTTCATCTTCTGCAGGATGAAAGCGGAAATCTGCGACGGGCTGTAATCCTGGCCGCCAGCATTCACCCAGGCATCACCATTGGGGCCACGGGCAATGCTGTAGGGCACCAGACCGGCGTCCTTGGCGGTCAGCGGATCATCGAAACGGCGGCCGATCAGGCGCTTCACGGCAAAGATGGTGTTGGCCGGGTTGGTCACCGCCTGGCGCTTGGCCGGCTGGCCAACCAGACGCTCGCCATCCTTGGTGAACGCCACCTGGCTCGGCGTGGTGCGCGCGCCCTCGGCGTTCTCGATCACCCGCGGCGCGCTGCCTTCCATCACGGCAACGCAGCTGTTGGTGGTGCCCAGATCGATCCCGATAACCTTCGCCATGATGGCCTCTTTTCCCTTGCCTGTGGATCCGGCCCCGGCACCCCTTCAAGGCAGCGCGGCACGGGCCGATCCTGGTTGCACTCACAGCCGGTGCCCCGGCCAAACGAAATCGCATCGGCGATATAGGATCGGATTCCCTGCCTGCAAGGCCCGCGCCGCATTTGCCGCGGCCGGCGCCGGGCAGCGGGATGGCCAGCAGGCGGGGCAATCCACCCTCTTGCGATGCCGGCCGGGCTCGGCCAGCGTGGAGCGATGAACACTGTCACGCCGCGCCGCATCCTGGGCCCCTTTGCCGCTGCATCGGTGGTGGTTGGCATGGTGGTGGGGGCCGGTATCTTCCGTTCGGCCAGCCTGGTGGCCGCCACCCTGCACAATGATGGGCTGGTGCTGCTGGCCTGGGCGGTGGGCGGGCTGTTCGCGCTGGCCGGCGCCCTCGTCTATGCCGAACTGGCCAGTGCCTTTCCGCATCCGGGCGGCGATTATCGCTTCCTGAAACTCGCCTATGGCCCGCTGGTCGGTTTCCTGTTTGCCTGGTCGCGCTTTGCGGTGATCTTTTCAGCTTCGGCCGCCATGCTGGCCTTTGTGGCGGCCGATTATGCCGCCGAACTGGTCCCCTTGTCGGCCTCCGCACGGGGCGGCGTGGCGGCGCTGGCGGTGGTTACGCTCACCGGGCTCAATCTGGCCGGGGTCAGGCGCTCCACCGGCGGGCAGGTGGTGCTGGTGGCCGGCGACGTCATTGCGCTGCTGGCGCTGGGCGCGGCCGCCACCAGCCTGATTGCGGCGGGCACCCCGGCGGTGGCGGCCACCGTGGCGCCGCAACCCTTTGCCGCTGCCGCCTTTGGCCAGGCCATGGTGTTTGTCATGCTGGCCTTTGGCGGCTTCAACGATGCCGCGACGCTGTCAGCCGAAGTGCGGCGCCCGCGTGACATGACGCTGGCACTGGTTGGCGGCATGGGGCTGGTCACCGCACTCTATCTGCTGGCCAACTGGGCTTATCTGGCCGGCCTGGGCGGCGACGGCCTGGCCAACAGCGCCGCGCCGGCCGCGCAGCTGATGGCGCAGGCGTTCGGGCCGGGCGGGCAGGCGGTGATGGTGGTGTTTGTCGGGCTGGCGGCGCTGGCCATTGTCAACGCGCTGGTGATCGTGGGCGGGCGCACCCTGTATGCCGTCGCCAGCGAGGAGCCGGCGCTGGGGCGGCTGGCCGTGTGGGATGCCGCTGCCGGGGTGCCGCGCGGCGCCATCTGGGTGCAGTGCGCGCTGTCACTGCTGCTGATCGCCTGGGGATCGGTTTCCACCGGCTTTGCCCAGATGGTGGATTTCCTCTCGCCGGTGTTCTGGCTGTTCCTGTCGCTCACCGGGCCGGCGCTGATCATCCTGCGCCGCCGGGCCCCCGATGTGGCACGGCCGTTCAAGGTGCCGCTCTATCCGCTGGTGCCGCTAGCCTTTTCCGCCGGTTGCCTGTTCGTGCTGCAAAGCAGCGTGCGCTATGTTGGCTGGCGCGGCACCGCGATAAGCTTTGGCGTGCTGGCGCTGGGCCTTTTGGTGCGGCTGTTGCTCAAAGCCCGGCCGCAACCGCCAGGTGATAGGTGAGCCCGGCAGCGGCATAGGCGGCGGCAAAGAGATAGGCGAACATGAAGATCGGCCAGCGCCAGCTGGCGGTTTCGCGCCGGGTGATGGCCAGGGTGGAAATGCACTGCGGCGCAAAGACGAACCAGGCCAGGAAGGCCAGCGCGGTGGGCAGTGGCCAGGCGCTGCGCAGGCGCTGGATCAGGCTGTCGGCATTCTCTTCGCTGACGTCGTTGAGGGCATAGACCGTGCCCAGCGCCGAGACCGCCACCTCGCGTGCGGCCATGCCGGGCACCAGCGCGATGGCGATTTCCTTGTTGAAGCCGATCGGCGCAAACAGCGGCTCCAGACCGTCACCGATGCGGCCGGCCAAGCTATATTCGATCGGCGGGCGATCCGCATCGGCCGGCGGCTGTGGCCAGCTGGCCAGGGCCCACAACAGGATCGTGGAGCCCAGGATGATGGTGCCGGCGCGGCCCAGGAAGGCCGTGGCGCGGCTATAAAGGCCCAGCGCCATGTCTCGCGCTGCCGGCCATTGATACTTGGGCATTTCCAGCAGGAACGGCGGCGCCGATCCCTTGGTGACGGTGCGGCGCAGCACAAAGGCAGCCAGCAATGCGCCCAAAATGCCGGCCAGATAGAGGATAAACAGCACCAGCCCCTGCAGGCCGAACGGCCCGACGGCGCGGGCCGGGATGAAGGCACCGATCACCACCGCATAGACCGGCAACCGCGCCGAACAGGTCATCAGCGGGGCGATCAGGATGGTGGTCAGCCGGTCCCGCGGCGAATCGATGGTGCGGGTGGCCATGATGCCGGGGATGGCGCAGGCAAAGCTGGACAGGAGCGGGATGAAGGCCCGGCCGTTGAGGCCAACACCGGCCATCAGCCGGTCCATCAGGAAGGCGGCCCGCGCCATGTAACCGGATTGTTCCAGCGCGATGATGAAGGCGAACAGGATGAGGATCTGCGGCAGGAACACCACCACCGCCCCCACCCCGGCCAGCACGCCATCATTGATCAGCGAGAGCAGGATGCCCGGCGGCAGCGCGCCGGCCATGGCGGCCTGCAGCGCGGCGATGCCGGCCTCGATCCAGCCCATCGGCGCTTCGGCCCAGCTGAACACCGCCTGGAACATGAAGAACAGGATCAGCCCCAGCAGCAGCGGGCCGGCCAGCGGATGCAGCACCACGCCATCGATGCGCTGCGACCACCGACGGGCGCTGCCGGTGGCGGTTTCGACGGCGTTGGCAATCTGGCGGGCCTGTTTCTGCAGCGCCTTCAGATCACCGGCGGCAACCACCGGCAACGCCGGCGCCGCATCGCCGATACCGGCGGCCAGCGCCTGGCCCAGCGCCTCCAGCCCGCGCTTTCTGACCGCCACGGTCTCCACCACCGGCAGGCCAATCAGGGCGGACAGCCGCGCCGCATCGATGCCGATGCCATCGCGGGCTGCCAGATCCACCATGTTGAGCGCGACCACCAGCGGCAGGCCCAGCGGCTTCAATTCCAGCACAAAGCGCAGATGGTTGCGCAAATTGGTGGCATCGATCACCGCCACGATCGCATCCAGCGGCTTTTCACCAGCAATGCGTCCGAAGATGGCATCGCGGGTCACCGCCTCGTCCGGTGAACGCGGCGACAGGCTGTAGGTGCCGGGCAGATCGATCAGATCGCACACCCGGCCATCGGGAAGGGCAAGGCGCCCGGCCTTGCGCTCCACCGTCACGCCCGGATAATTGCCCACCTTCTGGCGGCTGCCGGTCAAAGCGTTGAACAGGCTGGTCTTGCCAGCGTTGGGATTGCCCACCAGCGCCACCACCGGGCTGCGGGCCAGGTTGAGCACCGGCGCGTTCACGCCGCCACCTCGATCAGGCCGGCCATGTCACGGCGCAGCGCCACCACCATATTGCCCACCCTCACCGCGATGGGATCACCGCCAAAGGGCGCCCGGTGCAGGATTTCCACCGGCACGCCTTCATCAAAGCCCAGTTCGCACAGCCGGATGGCCGCATCCGGTGCCTGCCCGGCCGGATCAATGGCGGCGATCAGCGCCACCTCGCCAGCGGCAAGCGCGTTGATGGTGCGGGGAACGGCGGTTGAGGGCACAGGCAAGGTCCGCAATGGGCGAGAAGTTGCGAACCGTTATCAAGATTGCCGGCTGTGCGCCAGATGAATCCGGTCACACCGCCGGATAGCGCAGCCGGCCGAGGATGCGGGCCGGGTTGGGCAGCTTGTCTGAGAGGCCGGTCAGGCGGGCCTTGGCCTTCTCAAAACGCATCACGCCATCGATGCGGCGATCGATGAAGGCGCGGGTGGCGGCGAAATCGGCGCTGTCGTCCTGCGTCCAGTGCAGCAGCGTGGCGGAATAGATGGCCGAAAGGATCGCCCGCTTGCTGTAGTGGTTGTAATCGGTCGCCGTGTCACCGGCGGCGCGCCACATCGCATCGGCGGCCTGCCACAACAGCCGGGCCGACAGGCTGGCGTGGGCCGGCTGCACCAGCAGGGTCAGCGCCCGGCGCGTCACCTCGCGATCCCCCTGTTCCAGCCGGGTGACAAGCGCGAGGCGGATGCGGTCACGCACCTTCATGTTGTGGCTGGCGGCCATGGCCGCGGCCATCCGGTCGTTGGCGATGGCCGTCCACACGCTCAGCATGGTCGCCACATCGGGCACCGCCAGCGCCGCGATATCGGGATCGGTGCCGGTGTCGCGGGCGGCCGCGGCCAGGGCCACGTCGGTCCAGCCATCAAACGGCACATGCGGCAGCATCGCCGCCACCAGGCGCGGGGCCAGTTCGGCCAACGGAAGATCTTCAGCCATGGGGTGTCCATAGCGGCTTGGCGGCCGGCTTCCCAGCCGCAATAGCGTCGCGGGGATTGGCCTTGTTTGGGGGCAGGGCTTCTGCTACGTGCCTCGCAGGTTCCACCGGGGCGACTCGGTGGGCGTTTGTTTTTGCAGCAAATCTCTTTGCACCAACCAAATCACGGGGCCGTTCGCCCCACATGGATCGGAGTGACGGCAGCCCATGCAAATCGTGGTTCGCGACAACAATGTTGATCAGGCCCTGCGCGCCCTCAAGAAGAAGCTGCAGCGCGAAGGCGTCTATCGCGAGATGAAGCTGCGCCGCCATTACGAGAAGCCCAGCGAGAAGCGTGCCCGTGAAAAGGCCGCTGCCGTGCGCCGCGCCCGCAAGATGGAGCGCAAGCGCATGGAGCGTGACGGCATCAAGTAAGCACGGCCACGGCGGGCAGCGCCCTGCCGGCCGGGTCTGGCCTGGGAGCCGGGCGGGGTTGACCCCCTGCCCGGCTCTCGCCATGTTTGCCGCCGAACGCAATCGGGGTCGCGGTGCGGCCGCTCTGGATGGAATGATGCAATGTCAGGTCAGGTGATGGGCAAGGCGGGCGGTGTGGGCATCGGCAAATGGCTGGCCGCCGGCGCTGTCGTGATCGGCGTGGTTGGTGTGCTGGTCTATGGCGGCACCCAGGGCCAGGTCGCCGCCGTGCGCCAGGCTGACATGGCGTTCCTACAGGCCAACAAGGCCAAGGCTGGCGTGGTCACCACCGGGTCCGGCCTGCAATATCAGGTGATTCGCGCCGGCAACGGCCCGCGCCCGGCCGCTGGCGACACGGTGCTGGTGCATTACGAGGGCCGGCTGATCGATGGCACGGTGTTTGATTCCAGCTACAGCCGCGGCCAGCCGGCGGCCTTTCCGCTGGATCAGGTGATTCCGGGCTGGACGGAAGGCGTGCAGCTGATGCCAACCGGGTCAAAATATCATTTTGTCGTGCCGCCGCAGCTGGCCTATGGCGCGCAAGGGGCCGGCGGGGTCATCCCGCCCGGCGCGGTGCTGGAATTCGATATCGAACTGCTGGCGGTGAAGCCGGCCGGCTGATCACCACCGCGCAAAAAATTTCATCACATTGCGAAAGAGCCACTTCACAGCCCGGCGTTTCGGCGCCGGGTTTTGAAACATTTGACGTTTTTTTGCCGGTTTCCGCAGTGCCGCCGGGCGCGCCGGCACCCGCCCAAACGCCCAAGATGACAGGATTTGCCCCTGTAGGACAGGCCCCGGTGGAACAGGCCCCTACAGGACAGGCCCCGGCCGGTTCAATCGCGCAGGGAGATGAACCAGCGGTCACGCAGCGCCGTCACCCAGGTCACCGGGTTGAAGCTGGTGCTGCCATCCAGGCTGAAGGTGGTGAATTCGGCGCGGCCGACGATATTTTCCACCGGCAACAGGCCCAGCCCGCCGATCTCGGCGGCAAAGCGGCTGTCTTCGCTGTTGTCGCGGTTGTCGCCCATCAGGAACACATGGCCTTCGGGCACCAGCACCGGCTCGGTATTGTCCTGCGGGGTGTTGGCCAGATCATGCACCAGATAGGAACGGCCGCCCGGCAGGGTTTCGCGGTAGGTGGGCAGATGGCATTCGGCGCCGCCATCGGGGCGGATCACGCGATACTGGGCATCGATCATGGTGGCGCAATCGCTGTTGGGCGTCACCGCCATCACCGTATCGGCCAGCTTCACCTTGGGCACCGGCTGGCCGTTCAGCCACAATTGGCCATCCTTCATCTGCACCGTGTCACCGGGCAGGCCGATCACCCGCTTGATCCAGTCATCCTTGGCGATCGGCGATTTGATCACCACCACGTCGCCGCGTTCGGGCAGGCTGCCAAACAGCCGGCCGCGGATTTCCGGCAGCACGTTGAACGAGGGCGACAGATAGGAATAGCCATAGGGGAATTTCGACACGATCAGCCGATCCCCCACCAACAGGCCGGGCAGCATCGAGGCCGACGGGATATAGAAGGGCTTGGCGATCGCGGTGTGCACCGCCAGCACGGCGAGTGCGAGCAAGAACAGCTGCCAGGCCTCCTCGGCCCAGTTGATCTTCTTCTTGGTCTTGGGTGCAACGGCGTCGGTCATTCGATACTCGCGGTGATCAGCACGATGGCCTGCGCCCAGGGATGGTCGTCGGTCATGGTGAGATGGACGTGGGCCTTATGCCCCGCCGGGGTGATTTGCGCCAGCCTTGCCGCAGCGCCGCCGGAAAGCCGCAGGGTGGGCTGGCCGCTGGGCAGGTTCACCACCTCCATGTCCCGCCAGAACACGCCCTGGCGAAAGCCGGTGCCCAGCGCCTTGGCACAGGCCTCCTTGGCGGCAAAGCGCTTGGCATAGGTGGCGGCGCGGGTCAGCTGGCGGCGGTTGGCCTTGGCCTGTTCGACCCCGGTGAAGATGCGGTTGATGAACCGGTCCCCAAAACGGTCAATGCTGGCCGCGATGCGATCGATGTTGCACAGATCGGAACCCAGCCCGATCAACGCCATGCCGGCCGGAACGGCAAGGCCGCCCATCAGGCGCGCGCCGTATCCATGTGGGCGCGCATCTGGCGGATCGCGGCCTCCAGCCCGACAAACACCGCCTCGCCGATCAGGAAATGGCCGATGTTGAGCTCGGCCAGCTGCGGCAGCGCCGCCACCGGGCCGACATTGGCATAGCTGAGGCCGTGGCCGGCATGGATTTCCAGGCCCAGCGCCGCGCCCAGTTCGGCGGCGCGGGCCAGCCGCGCCAGTTCGGCGGCGGCATCGCCATCATCATGGGCATGGGCATAGGGGCCGGTGTGCAGCTCCACCACCGGCGCACCCAGCCGGGCGGCGGCTTCCAGCTGGCGGGCTTCGGGGGCGACAAACAGGGACACGCGGATGCCGGCATCGCGCAGGCGCGCCACGATCGGTTGCAGGCTGTTGTGCTGGCCGGCGGCATCCAGCCCGCCTTCGGTGGTGCGTTCCGCCCGGCGTTCGGGCACGATGCAGGCGGCGTGCGGCCGGTGCCGCAGCGCGATGGCCAGCATTTCATCGGTGGCGGCCATTTCCAGGTTGATCGGCAGCTGGATGGCGCCCGACAGCGTGGCCAGATCGCTGTCGGTGATGTGGCGCCGGTCTTCGCGCAGGTGGATGGTGATGCCATCGGCCCCGGCGGCGGCGGCGGCCGTGGCGGCGCGCAGCGGGCACGGGTGCAGACCACCGCGCGCGTTGCGGATGGTGGCGACATGATCGATGTTGACGCCCAGGCGCAGGCTCATGATCAGGCCGCCCGGCTGCCGGGCTTGATCGCCGGGATCGCCGCCAGTTCCGGCGGCAGCGCATCGGGCTGGTAGCTGGGCACAGCCAGCCGGATCAGCGGCGTGAACGGCACGCCCAGATCAACGCTGCCGTTGGACCGGTCAACCAGCGAAGCGGCATGGATCACCTGGCCGCCGGCCGCGGCCACGGCGGCAATCGCCTCGCGGCTGGAAAGCCCGGTGGTGACGACATCCTCCATCAGCAGCACCTTCTGGCCGGGGCTGAGCCGGAACCCGCGCCGCAGTTCGAAAATGCCGGTGGGCCGTTCGACAAACATCGAGGCAACGCCCAGTGCGCGGGCCAGTTCATGGCCGCAGATCAGCCCGCCCATCGCCGGCGCGATCACGGCCGTCACTTCAGCCTTCACCGCGGCCGGGATTTTCGCCGCCAGCGCCCGGGCCAGCCGCTCGGCACGGGCCGGGTCCATCAGCACGCGCGCGCATTGCAGATAGCGCGGGCTGCGCAGGCCGGAGGAGAGGATGAAATGACCCTCCAGCAGCGCCTCGGCCGCGCGGAATTCCGCCAGCACATCATCATCGGTCAGGGTCATCGCGCTCATGCCAGCCGCCTAGTCGCCCGCGCGGCCGGGGGCAAGCGTCAGGGTGTCACTCAAGCCTACAAGCGCACGCGCTCGGCCGAGACCACCGCCTTCGCCTGGCGCAGGGCGGTGAGGATGGTGACCAGATGGGCGCTGCTTTCCACCTCGATATCGATGATGTCGGTGTGGAATTCGCGGTCGCGGTGTTTCAGCGCCAGGCCGACGATATTGGCATTGTGGGCGGCAATGCTGGCCGCCAGGCTGGCCAGCGCGCCCGGCTGGTTGTGCACCACCACGGCGATGCGCGCGGCGGCACCGGCGGTTTCGGCACCCCAGCGCACGTCCAGCCACTCCCCGCTTTCATCGGCCAGGTGGGCGCAATCGATGACATGCACCGAAATCGGCCCATCGGGCTGGCGCACGCCCACGATGCGATCCCCCGGCACCGGCCGGCAATGATCGCACAGCAGGAAGCCGACACCCGGCGTGAGGCCCTCGATCGAGATGGCGGCGGCCGCCTTGGCCTTGGCTGAACGCGGCTTGCGGCCCACGCTGGAGCCGGGCACCAGCGCTTCGGCCACCTGATCATCCGACAGGCGGTTTTCCGCCATGGCCAGTTCCAGCGTGGCGCGATCATGGATCTTCAGGCGGCCCAGTGCCGGGCCCATGATCTCGTCGTTCAGCGTCACGCGCAGGCGCGCGGCCAGCGCATCCAGCAGCTTCAGGCCCATGGCCTGCAATTCCTCGCGCCGTTTCTGCCGGACATGGCGGCGGATGGCGGCACGGGCCTTGGCGCTGGCCACAAAGGCCTCCCACGCCGGATCGGGCGATTTCACCCTGCCCTTCAATATCTCCACCTGATCGCCGTTCACCAGCCGGGTGCGCAGCGGCACCACCCGGCCGTTCACCTTGGCGCCCACGCAGATGTCACCCAGATCGCTGTGCACGGCATAGGCGAAATCCACCGGCGTGGCATCGCGCGGCAGCTGATACAGTTCGCCCTTGGGGGTGAAGACGAACACCTGATCCTGGAACATGGCCAGCCGGGCGTTTTCCAGCAGTTCCTCCGGGCTGGCGGCATCCTGCAGCACGTCCAGCAAATCTTCGATCCAGGGATAGGCCTCCCGCGCCGGGGCGCCATCGGCCCCCTGCTTGTAGGCCCAGTGCGCGGCCAGGCCATATTCGGCCTCCTCGTGCATGAGGCGGGTGCGGATCTGCACCTCGATGCGGGCCTGTTCACCGCCCAGCAGCACCGATGTGTGCAGCGAGCGATAGCCGTTGGGCTTGGGCGTGGAGATGAAATCCTTGAAGCGGCCGGGCACCATCGGCCAGCGGCCGTGCACAATGCCCAGCGCCCGGTAACATTCCGACACATCTTCCACGGTGACGCGGAAGGCCATCACGTCCGACAATTGCTCGAAGCTCATCTGCCGGGCCTGCATCTTGCGCCAGATGCTGTAGGGGCGCTTTTCGCGGCCGGTCACGCTGGCGGCCAACCCCTTCGATCGCAACAGCGATTCGATGGCGCCGGTGATGCGGTGGACATTGGCCCCGGTGGTGTCACGCAGGCGGGCCATGCGCTGGGCGATCATGTCGCTGGCCTCGGGCTCCAGCTGGCGGAAGGCCAGTTCCTGCATCTCCTCCATGAAGCCATACATGCCGATCCGCTCGGCCAGCGGGGCATAGATGTCCATGGTTTCGCGGGCGATGCGGCGGCGCTTCTCCTCCTTGCCGATATAGTGGAGGGTGCGCATGTTGTGCAGCCGGTCTGCCAGCTTGACCAGCAGCACGCGGATATCGTTGGACATGGCCAGCAGGAACTTGCGCAGATTTTCGGCCTGGCGCTCGCTTTCCGTCTGGGTCTCGATCTTCGAAAGCTTGGTGACGCCATCGACCAGCCGGCCGACATCGGCGCCGAACAATTTCTCGATCTGCTCCTGCGTCGCCACCGTGTCCTCGATGGTGTCGTGCAGGATTGCGGTGGCGATGGTCTTGTCGTCCAGTTGCAGGTCGGTCAGGATGCCGGCCACCTCGATCGGATGGCTGAAATAGGGATCGCCGCTGGCGCGCAACTGGCTGCCGTGCGCCTTCACCGAAAACACATAGGCGCGGTTGAGCAGATCCTCGTCCGCCTCCGGGTCATAGGCCTTGACCCGCTCAACCAATTCATACTGGCGCAGCATAGCCGAGCATCTTGGGGGGGATTGGCCACTGCTGCAACGAAAAAGGGGCAGGCCCAGCGTCGCGGCAAAGCCGCAGAGCCTGCCCCGGACTTTGATCCGGGGTCAGACGAATCAAAAAGGGCGGCCTGAGAGCCGCCCTTTTTCGTTCGCTGGCCGTGCCGATGCTGGTCGGTGGACAACGCTGTGCGTTGCCCACCCGCCGCATTAACGGCTGTAGAATTCGACGACCAGGTTCGGTTCCATCTTCACCGGATAGGGCACTTCATCCAGCGTCGGCACGCGGACATAGGTGGCCTTGTGGCCATCGACCGAGACATATTCCGGCACGTCGCGTTCCGACAGGCTCTGCGCTTCCAGCACCAGCGCCATTTCGCGGGCCTTCGGGCCCAGTTCGATCACATCGCCGGCCTTCACGCGGGCCGAACCGATGTTGCAGCGCACGCCGTTCACCCAGATATGGCCGTGGTTGACGATCTGGCGGGCGGCGAACACGGTGGGTGCCCACTTGGCGCGATAGACGATGATGTCCAGCCGCTGCTCCAGCAGGCCGATCAGGTTCTGCGAGGTGTCACCCTTCATGCGCACCGCTTCGGCATAGACCTTGCGGAACTGCTTTTCGGTGACATCGCCATAATAGCCCTTCAGCTTCTGCTTGGCGCGCAGCTGCAGGCCGAAATCGCTGATCTTGCCCTTGCGGCGCTGGCCGTGCTGGCCAGGGCCATATTCGCGCTTGTTCACCGGGCTCTTGGGGCGGCCCCAGATATTTTCGCCCATGCGGCGGTCAAGCTTGTACTTCGCGTTTGAACGCTTCGACATGTGAGATCCTTGGCTTTCTGCTTGCAACGTTGTTCCCGGTCCCGCCGCCCCGGACCTGATCCGGGGTGGGCCACCGCTTCACCGGGGTGCGGGGCCAGATGCGAAGCGGGTGCGTTAGGGGGCGGGCGGGTGAGAGTCAAGCCGCGCCACCACGGTGAACGGGCAATTTTCTTGACTTTGCCGGGCCGAATCGTCAGGGAGCGGCATTCCCTCATGGCAAATTCCGGAGCCGTTTCATGGCACGCGTGACTGTTGAAGATTGTGTCGACAAGGTGCCCAACCGCTTTGATCTGGTGCTGCTGGCCGCTCACCGCGCCCGCAACATCTCGTCGGGCGCCGAACTGACCATCGACCGTGACCGTGACAAGAACCCGGTGGTGGCCCTGCGCGAGATCGCCGAACAGACGGTGCGTCCGCGCGATCTGCAGGAATCGATGGTGGTGGGCATGCAGAAGGTGCAGGCTGAAGATGATGACACGCCCGACGTGATCGGCTCGCTGTCCGCCTCGGCCGAAGCGCTGCGGATCACCGCCGCCCAGCCGCCAAGGAACCAGAATATGGGTGGGGATTACGAATGAGCCGGCTGGAAACAGCGTAGCAGTTTCCAGACTCGGCGAATTCCGGCCGGCGACCAAAAAAGGCGACCTTCGGGTCGCCTTTTTCGTGTGTCGTTCGACGGCGCGGCTTTGCCGCGCACCTTCTTCTTCCTTCCTTCAACCCCCAGCGGACTCGGCGGCTGCGCCGCCGGCCGCGCTCACCGGGGCCCGGCTGCGGGTCTGCAGGCCCCTCCGCCTCGCTGCGCTCGGCACCTCCCCATCCTTTGGCTGGGGAGGACCCCTGCCCCCCGCTCAAAACCCCGTCGGCGCCACGGTGCGCCCCAGGAACCGCAGCCGGGTGATCCAGGTGTGCACCTCCAGCCCCGGCGTCGCATGGGTGGCGCCGGGATAGACCATCAGATCAAACGGCCGGCGGGCGCGTTGCAGCGCGGTCATCAGCGCAGTGGAATTTTCGAACACCACATTGTCATCGGCCATGCCGTGGATCAGCAGCAGCGGATCGCTGATCTTGCCGGCATCGGCCAGCGCACCCGAGCGGTTGTAGGGCCCGGCATCGCGGGCCGGATTGCCCAGGTAACGCTCGGTATAGGCCGTGTCATACAATTCCCAGCGGGTGACGGGCGCCCCCGAAATGCCGGCGGCAAACTGGCCGGGGGCGGCCTCCAGTAACTTCAGCACCATATAGCCGCCGTATGACCAGCCGTTGACGGCGATCTTGTCGGCCCTGGCCCAGGGCTGCTGCTTGATCCAGGCCAGCGCCTGCAACTGGTCGGCCACCTCCACACCGCCCATCGCCCGGTGGATCGGGTCTTCAAAGGCCTTGCCGCGGTTGTTGCTGCCGCGGTTGTCGATCTGGAACACCGCCCAGCCCTGCTGCACCAGAAACTGCTCGATCACCGCCGGAAAGCGCCGCTGCACATTGTGGGCGTGCGGCCCGCCATAAACCTGCATCAGCACCGGGAACGGGCCGGGGCCGGCGGGCTTGAGCAGCCGCCAATCCATCGCCTGGCCATCAGCGGCCTTCAGCGTGCCGAATTCGGGCACGACATGGCTTGCAAGATAGGGCGCATAAGGGTGCGCGGTGCCGGGCGCGAGGCGGTTTTCCTCGATCCAGGTCAGCCGCTTGCCGTTGCCATCAGCCAGCCACACCTGGGCGGGCTGGGTGGGGGTGCTGCCGGTGATGATCAGGCGGCGGCCGGCCTTGTCCATCACCGCCTCGTGCCAGCCGCCCGGCGTGGTCAGCCGCTGCGGCGTGGCGCCGGGGCGCTTCCAGTCCAGGGAATAGACATGTTTTTCCAGGGTGGAATCGGCAAAGCCGGTGAACCACAACCGGCCGTCCTTCTCCTTCACGCCCACCAGTTCGTCCACCACCCAGCGCCCGCGGGTGAGCTGCCGGGCCGTGCCGCCGGCCAGGCGATAGAGGTGGCGATGGCCATCGGCCTCGCTGGCCCACAGGATGCTGCCATCCTGCAGCGGCTCGAAACTGTCGTGCAGGTTGATCCAGGTGGTGCTGGTCTCGCTGTGCAGCACCCGCGCCGCGCCGGTGGCGGCGTCCACCGCCATGATGTCCAGCCGCGTCTGCTCCCGGTTCAGCCGCTGCACATAGAGCGTGCGGCCATCCTGCGCCCAGGCCACGCGGGCAATATAATGATCGGCCGGCGGGCCCAGATCGATCGCCACCCGGCCGCTGCCATCCGGGTTCATCAGCCACAGCGTCACCTCGGCGTTGGCGGTGCCGGCCGCCGGATAGGCCTGGGTGAACAGCCGGGTGCCGTCGGCGCCGATGGCAGCGCGGGTCACTTCCCTCACCGGCCGCTCGTCCACCCGCGCCACCGCGATGCGGGCATCATCGGGCGCCCACCAATGGCCTTCAAAGCGGGACAATTCCTCCTGCGCGATGAATTCGGCCACGCCCCAGGCCACCTTCGGCGTTGCCTCCCCGGCGATGTCCCGCGCGCCACTGCCGGCGGCCAGCGCCTGCACGAACAGCCGGCCATCGCGCACGAAACTGGCATAGCCGCCCCGGGGTGACAGGCGGGCATCGGTTTCGGTGGCGGGCGTCTCGGTCAGCCGCTGCACGCTGCCATCCACGCCGGCCACCCACAGATCGCCATCCACCGGCACCAGCAGGCGCCGGCCATCGGGCGCCCAGCCATATTGGGTGATGCCCTTCACATCGGCGATGCGCTGGCGCTCGCGGTTCATGCGCTCGGCTTCCGACAGCGGGCCGCTGCTGGCCAGCCGGGCGGAATCCACCAGCATGCGGCTCTGCCCGGTCTGCGTGTCCACCGCCCACAGATCGAACCGGTCCTTGTCGTCCGCCCGGCTTTTCAGCAGCGTCGCCAGCCGGCCATCGGGCGAGAGTTGCAGCACGCGCGGCCGCGGCCCGGTGAGCGCCGGGGAGGCGAACACGCGCTCCAGCGTCAGCGCCTCGGCATGGGCGGCAGCGGCCGGCAGCGGCAGCGCGGCGGCGGCCAGCGCGCAGGCAAGCAGGGCGGCAACGGGCAGGCGGCTCATGCGGTCCCTTTCGAAAAGGCGAAATATTGCAACGATGCGTCAATGCCGCACCCTTGCCGCTCCGCCAAGTGCCTGCTAGCAGTGCGACATCAACGGTGTGAAGCCGTTGCGGCCGTTGCCTGTCGCCGCGCTGCCGCCGCCCTGATCCGAAGCGATGGTGGGCTGGCTGGTGTTTGGCGGTGGTGGGCACATGGTCAGGCCGGCACGCTGCCGGCCAGCGATTGAATGATGGGACGCGGATGACCGACTTGCACGCCTTGGCCGAAGGGATGCCCGCTTTGCGGCATCCGGCCAGCGCTGCGACAGCGTCCGCCGCACCGGACTCAGCGATTTTCCTTTCACAGCCATTTGGTCGGCCCCGCGCCGGCCTTTTCTTATTGCGCCGTCTGGCCAGTGCTCACCCGAGCCGGCGGACCCGCGCCACGGAGCTTTTCCATGTCATACCGCATGCTGATCGACGCCCGCCACCCGGAAGAAACCCGGGTGGCCGTGGTCAATGGCCAACGCATCGAGGAATTTGATTTCGAATCGGCTGACAAGCGTCAGCTCAAGGGCAATATCTATCTGGCCAAGGTCACGCGGGTTGAGCCCTCGTTGCAGGCCGCGTTCGTGGAATATGGCGGCAACCGCCACGGATTCCTCGCCTTTTCCGAAATCCACCCGGATTATTACCAGATCCCCAAGGAAGACCGGGACGCCCTGCTGCGCGAGGAGGCCGAACTGGCCGCCGAAGAGCATGGCCATGATGATGAGCATGACGACGAAGAGGTGCAGGAAGCCGGCGGCCAGCACGACGAGCCGTCCGAAGCGCTGCGCCGCAAGCGCATGGCCCTGCGCCGCCGCTACAAGATTCAAGAGGTTATCCGCCGCCGCCAGGTGATGCTGATCCAGGTGGTGAAGGAAGAGCGCGGCTCCAAGGGCGCGGCGCTCACCACCTATCTCAGCCTGGCTGGCCGCTATTGCGTGCTGATGCCCAACACTGCCCACGGTGGCGGCATCAGCCGCAAGATTTCCAACCCGGCCGATCGCAAGCGGCTGAAGCAGGTGATCGCCGAACTCAATCTTCCCAATGGGATGGGCGCCATCGTGCGCACCGCGGGCCTGAAGCGCAGCGCCGCCGACATCCGCCGCGATTTTGATTATCTCACCAGGCTTTGGGACGAAATCCGCGAGAAGACGCTGGCCAGCCAGGCCCCGGCGCTGATCCACGAGGATTCCAACCTGATCAAGCGGGCGATCCGCGACATCTACACCCGCGACATCGAACAGGTGCTGGTGGAAGGCCGCGAGGGCTTTGAGGCGGCGCACCGCTTCATGTCGCTGCTGATGCCGCACCACGCGCCGAAAGTGGTGGAATATCAAGCCACTGTGCCGCTGTTCCAGCGGTTCGGCGTGGAAGGCCAGCTGGAGAATATGTACCAGCCGGTCGTGCAGCTGCGCTCCGGCGGCTATATCGTCATCAATCCCACCGAGGCGCTGGTGGCGATCGACATCAACTCCGGCCGCTCGACGCGCGAATATGGCATCGAGGAAACCGCCACCAAGACCAATCTGGAAGCCGCCGAGGAAATCGCCCGCCAGTTGCGCCTGCGCGACATGGCCGGCCTGGTGGTGATCGATTTCATCGACATGGAAAACAACGCCAACACCCGCAAGGTGGAAAAGGCGATGAAGGAGGCGCTGAAGAACGACCGCGCCCGCGTGCAGATCGGCCGCATCTCCAGCTTTGGCCTGATGGAAATGAGCCGGCAGCGGCTGCGCACCGGCATCCTCGAAGCCTCCACCCATGTCTGCCCGATGTGCGAGGGCACCGGCATGGTGCGTTCGGTGGCATCGGCCGCGCTGGCCGCCCTGCGCGCGCTTGAGGCCGAGGCGCTGCGTGGCCGGCACAGCGATCTGGTGCTGCGGGCTGGCGAGGAAGTGGCGGTGTACCTGCTCAACCGCAAGCGCATCGAATTGGCGGAACTCGAGGAAATCTATGGGGTTTCCATCGTCACCCGCCCGGACGATTCGCTGATCGGGCCGAATTTCCAGATCGACGCCGGTGGCCCGCCGCCCTCCAAGCGGGTGGAGATGGCGCCGCTGCCCAGCGTGGTCAAAATCTCTGACGAAGACCCGGAATCGGCCGACAGCGACGAGGATGGCGAGGAGCGCGAGGACGGCGAGGAGCGCGGCGAGGGCCGCGATGACAGCCGGGACGACGGGCGCCGCGGCCGCGGCCGCCGCCGCCGCCGGCGCGGCCGCCGCGATGGCGACGACCACGGTGGCGACGAACAGGCCAGCGACGAGACGCCAGCCGATCAGGACGGCGAAACCGCCGAGCCGGCGAGCGCCGACGCCGCCGATGAGGGCGCCGAGGCCGGCGACGGCAGTGATGCCGATGGCAGTGACGCCGGCGGTGGCAAGCGCAAGCGCCGCCGCCGCGGCCGCCGCGGCCGCCGGGGTGGGGAGCGGGCCGAAACCGGCAGCACCGCCGCCGAGGCCGAAGCCGAAGCGACCGATGCCGCCCCCGAACCGGAACCGGCGCCGGAACCCGCCAAGCCCAAGCGCAGCCGCCGCAAGAAGGCCGAAACGGCCGAAACCAGTGAGAATACAGCGGAAATTGTGGCCGATGCCGAGCCTGCCGTGGCCGCTGTCGGGGCCGACGTGGCCGCAGACGGGCCCGCAGTGACGGCAGACGGGCCAATTGTGGCCGACGCGGAGCCCGCCGTGGCCGCGCCAGCCAAGCCCAAGCGCAGCCGTCGCAAGGCCGCCGAACCCGCCGAACCCCCGGCCGAGGTGACGGACGCCGGGCCCCCGGTGGCCGAAACCGGGGCCATCGTGGCCAATGCCGGGGCGCCGGTGACGGCGGACGGGGCCACGGTGACGGCAGACGCGCCCAAGCCGAAGCGCACCCGCCGCAAGAAGGCTGAGCCCGCTGCCCAACCCGCTGGCGATGCCGCGCCCGAGCCGGCCACGGCACCCGAGCCCATGGCCGAGGCCAACCCCGAACCGGCAGCGCCCGCACCGGAACCCGAACCCGCCGCTGCGGAACCGGCCCCAGCTGAACCTGCTGCTGCCGAACCGGCGCCGCCGCCGCGCAAGGGCTGGTGGCAACGCACCTTCGGCGCGCAATGAGCCGCGTGCCCAAGCGCGGCTAGGCCAGAAGAAAGAAAGCCTTGCTCCACCCCGGCCGCTGGCTGCGGCATGGGGGGGCATGGAATTTCATCCCGCCTCCGGTCAGGTCATTCTTGTGGGCGCCGGCCCCGGTGCGGCCGATCTGCTCACCGTGCGCGCCGTGAAGGCGCTGGCGGCGGCGGATGTGGTGGTCACCGATGGGCTGGTCGGCGCCGATGTGCTGGATCTGATCCCCGGCCATGCCCGCCGCATTTCGGTGGCCAAGCGCCGCGCCCGCCACACGCTGCCGCAGGACCAGATTGGCGCGCTGCTGGTGGCCGAGGCGCTGGCCGGCCACACGGTGGTGCGGTTGAAGGGCGGTGATCCCTTCATCTTCGGCCGCGGCGGTGAGGAGGTGGAGGCCTGTGTGGCCGCCGGCGTGCCGGTGCAGGTCATCCCCGGCATTTCGGCGGCCAATGGCGCGGCGGCGGCGACGCTGATGCCGCTCACCCACCGCGATCATGCCTCGATGGTCAGCTTCGTTGCCGGCGAATGCCGGGGCCTGGCCCAGCAGAACTGGGCCGGGCTGGCCGGGCACGGGCGCACGCTGGTGATCTACATGGGCCTGGCCGGTGCCGGGCCGATTGCCGAAAAACTGATGGCCGATGGCCTGGCGCCCGGCACGCCGGTGGCGGTGGTGGAACGCGCCACCCAGCCCGATCAGCGCCTTGTCACCAGCCTGCTCGCCGATCTGGCCGGGCTGGTGGCGCGCGAGGCCATCGCCTCCCCCGCCCTCATCATCGTGGGCGATGTTGCCACCCTGCCGGCGCAGCTTGCCGCCCGGCCCATGCACAAGGACATCCCATGCCCCGCCTGTTGACCGGCAACCGTGTTGAAACCGGCGATGTGATCTGGTGGACCGGCACCGGCTGGTCATTGCACCTGAAGGATGCGGTGGCGGTTGACGCCGATGGCGAGGCGCTGATCGCGCGCTTTGCCCCGCAGGAACGCATCAATGATCTGGCGCTGATCGATGCCGATGCCACCGATGCCGGCTGGCGCCCGCGCACCACGCGCGAACGCGTGCGCGCCGTGGGCCCCAGCGTGCGCCCCGATTTCGCCCTTCCCTCCATTCCGGTCGAGTCCATCTGATGTACCGTTACGACGAATTTGATCAGGCCATTGTCGATGCCCGGGTGGCCGAGTTCCGCGATCAGGTGGCCCGCCGTCTGCGGAACGAAATCAGCGAGGAGGCCTTCAAGCCGCTGCGGCTGATGAACGGCATCTATCTGCAATTGCACGCCTATATGCTGCGGGTGGCGATTCCCTATGGCACGCTGGATTCGCGGCAGCTGCGCATGCTGGCCCATATCGCCCGCCGCTATGATCGCGGCTATGGCCATTTCACCACGCGCCAGAACATCCAGTACAACTGGATGAAGCTGGAGGAGATGCCCGATCTGCTCGCCGATCTGGCCAGCGTGGAGATGCACGCCTTCCAGACCAGCGGCAACTGCATCCGCAACATCAGTTCCGATCAGTTTGCCGCCGCCGCCGCCGACGAGATCGCCGATCCGCGCCCCTATGCCGAATTGCTGCGGCAATGGTCCACGCTGCACCCGGAATTTTCCTTCCTGCCGCGCAAGTTCAAGATCGCCGTGACCGGCAGCGCCACCGATCGCGCCGCCATCCAGCTGCACGATATCGGCATCAAGCTGGTGCAGAACGGCGATGGCGAGATCGGGCTGAAGGTGCTGGTGGGCGGCGGCATGGGCCGCACCCCGCTGCTGGCCCATGTGATCCGCGACTGGCTGCCGGTGGCGGACTATCTGAGCTATATGGAAGCCATCCTGCGTGTCTACAACCGCCACGGCCGGCGGGACAATATCTACAAGGCGCGCATCAAGATCCTGGTCAATGATCTGGGCCCGGCCGAATTCGCACGCCAGGTGGAGGACGAATGGGCGCGGGTGAAGCCGCTGGGCCTTGATCCGCCGCCTTCGGAACTGGCGCGCATCGCGGCGCATTTCCAGCCGCCGGTGCTCGACGCCAGCGCCCCGGTGGCGATTGATCTTTCCGATCCGGAATTCGCGCAGTGGGTGGCGGTGAACACGCATCCGCACAAGGTGCCGGGCCATGCCATCGTCACCATCAGCCTGAAGGCGCCGGGCGAAATCCCCGGCGATGCCAGCGCCGATCAGATGGACCTGATCGCCGATCTGGCGCAGGCGCACGCGCAGGACGAAATCCGCGTGACCCATGCGCAGAATCTGGTGCTGCCGCATGTGCGGCGCGATGCGCTGTTCACCATCTGGCAGGCGCTGAAGGGCGCCGGGCTGGCCACCGCCAACCTGGATCGCGCCTCCGACATCATTTCCTGCCCCGGCCTGGATTATTGCACGCTGGCCAATGCCCGCTCCATCCCCATCGCCCAGAAACTGGCGGTGAAACTGGCCCCGCAGGAAGCCGATCTGGGCGAACTGAAGATCAAGATTTCCGGCTGCATCAACGGCTGCGGCCACCATCACGCCGGCCACATCGGCATCCTGGGCGTGGACCGCAAGGGCGAGGAGAATTACCAGCTGCTGCTGGGCGGATCGGGCGCGGAGGATGCCAGCCTGGCCAAGATCCTCGGCCCCGGCTTTGACGAAAATGGCATCGTGAACGCGGTGGAAAAGGTGATCGGCCGTTATCAGGCGCTGCGCACCGGGCCGGACGAGCGTTTCCTCGACACCTATCGCCGCGTCGGCGCCGAACCCTTCAAGGAGGCCGTGTATGGCTGAGACTCTGTTCCGCCTGCGCAGCGATGCCGGCCATGACGGCCCGGCGGTGGCGCTGGCCGATTATCAGCCCGGCGGCGCCGCCGTGCGGCTGGAGCCGGCCGACGATGCGCGCGCGCTGATCCCGCATCTGCCGGCGCTGGCCCGCATCGATATCGCCTTCCCGAAATTCCGCGAAGGCCGCGGCTATTCGGCGGCGCGCATCCTGCGGGAGGCTGGCTTTGCCGGCGAAATCCGTGCCGTGGGCGTGCTCTATGTCGACCAATTGGCCTTTCTGGTGCGCGCCGGCTTTGATGCGGTGCTGCCGGAAACACCGTTTGATGCCGCCGTGGCCAAGGCCACGCTGGCGCGCTTCCCGCATGTGTATATGAAGGCCGCAGACGCGGCCCGGCCGGTGTGGCTGCTGCGCGAAGAGGCGGCGCTGGCCGGCCGCACATGAGCCAGCCCGCCCGCCAGAGCGACCGGATCGACACCGCGCCGGCCTTCACCGCCGATGCTGTGGCGGCGCTGGCGGCGCGGCTGGCCGGGCATGACACGGCGGCGATGCTGGCCGATCTGCTGCTGGGCGAACTGAAAGGCCGGGTGGCGCTGGTCAGCTCGTTCGGCACCGAATCGGCGGTGCTGCTCGATCTGGTGGCCAGCATCGATCGCAGCGTGCCGCTGATCTTCATCAACACGCAGAAGATGTTTGGCGAAACCCTGGCCTATCGCGACAGCCTGGTGGAGCAACTGGGCTTCACCGATCTGCGCGTGTTCCGCCCCGATCCGCACCAGATCGCCGCGCGCGATGGCAAGGGCCTGCGCTGGGGCTATGATCCCGATGGCTGCTGCGATCTGAGGAAGGTGGAGCCGCTGGCCCGCGCGCTGGCGCCGTTCGATGCCTGGATTTCGGGGCGCAAGGGCTTTCAGGCCGGGCGCGCCGGCCTGCCCCGGCTGGAGCTTGAGAATGGCCGGCTGAAGATCAACCCGCTCGCCGATTGGGACAAGGCGCGGATCGACGCCCATTTCGCCGCGCGCGACCTGCCGCGCCACCCGCTGGAGGCCCAGGGCTATGCCAGCATCGGCTGCCAGCCCTGCACATCCCAGGTGCAACCCGGCGAAGACCCCCGCGCCGGCCGCTGGCGCCACTGGGACAAGACCGAATGCGGCATCCACAACCAGCCGGCGTTCTGAAGCCGAAGGCGCACTGATCAGGCCAAGGCCGGCACCCCGCAGGCGCTGAGCCAGGCGGCAATGGCGTCATAATCGGCCGGCGGGCGGGTGGCATCGGCGGCGTCGCCGGGGGGCACGACGATCACCATGCCCTGCCGGGCGCGGGTGAGCAGCACGCGATAGGCATTCTTCACATAATCGGCGCGGCCCAGGCCGGCATCGGTGGCCCCGATCTGCTGCCATTTGGTGCCCTTGAACTGGCGGGCCTGCCAGCCGGCGGCGGTGCGGCGATAGTTGAGATCCCAGGCCACCCCGGCCCAATCCAGTTCCAGCCCCTGCACGTCAAATTCGGTGGCGGCATCCTCCAGCGCGTTGGAGGCGCGGACATCATCATTGCCATTCAGGAACCAGTGGCACACATCCACCGGCGCCTTCACGTGCAGGCCTTCGGGCTTCAGACGCAGGGCGTTGGAACTGGCGAGCAGGCCGGCGCGTTCGCCGGCGCGGCGGCGGGCCCGCAGCCACTGGCGCGCGGCGGCCAGGCTGCGGGTGTGGCAGATCGGAAACTGCGCCGGATCGGGGCGCAGGGCGGCGGCGGCGCCGGCATCCTCGCCCAGCAGCGCGGCGACAAAGGCGGACACGCGATCGGCGCGGAAGGAGCGCACCGAGACGGCCAGATGCAGGCCCGGTTCGACCTGGGCGCCGCGCTGGGCCAGGTGCCAGCGCATGGCGCCATCGAGCGGACCAGCATCGGCCAGCAGATGCGGCGGCAGCGCGATGTGCCAGTGGCGCAGATCGGCCTGCAGGGCGCGCAGCCATTCGGCCACGCCAGCCTCCCCCCGGTTGATCTCCTGTCCCTCCCCGATCAGGCAGACGACCACGCACCAATCCGGCCGCCGGTCCATCACCGCCAGCAGGAAGGCCGGTTCGGACTGGTCAAAGCCGGGTTGGCCCTTCTTGCGGCGCATGAAATCGCTGGTCATGGCGCGATCCCAGGCGCGCTGGGCTTCATCGAAGATCACCACATGTTCGGCCGGCACCCGATCAGGGGCCAGATATTCATCGCGGAAATGATGGACATTCTGGATGAAGGCATCGGGCTCACGCGCCTGCACGAGGCGGGCTTCGCCGCTGTCAGGAGCGCTGCGCCGGCGCTTGCCATCGCGGCGCAGCGCCTCTTGCAGCACGGCCACCAGCGGGCCGTTGCCGGACAGGAACACGGCATGTTCATCGGGATGGTCGGGGCGGCGCTGGCAGGCGAGGTTGAGGCCGGCCAGCGTCTTGCCGGCGCCGGGCACGCCGGTGACGAAGCAGATCGCCTTGCCGCGCTCGCGGCGCATGCGGGCCACCACGGCGGCGATGGCATTGGCGGTGCGGGACAGATTTTCGGCGCCCGCCCCTGATCGGGAAATGGCGGCGACATCATGGCCGGCATAGAGGGCTTCGGCCGCCTCGATGATGCTGGGCGTGGGGCGATAGGCGCCTTCGGCCCAGGCCGGGGCATCAATGGCCGGGCCGTCGCCGCTGGCCAGCAGGCGCTGGATGGTGGGCAGCACATCATCGGGGCTGAGGCAGAGCGGTTCGTGCACCTTGTCCGCCGCCCAGAAGCCGAGCCCGAGTTGTTGCGGCGGGGCTTGGCTGGCGATCAGGATCGGCACGATGGCGTGCGGGTGGCTGGTGACATGGAAATTCTTGAGATCCAGCGCATAGCCATGCACCTGCTCGATGGCGTGGCGGGGAAAGCCGCGTTCGCCGATCTTGTATTCCAGCACGAAAATGAGCGGGCCAATCACCAACACGGCATCGGCGCGGCGGCCCATGCGCGGAATGGCGAATTCCATGAAGACATGGGCGGCCGGCAGGGCGGCTGCAAGTTGCCGCACATGGCCGATGCTGAATTGCCAGGCGGCGATCTGGGGCAATTCGGCCGGAAATTGGCTGGCCGCGGTGAGATGGCCAAGCACCAGTTCAGGCGCGGCCTTGGCCATGATTTCAGCAGGGGCATCAAACCACGCGCGCTTCATGCCGCCAGGCTGCCAGGGGCGGCGGGGGCTCGCAACGAAAAAGGGCGGCCCGGTGGGGCCGCCCTTTGCCGTTCCGGTGGCAGGCGCGTCAGAGTTTGGCGCGGATGCCCAGGAAGTAGAAGCGGCCCATGCCGGAGACCGGGTAGGCGCGCGACGCCAGATAGGGTTCGGCGTTGGTGAGGTTGTTGATGCCGCCATAGAGGCTGAAGCGGTCTTCGATGATGTCCACGTTGAAGCTGACGTTGTGGATCCAGTAATCGGGCGCGAAGCCGGCATCGCCGAATTCGGTGGCGATGCGCTCGATCTGGATGGCGGTGGCGGCCGCGGTGGACTGCACATATTGCACATTATAGCCCAGCGTGACGGCGCCGCGGTTCCAGGTGACCGAGCCGACGCCCGACCATTCCGGCACGGTGGTTTCGCGCAGCGCCGGGTTGACCAGGTTGGGATCACGCGGATCGAAGAAGCGGTTCACCTTCTCGGTCCAGTTGCCGTTCAGGCCCAGGGCGATGTTGTTCTTGTCCCACAGGGTGAAGCGGTAGTTGACCGTGAAATCGACACCCGAGGTCTCGATGCGGCCAAAGTTGAGCTCCTGCTGGCTGAGCGTGCGGAAGCCGAACAGATTGGGCTGGTTGGCCGAGGTGTTGCCGGGCGCGGTGGGCCCGATACGCTGGAACAGGCCGCAGAACTGGTTGGGGAAGGTGCTGTTGTCGTAGCAGGTGTTGACGATATCCTGCGCAGTCACCCGTGCGATGGCATCGCGGATCTTGATCGAATAATAGTCCGCGCTCAGCGTCAGGCCCGGCACGAAGCTGGGCGTGATCACCGTGCCCACCGTGAAGGTGGTGGCCTTTTCCTCGGTCAGATCGGGGTTGCCGCTGATGGTGCCGCCGAAACGGCCGGTGAGCGGATCATTATAGTTGGCCAGGAAGGTGGCCGGATTGGCGATGCCCAGCGCCGTGGCGGCGGCCAGGCAGTTGGCGCGGCGGTTGGGCGTGGCGTTCTGGTTCACCAGGTCGCACGGATCGGCCGGGCGGAAGGTGGCCCCCTGCGCCGGATCGAACAGTTCGGCGATGTTGGGGGCGCGGATCGCCTTGGCATAGGTGCCGCGGAACTTGATGTCGCGGATCGGCGCCCAGGTGCCGGTGACATTCCAGGTGAAGGCGCCGCCGATGGTGGAATAATCGGCATAGCGGCCGGCGGTGCCCAGCGTGAGTTCGTGGAAGAAGGGCTTGTCCTTCAGGATCGGCAGCTTCAGTTCGCCGAACACTTCCTTCACGTTGAACTTGCCGCCGGCATTGTTGGTGCGGTTGGTGGGATCGAACACCAGCGACTGGTTGGTGGGCTCCACATCGCCGATAAAGCGGCCGACATTGGCGGCCGGGCCGGTTTGCGGGATGATGCCCAGCACCAGCGGATCAAAGCTGGAGCGCGAGATTTCCTCGCGATACTCGCCGCCAAAGGCATATTGCACGGCGCCGCCGGGCAGGTTGAGGAAGCCGCCGGTGTCACCGGTGAAGATGGCGGTGAGCACGGTCTGCTCAAGGCGGAAGCGGTTGGTGGTGGGCGTGGTGATCCAATCGGCCGCCGCCTTGCTGATGCTGTTGGCGCCAGCCAGGATGTTGGCCGGCACGCAGGTGCCATCGCCGGGGCGGAAGGTGAAGAAGCCCGGCGCGATCAGCGGGAAGGTTTCGGAGCCCGGATGCGGCGTGGTACTGCCGGTGGCGACGCGGCAGACCGGCTGGCCGTTGGGGCCGCGCACCACGTCGATGGCAGCGAACAGCCGGTCATAGAGCACGGCGTTGTTGAAGGTGTTGGCATTGTCGGTGCGGCCCCAGTTGGCCACCACTTCGTAATTCAGGTGCGGGGTGATCTCGCCGCGCACGCCGGCGACGATGCGATAGGTCTGGCGGCGGGCCTCGCTGATGCCGTCGCCCAGATCGGTCATGTCACGCGAGACGCGCAGGCCGCCGGCGGCATTGGCTTCGGCCTGCAGCGCGGCGGGGATGAACGGGTTGTCAGGCGTGATCAGCAGCGTGTCATAGAAGCTGTTGTAGGCGCTGCGGCTGATCGCGTTGTTGCGGGTATATTTGGCATCGATGAAGACTTCGGCGGCGGGCGAGAATTCATAATTGCCGCGGAAATTGAAATAGATGCGTTCCGAACCGGGGATCAGCGTCTGGGCGTTCACGCGTTCGGGGGCACCATCGCCGCCAAACTGGTTCTGGCTGGTGGAGATGATGCCATCCTGGAAGATGCGCACGCCGCCGCCGGGGGTGGAGACATAGCAGCCGCCGCCGCCAAAGCCGGTCCAGCCGACAAAGCTCTCGTTGCAATCGGCAACGCCGTTGTTGTTGAGATCGGTGGTGAAACGGGCGAAATCGGCACGGAAGATCAGGCCGGCGTTGGACGAGATGCCGAAGGTGGGCTGGCGCGCGATCACGAAGGTGGGCGCACCGGCGGCACGGGCGATCAGCGCGGTTTCAGCGGCGGTGAGCGTCACACCCGGAAACAGCGTGGCGGCCTGCGCGGCGGTGGGGATGGCCGGGCCAAAGCTGATGCGGCTGGTGCGCGGGCCGGGGCCGCCCACCCGGTAATAATTGGCGAAGTTCGGCATCGTCGCCGGGTTGATGTCGCCCTTCTGGAAGCGCTTCAGCGGGTTGTTGTAGGTGGTGGAATCATTGCCGCGGCCGTTGTTGGCAAAGGCCGGGCGATCGGAGAAGAGGATCTCCTCGTCCTTGGTATAGCCGGCCGAGAAGGTGATGTTGCCGCGGCCATCGGCGAAATTCTTGCCCCAGGTGCCTTCCAGGCGATAGCTGCGGCCATCACCGAAATCCGACAGGCCGAACTGGCCATCGAGGTTCAGCCCCTCGAAATTCTTCTTGAGCACATAGTTGACGACCCCGGTGACGGCATCGGCGCCATAAACGGCCGAGGCGCCGCCGGTCAGCACGTCCACCCGCTCAATGAGCGCATTGGGGATGGTGGCGACGTCCACCGCCTGGATGCCGGCCACGCCGGAGACATGGCGATAGCCATCGACCAGCACCAGCGTGCGGTTGGCGCCCAACTGGCGCAGGTTGAGCGTGGCCTGGCCAACGCCGCCAGCGCCGCGCTCGATCGAGTCGGCCACCGTGCCCGAGGCGAGCAGCGCCGGGATCTGGCGCAGCGTGGCGGTGGGATCGCTGTTGCCCAGCGCGCGCAATTGGGCGGCATCGACGGTGGTGATCGGCAGCGCCGCGGTTTCGTTCGGGCTGCCCTTGAGGCGGGAGCCGGTGACCACCAGCTCCTCTGCCGCCACATCGGCCGCCGCGGTCTGTTCTTGGGCCTGCACCGCGCTGGCCAGCGAGCCGGCCAGCACCGAGCCGGCAAGCAGAAGAAGAGTCTTGTTCAACACCGTTATGCCCCCATAGCAAGTGATGGCCTGCTTGTTGCCGGGGGACAGCGGCAATTCAACGGGCAAATTGCCCACATGCGGTATAACGCGTGTGATTATGCCAACATTGTTACCGTCATGTGGCGCAATGGCCACATGACGGCAGTGCAATCAGGCAGCCGGATCAAGCCCTGCTATCAGGCGGCATGCGGGGCGGCGGCGCGCACGCCCTGATCGACATGGGCTTCGAACTGGGCGAAATTGGCGATGAACATGCCGACCAGTTTCTTCGCCTGCGCGTCATAGGCCGCCTTGTCGGCCCAGGTGTCGCGCGGGTTGAGGATGGTGGGATCAACGCCGGGCACGCTCACCGGCACGGCAAAGCCGAAATTCGGATCGGTGCGGAATTCGGCGCTGTTGAGGCTGCCATCGAGCGCGGCGTTGAGCAGCGCGCGGGTGGCCTTGATCGGCATGCGGTGGCCGCCGGCGGTCGCGCTGCCGCCGGTCCAGCCGGTGTTGACCAGCCAGACATCGACATTGCCCTTGCCGATCCGCTCCTTCAGCAGATTGCCATAGACCGACGGGTGGCGCGGCATGAACGGCGCGCCAAAGCAGGTGGAGAAGGTGGCATCCGGCTCGGTCACGCCGATTTCGGTGCCGGCCACACGCGCGGTATAGCCCGACAGGAAATGATACATGGCCTGATCGGGGGTGAGGCGGGCGATCGGCGGCAGGATGCCAAAGGCATCGGCGGTGAGCATGATGATGTTGCGCGGCACCGGGCCCATGTTGGCGGCCGAGGCATTGGGGATGAACTCGATCGGGTAGGAGCCGCGGCTGTTCTCCGCCAGGCTGTTGTCGTCCAGGTCGATCTTGCGGGTGACCGGATCGATGACGACATTTTCCAGCACCGTGCCAAAGCGGCGGGTGGTGGCATAGATTTCGGGCTCGGCCTCGGCCGAAAGCCGGATCATCTTGGCATAGCAGCCGCCTTCGAAATTGAACACGGCGGTATCCGACCAGCCATGTTCATCATCGCCGATCAGGGTGCGGCTGGCATCGGCCGACAGCGTCGTCTTGCCGGTGCCCGACAGGCCGAAGAAGATGGCGGTGTCACCATTGGGGCCGATGTTGGCGGAACAGTGCATCGGCATCACGCCCGATTGCGGCAGCAGGTAATTCAGGATGGAGAAGACCGATTTCTTCATCTCCCCGGCATAGGCGGTGCCGCCGATCAGCACGGTCTTGCCTTCGAAATCCACCGCCACCACGGTTTCGCTGCGGCAGCCGTGGCGGGCCGGATCGGCCTTGAAGCTGGGCAGATCGATGATCGTGTATTCGGGCAGGAAATCGGCCAGATCGGCGAGTTCGGGGCGCACCAGCAGGGTGCGGATGAACAGGCTGTGCCAGGCATATTCGGTGATCACCCGCACCTTCACCCGGTGTTCGGGCTGGCTGCCGCCATAAAGATCCTGCACGAACAGATCGGTCTTGCCGGCCAGCGCGGCCTGGAAATCGGCCTTGATCGCGGCGAACTGGGCGGGGGTGATGCTCTTGTTCTTCTCCCACCAGATGCTGTTTTCGGTGGCGGCGTCGCGCACGATGAACTTGTCGTTGGCGCTGCGGCCGGTGTGCTTGCCGGTTTTCACCACCAGCGCGCCATGTTCGGAAAGCAGGCCCTCGCCGCGCTGCACGGCCAGTTCCACCAGCGCGCCGGTGAGCAGGTTCCAGTGGAGAGTGGCGGGCGTGGCATAGCCCTGGGCAGCAAGACTGTGGCTGGACATCACGGTCGACGGCATGATTTGGCTCCTTTATCCGGGGACCTTGCGGCCCCTCCCCCAGATGCAATGCGGCATAACGGACGCATACGTATTCGTCAAAAGCGGCGATGCCCTTCTTTGGAACAGGGGAGCCATGCAACGGGCGCAAGCCGGCCGGCGGCGGCGCTGCCTCTTGCCAGCCGGGCCATGGCGCTCCACATAGGCAGGCGATGGACCCCGGTGCCCCGCCACCTCCCACGATCGCCCTGGTTGATGATGATCGCAACATCCTCACCTCGGTCTCGATTGCGCTGCAGGCCGAAGGCTTTGCCGTGCGCCTCTATTCCGATGGGGACAGCGCGCTGAAGGCGCTGATCGACAACCAGCCCGATCTGGTGGTGCTGGACATCAAGATGCCGCGCATGGACGGGATGGAGGTGCTGCGCCGCCTGCGCGAGAAGGCGCAGGTGCCGGTGATCTTCCTGACATCGAAGGACACCGAGATCGACGAGGCGCTGGGCCTGGCCATGGGCGCCGATGACTATATCGGCAAGCCGTTCAGCCAGCGCCTGCTGATCGAGCGCATCCGCGCCGTGCTGCGCCGCACCGCCAACCGCCGGGCCGCCGAAATCCAGCCGGATCAGCCGGCGGCCGAACCGATCGTGCGCGGCCGCCTGACCATGGACCCGGCGCGCCACCGCGTGTTCTGGGATGCCGGCCCCGGCCGGCGCGGCGACGTGGCGTTGACGGTGACCGAATTCATGATCCTGGAAACGCTGGCCGCCCGCCCCGGCTTCGTGAAATCGCGCGACCAGCTGATGGATGCGGCCTATTCCCACGATGTCTATGTGGATGATCGCACCATCGATTCCCACATCAAGCGGCTCCGCAAGAAATTCCGCACGGTGGACCACCAGTTCAAGGCGATCGAGACGCTTTATGGAGTCGGCTACCGCTTCAACGAGGAATAGGCGCCGGCCCGAGGCGGTGGTGCAGGAATGGCGCCGCAACCTGGGCTTCGGCAGCCTCAGGGCGCGCATCTTCGCGGTGAACCTGCTGGCGGTGGTGGTGCTGGCAATCATGCTGCTCTACCTCGACACCGTGCGCTCCCGCCTGCTGGACGAGCGCACCGATGCGGTGGCCAACGAGGCGGTGGCGATCGCCGGGCTGGCCAGCGACCTGCCGGTCGGGCTGGTGCGGCTGAGCTTTGCGCGCGGCACCCGCATCCGCCTCTATGCCGCCGATGGCGCGCTGATCACCGACAACTGGAGCCAGGCCAGCACCCGGCGCTTCACCATCGAGGACCCGGAACGTTACAGCTGGCGCCGTGCCTCGGCCAAGTTCATCGACCGGATGCTGGAGCTGGTGCAGAGCCGGCGCGATGTGGAAGCCTATGCCGAGGCCCGGCCCGACCGCGGCGGCCAGTGGCACGAGGTGCGCCGCGCGCTGGCCAGCGGCCGGCCGGCCACCGCGCTGCGCCGCGCCGGCGATGGCAGCTATGTGGTGGGGGCGGCGGTGCCGGTGCCGGGGCGCGGGGTGATCCACCTGCTCGATCATGCCGAGGATGTGGCCCGCGTGCTGCGCGCCGAGCGGCTGACCAGCTTCTGGCTGCTGCTGTCGGTTTCGGGCGTCACATTCGCGCTGTCGCTCTATCTGGCGCGCACCATCGTGCGGCCGCTGCGCCTGCTGGCGGTGGCGGCGCACCGGGTGCGGCTGGGCCGCAGCCGCGAGGTGGTGGTGCCGCGCCTGCCCGAACGGCGCGACGAGATCGGCGCCCTGGCCCGCGCCATCTCCGACATGTCAACCGCGCTGAGGCGGCAGATCGATGCCACCGAAGCCTTTGCCGCCGATGTGGCGCACGAGCTGAAGAACCCGCTGGCCTCGCTGCGATCGGCGGTGGAGGTGCTGGAACGGGTGGAGCAGCCGGATTTGCGCGCGCAACTGCTGGCGGTGATCCGCGATGATGTGGGGCGGATTGACCGGCTGATCACCGATATCGCCGATGCCAGCCGGCTGGATGCCGAACTGTCGCGCACCGGGTTCCAGCCGATCGACGCGGTGGCGCTGGCCGATGGGCTGGTGGCGGCCTATGGCATCGCCGGCCAGCCGCGCGGCGTGGTGGTGGCGCGCAGCGGGCCGGCCGGGCCGCTGTGGATCGAGGGCGATGCCGGCCGGCTGGCGCAGGTGCTCAGGAACCTGATCGACAATGCCATCAGCTTTTCCCCCGCCGGCGGGCGGGTGACGCTGGCGCTGGAGCGGCACGACGATCAGATCATGCTGGCGGTGAGCGACGAGGGGCCGGGCGTGCCGGCGGCCAACCGGCGCGACATTTTCCGGCGATTCTATTCCGAACGCCCGGCGGACGAGGATTTCGGCCGCCATTCCGGGCTGGGGCTTTCGATCGCCGCGGCCATCGTGGCGGCCCATGGCGGCAGCATCAGCGTGGATGAGGCACCCGGCGGCGGCGCCATGTTCCGCGTGGCGCTGCCGGCGGCGTGATGGCCCCCGCGACCATTCCCGAGACCATCCATGCCACGGCGGTGGCGCTGGCCGGCCGCGCCATGCTGCTGCTGGGGCCGCCGGGCAGCGGCAAGTCCGATCTGGCGCTGCGGCTGGTGGCCGCCGGCTGGACGCTGGTGGCCGATGACCGGGTGGTGCTGGCGCGGGAGGGCGATGCCCTGCTGGCCAGCGCGCCGCCGCGCCTGGCGGGCCTGATGGAGGTGCGCGGGCTGGGCATCGTGGCCGAGCCGACCCGGCCGGCAAGCGTGGCGCTGGCGCTGGACCTGGCCCGCCGGCCGGAGCGGTTTCCGGACGCCGAGACGCTTGATCTGGCCGGCGTCGCGGTGCCGCTGCTGGCCTTTGATCCCTTTGGCCCATCGGCGGTGGAACGGGCGGCGCGGGCCTTGGCAACGCGCGGCCTTGGTGGCAGCAAGGCCGGCGTGCAACCGATATTGATCGTCACCGGCCTGTCGGGCGCGGGCAAGTCCACGGTGCTGAAGGCGCTGGAGGATGCCGGGCACGAGGTGGTGGACAATCTGCCGCTTGCCCTGCTGGATGGCCTGATCGCCAGCGCCGCGCCGCGCCCGATCGCGCTGGGGCTGGACAGCCGCACCCGCGCCTTTGATGCCCGCGCGCTTGCGGCACGGGTGGCCGCCCTGCGCGATGCCGGGCGCGATGTGCGGCTGCTCTATCTTGATTGTGCCGAGGATGTGCTGATCCGGCGCTTTTCCGAAACCCGCCGCCGTCACCCGCTGGCGCTGGACCGGCCGGCGCGCGACGGCATCGCGGCCGAGCGTGACCTGCTGGAGACGCTGAAACGCCAGGCCGACATGGTGATCGACAGCAGCGAGCTTTCGGTGACCGATCTGCGCGCCCGCATCGCCGCGCGCTTTGGCGGCGGCTTCTCGCCCGGCCTCACCGTCACCATCATGAGCTTCGGCTTTGCCGCCGGCCTCCCGCGGGAGGCGGATCTGGTGTTCGACATGCGCTTCCTGGCCAATCCGCACTGGGACATGGCGCTGCGCCCATTGACCGGGGAGGATCAGGCGGTGGCCGATCATGTGGCGGCCGATCCGCTCTATGCCGGCACGCTTGATCGGATCGATGATCTCGTGCGCAGCCTGCTGCCGGGCTATGTGCGCGAGGGCAAGGCCTATCTCACCATCGCCATCGGCTGCACCGGCGGCCGCCACCGCAGCGTGGCGGTGGCGCGCGCGCTGGCGGCGCGGCTGGAGGCAGCCGGTCAGGCCGTGGCACTGGTGCACCGGGATATCGCAAAACAGGCCGGCGATGCCGCGGTGGTGGCAGGCGCCCCATTGACAGACTCGGGCAAAGCGGGTGAGGCCAGCAGCCAATGATCGGGTTGGTTTTGGTCACCCACGGCAATCTTGCCCTGGAGTTCAAGGCGGCGATGGAGCATGTCGTCGGGGAACAGCCGTGCCTGCGCACCATCTGCATCGCGGCCGAGGATGACATGGAGGTGCGCCGCGCCGACATCGCCCGCGCCGTGGCCGAGTGCAATTCGGGCAAGGGCGTGATCATCCTGACCGACATGTTCGGCGGCACCCCGTCCAACCTCGCCATCTCGCTGCTCGGCCCGCAGGTGGAGGTGATCGCCGGGGTGAACCTGCCGATGCTGATCAAGCTGGCCAGCGTGCGCAAGGCCGGCACGGTTGAGGCCGCCGTGCAGGCCGCCCAGGATGCCGGGCGCAAATATATCGCGGTGGCCAGCCGCATGCTGGGCGAAGCGGCTTGAGCGCAACGGCCGGCCCGATTGCGGTTCCGATCACCAACCGGCGCGGCCTGCACGCGCGGGCCAGCGCCAAGTTCGTCACCCTGGCCTCCAGCTTTGATGCCGAGGTGACGGTGAGCCACGACGGTGCCGATGTCACCGGCACGTCGATCATGGGCCTGATGATGCTGGCCGCCGCCATGGGGGACACGATCCAGATCAGCGCCACCGGCCCCGAGGCCGAGGCCGCGGTGGAGAAACTCGCCGGCCTGGTGCTCGACAAGTTCGGCGAGGATTGAGGATGACATCGGCCCGGCTGCTGATCGCGGCGTTGATTGCAGCCAGCGCCGCCCCGGCCACCGCCGGCCCGGATGCCGACACCAAGGCCTGGCTGGCCCGCACCGCCGAACTTTCGAGCGATGCCATGGAAGGCCGCGATGCCGGCAGCCCTGGCCATGCCCGTGCCATCGCGCTGGTGGAAGGCTGGTTCAAGGCGGCCCGGCTGCAACCGGCGGGCAGCGGCGGCAGCTGGCGCCAGGCGGTGCCGCTGCACGAGGTGCGGGTGACGGCGGCGGCCATGCAGGTGGTGCAACCCGATGGCAGCGCCGCGCCGCTGAAGTTCCTGCACGAGGTGACGCCGCGCGCCGCCGCCGATCTGCCGGCCAGCCTGGCCGGCCCGATGCGCTTTGCCGGCTATTGCAGCAAGGCCGAGGCCGGCCCCGAACTGAAGGGCAAGATCGCCATCTGCTTTGGCAGCCGCCGCACCGGCCGCGCCGGCGCGGCCGAACGGCAGGCGGCGGTGACAGCGGCCGGCGCCACCGCCATGCTGGTGATCGATGATGTGGGTTTCAGCATCGAGCCGCCGCGCTGGCCCGATGCCTATGCCCGCAGCATCGCCCACGAGGGCGTGGCCATCGCCGGCGGCCTGCCGCTGTTCCGGGTCAACGGCAGCGCGCTGGCCACGCTGATCGCCGGCAGCGGCCGGTTGGCCGCCACCATCCTCACCGAAGCCACCTACCACCGCGATCTGGAGCGCTTCGACGTGCCCGGCCGCTTCGAGGCCAGCCTGACCATCACCACGCGCAATTTCGTTTCCGAACAACTGCTCGGCCTGTTGCCCGGCACCGACAAGGCGAAGGCCGGCGAAGTGCTGCTGGCCGGCGCCCATATCGATGGCTATGGCCTGGGTGAGCCGGTGAACGGCGATGCGCTGTACAACGGCAGTTTCGACGATGCCGCCTATGTGGCGCTGCTCAGCCAGTTGGCGCAGCGGCGGCGCGGCAAGGGCTTTGCCCGGCCGGTGCTGTTCGCGGTGTGGACGGCGGAGGAAAAGGGCCTGCTCGGCGCGCGCTGGTGGTTGCAGCATCCCACGCTGCCGCGCGCGCAGATCGCCGGCGTGATCAACCTTGATCAATTGCGCCCGCTGTTCCCGCTGAAGGCGCTCACCCTGCACGGGCTGGGGCAGAACACGCTGGCCGACACGGCACGGGCGGTGGCGACCAGCCTCAACATCCAGATCCGCCCCGACCTGGAGCCTGAGCGCAACCTCATCCGCCGGGTGGACAGCTGGCCGTTCATGGAGGCCGGCATCCCGGCGGTGAATTTCGTCTTTGCCTATGATCCGCGCACCGAGGCGGAGCGGATTTACCGCGACTGGTACCAGCGCCGCTATCACCGCCCGCAGGACGACATGACGACGCCGCTGGATCTGACCGCGGCGCGCGATTTCAACCGGTTTTTCTACACGCTGGTCGAAACCGCGGCCAACGCCCCGGCCAGGCCGGCGCTGATCCCGGCGCCCTGAACGCCGCTCTCTACGCCCGGAAGGGCGGCCGGGCGGGTTGCCCCGCCCGGCGCATCCCTCATTTGGCCGGCTTGATGAACTTCAGGGTCATGCGGTCCGATTCGCCGATCGCGGCATATTTGGCTCGGTCGGTGTCGCCCTCGGCATAGTTGGGCGGCAGGGTCCAGACGCCCTTGGGATAATCCTTGGTGTCCTTGGCGTTGGCGTTGACTTCCGAGGCCGCGACAAACTTGAAGCCGGCCTTTTCGGCCAGCGCCTTCACATAGGAAACCTTCATGTAGCCGCTGGTCTTCATCGCCGCGTCCGGCCGGTCTTCGGGCAGGCGATGCTCGACGATGCCCAGCGTGCCGCCGGGCTTCAACGCCTTGAAGAAGGCATCGAAGGCGGCCTGGTCAAAGCCGCCCATGTGCCAGTTGTGGACGTTGCGGAAGCTCACCACCGCGTCCGCGCTGCCCGGTTCGGCGATGTCATAGGCATCCTTGCCGAACGGCGTCACCTTGATGGCGCCAAACACCGCCTTGTCGGCGAATTTGGTCTTGAACGTCTCCACGCTCTTGGCCGCGCCCATCGAGGCGAGCGGGTTGTTGTGGGCGGCGATATACTGGCCCTTGTCCTTCAGCGCCGGGGCGATGATTTCGGTGTACCAGCCGCCCGACGGCCAGATTTCCACCACCGTGTCGGTGGGCTTGATCCCGAAAAAGGCCAGGGTGGCGGCCGGGTGGCGATGGGCGTCGCGGGCCTTGTTGGCATCGCTGCGCCACGGGCCGGCGAGCGCGGCATCAAAGGGGCCGGCGGCCAGCGCCGGGGCGGCGATGGCGGCGACGGCCAGGGCCGAAACAACAGCAAGGGTGCGGATCATCGGGGTCAGTCTCCGTTGCGGGGTGCAGATGATGGGTATTGCGCCACGCCCCTGCGTGCAAGGCAGGACATTGCCTTAGGCTTAACCGGTTGCCAAGACCGCGCCGATGGATGCGGAAACGACGCTGACCGGGCTGGTGATCGGCCTTGCCCTGGCGGGGCTGGGGGCCGCCGGCGGCATGGCCCGCGCCCGCGCGCCCTTGGCCTGGCATGCGCATCTGCCGTGGAACGGGGTGGCCTTTGTGGGGATGGCCACCGCGCTGTTTGCCGCCGTGCACCTGTTCAACCTGTTCCGCCCCGCATGAGCGGCCCGGCCAGATCGGCCCTCACCCGCATCAACTGGCCGCTGGCCGCATCGATCAGCGCCCAGGTGGTGACGGCGCGGGCGCGCAGGCGGCCATCGGCGCCGGCGATCTCGACAAAACGGTCAAAGCGCGCGCCCTTGGGCTCCCCCACCCAGGTGGTGAGCAGCAGGGTTTCGCCCGGCAGCGTCTGTTTCAGATAATCAATCTCGTGCCGTGTCACCACCCAGATATGCGCCGCCACCTGTTCGGGCGTCGCCACGCTGTGCCAGTGCGCGGTGGCGACATCCTGCACCCAGCGCAGATAATGGATGTTGTTGACATGGCCCAGCGCATCGATGTCGGCCGCCGTGACGGTGACCGGCATCGAAAAGCCGTGGCGGCCGGCCGGGGCCGGCATCAGTGGGCGATGCCGAACTGGGTGAGGATGAAGGCATATTCCTCGGCCAGTTCCTCCAGCGCGGCAAAACGCCCGGATTTGCCGCCGTGGCCGGCGCCCATGTTGGTCTTGAAGATCAGCGGGTTGGCATCGGTCTTGGTGGCGCGCAATCTGGCCACCCATTTCGCCGGCTCCCAATAGGTGACGCGCGGATCATTCAGCCCGGCCGTCACCATCAGCGGCGGATAGGCCTGGGCGCGCACCTGATCATAGGGCGAATAGGAACGGATCAGCTCGAAATCGGCCTTGCTGGTGATCGGGTTGCCCCATTCCGGCCATTCGCCCGGCGTCAAGGGCAGGCTTTCATCCAGCATGGTGTTGAGCACATCAACGAACGGCACATGCGCCACCACGGCGCGGAACAGCTGCGGCGCCTGGTTGACCACGGCGCCCATCAGCTCCCCGCCGGCCGAGCCGCCGCTGGCCGAGATCATGCCCGGCGCCGTCCAGCCGGCCTTGACGAGGCCGGCCGCCACATCGACGAAATCGTTGAACGTGTTGGTGCGCTTGGCCAATTTGCCATCCAGATACCATTGATAGCCCAGATCATCGCCGCCCCTGATCTGGGCAATGGCAAAGGCCACCCCGCGATCGAGCAGGGACAGGCGGTTGGCCGAAAAGCCCGGCATGGTGGGGATGCCATAGGCGCCATAGGCATAAAGATGCAGCTTGCCGCTGCCATCGGGCTTGAAGCCCTTTTTATGGACAATGGCCACCGGCACGCGCACGCCATCGCGGGCGGTGATCCACAGCCGCTGGCTTTCATACTGGCTGGCATCATAGCCCGACGGCACCGCTTGCACCTTGCGGGTGATGAGCCGGCCGGCCTTCACATCATAATCATAAACCGTGGCCGGCGTGACCATGGAGGCATAGTTCAAGCGCAGCAGCGGCGCATCGGGCTCGGCATTGCTGCCGATGCTGGCGGTGTAGGCGGCTTCGGTGAACGGGATCACCGTCTCGCGGCCATCATCGGTGCGCAGCACGATGCGGTCCAGCCCGTCGCGGCGGCCTTCGATGGCCAGATAGGAGGCAAAGGCGGTGATCGCGGTGATATAGTCGCGGTCGCTGCCGGGGATCAGCGTGGTCCATTCGGCCGGTTTGGCCAGGCTGGCGGTGGCGACGCGGAAATTGACATGGCTGTCGTTGCTGCGGATGAACAATGTCTGCCCGCGCACATCCAGATCATAGGTGACCCCCGGCTGCCGGCGCCTGACCAGGATCGGCGCGGCCTCAGGCTTGGCGGTGGGCAGCAGCCGCATTTCGGATGTGGCATGATCGGCGCTGGTGATGATGAACCATTTGCCGTCCTGGCTGCGGCTGACGGCGACGCCAAAGCCCTTGTCCTCGCTTTCCTCATAGACCACCCGGTCCTCGCCGGACTGGCCCAGGATGTGGAGCCGGGCCTTGATGCGCCGCCAATTCTCGTTGACCTCGGTCCACATCAGCGCCTTCGAATCGGCGCTCCACACCAGTTGGCCCACGCTCACCTTGGTGACCGTCTCGATATCCTTGCCCGAAGCGATGTCGCGGATGCGCACGGTGAAGCGCTCACTGCCATCGGTGTCGATGGCATAGGCCAGCAGCCGGCCATCGGGGCTGACCGTCTGGGCGCCCAGCCGGAAATAGCCCAGCCCCTTGGCCAGTTCGGGTTCGGACAGCAGCAACTGGTCCGGGCCACCATTGCGCGGACGGCGCATCCAGGTGCGATATTGATCGCCGGGCTGGAACTGCCACCAGTATTCGAACGCGCCATCGGGCACCGGCACCGAGGCGTCGTCCTGCTTCACCCGGCCTTTCAGCTCGTCATAGATCTTGTCTTTCAGGGCCGCCGCCGGGGCCATCTGGGCTTCGTAATAGGCATTCTCGGCCTTCAGATAGGCCAGCACGTCGGGATCATCGACGGTGGGGTAATTCTGGTCCTTCAGCCAGTGATACGGGTCTTCCACGGTGATGCCGTGGTGGGTGAAGCTGTGCGGGCGGGTGGCGGCGATGGGGGGCTGCATCTGGGCGAGGGCTCCGGTGGCGGTGGCCAGCATGATGAGGGCGAGAAGCGCCTTCATGGGCGAATCCTGTGCTTGAGGCGGGGCGTGGCCGCGCCTATCTGGGGCCGGCATCAATAAGGGATCATCTGGCCATGTCCACCACCTCTGCCCGGCTCGGCGCCCTGCGCGCGCGGCTTGCCGCCGATGGGCTGGATGGCTTTGTCGTGCCGATCAGCGACGAGCATATGAGCGAATATGTTGGCGATTATGCCCAGCGCCTGGCCTGGCTGACCGGCTTTGGCGGTTCGGCCGGCAGCGCCGTGGTGCTGGCCGACCGGGCAGCGATGTTCACCGATGGCCGCTACACGGTGCAGGTGCGCCAGCAGGTGCCGGCCGATCTGTTCAGCTATCAGGACGTGCCGAAAACCAGCCCGGCACAATGGCTGGCCGATCAGGTGCAGCCCGGCCAGCGCATCGGCCATGATCCCTGGCTGCACACGCGGCCGTGGGCGGCCAGCACCGCCGGGCTGCTCAAGGCCCGGGGCGCCGAGCTGGTGGCGGTGGCGGCCAATCCCATCGATGCGGTGTGGGCCGACCGGCCGGCGCCGTCGCTGGCCGCCATCGAGGTGCATGGCGATGCATTTGCCGGCCAGGGCCACGCCGAAAAGCGCGCCGCCGTGGCGGCCTGGCTGGCCGAGCGCCACTGCGCCGCCGTGGTGATCGCCGCGCTCGATTCGGTGGCCTGGCTGCTCAATGTGCGCGGCCGCGATGTGCCGCGCACGCCGGTGGCGCTGGCCTTTGCCATCGTCCACGCCGATGCCAGCGTCGATCTGTTCACCGCGCCGGACAAGATCACGCCCGAACTGGTGGCGCATCTGGGGCCGGACGTGCGCTGCGCCCCGCGCGATGGGTTCACCGCGGCGCTGGCGGCGCTGGCCGGGCAGACGGTGGCAGCCGATCCGCAAAGCTGCGTGGCGGCCATCTTCGATGCGCTGGAGGCCGGCGGCGCCACCATCGTTGAGGCGCGCGATCCATGCGTGCTGCCGCGCGCCATCAAGAATCCGGTGGAGGTGGCCGGGACCATCGCGGCCCATGTCCGCGATGGCGCCGCCCTCACCCGCTTCCTGGCCTGGTTTGACCGGGAGGCGCCCACGGGCGGGCTGGACGAAGTGTCGGCCGCCGAGCGGCTGCGCCAGTTCCGCGCCGAAACCAACAGCCTTGAGGATCTGTCGTTCGACACGATTTCGGCCGCCGGGCCCAACGCGGCGCTGCCGCATTACCGGGTGTCAGCCGAAACCAACCGGCCGATCACGCCCGACAGCATCTATCTGGTCGATTCGGGTGGCCAGTATCGCGACGGCACCACCGATGTGACGCGCACCATGGTGGTGGGCACGCCCACGCCGGAAATGCAGGACCGCTTCACCCGCGTGCTGAAGGGCCATATCGCGCTGGCCCGTGCGCTGTTTCCGGCCGGCACCAAGGGCGTGCAGCTCGATGCGCTGGCGCGCCAGCATCTGTGGGCGGCCGGGCTGGATTACAACCACGGCACCGGCCACGGCGTGGGCAGCTATCTTTCGGTGCACGAGGGCCCGCAGCGCATCGCGGCGGCCTGGTCGGCCCAGGCCGGCGGCGACGAGCCGTTGCAGCCGGGCATGATCCTGTCGAACGAGCCGGGCTATTACAAGACCGGCGATTACGGCATCCGCATCGAGAATCTGGTGCTGGTGGAGCGCCGCGACGTGGCCGGGGCCGAGCGTGAATTGCTGGGCTTCCGCGAGCTGACCCTGGCGCCGATCGATCGCCGGCTGGTGGACGTGGGCCTGTTGACGCCTGACGAGCGGGACTGGTGGAACGATTATCACGCCCGGGTGCTGGCCGAAATCGGCCCGCTGATCAGCGATCCTGATGATCGTGCCTGGCTGGCTTCGGCCTGCGCGCCGCTGTGATCACCGGGGTGATCGCCTGCGTCACCCTTCACCTTCGCAGCGGCGGCGCGGCGTGGTAACACACGCAGGTTCACCGCTGGGAGACACTTGATGCTGAAGCAGATCACCCTGGCCGCCGCCGCGCTCACCGCGCTGGTCGCCGCCGCACCCGCCCCGCAGAGCCTGCACCAGTTCAACCTGAAGACCATCGACGGCAAGCCGATGCCGCTGGCCCAATACAAGGGCAAGGTGGTGATGCTGGTCAACACCGCCTCGATGTGCGGCTTCACCCCGCAATATGAGGGCCTGCAGGCCCTGCACGACAGCTACAAGGCCAAGGGCTTCACCGTGCTGGCGGTGCCGTCGGGCGATTTTGGCGATCAGGAATTCGCCAGCAACGGCGAAGTGAAGCAGTTCTGCGAAAGCAAGTTCGGCATCAAGTTCCCGATGGCGGAAAAGGCCGTGGTCAAGGGCCCCAATGCCATCCCGGTCTACAAGTGGGCCGCCGCCACGCTGGGCGAAGCCAACACCCCGCAGTGGAATTTCCACAAATATCTGATCGGCAAGGATGGCAAGCTGATCGCCGCCTTTGGCACCCGCACCACGCCCACCGCGCCGGAAGTGACCGCCGCCGTGCAGAAGGCGCTGGCCGCCAAGGGTTGAACCGCGAAAGGCTAATCGGGCTTGGGCTGGGGGTGCTGGTCCGCAAGTGGATCCGCGCGATCCCCCAGCCCCTTGCGCTTCCTGAGATTCGCGCGCAGCGCCGCGGCCAACCGTTCGGCGCGCGCGTCCTTTGCCGGTTTCTCGCTCATACTGCCGCCATAGCGCATCAGCGTGGCCGTGCAAGCGGCCGACATGCAGGCCGGTTGAACCATCGCTTGACAGGCCATCGGCCCTTGGCCATAGGGCCGCTTCCCGCATCGCTGCGGGCACATCCGGGGCGTGCTGCCGTAGCTCAGTGGTAGAGCGCATCCTTGGTAAGGCTGAGGTCGGGAGTTCAATCCTCCCCGGCAGCACCACCGCCCCGCCGATTTCCGCAAAACCCCCGGGCTTGCCCCCGGGGGTTTCGCTTTTTTCACTTGGAAACGCGGCACAGGCCGGCAAAATACCGGCATGGACAAGATTGATTCGGAAATTTTGCGGCTCCTTCAGCAGGACAACCGCATCACCGCGGCCGAACTGGGCGCCGCCGTCGGCCTCTCCACCTCGGCGGCCAACGATCGGCTGCGCCGTCTCAACGCCAGCGGCGTGATCGCCGCCAACCGGGCGATCCTGGCACCGACGGCGCTGGGCCGCACGCTGCTGGCCTTCCTGTTCGTCGATCTGGAGCCGCGCAGCGACGAGGCCGGATTCGCCGCCGCCATGGCCGCCGCCCCCGATGTGCTGGAAGCCCATCACATCACCGGCCCGCACAACTGGCTGATCAAGCTGCGCGTGGCCGACACCGCCGACCTGCAGCGCTTCCTGACCGACAGGCTGAAGCCCCTGCCCGGCGTGATCCGCACCGAAACGCTGATCGCGCTGGACAGCGCCAAGGACAGCACCATCCTGCCCACGGGCGCCGCCTGATGTTCCGCGACGCCGATATCAGCCGCATTGGCGAAGGCCTGATCGCCGCCACCCTGCCCAGGGCGGACTGGACCCATGCCGCCCATGTCGCGGCGGCGGCCCATATCATCGCCGCCCGCCCCGATCTGGATGCGGAAAGGGACATGCCGGCCATCATCCGCCGCTATAATCTTGCCACCGGCGGCGTGAACAGCGACAGCGCCGGCTATCACCATTCGATCACGCTGGCATCGCTGGCGGCGGTGCGCGCCGGGCTGGCGCTGGCCCCGGCGGCGCCGCTGGCCGTGCAGGTCAACGCGCTGCTCGCCGGCCTGCTGGGGGACAAACACTGGCCGGAACATTTCTGGACGCGCGACGTTCTGTTCTCGGTGGCGGCCCGGCGCGGCTGGGTTGCCCCCGACAAGGCAGCGCTGCCCTTTACCGTGCGGGCCGGCATGGCCTAAACCCTTCCCGCAAAGGGGAGAGGGACATGAAGACGCTCATCGCATCGCTGCTGCTGGCCAGCGCCAGCGTGGCCGCCACCACCGCTGTTGCCCAGGATTATCAGCGCCCGGCGGTGCCGCCACTGCGGGACCGGGTGGCCGCGCACGACCGGCTGGTGAAGGCCCGGCTGGACAGCATCGTGCCGCGCATCATGCGCGAGGTGGGCGTGGACATGTGGGTGCTGATCGCCTCCGAGTATAACGAGGACCCGGTGGTGAAGGCGATGCTGCCGGCGACCTGGGCCTCGGCGCGGCGGCGCATGGTGCTGATCTTCTTCGATGATGGCACCCGGGTGGAGCGGCTGGCCATCGCCCGTTATCCGGTGGGCGATCTCTTCCCGTCGCTGTGGAACCCGGAGCAGCAGCCCGAACAATGGGCACGCGTGGCGCAGGTGATCGCCGAGCGCAATCCCAAGCGCATCGCGGTGAACATCAGCCGGGATTTCGCGCTGGCCGATGGCCTGGCCACCGGCGAATATCGCCAGCTCGTCACCGCGCTGGGGCCGATGGCCAGCCGGCTGGAAAGCCATGACCGGCTGGCGCTGGGCGTGCTGGAAACCCGCACGCCCGAGGATATGGACGTGTATCAGGGCATCATGCGGGTGGCGCACAGCCTGATCCCCGAAGGCCTGTCGGAAAAGGTGATCACGCCGGGCGTGACCACCACGCAGGATGTGGTGTGGTGGTATCGCGAGCGGCTGGCCGATCTGCGCCAGGATGCCTGGTGCCAGCCTTCGGTGACGGTGCAGCGCAATGCCGGCCCCGGCATCGTGCCCGGCCGCCAGACCTTGCCCGACAATGTGGTGATCATGCCCGGCGATCTGCTGCATGTCGATTTCTGCGCCGGCATGCTGGGCCTGAAGACCGACACGCAGCAACTGGCCTATGTGCTGAAACCCGGCGAGACGGATGCGCCGGCCGGGCTGAAGGCCGGCATGGCGGCGGCCAACAAGGTGCAGGATGCGCTGATCGCCAGCTTCAAGACCGGGCTGACCGGCAACGAGGTGCTGATGGCCGCGCGCCAGCGGGCGATTGCCGCCGGCACCAACCCGATCATCTACACGCACAGCATCGGCCTGCATGGCCATGGCGCCGGGCCGTGGATCGGCAGCTGGGAAAACCAGAACCCCATCCCCGGCCGCGGCGAGTATCGCATCTATCCCGACACCGCCTGGTCGATCGAGCTGGCGGCGCTGGCCCGGGTGCCGGAATGGGGCAATGCCGAGGTGCGCTTCCCGCTGGAGGTGGACGGCTATTGGAACGGCAGCAGCTTCCGCTGGATCGACGGCCGCCAGACCCAGTTGATGCTGATCCCGCGCGCGGCCAGATAGACGGCGCCGCCCGCCGCCCGATCAGGCCGCGCCACCCCGGCTGGCCGCGCCCGCGTCAGCCGATCGTGTACAGGGCGCTGCCGGTGGGCAATTGCCGCGGATAGGTCAGGTCAAGATCGAGCATCGCTTCCCATTGGCTGTTGTTGGCAAAGCCATAGGCATCAAGGATGGTGACGGTTTGGGTGGCCCCGGTGGCCGAGGTCAGGCTCAGCACCAGATCGAGGCTGCGCGCGCTGTTCTCCACGTTGATGCCGTTCACCGTGGCCGCCGTGCTGAGGAAGCCGGTCCTGACCGCGCTGATCTCCACGCCGGCGCCGAACAGGATCCGGTCACCGGCGCCGATCGCCATGTCGGTGATCACCGTGTGCGCCCCATCGTGGACCGCATCGAACAGGAAGATGTCCGCCTCAAGCCCGCCTTGCAGCACATCGATGCCGGCACCGGCCACCAGCGTGTCATTGCCGCGCCCGCCGGCCAGAAGATCATCACCGGCGCCGCCCGACAGGCGGTTGGCATTGCCATCGCCGCGCAGCTGATCGGCGAAGGCCGACCCGACGAGATTTTCAATGCCCGACAGGCGGTCGCCGGCGGCGTCTCCGCCCAGGCCCAGCCTGGTCGCCAGCGAGACCTGCACACCGGTGCCTGATTCGGCGAAGCTGGCCGTGTCGATGCCGGCGCCGCCGATCAGGATATCGGCACCCGGGCCGCCGCTCAGGATATCGTCGCCGTCATCGCCGCCCAGCGTGTCGGAATCGAGGCCGCCGAACAGCAGGTCGTTGCCGGTGCCGCCGTTGATCCGGTCGTTGCCGGCATCGCCATGCAGCGTGTCGTTGCCGCCATTGCCGCTGATGACGTCGGCGCCGCCAAGCCCGTTGATGCGTTCGTCTGCCGCCGTGCCGATCAGGGTATCGGCGGCGGCGGTTCCGTTGCGCACCAGCGTTTCGTCAACGTCCCTGATGATGACCCGGAGCGCCTGCTGATCCGACGCCGAACCATCCAGCGCGGCGACGATGACCTCGTAGACATTGTCGCCATCGGCATCCCCCGGCGCCTCGAAATCGGGGGCCGTCAGGAAGCTCAGCCGCCCGTCGACCTCGTCGATCCGGAACCGGCCGGCGTCGGCACCGCCCACGATGCCATAGCTGAGGAAACCCACGTCATCGACATCATAGCTGGTGACGGTGGTGACGACGCTGGCGTTCTCGTCCACGGTCACATCAGCCCTGTCGCCGCCGCCGAGCGAGGTGATGACCGGCGCATCGTTGACGGACCGGACAACGAAGCTGGCCCCGAGATCGAGTGTCACCGTTCCGTCGCTGACCGAGAACAGCAGCTCCACCGGCCCGTTGAAATGGGGGCCCGGCTCGATGGTGAAACTGCCGTCGGGGTTGCGGACGAAGCTCTGGCCGATCACGTGGAAGGCGGTGATCGACAAGGCGTCGCCATCAACGTCGAAGAACTGGTCGAGCAGCTGCGCCGCGCTGATGCGGTACAGCGTGTCCTCGGTGCCATCGGGCAGATAGACACCGTCGAGCGGCACTTCCGGCGCGTCGTTCACGGCGCGCACGGTGATGGTCCGCTCGACGATGGTCTCGCCGCCCTGGCCATCGGCGATGGCATAGAGAAGGACAAGCTGGCCGTTGTGATCGCCGCCCGGCGTGATGCGGTAGCTGCCGTTGCCCAGATCCTCGACGCTGCCCTGTTCGGTGCTGATGCTGGAGATGCTGAGCGTGCCGCCATCGACATCGGTGAAGCCGGCCAGCAGCGCCGCCGCCGTGATGGTGAAGGGCGTGTCCTCGGTGGCATCGGGAATGGCAAATGTGGCCGCGCCGCGCGGGGCGTCATTGGCGGCGGCAAAGTTCACGATCTTGCCGGCCGTGATCCGCACGCCGTCGGGATTGGTCAGCGTGTAGGTCAGCTTGACGGGGCCGACATGATCCTGTTGCGCGCGCAGGGTGTAGACCCCGTTGCTGTCGCGGTCGATCACGCCCCGGTTGGCCACAAGCCCGGTCACGCTGAGATCGGTGAACTCCGGATAGTCTGCGGTGAGCAGCGCCGGGGTGAAGACGAAGTCAATATCCTCGTGCGCCGCCAGCGTGCCGTTGGGCACCACCGTGCCGAACGAGATCAGCGTGCCGCCACGGCCATCGTCAAGCACGAAGGGCGCATCGAACAGCGGTTCGGCCAGCTGGAACGCCACGCTGCCGGAACGGCCGGACACCAGCAGGAGATTGCCCTGGATTTCGGCCGTGGTGTCGGGGCTGAAGGCGAAGCGCGGCAGCACGATGGTTTCGCGCGCATAGTCGAAACCGCTGATCACATTGGTGAAGTTGATCGTCGCATTCTGCTGCGGCGCGATGTCGATGACCAGGCTGCGCTCGGCCAGCCAATCGTCACCGAACCGGATCTGGCCGCTGCCGGCGGCGCCGGCGGACGCCAGTTGCAGGGTGCCCGACACCAGCGAGATGCCGCCGCTGAAGCTGTTGGCGACCGCCACGCCGCGTTCGACCGGTGCCAGCACGACGGTGCCGCCATCAATGAGCAGCGCGCCCTGGCCCGATCGGCTTGAATCCACCCCGCGCTCGTCGGCGATGACCCCGCTGATCGTCAGGACTTCGCCCAGCCCCGGCGCCAGGCGCAGCGTCTCGCTGCCCTGGATGAAGATGCCCGAACCATGGGCGGCGCCGGCACTGCCGCCAGCGGCACGCCCCTCAAGAACGCCGGTGCCACCGGCGCCGCCGGTCACTTCGCCCGCGCCCACCATGGTGCTGCCGCGGATCGTCACCAGGCCGCCGGCCATCACGAAGATGCCGGCGCCGGCGGCCAGGCCACCGCCGCCACCGGCACTGCCATTGCCGCCGCCCCAGCCACCGGTGCCCGGCTGATAACCGGGGAAATTGCCGCCGTCCTCGTCAAGCGAGGCGAATTGGCTGCCGCCGCCGCCGCCGCCGAAACCGCCGGAGCCGGCGGTGTGATTGTCCCCGCCGCCGCCGGCGCCGAAGTTGCCGTTGACCTGGAAGAAGCCATTGGCGCTGCCGCGACCGCCGCGGCCAAAGCTGCCGGGCACATCCAGCGGGCCAAAGCCGGGCGCGCCGACAAAATTGGAGCCGACACCGGCATCGGTGGTGAAGCCGCCGCCGCCGCCGCCACGGCCTTCGCGGAAATCATAAAAGGCCTGCCCGGGCGGGGGGCCGATGTCGACCGAGGCGTCACCGCCGCGGCCACCGCGCGCGCCGGCATCCTCGATGGACACATTGTCCAGGGTCAGCTTGCCATCCGGCATCACGAAGATCGCGCCGCCCAGGCCCGCGCCGCCGCCGCCGCCGCCAAACGTGCCAAAGCCGCCGTCCCCACCTTGCGCAACAGTGTCACGGAAGAGGAGATTCTGGACGGTCACATCGCCCGATGCGATGATGAGCCCGCGATTGACCCCTTCGCCATCGATGACGCCGCGGCCGACGCCGTCGATGACCAGCGAGACATCGCTGCGCAGGTTGATGGCGCCCATGTCCTCGCTGGTCGCCTCGCCCAGCACCAGCAGGGTGAACCGGGTGGCGCGGCCGCCTTCGATTTCGAACTGGTTGATCGCCCGGATCGCGCTGGCCAGCGACCAATAGACTGCGGTGCCGCCACCGGGCAGCGACCCCAGCACCACCGATCCGGGCACAGTGCCCTGCAATTCCAGGATGTTGGTGATGTCACCGTTGGTGACCGACAATGTCGATCCACCGTTCGGCAGGGCGGAGAGCGACCAGCCCATCTGCGCGTGGTCGCTGTTGAAGGCCAGCCCGCTCAGCTCGATGCGGGTGATGCGATCCTCAAGTCCGGGGCGGTTCGGGCCCAGGCCGGCGAAATCGACGATCGCCGGCGTGAACGCGAACCGGCCATCGCCGGCGGGCCGGAACGCCGCCTGGTCGATCTCCAGAACGCCGACGACACCGCCCAGCGTCTGCATGGTGATCGGGCTGTAGACATCGGGCGTGCTGACCGTGAGCCGGGTGGATGGCAGAAACGCCGTCCCCAGCCCGATCGGCTGCATGAAGCCGGTGCCGCCGGGGGCCAGGGTGATGCGCACATCCTGGATGGAACGCACCAGCGCCAGTTCCGCGTCGTTGCGCACCGAGAAATGATCGGTGGCATCTTCGAACAGGGCATCGGCCGCGCTGGTGAAGATCTTGGTGCCGCCGCTCTTGTCGGCAACCAGCAGGAACGTGTCGGGGACAGCCCCGGACAGGCGGAGATGGACCGAATCGACGCCGTTGCGCACCACGATGCCGTCTGGCGTGCGTGACCAGCTGGAACCGCCCGAATCGAAACGCAGCCCCTCCAGCACGATGGAGGCGGTGCCGGTCTCGTCGAAATCCTTGATGAGACCGTTGAAGCTGTAGCGGTGGTCGCCGGCCGGCACCAGGGCACTGGCCGCGATCGTCAGGGTGCCGCGGGCGCCGGCCGCAAGCTCGAAATCGATGGTGCCGGTGAAATCCGGATCGGCCAGCCGCAACCGGGTCGCACCGGCATTGCCGCGCGTCAGCAGGAAATGATCGGCGGAGGCGCCGGTCATGTCGATGCTGAGATCGGGCGCGGTGGGATCGACCGCAGCATAGGAAAGGAGAACAGACAGATCCCGGCTGCTGCTCACCGCATAGGCCGTCTGCGTTTCGGGCAGGATGGTGAGCAAGGTGCCGGGCGTGCTCTGCGACGTGCCAAAGGGCGCGAACTGCGCGAGTTGCTGGTTGTTGGACGTCAGCGAGACCAGCTTGGGATCGCCATTGATCTTGATCAGCCCCAGACCATCGCCGTCATGGGGATCGGCAAACAGGTTGATGGTGGTGCCCACCGCATCGGGAAAATTGATGATGTTGAAATCGATGCTGGCAAAATCGGACACGATGGTGAACGGATCGCCCGAACGCAGCGCGCCAAGATCGAGATTGCCGCCCCAGCGGACATTGTCGCCAATCTCCAGGAAGGCGCCGGCATAGGCCTTGATCGTCATCGTCGGCGTGAACGAGCCGCCGTCCATCAGCAGCAGGCCGCCGTTCTTCTGGAGGGGAAAGGCATTGCCGGCATCACGGGCCAATCCGGCCGCGGCCTGGTTGGCCACCCCCAGCGCCTCGGTCCCGATGCTGATCGTGCCGCCAAGGGTGTTGACCCCGCCGATCTCGATCCGGCCTTCGCCGGTGACCACCAGATTGGCCCGTTCGGTGTAACGGGGATCGGAGCCGGCCTGATCGGCAACACCGCCCCGCAGGGTGATCGTCTGATTGCGATCGGCATTGAGCGCCAGCGTCTGGTTGCCGGCAAGGAAGATGTCGTGGCCCAGGCCCCTGCCGGGGTTCACGGCAAGGCCACCCTGGGCATAATTGTTGATGAACTGCGTGCCGGCGTGGATCGTCAGCTTGCCGCCGGCCTCGACGAAGATCGCGCCGCCGGCGCCAAGGCCGCCGCCGCCTGTCGAAATGTGCGGGTGAAGCCGCCCGGTATCGGGATCGAGAAACACGCCATCGGTGCCGTCGCCGGCGCCAAAGCCGCCGCGCCCGCCCGGCGCATTGATGCCGCCGCCACCGCCGCCGCCGCCAAATCCGCCATCGCCGCCGATGAAGTTGAACAGCCGGCTCGGGGCACCGCCGCCGCCGCCGCCACCGCCAAAGCCGCCATCGCCGCCGCCGGCCCCGCCGCCACCGCCGCCGCCGCCCCAGCCACCATCGCCGCCCACGGTCGGGACACCGCGGCCATCACCGGCGGACGAGACGGTCTGCACGAAGCCGGCCTGGCCCGGCAGATTGGGTGGACGGCCGACCAGGGCCAGCTTGAGGGCGTTGTACGCACTGTCCACCGTCAGCTTGATTTCGGGGTCGTCCTCGACAACCTGGCTGACCATCACCTGCGGGGCATAGACGACCACCTTGCGGCCGAGGGTGTCGAACACCCGCTTGGCCACGGTTCCCTTGCTGGCATCCATGGCCGCCTTGAACTCGCTGTTCAGCAGGCCCTTGGTGGAGCGATAGGCGCTCTGGGCGGCAAAGCCGACAGCGATGACATCGCTGGCCAGGGCGCCGATGGCCATCGCCGACCAGTCGTCATTCTCGATGTTGCTCTTGAGCGTGGAGGCCAGTTCGCTGATCGCAATGGCAAGGCCGATCTGGGGCACCGCAAAGCTGAGCGCCCCGGAGATGATCGGCGTGATGATGTTGGCAAAGGGAAAGGCCTCCAGCGTGACCGTTTCCGGATTATAGTAAGCGGCGGAACTGCCGCCATTGCTGCCGCCGCCACCGCCGCCCGAAAGCGGGGAACCGCCGGCCGCACCGGCACCGCCGTCATAGCCGCCGCGCAGGTTGCCGGTGACTTCGGTCCATGATTCGGTGACGAAGCTCCAGCCGGCAAAGCTGAACTCCCGCTCGAAATCGGTCCGCTGGCCGCCGGCGTTGCCGGCCCAGCCGCCGCCGAACAGGGCACCGGGCGAGGCATGGCCGGTGATGCCGGGGGCGTTGCTCTCGCCCGACTGCGAACCGATCGCCTCGCGCCCGATGCCGCCGCCGCCACCGCCGCCGTTGATGGCGGCAACGCCCGGCGCCGGCGAATAGCCGCCCACGCCGCCATTGCCGCCAAGGCCGCCGCCGCCGCCGCCCTGGGCATAATCGGGATCGGCCTTGCCGCCGCCGCCGCCAACCGCGGTCGTGCCGCGGAAACCGGAGTTGTAGACATCCACCGTCGCTTTGGCGCCGACATAGAGGCCGCCGCCGAGACCGGCACCACCGCCACCGCCCGATATGCCGGCACCGCCATCGCCGCCGTGCGCCACCATGTCCTTGAGGAAGATGTTCTGGATGACAACCGTGCCGCTGAGCACATGGAAGCCGCTGACCTCGTCGCGGCCGTTGATCTGGTGCCCGTTGCCCTCGATCACCAGCCTGAGATCCGGGTTGTTGAGCCAGGGCAGATCCGTCCAGCGCACCGGGCCCTTCTCCGCATCGAAGGACTGGGTCAATTCGATCCGGTGGCTGTTGGTGCGGACCAGCTGGCCATCGACATAGCCGAAGCCACGGTTGGCGTAATAGAGGGCGGACTGAAGCTCGGCATAGCTGCCGACGCGGTGCACGATGGTCTGCGGTGTCGTCATGGTTCAGCTCACACGCCGGGGGGCTTGGTTTGGCACCGGGCACGGGGGCACGGGGGCACAGTCGGCTCAGGGCATCATGCCTGAGCGCGCCAGCCGACGCTTTGGTTCGATCTGCGGACCAGCCACCCAGCCGGGCCGGTTCCCACCCTTGTCCGATGCCCGCACCGTGCCGGAACCGGCCGATCCTGGTCAATCAGGGTGACCGTCAAATCACCGTCAATCGCCCGTCAGATCGTATCCGCCACCGTCAAGCCCGGCACTTGGGCGGCCCGGCGCCGCTCAGGGCAGGCGGCCCAGCGGCGGCAGACCGGCGGCGGCGCGCTGCTGATCCAGCTGATCACGGCAGCGCAGCAACAGCGCCTGAAAGCGCGGGCTTTGCCGAAGGCCCTGGAACAAGGGATCCGATCCGATCCAGATCGGGCCGTGGCAAACCGCCGCCCATTGCGCCGCCATCGCGGTTTCCAGGCGGTCGAGCGCGGCGGCCTCGTCGCCGGCCATGGTCGCAAGCGCGGCGCCGGCAATGCCGGATTGCGATCGGGCCAGGCCCAGCCGTTCCAGCCGCGCGACATCGGAGGCCACCCTGCCGCGCAGCGCTGCCGCCTCGGCGGTCCGGCCGGCCGCGGCCAGCGCCATGGCCGGATAAAGCCCCGGATGCCGGCCCAGGGCGAGCCCCTGCGGTGGCCGGCCGGCAACGGCGGCCCGGTTGGGATAACGCTGTTCGAACAGGGCCAGCAGACGGTCCCCCCGGCCCGTGGCCAGCATGGCATGGCCCAGCACCACGGCCGTCTCCGGATCATCCCAGCGGCCGGTGCCCGCTGCATTGGCCGCCCTTGCCGCGCCCACCAGATCGCGCCGGGCCAGCGCCATCACCGCCGGCGAGGTGTTGAGCTCGAACTGGCTGCGCGGGATCGCGTCTGCCGCGAACAGCGCCATCAGCGCATCAACCCAGGTCAGCCCGGCATAGGTGAGGCCGGGTTCGGTCCGGACGAGGCGGCCAGCGATCACCGCCGCCTCGCCGGCCCGCCCGGCATCGAGCAGCGTGTTTGCCAGCACGAGGTCACGCTCCCCGGCCGGGGGGCCAAGCGCGGCATGCCGTTGCTGCAGCGCAAGCAGCGCCCCGATCTGGTTGGTCTGGCCCAGCGAGATCCCCAGATCGATATAGGGCAGGTACCAGAACGGATCGATCCGGATGGCGGCCTCCAGTTCCGCCACCGCCTGCAGATGCTGGCCATCGGCGCGCAACAGCCAGGCCAGCCGGCGGCGCGCCTCGGCCTTGCCGGGGCGCAGCAGCACGGCCCGGCTGGCGGCGGCCATCGCTTCGTCACCATCCACCCCTTCGAGTGCCAGCGATTGGGCTTCATGGGCCAGCGCCAGCTTCGGATCACGCGACAGGGCCTGGGCCGCCGCCGCACCGGCCTCGGCCTGCAATGGCGCCACCGGCATGTTGGTGTAGTTCTGCATCAGCGAGGCGGCGATCGAACGCACGGCATGCGCCTCGGCCCACAGCGGCGCGATCTCCACCGCCTGGCGCGCCAGATCGCGCGCCTCAATCAGGCGGTTGGCTTCGCGGCTCTGGATGTGCCGCCGCGCCTTGACGATGCGCAGATAGGCGCGCAGGTCGGGGCTTGGCCCCGTGGCGGGGCCGGGTTTGCCCCGCTCGTCCAGCAACCGGCGGGCAACCAGCGCAGTCACCTCGCGCGCTGCCGAGGGCACATTGCTTTCGGGCAGGTCAATCCGCTCTTGCCATGTTTGCGCGCCCGTGCGGCTGTCGATCAGGCTGATCGCGATCTGAAGTCCGGCATGATTTGCCGCCGGCCGCACCGTGCCCGTCAGCAGGTTGGTGACCCCAAGCTGCCGGTAGGCGTCCTTGCGCAGGGCGGCCGTCCGGTGCAGCCGGGTGGCGGTGGCGTGGCCAACCGTGCGCAGGCGCGGATCGGCGGCCAGCCCGTCGGTCAATTCGTCGGCAAATCCGTCCGCGAAGGCCGCATCGTCGGCAGCCAGATCGGCGGCCGCGAACGGCAAGACCGCCAGGACGGGCGCCGGAGCGTCCGTGGCCGGGCCCGGCAGGCGATCGGCGATCAGGGCCGCCGCGCCAATCGACAGCACGGCGGCCAGGGCCACGGCCGGCCACAAACGGCGTTGGCGGCGGCGGTGATCGCGGCCCGGCGGCGCCGGGCTGGCCTGCGGGCGTGCCGCGGCCGCATCAGGGGGGGTGAGCGCGGCCGGGACGGCGGCAGCCGGGTGGTCGAGCATCGCCGCGATGCCGGGATCGGGCGAGCGGCCGCACTGTTCGTGCAGAACATGGGCCAGTTGTTGCAGGCGGCGCTGGGCCGCGGCGCGCCCGCCCCGGCGCAGCTCGGCGGCAATCGCCCGCCCCGCCGCCGGCTCGTCGGTGGGGTTTCGTGCCAGCCAGGCATCGGCCAGCGCGGCAACCAGATCGTCATCGCCGGCTGTTTCGGCCGCGTCCAGTTGCCGAACCAGCGCGTTGCGCAGGCGGGTTTCCACCAGGAGGCGGGCGCCCTCACGCCATTCATCGACACGGTCACTGATCTGCCCGACATCGAGCGGAACCTGCGAACCGATCTCCTTGAGCGCCTCCAGAAATTCCGCTGCCGACCCTGCCGCTTCGGCAGCCTCGAGATCGGTTTGCACGTGCCTCACGTCAAGCGTGACCATCTCCCGATCGGCGATGAGCAGGTCCGCGCCGCCAGCCGACAGGGCCGAGCGGATTTCCAGAAGGGTCTGGCGCAGGCTGGCCCGCGCCTGGGCGGTGCCCCGGTCCTGCCAGAACATGGCCGACAGCCGCTCACGCGAGGCGCGCTGGTCGTGCTCCAGCGCCAGGAAACACAGGATGCCCCGCGCCCGCTTGCCGATGGTCAGCGCTTGCCCGCTGGGATCCAGCAGCCGCGGCGTCCCGAACAGCCGCAGCCTGTGCATAGTCAGCGCCAACTTCAACCTCGGACAATGTGCAATGTCTTGCACCCGCCCGCTTGCCACAAGCCCCATCGCTGCGTAAAGCCGGCAAATTCATGCATTGGCAGTGGTTTGGCCGAAGCCGTTGCACGCAGCTGGCGTGCCGTATTGCCGGCACCCGCGGGTGCGCGCGATCCCCGCCGGCCCGACATGGGGGCAAACCATCCCGGAAACCCCCGGCTGCGCTTCATCGGTTCGAAAGCGGCGCCCCCGGCGCTTGCCCCAGCCATTGCTGGCGGATGAGGCTGACCGGGATGAGGCCGAAGCTGCCCAACCGGTCATAGAAGCCCTTCACGCTGAAGCGGCTGCCGGGCAGGCCCGCGCCTTCCTGTTCGGCCAGTTCGGCGAACAATTGTTCGATCTGGGCCTTGCCGGTGATGTAGCTGGGGCCATAGCCGGGCTGGCGCAGGTAGAGCGACTGTTCAAAGCCGAGCAGCGGCAGATCGGGGCGCATCCAGCCGTTGGGCGTGCGCGCCACCTGCATCGCCATCGCCGCCTTCAGATCAATCTGGTTGGCGGTGGCATAAAGCGCCGCCAGCCCGCGCGCGGCGCGCTGGGCCTGCATGATCCACACCACCTCACGCTCGCGCGGGTTGTGATCGAACAGGCCGGCATCGAGCATCATCGCTTCCATGGCGGTGGCATTGCCCTCGGCCCGGCTCACCCAGATATTGTAGAGCAGCGGCTTGACGCGGATCGGTGAGGGGTGCGGGCTGGTGGCCATCTCGGCCAGATCCCACCAGTGATAGAAATGGGCGAACAGGCTGTTGGGCGCGCGCCCTTGCGCGATGGCGAAGAAATCCTGCTGCGCGGGCGGCACCCAGCGCCCCATGCGCGTTGACAGTTCCGGATGCATGTAAAAGCGGATGGTCGCCACCTCGGTCCGGGCCAGGAAGGCGATGAAATGGTTGATCGCCGCCAGGCTTTTCGCCTCCCATTCGGCCTGATTGGCCGGGCTGGTGAGTTCGGGCAGACGCTTGTGATGGTTTTCCTCCAGCCGCAGCCCGGCATGGGCGCGGGCCAGTTCGCGAGACAGGATCGCCACCTCGTCGGCCCAGGTGTAGGGCGAGAGTTGCACATGCTTCAGATACCAGTTGTAGGCCTCGATCCCCACGCCCGACGGGCCGGTCTTCCTCGGCGCCTCGGCCTTCACCCAGGCGATGAACGCCTCGGTGGCGGCCAGCGCCGCGGCGGTGGCGCGTTCGGCGTCGCGGTGGCCCTTCACCTTGCCCGCCAGGGCGCGCAGCGCGTCCGCCTGCTCGGCCAGCGTGATCGGGCTGGCGGCCCAGAGATCGGCGGCATTGCCCGTCAGATTGCCGCGCGCCTGCGCCAGCAGCGGCGGGATATGCGCCAGTTCGGCGGCCAGCCGGGCGGCATCGGCCGGGCCCAGCGGGAAGCGATAGCGCCACAGCTCCACCGGGGCCATGTGGACGGGGCCTTCATGGGCCGGCGTGTCGCTCTGCGCTGCCCAGACCGAAAGATACCAGGCCGGATCGCGCGCCCACGGCTGCGCCACCTCCAGATCGAATTTCAGGCCGTTCATCTCGGCCCGCACCAATTGCCAGTCCACCTGATCGGCCGCCGCCCAGCCGGCCGTGTCGATGGCGGCCAGCCGGGCCTCGAAGCCTTTCAGCCCGGCGGCGCGGGCGGCGGTGGCGGCTGGCGTGTAATCGGGCACGCCGCTGGCAGGCCGGGCATCGTGCCAGCGCCGCCAATCGGCAAACAGGGCGTGGAGTTCGGCCGGGGTGCCGGCCAGCGCCGGCACCGCCATCACCAGGGCCGCCAGCATGGTGAGCAACAGGCGCATCATTCCCCCTCCAATCCGGTTTCAGCCGCCAGCCAGCGCGCCGCCGCGGCCGGGCTGCGCTTGTCTGCCGTGCGATCGGCCTGCCAGTTGGCCGCCCGCATCGCCGCCACCGGGATGCGGCCTTCATAGCGGGCCAGCCGGCGGGCCAGATCAGCGCGGCCCGGCGCCACCACCAGCAGCGCATCATAGGCCGGCAGCGCGCCCCGGTCATCGGCCAGCAGGAGGATGTCGGCCGTGCTCAAGGCGCCATCGCTGCTGTAGGCGGTGATGACATCGGCGCTGCCATCGCCCAGCGCCGCCATCATCAAGACCGGCGTATAGGCGCGCATGGCGGCAAAGCGCAGGCCATAGGCGCGCTGCAAGGCCGCCCATTCGGCGCGCGACTGGAATTCCAGATCGGTGGCGAGCCGCAGGCGCGGGGCGGCGCGGGCCAGATCGCTGATCGTCTTCACCCCCAGCCGCTGCGCCACATCGCGGCGGATGGCCAGCGCATAGGCATTCTCAAACCCCAGCGACGCCGCGACCGTCACGCCATACCGCGCCTTCAGATCGCGGCGCAGGATGGCCAGCATGGCCGCGCGCGGCACCACATCGCGGCGGCCCAGCGCCTGGGTCCACAGCGTGCCGCTGTAATCAATGCCGATATCGATGCCGCCGGCCGCCACGCTTTGAAAGGCGATGCCCGATCCCAGGCCGGAGCGCACCTGCACCGGCTGGCCCTGCCGGCGCAGATCGGCCGCGATCAGTTCGGCCAATATATATTGCTCGGAAAAGGTCTTGGTGCCGATCACCACCGCCGGCGGGCCGCTGGCCGGGCGGCTGTGCCACCACCAGCCCGCCACACCAGCGGCCAGCAGCGCCAGCACGGCAAGGCCCGCCAGCACCGGGCGTTGCCGACGCCGGGCAATGCCGCCCTCCACCAGCCCCAGCCCGGCATCGACGATCAGCGCCAGCCCGGCGGCGGCCGCACAGCCCAGCAGCACCTGCCGCCAATCCTGCAATTGCAGCCCGGCAAAGATCAGATCGCCCAGGCTCTGCTGGCCCACCATGGTGGCCAGCGTGGCGGCACCGATGGTCCACACCGCCGCGGTGCGCAGCCCGCCGAACACCACCGGCGCGGCCAGCGAAAGCTCGACATGCAGCAGCCGCTGCCACGGGGTCATGCCGATGGCGCGGGCGGCCTCGCGCACCTGATCGGGGATGGCGGCCAGCCCGCCCGCCCCGCCGCGCAGCAGCGGCAGCAGCGCATAGAGCGCCAGCGCCAACAGCGACGGCAACAGCCCGAGCGAGGGCACCGGCAGGCCGGTGAGATTGCGCACCAGCACCAGCAGCGGGAAGAACAGCGCCAGCAGCGCCAGCGCCGGCACCGTCTGCACCACGCTGGCCAGCCCCATCACCCAGCGCCTGAGCCAGGGCCGCGCCGGCATCAGCAGCACCAGCGGGGCGGCCACCAGCACGGCGAGCAGCAGGGCGGCGGCGCTGAGCGCCAGATGCGCCGCCAGCGCGCCGGGCAGCGCCGCCAGATCGGCCGCGGCGATCACGCCGGCGCCAGGGCGGCAATGGCGCGCGCCTGCGCCAAGGGTGCGGCCAGCAGCGCCTGCACCGCCGGGTGCGGATTGGCGACCAGCGCCGCCGGCGGCCCGCTGGCGACAATGCGGCCCTGATCCAGCACCAGCATCAGATCGGCGCGCAGCAGCGCATCGGCCAGATCATGGGTGACGATCAGCGTGGTGAGCCCCTGCGCCCGGTGCAGCGCGTGCAGCCGATCAGCCAGCGCCTCGCGGGTTTCGGGATCAAGCGCGCCAAAGGGTTCATCCAGCAGCAGCAGGCGCGGGGATGCGGCCAGCGCCCGCGCCAGCCCGACCCGGCTGGCCTGCCCGCCCGACAATTCGCCCGGAAAGCGGCTGGCCAGATGCGCCGGCAACTCCAGCATCGCCATCAGTTCGACGGCGCGGGCCTGCCGCCGCGCCGGCGGCCAGCCCAGCAGCCAGGGCACGGCGGTGATATTGTCGGCCACGGTCCAGTGCGGAAACAGGCCGCCGCCCTGCACGGCATGGCCGATGCCGCGCCGCACCGCCACCGCATCCTGCCCGGCAATGGCCTGGCCGGCGATGCGAATCACCCCGGCATCAGGCTCCAGCAGGCGGTTGATCAGCTTCAACAGGCTGGTCTTGCCGGCGCCCGATGCCCCCACCAGCGCCACCAGCGCCCCGGCCGGCACCACAAGATCAATGCCATCCAGCACCGTGCGCCCGCTCAAGGCCAGCCGCAGGCCATCGCATTCCAGAAAGCCCCCGCCGCTCACGCCCGTTCTTGTCGCACAAGCCGGGCCGAATGCCAGCCCGCAATTGCCCACTGGCGCAAGTTTCCCGCACAGGCTAACCCAACGCCCATGCCCAACCGTCTGCTGCCGCTGTTCGCCCTTGGCCTTGGCGCGCTTGCCGCGACCGGCTTTGCCCCGCTTGATCTGTGGCCGGCCACGCTGGCGGCGGTGGCGGGCCTGTTGTGGACCATCATGCGCGCGCGCGGCTGGGCCACGGCGCTGCTGTGCGGGCTGGCCTTTGGCTCCGCGCTGTCGCTGGTCTCGCTGAACTGGATCGCGCAAAGCTTTGCCTATCAGGCCAAGATGCCGGCGGCGTTGGGCTGGGTCACAGTGGCCGGCCTGTCGGTCTTCCTGGCGCTTTATGTGGCGGTGCCGGCGGGCCTTGCCGCGCTGGCCAGCCGGCCGCTGGCGCGGCTGCTGCTGTTCATCGCGCTGTGGCTGCCGGCCGAATGGCTGCGCGGGCTGCTGCTCACCGGCTTTGCGTGGAATCCGCTCGGCATCATCTGGCTCACCGCGCCCGGCGTGCAGCAATGGGCCTCGGCGGTGGGCGGGCTCGGCCTGTCGGCGCTGGCGCTGCTGGCGGCCGCTGCGCTGCTGTGGCTGGCGCTGGGCCCGGCGCTGATCCACCGGCTGGTGGGGGGCGGCATCGCGCTGCTGCTGGTGATCGCCGGCTGGGCCGGGGAAAACCGCGTGGTGCAGAGCGGCTTTCTGGGCCCGCCGATCGTGGTGGTGCAGCCCGGCATCAGCCAGGACGAACGCTATGACGCGGCCGCCGCCGAACGCCATCTGGCCACCTATCTGCAGCTCACGCGCGAGGCGCTGAAGCGGGCCGAAGCCACCCAGCAGTCGGAACTGCCCGATGTCAGCATCAAGGATGCCGACCTGAAGAACGCGCCCGACATCGATTCGCCGATCCGCCCCAGCACCGGCAAGGTGACCGGGCGGATGGAAAACCAGGTGGCGGCCGGCATCGGCGATCCCAACGTGATTGCCAGCCTGTCGGGTGACACGATCCGCACCGAAGCCAGCCCGGCGCTGGTGCTGTGGCCGGAAGGCGCCATCGACGATCTGATCGAGCAGGAACCGGCCCTGCGCGCCCGGCTGGCCGCGGTGCTGCGCCCCGGCGACGTGCTGGTGACGGGCGGCACCGGTGTGAACCCGAAAACGCCGCAAACCCCCTATTCCAACAGCCTGTTCGCCATCGACAGCCGCGGCCGCATCCTCAGCCGCTATGACAAGGCGCACCTGGTGCCGCTGGGCGAGTATGTGCCGGCGCGCAGCCTGCTGGAGCCGATGGGCGTCGCCCGGCTGGTGCCCGGCGGCAGCGATTTCGCCGCCGGCCCGGGCGCCCGCACCCTGGTGCTGCCCGGCCGCTTCCTCGGCATGTCGCCGGTGATCTGCTATGAAATCGCCTTCCCCGGCGCGGTGGTGAACGAGGCTGACCGCCCGGCCTGGATCGCCAATGTCTCCAACGATGCCTGGTTCGGCGCCTGGGGGCCGCCCCAGCATCTGGCCCAGGCCCGGCTGCGCGCCATCGAGGAAGGCCTGCCGGTGATCCGCGCCACCACCAACGGCATTTCCGCGGTGATTGATGGCCATGGCCGGCTGATGGGCACCACGCTGGGCAACGGGCCCGAATCGATCGTTTCCACCCTGCCGCCGCCGCTGCAACAGCCGGCCTTCCCGCGCATCGGCGCGCTGGCGGCCCTGCTGCTGGCGCTGCTGCTGGCGGTGGCCGGCGTGGTGGTGCAGCGCAGCCCCGGCCTTGCCACCTACGCCGCCTGAATGGCGCGTGGCAAAGCGGATATAAAGTATTGTTTATGCCCCTTGCGCGGCCATGGGGCGGCGTGTAAGGCGGGCCATCCTTGAACTTGTGACTGGCAGGCCATGGCTCGCACCCATTTCTTCTTCACCTCCGAAAGCGTTTCCGAAGGCCACCCCGACAAGGTGGCGGACCAGATTTCGGACGCGATTGTCGATCTCTTCCTCGGCCGCGATCCGGAAGCCCGGGTGGCCTGCGAAACCCTCACCACCACCAACCGCGTGGTGCTGGCCGGCGAAGTGCGCGGCCGCGGCATGATCGATGCCGCCGGCAACTGGGAAGCCGGCGCGCAGGAGGAAATCCAGCGCATCGTGCGCGAGACGGTGAAGCGCATCGGCTATGAACAGTCGGGCTTCCACTGGCAGAACCTCAGCTTTGAAAACCATCTCCACCCGCAGTCCAGCGACATCGCGCAGGGTGTGGACGCCAGCAGCAACAAGGACGAAGGCGCCGGCGACCAGGGCATCATGTTTGGCTATGCCACGGATGAAACGCCCGATTTCATGCCGGCCACGCTCTATTATTCGCACCGCATCCTCGCCCGCATGGCGGCCGACCGGCACAGCGGCGCCGCCCCCTTCCTGGAGCCGGACGCCAAGAGCCAGGTGACCCTGCGCTATGAGAACGAGGTGCCGGTGGCCGCCACCGCCATCGTGGTTTCCACCCAGCATGCGCCCGATTATTGCAAGCCGTGGGAGAAGGACGGCCAGAGCGGCGGCGATGCGGCCAAATATGCCGAACTGGAATCCTATGTGATGGGCGTGCTGGCCGATGTGCTGCCGGCCGGCTTCATCACTGCCGACACGGTGATCCACCTCAACCCCACCGGCAAGTTCGAGATCGGCGGCCCCGATGGCGATGCCGGCGTGACCGGCCGCAAGATCATCGTTGACACCTATGGCGGTGCCGCCCCGCACGGCGGCGGCGCCTTCAGCGGCAAGGACCCGACCAAGGTTGACCGGTCGGCCGCCTATGTCTGCCGCTATCTGGCCAAGAATATCGTCGCCGCCGGCCTTGCCCGCCGCTGCACCATCCAGCTGTCCTACGCCATCGGCGTGGCGGCGCCGCTGTCCATCCATGTCGATCTGCACGGCAGCGGTACGGTGGCGGAAAGCGCTGTGGAAGCCGTGCTGGCCGATCCGGCGAAGCTGGGCTTCGCGCTCACCCCGCGCGGCATCCGCACGCAACTGGGCCTCAACCGCCCGATCTACCAGCGCTCGGCCGCCTATGGCCATTTCGGCCGCACGCCGGATGCCGAAGGCGGCTTCAGCTGGGAAAAGACCGATCTGGTCGATGCGCTGAAGGCGGCGCTGGCCTGAGACGCCGGATTGTAGACGCCAGATTGTCAAGGAACCCGGCCAGTGTGCCGGGTTTCGCTTGTGTAGGACAGGGCGGCAGCCAAGGCGCTGACAAATCAGCACAAAAGCTGCCCGGCACTGCCCGGCCCAGCGTGTCCTTGCGATTCGCCGGCCGGATCAGCCGCGAAAATGCCAGCCGGATGTGACGGCTTGCCAACCCCCGGTGGCCGGTTGGTGGGCGCTGGTGTCACATCGGCGGGCGCCGGTGACGGTTGGGTGGGCGCGGGTGACGGCTGGGCGGGCGCGCGTGACGCTGCTCAGGCCACCCCGTCCAGATACTCGATTTCCGGCCGCCCGGCCAGGCAGGCGCCGATGCCGGGGCCGGCGGCCTTGAAATGGTCGGACGCGCCGTGGGCCTTCAGCGCATCGGCATCGGCATAAAGCTCCAGGACCTTGTAGGTGTTGGCCTCGGTCTTGGAGCGGGTGAGCTGGTAGCAGATATTGCCCGGCTCATTGGCCCGCACCGCCGCCGACAGGCTGCGGAACACCGCTTCGAATTCCGCCGCCTTGCCGTCCTGGATGCGGATGGTGGCCACAACGCCGATCATGCTGGTCTCCCTTTGGCTGTGTCGCCACGCTGGCCCAGCCCGGCGCCTGCGCCTAGCTGACGAAATGATGGACGCACCGCGCGATTGGCCATAGCATGGCGCACGTTTTCGGGGGGAAACAGGCATGGCGACACGGGCGGCAACCGGCCACGACTGGCTGGCAACACAGGCGCGGATCACCGGGGTGATGGCGCTGATCTTCGCGGCTGGTTTCAGCTTTCATCTGGCCATGGGCCGCTCCAGCTTTGCCATGCCGATCACCTGGCATGTCCACGGGCTGATCTTCTTCGGCTGGGTGGCGCTGAGCCTGCTGCAGGCCGGGCTGGCCGCCAGCGGCCGGCTTGATTGGCACCGCCGGCTGGGCTGGCTGGGGCTGGTGTGGATCATCGCCATGGTGGGCGCGGGCCTGGCCATCACCGTGGCGGTGGCGCAGGCCGGGCGGACGCCCTTCTTCTTCCGGCCGCAGTGGTTCATGATGCAGAACCCGCTCACCCTCGTGGCCTTTGCCGCCCTCGCGCTCGGCGCCATCGCCAAGCGGCGGGACACGGATTGGCACCGCCGCCTGCACCTGTGCGCGCTGGCCACCATCATGGGCCCGGCCTTTGGCCGGCTGCTGCCCTCACCCTTCCTGATCCCGTGGGCGATGGAGATCACCAGCCTGCCCGGCCTCGCCTTCCCGCTGTATCTGGCGGTGCGCGAATGGCGCGCCGGCGCCGGCTGGCACCCGGCCTGGACCATCGGCCTCACCGCCCTCCCCTTGGCGCTCGCCGCCGGCTGGCTGCTCGCCGCCACCCCGCTCGGCACCAGCCTCTATACGGCCGCGGTGGCCGGCACGCCGGGCGCGGAAGTGCCGGGTGACCGCTATCCCCCACCACCGCCGGGGATGTGAGTGTATAGCACTGCATTTTTATTGGCTGTATACTGAAAAGTATGGCGTCACTAATTTCTACCCCGATGAAGCTTAACGCCCAGATTGAAAACGGATTTGGGCCAATTTCTGACAATCTTGGGATGCTTCTGTCTGTGGCAGTTCGCTTCGCCAAGCCGGACGGCCGTGAACTCGTCGTTGACATTGAAGCCTTGGTTTTTGCGCTATTAACGATGAGGGGTGTCGGATCAGTCAGCAACGCCTGTGACTGGATCAGGGCATGGGCCGGCGGACAAAGCTATCGATTTGCTGAACGTAAGCCGCCAGACACAAGTAACCTCGAGACAACATTGTCTCGAAGTGTGCTGTTAGAGGTCTTGCCCCGGGCGGCTGAGATTCGCGACAAGACCATGGCAGGCAAGACGGAGCGATTGAGCTTGCGGCACCTGTTATATGCACTCGCCGAGTGTTCTCCGTCTTCATGGCCGCGACTGGAAAATGGAAAGCGCCCTTCGTCTGAAAGCTTGGCAGCGTTACGGAAGCAAGTCCGTACATATGTAGCTAGGAACCCAGCCAAGATTGGAGAAGACAGTGCCGCTTGGCTAGCGTTGCAGGATCGGCAGTCCGACGCGGACGAAGTGCCCAAATCGGAGGCGACACCGCTGCTGTCCGACAATCCATCAGCCGAAGATCAACTTGGCCGGCGGCCGATGGTGCAGGCGCTGGCGATCCGGCTGAAACGATTGCAGGCGGAGGAAGCGGCATCGCCCGAACCGGCAGCGGTGATGGTGCATCTGCACGGTGCATGGGGATCGGGCAAATCCAGCATGGTCAAGCTGCTGCGGAAAGAGTTGGAAAGCGGTCCGCGCCCCTGGTTGGTGGTGGACTTCAACGCATGGCGCAACGCAAGGGTCGACCCGCCGTGGTGGAACATGCTTCAGGCTCTCAAAACTGCCCTGCTGAAGGACGCTTGGCCTCGGGGTGCCGCATATCCAGCACCGCCTTTGGCGCATTGGTTTTGGCTCAAAGGTGAGTTCGCCATTTGGCGGCTTAAGCAAGACGCAAATGCCTTCGCGGTGGCCTTGGTTGCCCTGTTTTGCTTCGGTGCTTTATGGACGTTTGCATCGACGGCGGATTCTTCAAGTAGCACATTTCCCCAATCTGCCAAGGAATGGATAGGCATAATCGGTTCAATTTTTTCAGGCATTTACGCTCTACGCGTCTTCTTGATCGGTGGTAAGCCAACGGCAGAAGCATTTGATGCGTTGAAAACAGATGCATTCAAACCATTCATCGCGATGTTTGAAAAACTGGTCGACCTTTCTGGAAAGCCGATAATCATCGTGCTCGACGATCTTGATCGCTGCAGCGCCAATGTTGTCACCAATTTGCTCGAAGGTGTTCAGACGCTCTTCCGCGGTGCGCCCGTGGTGTTTCTGGTGGTGGCTGACCGGCGCTGGATCACCACGAGTTTCGGCAAGCGCTTTGCCGATTTTCAGGAGGCTGGAGGCGATGCGGCGCGCCCTGTCGGCGACCTGTTCCTCGACAAGATGTTCCAGTTGAGCGTGGGCGTCCCGCAGATTCTGCCCGAGACGCAGACTCTCTATCTCAACCATTTGCTGGGGGTTGAGGCCGAAACGGGGCAACAGGCCGAACCAATGGCGCCACTGCCGCCCAGCCTGTCGCTCGACGATGTGCCCAGGATCATGGAGGCCACACCCGCCGCGCTGCGCCCGCAGCGCCGCGCCGAACTGGCGGTGCGCTTTGCTGACCAGCGGACTGACCGGGTGACGCAGCACCGGTTGAGCAAATGGGGGCCGTTCATCGAACCCAATCCGCGCGCCATGAAGCGGCTGGTCAACGCGGTGGGCATGGCGCAGAGCCGCGCTGTGCTGGAGGGGCGCGCGGTCAGCTTTGACACCATTGCATTGTGGACGATGCTGGAACTGCGCTGGCCGCGTGCCGCCGAGGCGATCAGGGCAGACCCGGCATTGATCGAGGCCAAGAAGGCCAGCACCGACGCGGCGTTGACAGAAGCCCGGCGTGATCCGGCGTTTGCCGCCCTTTCAGGCAAGCTCAACCGGCCTGATCTGGCTGACCTGTTCGGCCGCGAACGGCCGGACCTGTTTGCCGAAGCCTTTGACGATCCCGCCTAAACCCCCCGCTTCGGCGCGGCGAACACCCGGCGGATTTCGGGGATGAAGCTTTCGAGGCTGTCGACGTCGTAACCCGGGTCGAAGGCCGGGGCGTCCCATTTGTCGACGATCTTTTCGGCCATGGCGAACCAGGGCTGGCCGCGGTATTTTTCGCGGGCGTTGGGGTCCTTGCCCAGATGCTCGTAATAATAGCGGCCCTGGAAATCCTGGTGGTGGACGATGGCGTGGTAGATGTCGTCCGACACATAGGGTTTCAGCAGTTCACCGGCGATGGCGCCGTGGTTGGGGATGCTGAACAATTTGCCCAGATCATGGCAGAGCGCGGCCACCACCTCCTCGTCGCTCGCCCCGTCGCGGCGGGCGAGCGTGGCGGTCATCAGGCTGTGGACCAACTGGTTGGCGCCAAAGCCGACCTCGATGGCTTCCAGCCGGCGCAGGCTTTCGATGATCTGGTCGGCCGCGGCTGATTGCTGGTGCTTCTGATGCTCGGCGGCGATGTGCATCCAATCGTCCTTGGTGCCTTCGATCATGGTCTTGAACATCGTGCGTCCTCCCCGACTCAGGCCGCCCTGGCGGCCCAGATGTCACGATAGTGCTTGCGCAGGCTCACCTTGTCGATCTTGGCCGATCCCAGCTTGGGCAGCTGCTCGGGGCTGATCCACACCCTGGCCGGGATCTTGTAGGCGGCCAGATTGGTCTTGAGGAAATCGGTGAGCGCCGAAGGCTCCACCTGCTCGCCGGGCTTGGCATAGACGACCGCGCCGACGATTTCGCCCAGCCGTTCATCGGGCAGGCCAAACACGCTGCATTCGGCCACCGCCGGGTGGGCATAGATGGCGCCTTCCACCTCCTGGCAGCTGATATTCTCGCCGCCGCGGATGATGATGTCCTTCTTGCGGTCAACGATGAAAAGATAGCCTTCTTCGTCGAGATAGCCGAGGTCCCCGCTGCGGAACCAGCCATCGCCCACAAAGGCCGCCGCCGTGGCTTCGGGCTTGTTCCAATAGCCGCGGCAGTTGCACACCGAACGCAGGCACACCTCGCCGATCTCGCCGGGGGGCAGGGCATCGCCCACCGCACCGTCACCCGATGCGATGCGGATTTCCACCAGCGGCGGGCTGGCGCGGCCGGTGGAGGCCGGCTTGCTGCGGTAATTCTCCCGGATGTTGCCGGCGCCCACCCCGTTGGTTTCGGTGAGGCCATAGCCCTGCACCGGGTGCTTGCCCTGGAATTCATTGGCCAGCCGGTCGACATGCTCCGGCGGGCGCGGCGCCCCGCCCGAGGCGATGTCAACCAGCGTCGACAGATCATGTTTGTGCCGGTCAGGATGCTGCATCAGTTCCAGCGACATGGTCGGCACGCCGACGAAATAGGTGCAGCGCTCCTTCTCGATCAGCCTGAGCGCCTCGCCGGCATCCCATTTGTGCATGATGATCATCTTGCGGCCGATGGCGATCGAGACGAGCAGCACCGGCACCAGCCCGGTGATGTGGAACAGCGGCACATTGAGCAGCATCACCTGCTGTTCGGCCGGCGCCACCCCGGCCTTGGCCGACAGATCGAGCAAGGCCAGGCCCATGACGAGATAATTCATCGAGGCCGAGACCTGGGCACGGTGGGTGGAGACGGCGCCCTTGGGCGTGCCGGTGGAGCCCGAGGTGTACATGATGGTGCAATCATCCTCGGGGCTCAATTCCGGAAGGAACCACATCGCCTCGGGGCTGTGCGCCAGTTCATCCTCGGCCCGGGCAAAGCCCAGCCCGCTGGCCACTTCGGCCGATGTGCGCACGGTGAGCACCGTGGCGGTGCAGCTCAATGTGGCCAGCCGGCGGGCGCGTTCCTCGTCGGCCACCACCAGCCGGGCGCCCGAATCCCGGATGCCGTAATCCATTTCCTCGGCGGTCCACCAGGCGTTCATCGGGATGCACACCGCGCCCATGTGGACAATGGCGCAGTAGGCGATCACCCATTCGGGATAATTGCGCATCGCCACCCCCACCCGATCGCCCTTGGCGATGCCGTGGCGGTGCTGAAGCATGGCGGCAAATTTCAGGCTGCGGGTGTAGACCTCGGCGAAGGTCAGCCGCTCATCGCCGAAGACCAGAAATTCCTTCGGCCCCTGGGTGGCGAAGAAGAAGGCCAGATATTCGCGCATGGTGGGCGGTGCGGCCGAAAACACCGGCAGGGTGGCGCCGCGCACCTGGGCCTCGCCCACGCCAAGCGGGCCACCGGGGGCGGTGATGCCGGCAATCACGTCATCAAGCGCGGCATCGAGCGCGGATTTGGTCATGGTCTTGTCCTCCCAAGTCTGGCCAGGCCTGGCACGGCCGCTGGTGCGGCTCTGCATTACAGGCCCTTCATGCCACGCTGGCCGATGCTTGCAAGCGCAAGCATTTGGGGGGGTTCAGGTGAAGCGCCGCACCACGGGTTCGGCGGCATCGCTCTGGCGGGCGATCACGGCGGCCAGCGGCTCGGTCACCACCGCCATCCAGTGGGCATTGGCGTGGCAGAGCATGTCGTCAGCCAGCAGCAGGCCGACATGGCCGGGCCAGAACAGGAGGTCGCCGGCCTCGCGCGCGGCGAACTTCACCGGCTCGCCCTGTTCGCGCTGCAAATCCGTGTCCCGCCTGAGCGCGATGCCCTCCACACTGAGCGCCTGCTGCACCAGGCCGGAGCAATCGATGCCATCGGGGCTGCGCCCGCCCCACAGATAGGGCGCACCGGCGAAGATCGCGGCGGCGGCAAAGCGGTTTTTGGGCGCGGCCTCCAGATGGCGGCGGTGGACGAAGCCGCCGCCCGTCAGCGCGAGGAAATCGCCTTCCATCTGGCCGGCGACGCGGGCGCCAAAGGGCAGCTCGTGCCGCACGGCGGCCTTGATGCTGGCGGCGGCAAACACCGGCGCGCGGCGCGCGGTGATGCGGTGGGCGGGATCGGCGCCGGGCAGCGCCAGCGCGGCAAAATCCACCCAGCCGATATAGCGATCATGCAGGCAGCGGCCGAGGGCAAAGCCGCCGCGCACCTCGGCAATCGCGAAGCCTTCGCCAAACAGCAGCTCGCTCACCGCTTCGGCCGCGCCATCGGGCGCGCGGCGCAGCGGGGTGCGCGCGGCGGTGCACACCAGCGGGCGCGGCTCGACATAGCGGACCGCGCCGATATCGCCGGCCAGCGCCAGTTCCACCACATCGGGGCCGGCAAACCATTCGCGCGGCTCGAACCGCTGCGCCGGGCCTTTCAGCACCCAGCTCATCCGAAGCGGCTCCGCAGCATGGCCCAGGTGGCGCGCAGGCCGAGCGCCTCGCCGCCCTTGGGCCGGCCGGGGCGGGCGGCCGGATTCCAGGCGAACGTGTCAAAATGCAGCCAGGGCGTGCCGGCCGGCACGAAATTTTCCAGATAGAGCGCGGCGGTGATCGCCCCGGCAAAGGCGCCTTCGGCGCTGTTGGCCATGTCGGCCACGCCGGATTTCAGCATGTCGTGATAGGGCGCCCACAGCGGCAGCCGCCAGGCCGGATCACCCACCGCCATGCCGGCGGCGAGGATTTCGCTGGCCAGCGCATCATCATTGGCAAACAGCGCCGGCAATTGCGGGCCCAGCGCCACCCGCGCCGCGCCGGTGAGGGTGGCGAAATCGATGATCAGCACCGGCTTGTGCTCGGCTGCAAGGCTGATGGCATCGCACAGCACCAGGCGGCCTTCGGCATCGGTGTTGGTGATTTCCACCGTCTTGCCGGCGCGGGTGGCGATCACGTCACCAGGCCTCAATGCGTTTCCGGAAATGGCGTTTTCAGCCGCCGGGATGATCAGGTGCAGCCGCACCGGCAGGCGCGCGGCGATCACCAGCCGGGCCAGCGCCAGCGCGTGGGCGGCACCGCCCATGTCCTTCTTCATCAGCGCCATGCCGCTGCCCGGCTTGATGTTGAGCCCGCCCGAATCAAAGGTGATGCCCTTGCCGATGATGGCCAGCCGCGGGTGGGCGGGATCGCCCCATTCCGCCTCGATCAGGCGCGGCTGGGCGGCGGCGGCGCGGCCCACGGCATGGATGGCGGGGAAATTCTGCGCCACCAGCGCCTCGCCGGCCACCACCCGCACCTCGGCACCAAAGGGGCGCAGGGTTTCGCTGACGGCGTGAGCCAGTTCGGCCGGGCCCAGATCGCTGGCCGGCGTATCGATCAGATCGCGCACCAGCGCCACCGCCTGGGCTTCGGCCACGGTGCTGCCGATCGCCGCCAGGCTGGTGGTGGCCAGCACGCGCGCGCCTTCGGGCTTGGCACGGCGATAGCGGGTGAAGCGGTGCTGGGCGAGGCACCAGCCCAACCCGGCCTGGCCCATTTCGCCCTGCAAGTGATAGCGGCCGGCCGGCAGTTTCGCCGCCGCCGCCGCCAGCGCCCAAGGCCCCAGCGGGCCGGGGGCCACACCCACGGCGGCAAACCAGTCGGCCGGGCCATCGCCGGGGATGATCGCCACGCTGTCGGCCGCCGCGGTGAAGCCTTGGGCTGCCACGGCGGTGCGGGTGCGCTCGCCTTGCGCCTTCAGCCACTCCTCAAGCCCGGCCGCCGTCAGCGGCAGCAGCGGCACGGCGCCTTGCGCATCGGCCGGCACCAGCAGGCTGGCCAGATCCATCAGGCGGGCACCCCGAACAGATCGGTCTCGTCATTATCCTCGATCAGCACGGGCACAATGTCCCCCGGTTTCAGGCCGCCGGCATCGCGCAGATGCACCATGCCGTCGATTTCCGGCGCGTCATATTGGCTGCGGCCGGACGCGCCGCCGTCTTCGTCCACCGCGTCGATCAGCACATCCAGCGTGCGGCCCACCTTGGCGGCCAGGCGCTGTTCGGAAATGCGCGCCTGCACCGCCATGAAGCGGTGCCAGCGGTCCTCCTTCACATCCTCCGGCACGGCGCCGGGCAGTTCATTGGCCTGCGCGCCGGCCACCGCCTCATATTTGAAGCAGCCGGCGCGATCGATCTGGGCCTGTTCCAGCCAATCGAGCAGATACTGGAAATCCGCTTCCGTCTCGCCGGGGAAGCCGACGATGAAGGTGGAGCGGATCGCCATGTCGGGCACCAGCGCGCGCCATTTCTGGATACGTTCCAGCACCCTGGCCTCGTTGGCCGGGCGCTTCATCGCCTTCAGCACCTGGGGCGCGGCATGTTGGAACGGAATGTCGAGATAGGGCAGCAACAGCTTGTCGCGCATCAGCGGGATCAGATCATCGACGTGCGGATAGGGGTAGACATAATGGAGCCTGACCCAGGCGCCCAACTGCCCCAGTTCGCGCGCCAGATCCTGGATATGGGCGCGGCGCTCCACCCCGCCCAGCGTGGAGCGGGCGTGGCGAAGATCAACGCCATAGGCCGAGGTGTCCTGGCTGATGACCAGCAATTCTTTCGCGCCGGCCTGCACCAGCGCCTGCGCCTCGCGGATGATCGCCGCCGGCGGCCGGCTGGCCAGACGCCCACGCAATGACGGGATGATGCAGAAGGCGCAGCTGTGGTTGCAGCCTTCGGAAATCTTCACATAGGCATAATGGCGCGGCGTCAGCTTCAGGCCGGCATCGGGCACCAGATCGACATAGGCCGATCGCACCGGCGGCGCCGCATCATGCACGGCCGACACCACCGCCTCATATTGCTGCGGGCCGGTGACGGCGAGCACGGCGGGGAAGCGGGCGCGGATGGCCTCGGCCTCGTGGCCCATGCAGCCGGTCACGATCACCTTGCCGTTTTCGGCGATGGCCTCGCCGATGGCATCCAGGCTTTCGGCCTTGGCCGAATCGAGGAAGCCGCAGGTGTTGACGATCACCACATCGGCGCCGTCATAATCGCCCGACAGCGCATAGCCGTCGGCGCGAAGCTGGGTGAGGATGCGTTCGGAATCGACCAGCGCCTTGGGGCAACCCAGCGACACCATGCCGACCCGCGGGGCCGAAGCGGGAGAGACGGTCATCGCCGCGGCACTGCGCGTTTCGGGACGAAAGCGCAAGGGGGGATGCGGGGGATTGCCCCCCCGTCAGCCTGCGGCTGCCACCCCCCCATCCTGCGGCTGGGGGGGATTGCCCCCCCGTGGCTGTGCGCCACCTCCCCTTGCCTGGCTGGGGAGAATTGATCCCCCCCAGCCGCAGGATGGGGGGGTGCCGAGCATCGCGAGGCGGGGGGGCCGCTAGCGCCCGCCGATGATGCGGGCCGGGTCTTGCGGGGTGCGGCCCTTGCGCAGTTCGAAATGCAGTTGCGGCTCGGGCACCGCGCCGGTCTGGCCGGCCCGGGCGATCACCTCGCCGGCCTTCACCCGGACGCCGCGCTGCACCAGCAGCGCCTCGTTGTGGGCATAGGCCGACACCCAATCGCCGGCATGCTTGATCAGCACCAGATTGCCAAAGCCCGGAATGGCATCGCCGGCATAGGCCACCACGCCATCGCCGGCGGCGCGCACCGCCTCCCCGGCATTGGCCTTGAGATTGACGCCATCGTTGAAGCGCCCGCCCGGCTTGGCGCCAAAGCCGGAGATGATGCGACCGGGCAACGGCCAGCGGAAGGCCGGGGCATTGCCGGTGACGGCGGGGAGCGGGGTGGGTTGGGGGGTGGGCTGGAGCGGCGGCGCGGCGGCCGGTTCGGCCAGCGGCGGCGGCGTGGCCGGCCGGGTGGGGGCGGTGCGGGCAGCGGCGCGGGTTGGGGCCGCCGGCTGCCCGCCGGTGACGACATCATCGATCGAGAGGGTGAAGGCGCGGGCGCGTTCCTCCAGGCTCATCGCCGCCACCCGCGCCGCGGCGGCCTGGGCATCGGGCAGGCGCAGGCGCTGGCCGATGGCCAGCACATAGGGTTCCTTCAGGCCATTCAGGGCGATCAGATCACGCCACGGCACGCCATAGGCGCGGGCGATGGCGATGCCGGTTTCGCCGGCGCGCACCTGGTGAAAACGGCCCTGCGGCGTGGTGACGGCATTGGGTGTGACCGGCCGCGCCACCCAATCGGTGCGCGGCACCGGCCGGGCGGCCGGCGCGCGGGCCGGCTGCGGGCGCGCGGGAGGCGGTTTGGCGGCAGGGGGCCGGCTGGCTGGCGGGCGGGGTGGCGGCTCCTGCCGGCCGATCATGCATCCGGGCAGCATCAGCACCAGCAGCAGGGCCGCTGCGCGCCGCATCAGCCCGCCGCGAGACCGGCCAGCGCCGCCTTCAGCGAGGCGATGGACTGGTAATGCGTCATGTCCAGGTGCAGCGGCGTCACCGAAATGCAGGCCTCGTGCATCGCCTTCAGATCGGTCTCGTGGCCGGGCGCCGGCTTTTCCTTGCCAAAGCCATGCCAATAATAGGGAAAGCCGCGCGGATCGATGCGCTTGACCAGATGGATATTGCCATAATCGCGGAAACCCTGCTCGGTGACGCGCACGCCCTTCACATCCTGGGGCAGCACCGGCGGGAAATTGATGTTGATCAGCACGCCTTCGGGCCACGCCTGCGCGATGATGCGGCGCACGATGCCGGCGCCATGGGCCTGCGCGCAGGAAAAATCCTCCATGCCGGCGGTGTAGTCCATCATCACCTGGCTCAAGGCGATGGAGCGGATGCCGGCGAGGCAGCCTTCCATCGCGGCCGAAACGGTGCCGGAATAGGTGACATCCTCGGCCAGATTGCCGCCGCGGTTGACCCCCGACAGGATCAGATCGGGCTTGTGCCCTTCCAGCACCGCGCCCAGCGCCAGCATCACGCAATCGGTGGGGGTGCCCTTCACGGCAAAGCGGCGCGGGCTGATTTCGCGCAGCCGCACCGG
>JAIXUQ010000050.1 GCA_027483465.1 Sphingomonadales bacterium
CCCCGGAGGGGGAGGATCGCTCCACCTCCCCCAGAGGGGGAGGATCGCGCCGCCTGCACCAGAGGGGGAGGATCGTGTGGCCCCTCCGGCGCTGCGCGCCACCCCCCCATCCTGCGGCTGGGGAGGATCGTGGAGGGAGGGGGCGCACCAAAACGAATTGGGTGCAGGGTCCGCGACCCTGCCCGCCGGAGGCTGTACTTTGCTTTACCCCTTGGCCTTGCGGGTTTTCTTTGCCGGGGTGGTGGGGAGGAGGGGGGCGAGATATTTGCCGGTCCAACTCACCTCGCATCCCGCCACCGCCTCGGGCGTGCCGGTGATCACCACCTGGCCGCCTTTGTCGCCGCCGTCGGGGCCGAGGTCGATGATGTGGTCGGCGGTTTTGATGACGTCGAGGTTGTGTTCGATGACGACAACGCTGTTGCCCTGATCGACGAGGGCGTGGAGGACTTCGAGGAGTTTGCGCACGTCTTCGAAGTGGAGGCCGGTGGTGGGTTCATCGAGGATGTAGAGGGTGTTGCCGGTGGCGCGGCGGCTGAGTTCCTTGGCGAGTTTGACGCGTTGGGCTTCGCCGCCGGAGAGGGTGGTGGCTTGTTGGCCGATCTTGACATAGCCGAGGCCGACTTCGAGCAGCATGGCGAGCTTGTCGCGGATGGCGGGGACGGCCTTGAAGAATTCGACGCCGTCCTCGATTGTCATGTCCAGCACGTCGGCGATGGATTTGCCCTTGAATTTCACTTCCAGGGTTTCGCGGTTGTAACGGGCGCCGTGGCAGACATCGCAGGTGACATAGACATCGGGCAGGAAGTGCATTTCGATCTTGAGCACGCCGTCGCCCTGGCAGGCTTCGCAGCGGCCGCCTTTGACGTTGAAGCTGAAGCGGCCGGGTTTGTAGCCGCGGGCCTGGGCTTCGGGCAGGCCGGCGAACCAATCGCGGATGGTGGTGAAGCAGCCGGTGTAGGTGGCGGGGTTGGAGCGGGGGGTGCGGCCGATGGGGGATTGATCGATGTCGATCACCTTGTCGAGGTGGTGGAGGCCATCGAGGCCGTCGTGCGGGGCGGCGAGGACGCGGGCGCCGTTCAATTCGCGGGCGGCGGCGTTGAACAGCGTATCGATGGTGAAGGTGGATTTGCCGCTGCCTGAGACGCCGGTGATGCAGGTGAAGGTGCCCAGCGGGATGCTGGCGGTGACGCCGGTGAGATTGTTGCCGCGGGCATTTTTGACGGTGAGTTTTTTGCCATTGCCCTTGCGGCGGGTGGCGGGCACCGGGATGGCCCGGCGGCCGGAGAGATAATCGCCGGTGATGCTGCCGGGGGTGGCGAGGATATCGGCGAGGCTGCCGGCCGCCACCACTTGGCCGCCGTGGACGCCGGCGCCGGGCCCCATGTCGACAATATGATCGGCAAGGCGGATGGCGTCTTCGTCATGCTCCACCACCAGCACGGTGTTGCCCAGGTCGCGCAGGCGCTTGAGGGTGGCGAGCAGGCGATCATTGTCGCGCTGGTGCAGGCCGATGGAGGGTTCATCAAGCACGTAGAGCACGCCGGAGAGGCCGGAGCCGATCTGGCTGGCGAGGCGGATGCGCTGGGATTCGCCGCCGGAAAGCGTGCCGGACTTGCGATCGAGGTTGAGATAATCGAGGCCGACATTGTCGAGGAAGCCGAGGCGTTCGATGATCTCTTTCAGGATGCGGTCCCCGATGGCGCGTTGCTTGGGGGTGAGTTGATCCGCCACCCCGGTCGCCCAGCGCAGCGCCTCTCCCACCGGGCGGCGGACGGCCTGGGCGATGGTTTCGCCGGCGACCTTGACCGACAGGGCTTCGGGGCGGAGCCGGTCGCCGTGGCAGACCTCGCAGGGGGAGGGGGACTGGTAGCGTTCCAGCTCCTCGCGCATCCAGGCGCTTTCGGTGTTGAGGCGTTTTTCGAGATTCTTGATGACGCCTTCGAAGGGCTTCATCACCTCATAGGCCTTGCGGCCATCCTCGAAGCGCAGGGCGATGGCTTTGCCGCCGGTGCCGTGCAGGATGGCATCGCGCTGGACGGGGGTGAGATCGGCCCATTTGGCCTTGAGCGTGAAGCCATAGGCGCGGCCGACGCTGGCGAGGACCTGGAGATAATAGGGCGAGGGCGGGTTGGATTTGGCCCAGGGGGCAACCGCGCCCTTTTCCAGGGTGAGGGCGTGGTTGGGCACGATCAGTTCGGGATCGAAATGGAGTTTTTCGCCCAGCCCGTCGCAGGCCGGGCAGGCGCCCTGCGGGGCGTTGAAGCTGAACAGCCGCGGTTCGATTTCGGAGATGGTGAAGCCGGAGACCGGGCAGGCGAATTTTTCGGAGAAGAGGATGCGGCGTTCACCCTCGGGCGCGGTGGCGGGGGCATCGGCCAGTTCGACGATGGCCAGCCCTTCGGCCAGTTTCAGCGCGGTTTCGAAGCTTTCGGCCAGGCGGGATTCCAGCCCTTCCTTCACCGCCAGCCGGTCAACCACCACGTCGATGTCGTGCTTGTATTTCTTGTCGAGCGCCGGCGCCTCCTCGATGGCGTGGAAATCGCCGTCGATCTTCACCCGGGTGAAGCCGTCTTTCTGCAGCTGGGCCAGTTCCTTGCGATATTCGCCCTTGCGGCCGCGCACGATGGGGGCGAGCAGATAGAGGCGGGTGCCTTCGGGCAGGGCCATCACCCGGTCCACCATCTGGCTCACGGTTTGCGCGGTGATCGGCAGGCCGGTGGCGGGCGAATAAGGCACGCCCACCCGCGCCCACAGCAGGCGCATATAATCATAGATTTCCGTGACGGTGGCGACGGTGGAGCGCGGGTTCTTGGATGTCGTCTTCTGCTCGATGCTGATCGCCGGAGACAGGCCCTCGATATGGTCCACATCCGGCTTGGCCATCATCTCCAGGAACTGGCGGGCATAGGCCGACAGTGATTCGACATAGCGGCGCTGGCCTTCGGCATAGATGGTGTCAAAGGCGAGGCTGGACTTGCCGGAGCCCGACAGGCCGGTGATCACGGTGAGCGCATTCTTGGGCAGATCGACATCCACCCCCTTCAGATTATGTTCCCGCGCGCCGCGCACCTGGATCTGGTTCAGCATGACCGATCTGTTCCATATTTGTTCATATCGTGCAAGCAGGCCGCACGCCCAGCCGGCGTTAGGCGCAGGCGCAGGGGCGGGCAAGCGCGGGCTTGTCGCAAGCAAAGGCGCCGCCCGGCATGAACCGGGCGGCGCCATGGGCCAAACGGCTTTGCGCGGTTAAAGACCGAGCGCGCGGCGGCTGCGGCCTTCCAACCAGGTGCCGATCATCAGCGCGGCCATCACCGCATAGGACCAGAAGATCAGGCCCACGGCATAGGCCCGGGCAAAATCGCCGGTTTCGGCCATGCTGCCCACATGCACCACCAGCCCCAGGAACTGGAAGGCGGCGGCATACATCGGCCAGAACCGGTCAGACCGGAGCGCCATCACCAGCAGGCCGACCAGGAAGCCGGCATCCACCAGCAGGATGCTCATTTCCATGTGGCTGTAGCTGGTGCTGACAATCCGGCTGAGCAGCGTTGCGGCGATGCAGCCGATCGCGGTCAATTGCTCGTCACGGCCGCCGAAGCGGAAGGCGATCAGGCAGGCCACGGCCAGCGTGACCAGACCAAAGATTTCGAAGAACATGGCAATCCCCCCTCTTGCCCTGCGCAACGAGGCCGGCGCCATGTGGCACCGGCCGCATCGCGGCGGGGCTCAACCCATCGCTGGCACAGCGATCAGGCAGCAACCGTGAGGTGGCGCTGCGGGGCGGCCTGCTCTTCCAGCGAGAGGATGCCGGGAGGGCAGTTGCCGTTGAAGTTGACGGCGCCCAGGCCAACCTGGGTCTGGGCTTCGCGCAGGGCGGCGTGGGTGGCGATGATGCGGCCGCGCGCCTCGATCAGCTGCTGGCAGGTGGCCATGGCATTCATCAGCGCATCCTGGCCGATGCAGGCGGCCAGATTGGCTTCCTGGCGGGCCATCGGCATCACCGCGGTCAGTTGGGCAACGGCGGCGACAGCGGCATCGATGGCGGCTTCGGCGGCGAACAGCTGTTCGGCAACCTTGTTGGCGGCGAGGCGGCGTTCCTTGAGCATGGCACACTCCTGATCATTCTGGCACGCGGGGGCGGCCAGGGGTTGGTCGTCCTTCCGGACGACGGTCGTCCGGAAGTGCTAGATGAGTGACTTCAGCGCGGCGAAGGCTGCAAGAATGCCCCCGAAGGTGAGCGCCGAAGCAAAAGCGATGAACAGCATCCAACCGAGTCGGTGGCTGATCGCCAGATCATTCGTGCGGCCCCAGGGACGCGTCGCGTGGAAAGGCCGGGCATCAATGCCAGGGTCGGGGGCCATCATGCCCGGCCTGTCCGTTGCAAGCGTCGGCTCGAGAGCCGCTTTGCCTGTCAGTGCGCCGGGATGAGCGAGGATACCACCCAGCGGACCAACATCCGGCCTGTGCGGGGGGTGCAGCGTCCGTGCGAGGGATCCTTGTTCAAGCAAATTGGGGTCGCTGGAACGAGAGGAAGCTGCACCGGGATCCGCAGAAGCCGGTGCCCCAAACATGGCGAAATTGGCCGGCTCGGCAATCTCCGGCGCTTGGTATATCAACGACTGATAGGTGGCCTCAGCCTCCAAATCCTTGATTTCCAAGGACTTGGCGCCACCGCCGCTTTCGTGCGCGTGCAGCAGCATGGCCGCTTCGGTGCGGTTGGCGACGCCCAGTTTGCGGATCGCGGTGCGCAGCCGCATGTCCACCGTGTGGTGGGAAATGCGCAGTTCGCGGGCGATATCCTTGGAGGTGAGGTGGGCATAGACCCGGCGCAGGCATTCCCGCTCCGCTTCGGACAGCAGGTCCAGCCGATCAGGCGGCGGGTTGGTGGGATCGAGCCGTGTTGTCACAGTAGGACACATCGGGACACCGACGCGAAAGTCAAGCGCCGGGGCCGACCTGCGGCCGAAATCATGACTCAAGGTTCCACTCAACATCGCCGCGACCCCATGCGACTATCAGCTACCCCAACAATCTATATCCACATTCTTAGCATAATTTACAAGTTTAATCCCGGAGGTCTGCGGTGGCGCGATGACACAGCGGCATCCCACTGGGCCATCACACTGGGGCATGGCACAGCGGCCGGGCGGCCCCATGGCCCGGCGCGTGCCTGCCGCTGCTCCGGCCGACAGGGCCGCCCGGCGATGCCAGCACGCCTGTCCCCCGCTGTGGCGGCGCGTTCACGCATAATTCGCGTGGCTGCCGGATGTGGCGGCTTTTGCCGCACGGCCGGCAGTGCCACCATATCCCCAAAGAGGGGGTGTGCGTGATGGGTTGGCAGGACGAGGTGGCTGAACTGCACCGCCGCCAGGCGGCGGCGATGGCGATGGGCGGGCCGGAAAAGCTGGCGCGGCAGCGGGCGCAGGGCCGGCTGAACGCGCGGGAGCGGCTGGCCGCGCTGGTGGATGCCGGCAGCTTCCGCGAGATCGGTGCGCTGGCCGGCTTTGCCACCTATGATGGCGATGGCGGCATGACGGCGTTTCAGCCGGCCAATTTCCTGTTTGGCCGGGCCACCATCGCCGGGCGGCCGGTGGTGGCCACGGCCGATGATTTCACCGTGCGCGGCGGCGCCGCCGATGCCAGTCTGCACCGCAAGCTGAGCGATGCCGAGCGGCTGGCCGGCGAATATGGCCTGCCGCTGATCCGCATGATCGAAGGCACCGGCGGCGGCGGCAGCGTGCGCACGCTGGAAACCGCCGGCTACACCTACATCCCCGAGATCCCGGGGTGGGACGAGATGACCGCCAATCTGGCCCGGGTGCCGGTGGTGGCGCTGGGCCTGGGCGCCGTGGCCGGGCTGGGCGCCGGCCGCATGGTGATGGCGCATTATTCGCTGCTGGTGGATGGGATGGCCCAGATGTTTGTTGCCGGCCCGCCGGTGGTGGCCGCAGCCGGCGAACAGCGAACCAAGGAGGAACTGGGCGGCGCCGCCATCCATGCCGGCAATGGCGCCGTGGATGACCGGGTGGCCAGCGAGGCCGAGGCTTTCCTGCGCACGCGCTGGTTCCTGTCGTACCTGCCATCGTCGGTGGACGAACTGCCGGCCCGCGCGCCGTGCAATGACCCGGCGTCCCGCGCCGAGGACTGGCTGATCGGTGCGGTGCCGCGCGATCCGCGCCGCCTCTATCCGGTGCGGCCGATCGTGGAGGCGATCATGGACCGGGGCAGCTGGTTCGAGATCGGCCGCGAATGGGGCACCGGGGTGGTGACCGGGCTGGCCCGGCTGGATGGCTGGCCGGTGGCGGTGATCGCATCAAACCCCGAAAATCTGGGCGGGCTGTGGACCGCGGCCACCGCCCGCAAGGTGGAGCGCATGGTCGATCTGGCCGACACATTCCATCTGCCGCTGGTGCAACTGGTGGACAATCCCGGCTTCCTGATCGGCCGGCGGGCGGAGGAAGAGGCCACAATCCGCTGGGGTTCCAGGGCCTTGGCAGCCATATATCAATCATCCGTACCCTGGGCCTGCGTGGTGATGCGCAAGGCCTATGGCATGGCCGGCAGCGGCCACGCCCCGGCCGACCGGTTCCGCTGGCGCATGGCCTGGCCATCGGGGGACTGGGGATCATTGCCGATCGCCGGCGGGCTGGAGGCGGCCTATCGCGCCGAGCTGGAGGCCGCGCCCGATCCGGCGGCGCGGCTGGCGGAAATCCGCGAACGCCTGGAACGGGTGCGCTCCCCGTTCCGCACCGCCGAGAAATATGGCGTGGAAGCGATCATCGATCCGCGCCAGACCCGGGCGGAGCTCTGCCAGTTCGCGGCCTTGGCGCAGCGGGCGCTGAAACCGGGCCGCAAGGGGCGGGGGCTGCGGCCATAGCGGGGGACGATTACCCCTCTGCCTTGCTGGGCAGGGGCGGATTGCGTCGAAGATCCTCCCCAGCCGCCGGATGGGGAGGTGGCGCCGCAGGCGACGGCGGGGTCGCGCCGCCGGGCGATCGCATGACCACCAGGACAAGGGCATGGCGTGGCAAAGCCACGCCGTCGAAGCTGCTCTGCCGGCTTGATGCCGGCAGCCAGCCCGGCCGATCGCTGCGCCGAGTCTGATGCGATCGCCGGGCGATCGCATCAGCCGGCTTCGCTCATTGCGGCGGCGGGGCCATGCCCATGGCCTGCATCCGCTTCATGCCCTCCACCAGTTCGGGCTGGGTGACAAAGCCGTCCTTGTCACCATCCAGCATGGCAAAGCCCATTTCGCGGCGGCCGGCGGCGAGCCATTCCTCTTTGCTCCACTTGCCATCCTTGTTGGCATCGGCGGCCATCAGCCGTTCGCGCGGGGTGCCACCGGCCGGGGCGGCGGGGGCGGTTTGGGCCAGTGCCGGGGCGGCAAGGGCCAGCGCAAGCAGGGCAGGCATGAGTCGCATCGTCATCTCCTTGGTGTTCCTGCCAGCATCAACGCCGGCGTGGGGCCAATCCCCCGCTATTCGCGGCGCAGATTGTTCACCCGGTCCCGCGTGACGGGATAATCAATGCCTTCGGGAATGGTCAGCCACGGCTCGCCGTCGATGGTCACGAACGCCGGCTGCACATAGGGCGCGGCCTGGGCCGACACGCGGTCAAACAGGCCGGTCAGCGATTGATATTGTGCCAGCCGGTGCATGTTGCACCAGGTGGGAAACACCATGGCGGCGGTGCCGGCTTCATATTCGGCCAGCACGGCGGCGGCGGTGGCCCAGCGCAGCGCCTTGGCCTCGAACCCGTCGGGCGTGATGGCGGCGCTGGCCGAACGGCCAGCATCGGCCAGATAGAATCGCGTGTCAAACCGGCGGGCGATGGCGGCGGCGGCCGGCGGCTCCCAGCGGGCGAAGGGGATGAAGCGGCCGGCATCCACCCGGTGCGCCATCGCGCCCAGCATGCCGGCGAAGCCCACCGATTCGGCGGAATCGGGGCCGGCGGCCAGTAGGGCGCGGGCCTGGGCCAGCGCCACCGGATCGGGCGCCGGGCCATCGGTGAGCAGCACGCCGGTTTCCTCCAGCGCCTCGCGCGCGCACGTGACCCGGGCGGCGGCGTCAACATCCGTCAGCCCGTCAAAGCCGCTGGCCAGTGCCGGATCGCGGGCGATGCGGATATCCGCCGCGTCCACCCGGCCGCCGGGAAACACCAGGGCGCCGCCGGCAAAGGCCAGATTCTCGCCGCGCTGCACCACCAGAAACTCCGGCACGCCGCCGGGGCCTTCGCGCGCCAGGATCACCGTGGCGGCGGGAATGGCGGCCGGGTTGGCCGGGGGCGAGGCAAAATCCGTCATGCCGGGATGATAAGCCGCGTCTTGCGCGCGTGCATCCCTGTGCTATCGGGCAGGGCGAATTTTCCGTGCGCCGGGCAGGGCAAGAGATCAGACAGGAGCCGATTGGCATGAGCGTGCGTCCGTGGCGTGATATCACCCGCCGCAAGAGCCGGCAGATCATGGTGGGCAAGGTGCCGGTGGGCGGCGATGCCCCCATCGCCGTGCAGACCATGACCAACACCCCCACCGAGGATGCGGCGGCCACGATCGACCAGATCCGCGCCTGCGAAGAGGTGGGCGTGGACATCATCCGCGTGAGCTGCCCCACCCCGGAGGCCACCGCCGCCTTCCGCCAGATCACCCGCGCCGCGCGCGTGCCGGTGGTGGCCGATATCCATTTCCACTACAAGCGGGCGCTGGAAGCCGCCGATGCCGGCGCCGCCTGCCTGCGCATCAACCCCGGCAACATCGGCAGCCGGGCGCGCATCAAGGAGGTGGTGAACGCCGCCAAGGCCAATGGCTGCGCCATCCGCATCGGCGTGAATGCCGGGTCCCTGGAAAAGCATCTGCTCGAAAAATATGGCGAGCCCTGCCCGGAAGCGCTGGTGGAAAGCGCGCTGGAGCACATGAAATATCTGCAGGACGAGGATTTCCACGAGTTCAAGATCAGCGTGAAGGCCAGCGACGTGTTCCTGGCCGTGGCCGCCTACAACGGCCTGGCCGAGGTGTGCGATTATCCGCTGCACCTGGGCATCACCGAAGCCGGCGGCCTGCAGGGCGGCACAGTCAAATCCTCCATCGGCCTGGGCATGTTGTTGTGGGCCGGCATTGGTGACACGATCCGCGTTTCGCTCTCCGCCGATCCGGTGGAGGAGGTGAAGGTGGGCTATCACATCCTGAAATCGCTGGGCATCCGGGCGCGCGGGGTGAAGATCGTGTCGTGCCCGTCGTGCGCCCGCCAGGGGTTTGACGTGGTGAAGACGGTGGACGCGCTGGAAAAGCGGCTGGCCCACATCACCACGCCGCTGTCGCTTTCGGTGCTGGGCTGTGTGGTGAATGGCCCCGGCGAAGCGCGCGAGACCGATATCGGCCTGACCGGCGGCGGCAACGGCCGGCACGCCGTGTTCCTTTCGGGCATTTCCGATCATGTGATCGATGATGAACGCATGCTGGAGCATATTGTGGGCCTGGTGGAAGCCAAGGCGGCCGAGATCGAGGCCGCCAACGCCGCCGCTGCCGCCGCCGTCGCTGCGGAATAAACGGCATGCACGGCGGCCCCCCGCGCCCGCGCCGGGTGGAGGAACCGGTGCGCCAGCAGGCGGTGGCCTATGGCTATCGCGTGGCCTATTGGTGTTTCGGGCTAGGGGCGCTGGTCGTCCTGCTCGAAGCCGTCGGCCTTGGCTTTGATGCGACACGCCTCACCTGGATCGCCGGCCTGGTTGCCCCGGCGGCGCTGGCCTTCCTGCTGCGCCGGCTGTGGCTGCCCGATCGGGTGGACCGGGGCGCCCGCTATTGGCTGTTTGCCGTCCCGTCCGTCAGCCTCGCCTTCTTCAGCGTGATGTGGATGTTCCGTGCCATGGGGCGGATGCTGTGATCCGCCTGGCCAGCGCCGCGCTCTGGCTGGGCGTGGGGGTGGCCAAGATGGCGGTGCTGGCGCTGGCCATCGATGGGGACTGGCAGCGCGCCGGCCTGGCACTGATCGCGGCCTGGGCGATGGCCGGGCTGGCGCTGTGGCTGCGCCGGGGTTTGCGGGGTCGGGGCTTGCCAGCCGGCTGAGCCCGCGCCATGGGCGGGCGATGATCCGTGCCGCCACCCCTGCCGATATTCCCGCCATCCACCGCCTGATCGTGGAACTGGCGATTTACGAGAAAGAGCCGGATGCGGTGAAGGCCACCCATGCCGATCTTGAACGCGCCCTGTTCGGGGATCGGCCGGTGGCGGAATGCGTGCTGGCCGAAGTGGACGGGCAGGCGGTGGGCCTGGCGCTGTTCTTCACCAATTTCTCGACCTGGACCGGCAAGCCCGGCCTGTATCTGGAAGATTTGTTCGTGATGCCCTCGGCACGCGGGCAGGGGCTGGGCAAGGCGCTGCTGGTGCACCTGGCCGGCATCGCGGTGGCACGCGGCCATGGCCGGTTCGAATGGTCGGTGCTGGATTGGAACACGCCGGCCATCGGATTTTACAAGGCGCTGGGCGCCAAGCCGATGGACGAGTGGACGGTGATGCGCGTGGATGGCGCTGCACTCACTGCGCTGGCGGCCGAAGCGGCTGGCTGAGCGCCAGCGGCGGGCATCGGCGGCCGGCATTGGCGGCGGGCAAGGGGGGCGGCGCATCGGCCGCCCCCGATGCCCTCAGCGCGGCGCGCCAGGATGTTCCTTGCTTTCCACCAGCAGCTTGCCGGCGGCCTGGGCGTTATAGCGCTCAATCGATTCGAGGATCAGCCGCTCGGCGGTGGCGCGGCCTTCCCAGCCCTGGCACTTCACCCACTTGCCGGGCTCCAGATCCTTGTAGTGGGTGAAGAAATGCTCGATCTGATCGAGCACGATTTTCGGCAGGTCGCCATATTCCTGCACATCGGAATAATAGGGATAGACCTTGTTGACGCTGACACACAGCAGCTTGGCATCGCCGCCGCCGTCATCCTCCATCATCAGCACGCCCACCGGCCGCACGCGGGCGATGGAGCCCGGCATGAACGGCGTGCGCGCCACGATCAGCGCATCGATGGGATCGCCATCATCGGCCAGCGTGTGCGGGATGAAGCCATAATTGCACGGATAGCGCATCGGCGTGTGCAGGATGCGGTCGATGAACAGCGCGCCGGAGGCCTTGTCCAGCTCATATTTCACCGGTTCGCCGCCCAGCGGGCATTCGATCACCACATTGACATCGTGGGGCGGGTTCACGCCAATCGGAATCGCATCGATGCGCATGGAAGATCGTCTCCTGTTTCGTGAATCTTTATGACGTGCCGGTTAGGAGGCTGCGACGATGTTGTCCACAGTGCAAATGCCGCGCGGCGGCCAACTGGCCTGAAAGGATGAGGACATGACGACAGGATGGGGCGCGGGATGGGCCTGGGTGGCGCTGCTGGCCGGCGGCCTGTGCGAGGCCGGCTTCACCACGGCGTTGCGCCATATCGATGGCGGGCGCAATCTGCCGGCGCTGCTGGCCTTCATCGTGGCGGTCAGCGCCTCCATGGGCCTGCTGGAGGCGGCCAGCCGCCATATCCCGCTGGGCACCGCCTATGCGGTGTGGGCCGGCATCGGCGCCGGCGCCACCGCGCTGATCGGGGTTGCCTTCTATGGCGAGCCGCTGTCTCTGGCGCGCGGCCTGCTGCTGGCCGGCCTCATCGCCTGCATCGCCGGGCTTAAACTGATCCCCTGACTCAACGCAGCGGGCTCAGCAACTGCTCCAGCCCGGTCGGCTTCTTCGCATCGGCCGGGGCGATGCGTTCCAGGCGGGGATAGCGCAGGCCGCCGTACCAGGCCCAGTCCACGCTGCGCACCCGGTCATCGGTTTTCACCAGCAGGCGGATGGGCGCATTGCCGTCCTTCGCGGCCGTCACCGCGGCGCGCAGCGCATCATCGCTGTAGGGCAGTTCGTTCACCGCGATCAGCGTGTCTCCCACGGTCAGGCCGGCGTTGAACGCGGCGCTGTTCCACAGCACCTGCTCCACCTTGCCGTTGGTGCCCAGCAGCAGCCCGCCGGAAAACATCAGGTTCACCTGGCGCCGGTTGGCATCGGTGAAGGCGGCGGTTGGCTTGTCCTGATAGACCAGCCGCCAGCCCAGCATCTCCAGCCCCTTCAGCGGCGCGCCGCCGGCCTTTTCGGTGAGGCGCTGGTGCAACAGGCCCGACCAGTCGTGCGGCTGCACCGCATTGAGATCGGCCACCAGGCTGGCGAAATCATAGGGTTTCACCCCCCAGTCGCCTTCGCCGGTGCCAAAGAAGCGGCGGGCGAAATCATCCAGGCTCTTCCTGCCGCCGCTCAACTGGCGGATGGTGGCGTCCACCTCGATCCACACCAGCATGCCTTCGGCATAATAATCCTCGCTGCGCTGGAAGCTCAGCCAGCCCTTGGGCGCGCGCGGCGTGATGATCGGATCGTTGGTGGTGTCATCCAGGCTGCGCCAGCCGCGCGCCGGGCGGTTGTCCAGGGTGGCGGCGATGGCGGCCAGTTGGTCGATCGTGTCGGCCACGCTCACCAGGCCGGAACGCGCCTGCAAGACATAGCCCCAATATTGGGTCTGGCCTTCATACACCCACAGCATCGAATTGCGCAGCGGCGTGCGGTAATCGGGCACGATCTGATCGGCGCCGCGCCGGTGCTTGCCGTTCCAGCTGTGGGTGAATTCGTGCGGCAGCAGGTTGCGCCGGCCGGGCCCGCGCTCCCAATCGGTGAAATAGCCGGTGTCCACCCCGTTTTCGGAGCTGCGGTGATGCTCAAGCCCGATGCCGCCCAGCTTCTCGGTGAGCGAGAGCAGGAAATCATAATGATCAAACTGGCGGGTGCCAAACAGCTTCATCGCCTGGGTCACCAGCGCCTTGTGCTTGCCGATCTGCTCGTCGCTGGCCTTCAGGAAGCGCGCTTCATCGGCCACCACATTCAGGGTGACATTGTTGCCCAGATCCCATTTGGCGAAATGGCGGCCGGCAAAGAAGGGGCTGTCCACCATCGTTTCATAATCCACCGGGGCATAGGTGATCCGGTTGCCCTCACGCGCTTTCTCGCGCAGCGCCGATCCGGCCTGCCAGCCCTGCGGCCAGGTCACGCTCAGTTCCACCGGGATGGCGCGGGTGAACCAGCCGGCGGGATAGAGCGACACGCTGTTGGGTTGCAGGTTGATCATGTCGCTGGTGACAACGATGCGCCCCTGCGGGCCATCGGTGGCCGACAGGAAATCAAACCGCACATCCAGCGCCGTCGCCCCGGCCGGCACCTCCACCCAGAAGGCGAAGACATCCAGCGGATCGCGCTTCCACGCGAGCAGCGTGCCCTGGCTGCGGATTTCGAGGCCCGCCAGCTTCTCGATCTCGCCGCGCGGGGCATGTTTGCCGGGCAGCCATTTCGGGAACAGCAGCGCCATCGGCTTGCCGGCAAGTTCGGGCGGCACCGGGATGGTTTCGCGCACCCGGAACACGCCGCGCTGCGTGTCGGTTGCGTCCACATCCAGCCGGATCGTGCCGGGGAAGGGCAGATCGCGGGCGGCGGGCAGGGCATCCACCACCGGCGTGGGCTGCGGCAGGGAGCGCTGGGGGGGCAGGCTCTGGGCCAGCACGGGGGCAGCGATCAGGGCGGAGGCGAGGAGCAAGGTGCGCATGGCCGTTGGTTAGCCAAGTGCAGGCGGAGAGGAAAGGGGGGAGAGATTGCACCGAAGTTCGCTCTCGCCTATGCCGCCGCGCATGAGCAAGGCACCGCAGAAACCGAGGGGCACACAGGACATGATCGGCGAGGCCGCGGCCCGCTTTGATCATGTGATCGAAACGTTCAACCGGGTGCGCAAACTCCACGGCTTTGGCCGGGTGGAGGTGCCGGTGTTCGAAGCCACCGCCGTGTTCGCGCGCAGCCTGGGCGAGACGACCGATGTCGTTTCCAAGGAAATGTATGAATTCACCGATCGCGGCGGCGATGCCATGTGCCTGCGGCCGGAATTCACCGCCGGCATCGCGCGCGCCTATATCGAAAATGGCTGGCAGCAGCATGCACCGCTGAAGCTTGCCGCCTGGGGGCCGCTGTTCCGTTATGAACGGCCGCAAAAGGGCCGTTTCCGCCAGTTCCACCAACTGGACGCCGAGATATTGGGCGCCGGCGAGCCGGCGGCGGACGTGGAGGTGATCGCGCTGGGCCAGCATCTGCTCGATGAACTGGGCGTGGCCGGTGACGTGGTGGTGACGCTGAACTCGATGGGCGATCCGGCCACCCGCGCCGCCTGGAGCGCCGCCGTTGCCGCCCATTTCGCCGCCCACCGCGGCGACCTGAGCGAGGACAGCCAGCGCCGGCTGGAGGCCAACCCGCTGCGCATCCTTGACAGCAAGGATGCCCGCGATCAGGCGCTGGTGGCGGATGCGCCGCAGATCGACGCCTATTTCACCGCCGAGGCCGGCGCCTTTTTCGAAAGCCTGCAGAAGGGCTTGCAGGCCAGCGGCATCGCCTGGACGCGCAACGCCCGGCTGGTGCGCGGGCTGGATTATTACCGGCACAGCGTGTTTGAATTCGTGACGCAAAGCCTGGGCGCGCAAGGGACAGTGCTGGGCGGCGGCCGCTATGACGGGCTGATCGGCCACATGGGCGGGCCGGACACGCCGGCCGTGGGCTGGGCCGCGGGGATCGAGCGGCTGGCGATGCTGGTGGCGGAGCCGGAATTGCCTGTAGTTGACGTTGCCGTTATCCCAGAACATCCCAGCGTAGAATTGGAGGCTGTCCGGCTTGTTGGTGCTTTGCGCCGCGCTGGCTTTTCTGTTTTTTCCTCCTTCAAGGGAAATGCCAAGAGGCGCTTTGAAGTCGCAAAGAAGGTAAGCCCTGTTTGGCAGCTATCTGTTTTGCCTGGCTCGCAAGGCCTCGTGTGGGTTGACTTAAAGAGATTTGGTTCCTCGGTCGAAATTGATCGCTTGGTTGCTGAAAGAATTTTGCAGTCAGTTCCGGGCTTTCGTTGGCAAACTGATCTTGATCCGCCAGCCCACAAGCTTCGTGCCAGCTATCAAAGCATTTGAGTTGCTTTTGCAATGACCCTGCCCATCGAGCGCATCGCCCAGATCGAGCGCCGCCATGCCCAATTGGCGCACGACATGGGCAATCCGGCGCTGCCGCCCGAACAATTCGTGGCGCTTTCCAAGGATTATGCCGAGCTGACCCCGGTGGTGGAGGCGGCGACGGCGTGGCGGGCGCTGCTGGCCGAACAGGCCGAATTGCAGGCCATTCCTGCCGGGGACGAGATGCATGGCATCGCCCAGGAGGAACTGGCCAGCATCGCCGCGCGGCTGCCGGCGGCGGAGCGGGCGCTGGCGCTGCAACTGCTGCCGCGCGATGCCGCCGATGCGCGTTCGGCCGTGCTGGAAATCCGCGCCGGCACCGGGGGGGACGAAGCCGCGCTGTTTGCCGGCGATCTTGCCCGCATGTATGAACGTTATGCCGCAAGCCACGGCTGGCGTTGGGAAATCATTTCGGAAAACGCCTCCGATCTGGGCGGTTTCAAGGAAGTGATCGCCAGTGTTTCGGGCGCCGGCGTGTTTGCCCGGCTGAAATTTGAAAGCGGTGTTCACCGCGTGCAGCGCGTGCCGGTGACCGAGGCCGGCGGGCGCATCCACACCAGCGCCGCCACCGTGGCCGTGCTGCCCGAAGCCGAGGATGTGGACATCAGCATCGACGACAAGGATCTGCGCATCGACGTGTTCCGCGCCAGCGGCGCCGGCGGCCAGCATGTGAACGTGACCGACAGTGCGGTGCGCATCACCCATATCCCCAGCGGCGTGGTGGTGGCGGTGCAGGACGAGCGCAGCCAGCACAAGAACAAGGCCAAGGCGCTGAAATTGCTGCGCGCCCGCCTGTTTGATGCCGAGCGGGAACGGCTGGCCAGCAGCCGCAGTGCCGACCGCCGCGCCATGGTGGGCAGCGGGGACCGCTCCGAACGCATCCGCACCTATAATTTCCCGCAAGGCCGGGTGACCGATCACCGCATCAACCTGACCCTGCACCGCCTGGCCGAAATACTGGAAGGGCCGGGGCTGGACGAAGTGGTGCGCGCGCTGGTGGCCGAGGACGAAGCGGCGCGGCTGGCGAGCCTGGGCTGATGCAGGCCATCGCCGCGCTGGCCGCCGCCGCCGCGCGCATCGGCGGGGAGACGCCGCGGCTGGATGCCGAGGTGCTGCTGGCGCATCTGCTGGGCTGCACGCGCGGCGATCTGCTGTTGCGGCCGGATCGCAGCATCGACGCGCAAGCCTATGACATATTGATCAATCGCCGCGCCGCCGGAGAGCCGGTGGCGCATATCACCGGCCGGCGCGAATTCTGGTCGCTCGATCTGATCGTCTCGCCCGCCGTGCTGATCCCCCGGCCCGACAGCGAGACGCTGATCGAGGTGGCGCTGCGCCTGTGCCGGCCGCCGCCGGCGCGCATCCTCGATCTGGGCACCGGTTCGGGCGCGCTGCTGCTGGCGGCGCTGAGCGAGTGGCCGGCGGCCACCGGCCTGGGCATCGATGCCAGCCCGGCGGCGCTCGCGGTGGCGCAGGCCAATGCCCGGCACACCGGCCTGGCCGACCGCGCCGCCTTCCGGCTGGGCGATTGGGGTGCGGGCCTGGCCGAGCGGTTTGATCTGGTGCTGGCCAACCCGCCCTATATCGCTGAAAACGAGCCGCTTTCGCCCGAAGTGCGGGCGCATGAGCCGGCCAGCGCGCTGTTTGCCGGCGCCGACGGCCTGGCGGATTATCGCCGCATCCTGCCGCAACTGCCCGGCCTGCTGGCACCCGCTGGCCTTGCCCTGCTGGAAATCGGCCACACCCTGGGCGCGGCGCTGCTGGCGCTGGCGGCGGCGCAGGGCCTGGCGGCGGCACTTTATCCCGATCTGGCCGGGCGGGATCGCTGTGTCGCGTTACGGGTCCCGCCGCTCCAGCCGCCGGCCTGACCAGATCAGCACCTGCGGCACCAGATTGACGAAGGCGTCAAAGCTGAGCCGTTCCGGATTGTTGCGCGGTTCGGCCGGGGCCCACAGCGTCTTGCCGATCCGGCGCAGGCTGCTGACGCCGCCCAGATAGAGCCGATCCCCGCGCGCGACGATATCGATGCCGCCAATCCACGGATCATCGCTCTGATAATGGCCCGCCAGCGCCGCCAGCTCGGGCGGGGTGGGGGGCAGGGATGCTGCCACGCCGGAGCGCACATAACGCCGGCTGCCGTGATCAATGGCAATCACCGCGCCGGCACCGGGCTGGGCGCCGTCGCGCACCGCCACCAGCGGCCAATCGGCCAGGCCGGGATGCGCCGTCACCAGCAGATCGGGCCCCGGCATCTGCAGGCTGCCGCGCTGGCCGCCATGATCCACCACCAGGCCAGGCAGGATGGTAAGCGTGGCGCCATCGGCCGTGTAGCTGCCAACAAAATCGCCGGCATTGGCGGGCAGGGCGCCCAGCGGCGGCGGCGCCGGGATGGCCGCGCCGCTGGCCGCCGCCCGCAGCGCGCGCAGGGCAAACAGCGTGATCAGGCGCGGCCGGTAATTGATGCCGCCCACCGCACAACTGGCGAAGGCCCCCAGCCCGGCCGCCGCATCCACATGGAAAGACGAGGAAAAACTCACCATGCCGCCGGTGTGGTGCAGCAGCAGCCGGCCTTCATCCTGCCGCTGCATCAGGCCCAGGCCATAGGTTTCGGCCGGCACCGCCGGGTCTTGCGGCACGGGGGCCTCCAGCCACAGCCGCGCCTGCGCATCGGTGAGCAGCGGCGCACCCTTGCCCTGGCCCACCGCAATCAGGAAGCGCAGATAGCGCGCCATGTCGGGCAGGGGAGCCGCCACCGATCCGGCCCCCAGATCGGCATCCACCCACGGCGCCGGCGCCAGCGCCATGGCAGTGAGCACCGGCCGGTCGGGCCGCAGCGGGGCATAGCTGGCCGGATAGCGTGCCCGGTCCCGCCACTGGATGGCACCGCGCGTGGCGGCCATGCCCAGCGGCTTGCACACCCGCTCCTCGATCACCCGGTGCAGCGGCTTGCCCTCGATGCGGGCGATCATCTTGCCCAGCAGGTCATAGCCGGTGTTGCTGTAGCTCCAGGCCTTGCCGGCGGCAAAACCGCGCCACAATTTCATGCCCAGCGCCGGGGCGAAATCGGCCAGGCCGGTGGTGTGATCCAACAGGCCGCGGATGCTGAACGGCCCACCCGATGACACGCCGGGCAGGCGGGCTTCGGGCAGATGCTGGCGCAGTTCATCGTCCAGCGTCAGCTTGCCCTCGGCTTGCAGGCTGAGGATCACCAGCGCGATAAAGCTCTTGGAAATACTGCCGATCTGCCAAAGCTCATCACCGTTCAGCGGCTGGCTGTCACGATAATCGCGATTGCCCGACAGGATGGTGAAGCTCTTGCCGCCGCTCACCAGCACCAGCCCCAGGGCGGGCAGGCCGAAATGGCGGCGATGGGCATCCAGATAGGCGGCAACGGCCTCCAGCGCCCGGGTTTCGCCGGCGCTGGCACCGGGGGCGATGATGCTGGCACTGGCGGCCCCGGCCAGGGCGGCGGCTCCGGCCCCGCCCAGAAAAATCCGGCGATCCAACAGCATCGGCGATTCTCCCCACCCGTGGCTGCACCGCCTGACCATGCAACCGGCCACCGGCCGGTGCAAGCCCGATCAGCGGCGTTCCTGCGCCTTCACCGCCTGCCACAGCGCCTCCTTGTCGGCCAGCGGCAGGGCCGCAAAACCGGCCCCGGCCATCGCCTCCATGGCGCGGAAGCGGCGCTCGAACTTGGCGTTGCCGGCGCGCAGCGCGGCTTCAGGATCAATGCCATGGCGGCGCGCCAGATTGGCGATCACGAACAGCACATCGCCCAGTTCCTCGGCGCGGTGGGCGGGATCGCTGGCGGCGTCAAACTCGGCCATTTCCTCGTCCAGCTTGGCGCGCACGCCGGCCACATCAGGCCATTCGAAATCCACCCGGGCGGCCCGGCCTTGCAGCTTTTCGGCGCGCATCAGCGCGGGCAGGGCGCTCGCCACCCCGTCCAGCGCCGAAACCGGCCGTTCCGGCGCGCCGGCCGCCGCCCGTTCGGCGGCCTTGATGCGTTCCCATTCGTCCTTCTGCGCCTCGGCATCGGCGGCGGGTTGGGCATCGCCAAAGATATGGGGATGCCGCCGCTCCATCTTCTCGCACAGGGCGGTCACCACGTCCCCCAGCGCGAAATGGCCGGCCTCTTCCGCCATGCGGCTGTGGAACACCACCTGGAACAACAGGTCGCCCAATTCCTTCTTCAGCTCGGCCCAGTCGCGCTGGGCGATGGCCTCGGCCACTTCATAGGCCTCCTCGATCGTGTAGGGGGCGATGCTGTCAAAATCCTGGGCCAGATCCCATGGGCAGCCGGTCATCGGGGTGCGCAGCCGCGCCATGATGCCGGCCAGACGATCAAGAGACAGGTTGGTGCTCATGCCCCCGTCCTGCCGCAGCCGGGGCAGACTTTCAATCGCGCCGCTGTCACGCTAAGCCACCGGCCGGAGGGCCCGCACATGCTGACCATTTATGGGGACCGGATTTCGGGCAATTGCCTGAAGGTGAAATGGGTGGCCGATCATCTGGGCCTGTCCTATCGCTGGGTGGATGTGGACGTGGTGAAGGGCGAGGCCAAGGCGCCGGAGTTCATCGCGCGGTTCCCGATGGGCCAGGTGCCGGCCGTGCTGCTGGCCGATGGCCGGGCGCTGGCCCAGTCCAATGCGATCATGCTGCATCTGGCCGAAGGCAGCGCGCTGGTGCCAGCGGACGGCTTTGCCCGGGCCGAAATGCTGCAATGGCTGTTCTGGGAACAATATAGCCACGAGCCGGCGATCGCGGTGCGGCGCTTCCAGAAACATTATCTCGGCCGCGCCGATGCCGAGATTGATCCGGCCCTGATGGTGAAGGGCCGCGCCGCGCTCGATCTGATGGAGCGGCACCTGGCCACGCGCGACTGGTTTGCCGGCACCGCGCCCAGCTGTGCCGACATCGGCCTGGTGGCCTATACGCGGGTCGCCCACGAAGGCGGCTTTGCGCTGGCCGAATGGCCGGCCGTGCAGGCCTGGGTGCGCCGCACCGAGGCCGGGCTGCGCATCAGCGGCTGAACCGGGGCGGCAGCCGAGGGGGACGCGAGGGCACCCTCCCTCCCAGCGGCATTTTTTCGATAATATATATTATGTTTAATACCGCCTGCCGGTTGCGCTTGTCTGGTGGGATTGTTAGCCTGTGACATGCCTTGTCGTCCGATCCCTGCAGCCATTGCGCTGTCCCTGTCGTTCGCAACTGGCGCCGCCGCTGCCCCCGATCGCGATGCCGTCTCGAAGCTGGTTGAGACCGCCCGGGTCGAACAGAAAATCCCCGGCCTGGCCTTGTTGGTGATGCAGAATGGCAAGGTCGTGCAGCAACAGGGCTTTGGTCTTGCCAATGTCGAGCTGGCGGTTCCCGTTTCGCCGGCATCATTGTTTCAGACCGGTTCAATCGGAAAAATGTTCACCGCCGCGCTGGTCCTGAAACTGGCCGAAGCCGGCCGGTGGTCACTGGATGACCCATTGGCCAGATATCTGCCGGGCACGCCGCCGGCCTGGTCCGCCGTGACCCTCAGGATGATGCTGAATCACACATCCGGCATCGCCAATTATGCACTTGCCGATTATCTCACGATCATCAACGCCACATCAGCCGACCTGTCGAAGATTGCATTTGCCAAACCGCTGGATTTTCCGCCCGGCACTGATTGGCGATACAGCAACACGGCCTATGTGCTGCTTGGCCTTGCCATTGAAAAGGTCACGGGCCGCTTCTATGGCGATTTGCTGGTGGAACAGGTGTTTCGGCCACTGGGCATGGCGACCGCGCAACCGATCAGCGAGCGCGACATCACCCCGAACCGGGTGGCAGGTTATGAACTTGGTGCCGACAATGTTCTGAAAAATCAGAACTATCAGAACTATATGCCACAGATCCTGAACAGCACCGCCGATGGTTCACTCTATTTCAGCCTGCAGGATTATGCCGCTTGGGAAGCGGCGGTGTTGCGGCGCGATACCGTGCTGAAGCAGGCAAGCTGGGATGAGATGTTCCGGCCCGGCCCGCTCAAATCCGGCGGCCGCGTGGCCTATGGCATGGGATGGAACCTGCGTTCCAGTGGCGACATGTTCCTGCGCGCGCACAATGGCAGTTGGCAGGGCTTTCAGACCGCTTATGTCGCCATCGAGCGCGGCAAAGGCAAGGACGACAGCCTGGCCGTGATCGTGCTGACCAATCTGGATGCGGCAAAACCAGGCAATATCGCCCGCAATGTTGCTGCCTTGCTGGCGCCATCTGCTGCCACGCTGGTGGCATGTCTGCCAACCGATGTGCGCAAGCCCTGCCCCGCCAGCCAGCCATGAACAAGGCTGGATTGATGGCGGCGCCACCGGCTGGCGCGATTATCTGCCGGGCCTTGCCGTGGCGGTGCTGGCCAGCCCGGTGAGCCTCGCCGCCGCCTCGGGCCGATAGATTTCGCCGCCGCCATCCACCAGGCCACCCACCGACAGATCGTTGCGCACATAATCAGCCAGCGAAAGCCGCTGCCAATCGCCCAGGCGCCATTTTTCCACCTGGGCCATGGCCGCAGGCTATGCGCCGGTGATGGGGCTGACAAGCGCGCCATTGGCCTTTAAGCCTTGGCCATGAACCCCCTGCCCGACTCCCTGCCGCAGGCCGCCGATCTTTACGGCGATATCGAACGCACGCCGGCCACCGGCTGGCGCGATTATCTGCCGGGGCTGGCGGTGGCGGTGCTGGCCACGCTGGCGGCGGCCTCGCTGGCGGATCGTTATCATGCGCCGCTCACGCTGCTGGCGCTGCTGATCGGGCTGGCGATGAATTTCCTCTCGGCCGATCGCCGGCTCACGCCCGGACTCACCCTGGCCAGCCGTGAACTGCTGCGCTGGGCGATCGTGCTGGTGGGCGCGCGCATCACGCTGGCGCAGATCATCGCGCTGGGGCCGCAATCGCTGCTGGCGGTGCTGGCCATCGTGGTGCTCACGCTGGGCGCCGGGGTGCTGGCGGCGCGGGCGCTGGGCTTTTCCAGCGCCTTTGGCACATTGTCGGGCGGGGCGGTGGCGATCTGCGGCGCTTCGGCGGCGATGGCGCTTTCGGCGACCCTGTCGGAACGGCGGCTGCGCCAGGCCGAACTCACGCTGGTGCTGGTCGGCACCTCCACCATGAGCAGCGCGGCGCTGGTGCTCTATCCGGCCATCTGCGAATTGTTCCGCCTGAGCGATGTGCAGGCCGGCTTCGTGCTGGGCGCCTCCATCCACGATGTCGCGCAAACGCTGGGCGCGGGCTATGCCTTCTCACCGGCTGCCGGCGAAACGGCGACCATCGTCAAGCTGGCGCGCGTGGCCCTGCTGGCGCCGGTGCTGGCGCTGGTGGCGCTGGCCTTTCCGGCGCCGCTGAAGATCAAGGGCGGCAAGCCGGCGGCACCGCTGCTGCCTTGGTTTGTCTTCGGCTTTTTCGTGGTGGCCGGCATCAACTCCACCGGCTTCATCCCGGCCGCTGCCTCCAGCCTTGCGGCCGATGCCTCCAGCTGGATGCTGGCCGTTTCGGTGGCGGCCACCGCCATCCGTTCTCCGCTGGGCGAGATATTGAAGGCCGGGCCCAAGCCGCTTCTGGTGGGCGTGGTGGCCAGCCTGACCAGCCTGTCGGCCGCGCTCGGTTTTGCGCTGCTGGCGCTATAGGCTGATCATCTGCCCGTCAAAGGCCGGTTCCACCCCGGCCGGCAGTTCGGCGGCCAGCGTCGCATAGTCCATGGATTGATCCATGTGGGTGAGGATGGCCCGGCGCGGCCGGCGCTGCTCGATCCACGCCAGCGTTTGCGCCAGGTGGCTGTGGGTGGGGTGCGGTTCGCGGCGCAGCGCATCCACCACCCACAGATCAAGGCCGGCCAGCGCCGCATCGGCACGGGCATCAAAGCCTTTTACATCAGTGGAATAGGCGAAACTTCTGCCGCCATGATCAAAGCGCACGCCGGTTGATTCAATCTCGCCATGCAATTGCGGAAAGGCCGTGATGGTGAGGTCCCCAAGGCTGATCGGGCCGGTGAAATCATGGGCGGTGCAGGTGGCGGGATAGCCGGCTGCCCCCTGGAACACATAATCAAAGCGGGATTTCAGCACCGCGAAGGTGGCGGGGCTGGCCAACACGGCAACCGGGCGGCGCATGGCGTGAAACAACTGGCGCAGATCATCAATGCCGTGGGCGTGATCGGCATGATCATGGGTGATGATCACCGCGTCCAGATGCGCCACCCCGGCCGACAGCAATTGTTCGCGGCAATCCGGCCCGCAATCGATCAGCACGCTCTGCCCGGCGGCCTCCACCAGCACGGCCACACGGCGGCGGCGGTTTTTCGGATTGGCCGGATCGCACAGGCCCCAATTGCCGCGGCCATCAGCACCGCCGATGCGCGGCACCCCGCTGGAGGTGCCACAGCCCAGGATGGTGATACGCATGCCCCTGCCCTTTTCGCGCGGCCGGTCAGGCCCTGGTCTTGGCGAACAGCGCGTGAAAATTGCGCGTGGTGGTGGCAGCCAGATCGTCCAGGGCCTCCCCGCGCAATTTAGCGAGGAAACGGGCGGTGTGGGCCACGAACGCCGGTTCGCACGGCTTGCCGCGCATCGGAACCGGCGCCAGATAGGGCGCATCGGTTTCCACCAGCAGGCGATCGGCCGGGATGGTTTGCGCCGTCGCCTGCAGATCACGCGCGCTCTTGAAGGTGACGATGCCTGAAAGGCTGATGTAGAAACCCAGCGCAAGTGCTTCTTCGGCAAAGGCCTGGCTGGCGGTGAAGCAATGGATCACACCGGTCAGCCGGCCCTCGCCCGGTTCCTTCAGCAGGGCCAGCGTGTCCGCCTCGGCCTCGCGGGTGTGGACGATCAGTGGCAGGCCGGTGGCGCGGGCAGCAGTGATATGGCTGCGGAAACTCGCCTGCTGCCGCGCCCGGTCCGACTTGTCGTAATAATAATCGAGGCCGGTCTCCCCGATGGCAACCACGCGGGGATGGGCGGTGGCGGCAATCAGCGTGGCGGCATCGGTATCCGGGTGATCATCGGCCTCGTGCGGGTGGATGCCCACGCTGGCCCACACGCCGTCGTGGGCATCGGCAATGGCGATCACGTGCGGCCACTCGCTGAGGCGGCAGGAAATGGCCAGAAAGCCCCTCACCCCGGCGGCGCGGGCGCGGGCCAGCACGCCGGGCACATCATCGCCCAGGCCGGCATAATTCAGGTGGCAATGGCTGTCGATCAGCATGGCTCAGCCATCCAGCGTGATGCGCGGGAACACGCCGGCCGGCGCCGGCAGTTGCGTACCGGCCGCAACTGGCGTGTTGAAGCCGTTGAAATCACGCGCATCTGCTGCCACGCCCAGTTGATCGAGCAGCAGCGACGTGCTGCCCGGCATGAAGGGCTGGGCCAGCAGCACGATGCGGCGGGTGGCATCCAGCGTGGCGGCGAGCACTTCGGCCATGCGGGTGGTGTCGCCGCTCTTGGCCAGGGCCCAGGGCGCATTCTCGGCAAAATAGCCGTTGGCCGCCGTCACCATCGCCATCACGGCATCGAGCGCGCGGTGCAGCGCCAGGCTGTTCATCGCGGCAAAATAGGCCTCGGCGCCGGCGTGGAAGGCCTGTTTCAGGCGCAATTCCGTCTCGCCGGCCTCGCCCCACACCGGCATCACGCCGCCCAAATTCTTGGCCACCATCGCCAGGCTGCGCTGCGCCAGATTGCCGATGCCGTTGGCCAGATCGGCGTTGGTGCGCTCCACGATGGCCTCGTCGCTGTAGCTGCCATCCTCGCCAAAGGCGACCTCGCGGCAGAGGAACCAGCGCAGCCGGTCGACGCCGAAGCGCTGGGCCATTTCGGCCGGATCAACCACATTGCCGAGCGACTTCGACATTTTCTCGCCACGGTTGAGCAGGAAGCCATGGCCGAACACGGTCTTCGGCAGGGCCAGCCCGGCCGACATCAGGAAGGCCGGCCAGTAGACGGTGTGAAACCGCACCACATCCTTGCCGACGATGTGGAGCGCGGCCGGCCACCATTCCCCGTCCAGCCCGCCGGCACCGGTGAGATAATTGGCCAGCGCATCCAGCCAGACATACATCACATGCCGTTCATCGCCCGGCACCGGGATGCCCCAGGCAAAGCTGGTGCGGCTGACCGAAAGATCCGAAAGCCCGCCGGCAACAAAGGCGCGCATCTCGTTGAAACGGCTGGCGGGCTGGATGAAATCGGGCTGGCTGTCATACAGCGCCAGCAGCCGGTCCTGATAGGCTGAAAGGCGGAAGAACCAGCTTTCCTCCACCGTCCATTCCACCGGCGTGCCCTGCGGCGAAAGCCGGGCGCCATCATCAGCCGTGACCAGTTCGGCCTCGTCGTAAAAGGCCTCGTCCCGCACCGAATACCAGCCTTCATAGCGGCCGAGATAGAGATCATCATTGGCCGCCATGCGCTGCCACAGCGCCTGCACCAGCGCCTTGTGATCGGCATCGGTGGTGCGGATGAACCGGTCAAAGCTGATGCCCAGCGCCGCGTCGAGCGCCTGGAACGGCGCCACCATCTGATCGACATAGGCCTTGGGCGCCATCCCGGCGGCGCGGGCGGCCTGATCGATCTTCAGGCCATGCTCGTCGGTGCCGGTCAGGAAACGCACCTCGTGCCCGTCCAACCGCTTGAAGCGGGCGATCACGTCGCTGGCGATCGCCTCATAGGCATGGCCCATGTGCGGGCGGCCATTGGGATAGGCGATGGCCGTGGTGAGATAGAAACGCGGCTTGGTCATGGGCGTGGCCAATGCGGCAGAAGCCGGCGCGTTTCAAGTCAACTCGGCAGCGCAGCCAGGTGCATGGCCAGCCGCCAGGCCACCTGGCCGGGCTCAAGCTGCAACGGCACCGCCTCGCGCGCCAGCCGGCTGGCCTGTTCCCATTCGGTGATGGCCTGTGCCCGCTGCGGCCCGGCCAGCCCCTTGGCACGCGCCGCGATCAGGGCGGGCACGGCATCGAGCAGCGCGGCATAGCGGCCTTCGCGGCCCTTCATGGTGACGGTTCGGGCCAGCGCCAGCGCCGCCGGATTGGCCCGTTCCGGCGGCAGGCCGGGCAGTGCCGCCAGATCGCGGCTCAGGCAGGTGATGCCGGCAGCGGCCAGGCTGAGCGCGCGGCCGGGGCAGCCAGCGGCCAGACGGAGCAACAGCGCCTCGTCCTCGCCATCCAGTTCGGCCCCCTCGCCTTCGGCCGCTGCAAGCACCCGGCGCACATCGGCATCCGGCAGGCGCGAGAAGCGCAGGGTGCGGCAGCGCGAACGGATGGTGGGCAACAGCCGGCCGGGCGAATGGCTGATCAACAGGAACACCGTGTCTTCCGACGGTTCCTCAAGGCTTTTCAGCAAGGCATTGGCGGTGTTGCGGTTCATATCGTCGGCCGCATCGATCACCACCACCCGGCGCGGGCCCAGCATCGGCGTGCCCGACAGGAATTCGCGCAGCGGCTGGCCCTCGCTGTCGGGCCGGCGGACGATCTGGCCAATCACGATCTCGGCGCGCAGCTTGCCGGTCTTGCCCACGGTGCGTTCGATCAGGCGGAAATCCAGATGCGATCCCGCCGCCATCAGCCGGGCGGCCTCGGCATCATCAGGCACCGCGAACTCCGGTGGGCAGCCGGCCAGAAGCCAGGTCGCGGCGGCGCGGGCAAACATCGCCTTGCCCAACCCCTGCTGGCCGGCCAGCAGCCAGCCATGGTGGGGGCGGCCGCCGCGAAAGGCCGCCATGAATTCCGCCACCGCGGCTTCATGGCCGATCAGGCCGGTCACAACGCCGCCATGATGCGGGCGTGAACATCGGCCACGCTGCCGCTGGCATCGATGGCGCGGCAGCGCGCGGGCTCGCGGCCGGGCAGGCCGGCGAAGAAGGCGGCGATGCGGGCATGGAAATCGCCGGCAAACCCCTCGAACCGGGCCTCGGCGCCGCCGCGCTGGCGGGCGCGGGCGAGGCCGGCTTCGGCATCCAGCCGAAACACCAGGGTGAGATCGGGCCACAGGCCGACCGCATCATCATGCAGCCGGGTGAGCGCCGCATCATCCAGCCCGTGCCCGGCGCCCTGATAGGCGCGGGTGGAATCGACATAGCGATCGCAGATCACCATGGCCCCGCGCGCCAGCGCCGGCCGGATCACGCGGGCAACATGGTCCACCCGCGCCGCCGTCATCAACAGCGCCTCGCTCCACGGCGCCCAGCGCGCGGTGTCGCCGGTCACCAGCAGGCCGCGGATGGCTTCGGCGCCGGCGGTGCCGCCCGGTTCGCGGGTCAACACCACCTCGTGGCCTCGTCCGCCGATGGCATCGGCCAGCAGCCGGCCTTGCGTGGACTTGCCGCTCCCCTCCCCGCCTTCCAGCGTGATGAAGCGACCGCGGGCCATCAGCCAAACAGCCCCAGCAGCCAGTTCAGCGCGCGGCGCACCATGCCGGCTTCCTCGATCGCCACCGGCGTCACCAGCGGGGCGCGGGCCGGCGGCTGGCCGGGCATGGTCACCACCAGCCAGCCCACCTGCGCCCCGGCCGGCAGCGGCGCCTTCAGCCCGGCCAGCGGCTGCACACTGGTCTTGCGCTCCATGGCAAAGCCGCGCGGCAGGGTGACAAACAGATCCTTGCCGGCCACCGCATCAATCCGGGCATCGGCCGCGCCGGCAATGGCGACCTGGCCCAGCACCTGGCCCTTCTTGCCCAGCGGCACATTCTGCCAGGCGGCAAAGCCCCAGTTCATGAAATCGACACTGGCCGACACGCGCTCGCCAAAGCTGGGCAGGCCGGCCACCACCATCACGATGCGGCGGCCGTTTTGCACCGCTGAACCGGTGAAGCCATAGCCGGCCTCTTCGGTGTGGCCGGTTTTCAGGCCATCGGCGCCGGCCACCTTGCCCAGCAGCGGGTTGCGGTTGCCCTGGGTGATGGCCTGGCCGCTGCCCATCGTCTTGCCCCAGGTGAAGCCCTCTTTCTGATAGAAACGCGCGTAGAGATCGGGGAAATCGCGGATCGTCGCCTCGGCGATCATGGCGAGATCGCGCGCGGTCACATATTCCTGCGGATCGGGCCAGCCGTTGGTGTTGGTGAAATGGCTGCCCTTCAGGCCCAGCCGCTGGGCCTCGCGGTTCATCAGGGCGACATAATTGGCCTCGGTGCCGCCCAGGCCCTCGGCCAGCACCACGCAGGCATCATTGCCCGACAGGGTGACGATGCCGTGCAGCAGATTTTCAACGCTCACCTGGCTGTTCACATCCAGGAACATGGTGCTGCCCTGGTTGTTCCATTTTTTCCACGTCTCCTCGCGCACCAGGATCGGCTGGTCCAGGCTGGCCTCACCGGCCTTGATCAGCTTGAAGGCGACATAGACGCTCATCATCTTGGCCATGGAGGCCGGCGGCATGCGCTTGTCCGCCGCCTTGGCAAACAGGATGCGGCCGGTTTGCAGATCCTTCATGAAGGCGATGGGCGCGGCGGTGTCATAGGCCTGGGCCAGCGCGGGCGCGGCAGCCAGGCTGGCAACAAGGGCAATTGGAGCAACAAAACGCATCGAAAAACGCATCGAACAGGGGCCTTCTTGAACGGTTGCGCGCCGGCTTCAGCGGGCCGGCTGCGGCGGAATCACACGGGCATCGCCATAGCCGGCGCCGCGCACCTGCGCCAGCGCGGCGGCAGCGGCAGCGGCGCTGGCAAAGGGGCCCAGCCGCACACGGATCAGCCCGCCGGGCGCATTCTGGGTGGAAACCGGGCCAAACCCGGCCAGAAAGCCCGACAACCAGGCCGCGCGCCCGGCATCGGCCAGCGCCGCCACCTGCACCAGCCATTCGCCGCCAGCGGCCGAAGGCGGCAATGCTGCTGATGACGGCGGCAGCGCCACGGTGGCAACGGCCGGCGGCGCGGCTTCGGCCACCACCACGGGCGGCGGCGGAGGCGGCGGTGCGGGCGCTTCATCCCGCCCGGCCGGAAACACCCGGCGGAGACGCACCCGCGCGGTGCCGGCGCGATCCACACCCAGCAATTGCGCCGATTTGCGCGACAGATCGATGATGCGGCCCTTCGCGAACGGGCCGCGATCGTTGATCCGAACCGTCAAGCGCCGGCCATTGTCCAGATTTTCCACTTCCACCCAACTGGGCATCGGCAGGGTGCGGTGCGCGGCGGTGAGATCATCCTGATCATAGGTTTCGCCGTTGGCGGTGCTACCGGCGTGGAAACCGGGCCCATACCAGCTGGCCACGCCCTCTTCGGCATAGCCGCGATCATCGGCCGGATAATAGGTGATGCCGGCCACCTGATAGGGTTTGCCGATCTTCACCGGCCATGTGCCCAGCCGGGCGGCATCGCGGGCCACGGCCTGTTCGGCCGCCGCCAGATCAGACTGCGCGCCCGCAGCCGGCGGCCGGCTGGCCGTTGGCGGCGGGGTGCGACCGGCACAGGCGGCCAGCAACAGCGCCGCCAGCAGCGCTGCACCCTGGCGGGGAGGCGCCATCATTGCGATGCGGCCGTTTCGGCGCCGGCGATCTGCAAGCCGGCCGGCAGGCTGATGGCATCGGCCAGCAGCGCCACCGACAGCGCATAGAGATTGGAGCAATTATAGCCCAGGATGGCGCGATAGCTGCGGGTGACGAGATAGGCGCCCTGCCCCGGCCCGTCCGGCTCGATCAGGCTCATGTCCACATCGTCGGCCGGCCAGGCGGCATTGACCGGCACGAACCCCAGTTGCCGCCATTCGCGCGCCGGTTTCAGCGCCGAATGCCGGGCCAGCGGCCCCATGCAGCGGCTGGGCGGCACCGTGGCGGCCAGCGCCGCGCGATCCAGCCCATCGGGCAGCAGCGCGCGGAACCCCCAGCCTTCACCCGGTTGCCAGCCGTGGGTGGCGAGATAATGGCCAATGGAGGCAAAGACATCGGCCGGGCTGCCCCACAGATCCACGCGGCCATCGCCATCGCCGTCGCGGCCATAATCCAGATAGGAACTGGGCAGGAACTGGGTCTGGCCAAAGGCGCCGGCCCAACTGCCCTTCATCGCCTCACGCGGGGCATGGCCTTCGCCCACCATGCGAACGGCGGCATCCAGTTCGGCGGTGAACAATTCGCGCCGCCGGCCTTCAAAGGCCAGCGTGGCCAGGGCCGAGGGCAGATCATGCCGGCCCATCACCCGGCCATAGCTGGTTTCAATGCCCCAGATCGCGGCGATCACCGCTGCCGGCACGCCGCTGTTGGCTTCGGCCTGGGCCAGAAGATCGCGGTGGGCGGCGAACTGGCGCTGGCCAAAGGGGATGCGGTCACCGCGGAATTTGCCGGCCAGATAATCGGGAAAGCGCACCGGGCGGGCGGCGGTGCCGGGCTGGCTGCGATCGGCGCCGATCACATGCGGCGTGAGCGCGACGCCGGCCAGCGCCGCATCCAGCCATTCCGGTTTCAGCCCGCGGGCGGCGGCATCGGCGCGATACTGGTTGAGCCAATCGGCAAAGGCGGCCTGCTGTTCCGGCGACACCCGCGCCTCGTCGGCACGCGCCGGCCACAGCGGCAACGCCATCACGATGATCAGACAGAGAGAACCCACAAAACGCAGCATTAACCCTCATTGCCAAAGCCAGCCGCGCGGGAAAACCTCAAATCAGCGTATCAAAGCGGGCCTTGTCCTTGTCGGAGAGGCGGACGTCGAGAATCATGCACGCTTCGTCGCTGCTGCTGTCCACCACCTCACCATGGCTGTGCAGCCAGGCGATGCGGCGGCCATCGGCCAGCGGCACGCGGATGCGGTGCACGCGCGCGCCGGCCCGCAGCGCGGTGTCCATCGCGGCCTGCAACTGGGCGATGCCTTCGCCGGTGAGCGCCGAAACCGGGATGGCATCATCCCCGGCGCGGGCGCGCACCAGTTCGGCCTGTTCGGTCGGCAGCGCGTCCATCTTGTTGAACAGGGTGAGCATCGGGGTTTCGCGCCCACCGGGCGCCAGGCCCAGATCGGCCAGCACGTCCAGCACATCCTGGGCCTGGGCCTCGCTGTCCGGGTGGCTGATGTCGCGCACGTGGATGATCAGATCGGCCTCCAGCACCTCCTCCAGCGTGGCGCGGAAGGCTGCGACCAACTGGGTGGGCAGATCGGAGACGAACCCCACCGTGTCGGACAATACGACCTTGTCATGCCCCGGCAGCCGGATGGCGCGCATGGTGGGGTCCAGCGTGGCAAACAGCAGATCCTCGGCGCGCACCTCGGCGCCGGTCAGCCGGTTGAACAGGGTGGATTTGCCGGCATTGGTATAGCCGACCAGCGCCACCACCGGCCACGGCGCCTTCTGCCGGTTGCGCCGGTGCAGGCCGCGGGTGCGGCGCACCTCCTCAAGCTCTTTCTTCAGCCGGGCGATGCGGTCGCGGATCAGGCGGCGGTCCGTCTCGATCTGCGATTCGCCGGGGCCGCCCAGAAAGCCGAAGCCGCCGCGCTGGCGTTCAAGGTGGGTCCAGCTGCGCACCAGCCGGCTGGACTGATAATGAAGATGCGCCAGTTCCACCTGCAACGTGCCTTCGGCGGTGCTGGCGCGCTCGCCGAAAATCTCCAGGATCAGCCCGGTGCGGTCGATCAGCTTGGCCTTCAGCGCCTTTTCCAGGTTGCGCTGCTGCACCGGCGTGACCGCGCCATCCACGATCACCACCTCCACGCCCAGCGCCGCCACCAGCCCGGCCAGCCGATCAATCTGGCCGCTGCCCAGCAGATGCGAGACGGAAACGCTGCGCAGCCGCACCACCTCGGCATGCACGACGTTCAGCGCGATGGCGCGGGTGAGGCCCACGGCTTCGGCCAGCTTGGCATCGGGTGAGCGCTGGGCAGCCGAGTCACGGCCTGGATGGCCACCCCGGCCGCTGGCGATATGGGGCAGGATGACGATGGCGCGCGCGCCCGTGCGCAGGCCGCGCGCCTCGTCAAACCCGGCGATGGTCAGCTGGTTGGGGCCGGTGACGGGCGCCCCAATGATGGGGGCTGTTGTCGCCGCCCCGGCGGGTTGTTCAGGCAATCAGGCGCTCACTCTTCGGTTTCGGCCTCGAACAGTTGCAGCGGAGTGGCCGGCATCACCGTCGAGATGGCATGCTTGTACACCAGCTGGCTGTGGCCGTCACGGCGCAACAGCACCGAAAAATTGTCAAACCAGGTGATCACGCCTTGCAGCTTTACGCCGTTCACCAGGAACATCGTCACCGGGGTGCGGGTTTTGCGCACCGTGTTGAGAAACACATCCTGCAGGCTGTTGGGTTTGTCGGCCATCGGGTCATCCCTGTTCTTCTTGGGCGCGAACGCGCCGCCCTGCAATCGGCATAGGCAGGGAACCGGGGCTTTTCAAATATTCCTTTCGTCACAGGCCGCTGATGGTGGTCATTCGTCCACCTCGGCCTCGCCCTCGGGCTGTTCATCGGCCAGCCCCAGCGCCTTCAGCTTGCGGTGCAGGGCGCTGCGTTCCATGCCGATGAAAGCGGCGGTGCGGCTGATATTGCCGGAAAAGCGGCGGATCTGGGCGCGCAGATATTCGCGCTCAAAGGCTTCGCGCGCCTCGCGCAGCGGCGTGCCCATGATCGATCGCACCGCCTGGCCCGGCACCAGCCGCGAGGGCTCGGCCGTCACCTCCTGCGGCAGCATGTCGATATCGATCTCGGTCACCTTCAACGTGGGGGCGAGAATCAGCGTGCGCTCGATCACGTTGCGCAACTGGCGCACATTGCCGGGCCAATCATAGGTTTGCAGCGCGGCCAGCGCATCATCCGTGAGGCTGGGGGTGGCGGTGCCGCGTTCGGCGGCATAGCGGGCAAGATAATAGCGGGCGAGTTCGGCCACATCCTCCCGCCGTTCCGAGAGCGGCGGCATCCTGACCGGCACGACATTGAGGCGATAATAAAGATCCTCGCGGAAGCGGCCGGCGGCGATTTCGGCGGCCAGATCGCGGCTGGTGGCGGAAATCACCCGCACATCCACCCGCACCCAGCGCGCGCCGCCCACGCGCTGGAACACCTGTTCGGTGAGCACGCGCAAGATCTTGGCCTGGGTCGTCACCGGCATGTCGGCCACATCATCCAGAAACAGCGTGCCGCCGTGCGCCTGTTCCAGCAGGCCGGCGCGCACATTCTCGCCCCCCTCCTCCACGCCGAACAGCGCCTCCTCCACCCGTTCCGGGGTCATCCGCGCGGCCGAGACCACCACGAACGGGGCGGCATCGCGGCTGCTCCACTGGTGCAGCAGGCGCGCCGCCACCTCCTTGCCGCTGCCGGCCGGGCCGGTGATCAGCACGCGGCTGCCGGTGGCGGCCACCCGCTTCAGGGTGGCGCGCACCTGGTTGATCTGCGGCGAGGTGCCGGTCAGCTCGATGTCATAGCCCACGCGCTCCTTCAGCGCCTGATATTCGCGGCGCAGCCGTTCGGTCTCGGTGGCGCGGCGCACCACCAGCAGCAACTGATCGGCCTGGAACGGCTTTTCGATATAGTCATAGGCGCCGCGCTTGATGGCCGCCACCGCGGTGTCCAGCGTGCCGTGGCCGCTGATCATGACCACCGGCAGGGTGGGATCGCGCGCCTTCATCACATCCAGGAGCTCGATGCCGTCCATCGCCGAGCCCTGCAGCCAGATATCGAGGATGACGAGGCTGGGCCGGCGTTCGGCCAGCGCGGCCAGCGCCTGCTGACTGTTTGCCGCCACCCGGGTTTCAAAGCCCTCATCGGCCAGCACGCCGGCCACCAGCTCGCGGATATCGGCTTCATCATCGACGATCAGGATATCAAGCGCCATGGCGGGGAAGCATCCTCAACTGGGGGGCAGTCTCAAACAGGGGCGATCACGCTGGCCGTGGTCAGGGCCGGCGGCAGCATCTGGGCTTGGGCGGGTGGGGCATCGGGCAGTGGCGCGCGGGCCAGGGTGGCCACCACCATGGCACCGGGGCCGGCCGGATTGTCGGCCAGTTCCAGCTGGCCGCCATGATCCTCGATGATCTTGGCGGTGATGGCGAGGCCAAGTCCGGTGCCGCGCGCCCGGGTGGTGACATAGGGTTCCAGCAGGCGCATCCGGTCTTCGGCCGGAAAGCCCAGGCCATTGTCGGTGACGGCAAGGCGGATCTGGCTGCCGGCCTCGGCCAGGCTGATGGCGATTTGGCCGGGGCCGCCATCGGCCTCCATGCGCGCGGTCACGCTTTCGGCGGCGTTCTTGATCAGATTGGTGATGGCGCGCGCCAGTTGCTGCCGGTCACACACCAGCGGGGCAGTGGTCTCGCCCGACAGGCTGAAGCGGATGGCCGGGAAGGCCACTTCCTGCAGCACCAGCGCCTGGCGCACCAGCCGGTCAAGCTGGTCGGGCGCAAACACCGGCTTGGGCAGGCGGGCGAATTCGGAAAATTCGTCCACCATGCGCCTGAGGTCCCCCACCTGGCGGACGATGGTGCCGGTGAGCGTGGTGAAGGTGTCCGCGTCCTCGGCGATCTGGCGGCCGAACTTGCGTTGCAGCCGCTCGGCGGCCAGCTGGATGGGGGTGAGCGGGTTCTTGATCTCGTGTGCGATGCGGCGGGCGACATCGGCCCAGGCGGCACGGCGCTGATCGGCCAGTTGCGCCGAGATGTCGTCAAAGGTCAGCACGAAGCCGGCACCGCCCTGGCCCTCACCGGCCGCGCCAAAGCGCACCGCCAGCGTCTGGGTTTCGCCATCGCGCTGGATGCGCACCTGGCCGGCGGCATCGCCGCTGTGGCGGGCCTGGTCCAGCAGTTCGGCCAGTTCGGGGGCCACGTCGCTCAGCCGCTGGCCGCGCAGCAGCCGGTGCGGCACCCCCAGCAACGAGGCGGCGGACGCATTGGCGACGCGGATTTCGCCATCGGGCGCGATGGACATCACCCCGGCCGAAACACCGGCCAGCACGGCCTCGGTGAAGCGGCGGCGGGTGTCGAGTTCGCCATTGGCGCTGAGAAGCGCGGCCTGCTGGCTTTTCAGCTGGCTGGTCATGCGGTTGAAGGCGCGTTCCAGCACGCCGATCTCGTCGGCATCGCCGCGCACCGGCACGCGCACATCCAGATCGCCGGCACCCACCCGTTCGGCGGCAAAGGCCAGCCGGGCGATGGGCTCCACCAGCCGGTTGGCCAGCCACAGCGCAAACCAGATGGCAACGATCAGGGTGAGCAGCGAGACCGCCATCAACACCAGGTTGAAGCGCAACTGCATCACCCGGCTGCGCTCGATCAGCGACTTGTATTCGTCCAGCGCACCGGCGGCCTTGCTGGCGCGGGCCAGCACGGCGGGGTCCACCCGGCGGCTGACATAGAGGAAGGTGGCCGGCAGGCCGGGCACCGCCACGGCGGCCTCCACCCGGTCCTCCCCGGCGCCGATCAGGGTGACCGGCGCAGCCACCGCCCGGCCCAGATCAATGTCAGACAGATGGTTGGCGACATCGGCCGGGCCCACCTTGCTGAGCGCCACGAATTCCAGCCCGCCGGCCGTGCGCCGCACCACCGCGGCTTCAGTGAGGGTGCGGCCGGCCACCTGGAAATCCAGCCCGCGCCGGAACAGCGCCGAGCCCTCGCCGAAATCGCGCGCATACGAGGCGACGTCGGCCGCCATCACCACGATATCATCGGCAATGCGCTGGCGGTTTTCCTCCACATACGCCTGGGCGACCTGGTTGGAGCCATCGAGCACGGTGCGCACCCGGTCGGAAAACCAGAATTGCACGCCAAACTGGAACAGCAGCGAGGCAAACACCACCACCAGCAGCGTGGGCACCGCGGCGATGGAGGCAAACAGCGCCACCAGCCGCAGGTGCAGCCGGGCGCCGGCCAGGCCGCGCCGGCGATTGGTGACCAGCACCGCCACGCGCCGGCCGATCAGCACCACCAGCAGCATCGCCGGCACCAGATTGGCCACCACCAACAGCGCCACCAGCGGCTGCGAGGCGCCATTGGCCGGCAAACCGCGCCCGGTGAGCCAGGCATAGCTGGACCAGCCGGCCACGATGGTGAGCACCGCCGCCAGCAATTCCAGCCTGGGATAGAAACCGGCGCTGCGGCTGATGCGCAGCGCCCGGCGGGACAGGCGCCGCCAGCGCACCGCCTGCCGCGCCAGCAGGCCGCGCCGCCGCCGCACCATGATGTTCAGTTGATGCGAATCGCCTGCCACAATGCGGCGGTGATAGCCGATTGCTGTTGCAACGGGAACACAGTCAATCGCCGCAGCGTTGCCTTTATGCGACAGGCGTCAGGCGGCCTGATCGAGCACCGGGGCGCGCAGCAGCGCCTCATAGAAACGGTCGATCATCGCCAGCACAGCGCTGCTGCTGGTCACCTGGTTGACGGCGTGGCGGAACTGGGCGCTGTCGTGCAGGCCTTTGGTGTACCAGCCCAGATGCTTGCGCGCGAGATTGACCCCGTTCAGCTCGCCATACAGATCAAGCATCAGGCCATAATGTTCCTTCACCAGCGCATGCTGTTCGGCGAGGCTTGGGTCGGCCGGCACAGGCCGGCCGGTGAGCGCCGCCATCACCTGCGCCAGCAACCAGGGCCGGCCATAGGCGCCACGCCCGATCATCACGCCATCAGCGCCGCTCTGGGCCAGCGCCGCCCTGGCATCTTCAATCGAACAAATGTCACCATTCACGATCACAGGCAGTTGCACGGCATTCTTCACTTTGCGCACGAAGGCCCAATCAGCGGTGCCGCTGTACAGCTGGCAGCGGGTGCGGCCGTGCACGGTGATCAGCTGCACCCCTTCCGCTTCGGCGATGCGGGCGAGTTCGGGCGCGTTCAGGCTGTTGTGATCCCAGCCCATGCGCATCTTCAGCGTCACCGGCAGCTTCACGGCCTTCACGGTGGCACGGATCAGCTGGGTGGCCAGCGGCAGATCGCGCATTAGGCTGGAGCCGGCGTGGCCATTGACCACCTTCTTCACCGGGCAACCCATGTTGATGTCGATGATGGCGGCGCCCTTCTGCTCGTTCAGCTTGGCGGCTTCGGCCATGCGCTGCGGCTCGCAGCCGGCCAGCTGCATCGAAACCGGCTCCTCGCTGGGGTGCCAGGCGGCCTTCTGGATGCTCTGCCGCGTCTCGCGGATCATCGCTTCGGATGCGATCATCTCGGTCACGGTCAGCCCCGCGCCGAAACGGCGCACCAGCGTGCGGAACGGCATGTCGGTCACGCCGGTCATCGGCGCCAGGATCACCGGCACGTCGATACGGTTGGGGCCGATCTGGATGGGGGAAATCAGGGTCATCGCCGGCGGGCCATAGCGCAGATTGGCCCTTTTCCACAAGGCAAGCGGCCTTTATGCGGCATGGCCATGCGCATCCATGCCATCATCGTCGCCGCCGGCAGCGGCATCAGGGCCGGCGGCGGCATCCCGAAACAATATCGCAGCGTCGCCGGCCAGCCGCTGCTGCGCCATGCCATCGAGGGCCTGCTCGGCCATCCGGCGATCAGCGGCGTCACCGTGGTGATCAACCCCGATTGCCGCGCGCTTTATGATGCCGCCGTCGCCGGCCTGCCGCTGCCCGCGCCGGTGGCCGGCGGCGCCACCCGCCAGGCATCAGTGCTGGCCGGGCTGGAGGCGCTGGCCGCCGATCCGCCCGATCTTGTGCTGGTGCATGATGCCGCCCGCGCCTTTGTGCCGGCCGCGATGATCGATGCGCTGCTGGCGGCGTTCAATGATCCCGCATTGGATGGCGCATGCCCCGCCCTGCCCCAGGTGGACAGTCTGCGCCGCGGGGCGGATGGCCGCTTTTCCGGCAGTGTCGATCGCGACAATCTCTGGCGGGTGCAGACCCCGCAGGCCTTCCGCTATCCGGCGATCCTGGCCGCCCACCGCGCCGCCGCGCCGGGGCAGACGGACGAGGTGGCCATCGCGCTCGCCGCCGGCCTGGGCGTGGCGATCACGCCGGGCGACGAGCACGCTTTCAAGGTGACGGAGCCGGCCGATTTTGCCAAGGCGCAAGCCATGACCAACTATTCCTTCCGCGCCGCCTCCGGCTTTGATGTCCACAAATTCGGGCCGGGCGATCATGTCTGGCTGTGCGGGGTGAAAATCCCCCACGAGGCCGGGCTGGTGGGCCACAGCGATGCCGATGCCGGTCTCCATGCCCTCACCGATGCGCTGCTCGGCACCATTGCCGCCGGCGACATCGGCGACCATTTCCCGCCCAGCGATGATCGCTGGAAAGGCGCCGCGTCTGACCAGTTCCTGGCCCACGCCGCAGCGCTGGTGCGGGTGCGCGGCGGCATCATCGATCATGTCGATGTCACGCTGATCTGCGAGCGGCCCAAGATCGGCCCCCACCGCGAGGCGATGCGGGCCCGGCTGGCCGACATCCTGGGCCTTGCGCCCAATCGGGTGAGCGTGAAGGCCACCACCACCGAGAAGCTGGGCTTCACCGGCCGGCAGGAGGGCATCGCCGCCCAGGCCATGGCCAGCGTGCGGGTGCCGGAATGAGCGGGATGGACGCCGAACTGGTCGCCATGGCCGAACTGGTGCTGGCCGAAAACCGCCGGGCCGGGCGCCGTATCGCGGTGGCCGAAAGCTGCACGGGCGGGCTGGTGGCCGCCGCGCTCACCGAAATCGCCGGATCATCCGACGTGTTTGAACGCGGCTTTGTCACCTATTCCAACGAGGCCAAGATGGAATTGCTCGGCGTGTCGGAGGATGTGCTGGCCACCTTTGGCGCTGTCTCGCCGGCCACGGCCTGGGCGATGGCACAGGGCGTGCTGGCCGCCAGCCCGGCCGATATCGCGGTGTCGATCACCGGCATCGCCGGGCCGGGCGGTGCCACGCCGGGCAAGCCGGTGGGCATGGTGGTGTTTGCCCGGGCGGTGCGCGGCGAACCGGACGAAGCGGTGGTGGCCGATACCCGCCAGTTCGGCGATCTGGGCCGCAGCGAGGTGCGCCGCCAGGCGGCGCTGGTGGCGCTGGGCCTGCTGAGGCCCTGACCTTTCAGGCCCTAACGCGGTCCATACAGCGCCTCGGCCCGGCGCACGAAGGCACTGACCATCTTTTCAAAGGCTTCGGCAAACACCATGCCGGCCAGCGCCTCGAACGCGCGGTTGCGGAACTGGAAATCCACCGAAAAATCAATGTCGCAGCCGCCGCCCGGCCGGTCACAGAACTGCCAGTCGTTGAACAGATATTTCATCGGGCCATCAAGATAATCGACATGGACATGGCCCTTGCCGGCGGCATTGACCGGTTCCAGCGTCACCCGGCTGGTGAATTTCTCGCGGATCATGCGAAAGCCCACCACCATGTCGGCCACCAGCACCTCGCGGCCATCCGGCTGCGGCTGTTTCGGCCCCACCCGCATGCCCTGCACCCAGGGCAGGAACTCGCCATAACGGCCGACATCGGCGACCAGAGCAAACATCTCGGCCGCCGACCATGGCAGGGAACGCACTTCGCGGTGTTTGGGCATCAGCCCCGCTTAGCGGCGGGGCTGGCGGCTGCCGCCTGCGCCTTTCGCCGCGCCTGCATTTCGGCAAAATCCCGGCCGGCGTGATAGGAGGAGCGGGTGAGCGGCGAGGCCGCCACCAGCAGGAAGCCCTTGGAGCGGGCAACGGCGGCATAGGCCTGGAAACTGGCCGGCGGCACGAATTCGATCACCTTGGCGTGGCGCGGCGTGGGCTGGAGATATTGGCCCACGGTGAGGAAATCCACCCCGGCCGAACGCATGTCGTCAAACACCTGGTGCAGTTCGAGCGCGGTTTCACCCAGGCCCACCATCAGCCCCGATTTGGTGAAGATGGTGGGGGACAGCGCCTTCACCTTGTCGAGCAGGCGCAGCGAATGATAATAGCGCGCGCCCGGCCGGATGGTGGGATAGAGGCGCGGCACGGTTTCCAGATTGTGGTTGTACACATCGGGGCCGGCCTCCACGATCATTTCCACCGCCCGGTCCATCTTGTTGCGGAAATCGGGCGTGAGGATTTCGATCGTCGTCTCCGGCGTTTGCCGGCGCAATTCGTTGATCACCTTCACGAACTGGCTGGCGCCGCCATCGGGCAGATCATCCCGGTCAACCGAGGTGATGACGATATGCTGCAAGCCCAAGCGGGCCGCGGCCTCGGCGACATGGCCAGGTTCGGCGGCGTCCACCATGGCCGGCATGCCGGTCTTCACGTTACAAAAGGCGCAGGCGCGGGTGCAGGTGTCGCCCAGGATCATCACCGTGGCGTGCTTCTGGCTCCAGCATTCACCGATATTGGGGCAGGCCGCCTCCTCGCACACGGTGTTGAGCTTGAGCCCGCGCATCAGCGTGCGGGTTTCGTTGTACGCCTTGCTGGTGGGCGCCCTCACCCGGATCCAGTCCGGCTTGCGCGGCAGGCCCGACGGGGTGGTGGGCAGATCAAGGACATTCTGGCTCATGCCGCAGGATTAGCCGCAGTTGCCGCCGATGCCAACATCAGCGGGTGACGATGCTGCCATAACCGCGTAACATGGCCGCAGGGCAGAGCGACACAGGGGAAGATCATGCCGGAATTCAAGGCTTTGCTGGAAGGCTATCGCCGCTTCCGCACCGGGGCCTATCAGGAACAGCGCCGCCGTTACGATGCCTTGGCCGACAAGGGCCAGGCGCCGGGCGTGCTGGTGATCAGCTGTTCCGACAGCCGGGTGGACCCGACCCGGATTTTCGACACCGAACCGGGCCAGATGTTCGTGGTGCGCAATGTCGCTAATCTGGTGCCGCACTTCGATCCCGATCCCTCGCATGGCCAGCACAGCACGTCGGCCGCGATTGAATATGCCGTCACCCAATTGAAGGTGCACCACATCCTGGTGCTGGGCCATGCCCGCTGCGGCGGCATCAAGGCCAGTCTGGAAGGCACGTTCGACAATGCCCAACCCGGCGAGGGCGGGTTCATCAACCGCTGGATGAGCCAGATTGCTTCGGCCCGGGACACGATTCGCGCCGCAGCGCAGCTTTCGCCCGACATTGATGCGTGCAGTGCGCTGGAACTGGCCTCGATCCGGCTGTCGATCGACAATCTGCGCAGCTTCCCGTTCATCGCCAAGGCCGAAGCCAAGGGCGAACTGCATCTGCAAGGCGCGCTGTTCGACATTGCCGAGGGCGTGCTGCGCGTGCTCAACCACGAAAGCGGCAAGTTTGAATCGCTGTCGGTGGATTGGGAGGCGGAGCCGGCGCCGGCACAACTCAAGGCGGTGCCTTAGAGCATTTCCCGACCAATCTGAATCAGCGTCATCGCCGTTCCGGCGACCCCCACGGGGCGGGCGGACTTTGGCCCTTGGCTGCGTCGCTCGTCGGTTGCGATGGCGGCTGCATCGCGCCCTCCTCGCACCTTGCCACGAACCAAATTCCGCGCCGTGCCGCCGTTCCACATTGGTCGGGAAATGCTCCAACGGAAACGGGCGCATCCATCACAAACAGGGGGGAGTGATGGATGCGCCCGTGCCGGAGGGCCGGCGGTAAGGGCAGTTACCGCGATGGCCAACCGATGACCTGCATATAGGACAATATTGGTCCTGATTTCAAGCGGGAAACATTGCCTTCCTGTCATCTTTAGGTGCGGCAGGCTGCCGCACCCCCGGATCAGCGTTCGGCTTCATACACCCGGCCGCGCGGATCGCGTGAACCGGCCGCCTGGTTCACATTCTCCTTGAAGCGCTGATAGTTGCAGCCGAACGGGCCACCCGGCCCCCAGGTGCCGGAACAGGTGCCGGCCGTGCCGACATCGGGCCCGAGCAAACGGTTGCGTTCGTTCGAAACACTGAGCGTGCCGCGCTCCCCGAACGACCGCAGCACCGGCAATGGCGCGCGATAGGGCGATGGCGGCGGCTCGCGATTCGCGCAAACGACGATCTCGTCAGGCCGGCTTTTCGGTGGGCAGATCACGCTCCACCCCGGCGGCATCAGCGCGGCGGTGCCACTGGCGGCCATCAGCATGGCGGCCAGCGCGCCCATCAATAGTGCAGCGCCCGCCCGTACGCGTCGAGCACGCTTTCATGCATCATCTCGCTCAGCGTCGGGTGCGGGAAGATGGTGTGCATCAATTCCGCCTCGGTCGTCTCCAGCCCCATGGCGATGGCATAGCCCTGGATCAACTCGGTCACCTCGGCGCCGACCATGTGGGCGCCCAACAGTTGCCCGGTGGTGGCATCAAACACCGTCTTCACAAAGCCTTCCGCCTCCCCCAGCGCGATGGCCTTGCCATTGCCGATGAAGGGGAATTTGCCGACGCGCACGCTGTGGCCGGCGGCCTTGGCTTTGGCTTCGGTCAGGCCGATGCTGGCCACCTGCGGGCGGGCATAGGTGCAGCCGGGAATGCGCGCCACGTCCATCGCGTGGGGGTGGCCGCCGGCGATATGCTCCACCGCGATGATGCCTTCATGGCTGGCCTTGTGCGCCAGCCAGGGCGGGCCGGTCACATCGCCGATGGCATAAAGGCCGGGCAGATTGGTTTGGCACATCGGATCGGTGACGATATGGCCGCGGTTGGTGGCGACGCCGAGCGCTTCGAGACCGATGTTTTCCGTGTTGGGCACGATGCCGATGGCAACGATGACATGGCTGTAGCGGTCGGTGCTGGCCTTGCCATCGGCGGTGGTGATGGTGGCGGTCACGCCCTCGGGCCCCGGCGTCACGTCGCTCACTTTGGCGCCGGTCATGATCGTCAGGCCCTGCTTGGTCAGCGCCTTTTGCGCGAAGGCTGAAACCTCCTCATCCTCCACTGGCAGGATGCGTTCGAGCATCTCCACCACCGTCACCGTCGCGCCCATGTCGCTGTAGAAGCTGGCGAATTCGATGCCGATGGCGCCCGATCCGATCACCAGCAATTTCGTCGGCATCGCCGGCGGCACCATGGCGTGGCGATAGGTCCAGATGCGGTTGCCGTCCGCCTCAAGGCCCGGCAGATCGCGGGCGCGGGCGCCGGTCGCCACGATGACATTCCTGGCGCTGAGCACCCGCTCACTATTGGCGGTCGTAACCGAGACGCTGGTCGGCCCGGTCAAGCGCCCCTGCCCTTCCACCACCTCGATCCTGTTCTTCTTCATCAGGCCCTTCACGCCGCTGTTCAGCTGCGCCGCCACCTTGCGGGAACGGTCGGTCACCTTCTTCAGATCAAACGCGGGCTTCTCCACGCTGAGCCCATAGGCATCGGCGTGGGTGATATAATGATAGATTTCGCTGGTGCGCAGCAGCGCCTTGGTCGGGATGCAGCCCCAGTTCAGGCAAATGCCGCCCAACCGCTCACGCTCGACAATGGCGACCTTCAAGCCCAACTGGCTTGCGCGGATCGCGGCGACATAGCCGCCGGGGCCGGAGCCGAGGATAACGAGATCAAATGTTTCAGGCGTCATTGTAACCTTCTGCTGTTCAATCGTGATGCGAGTTGTCGCAAATAACTCACCACTGACTCACGTTTCCCGATCAAAGCAGTGTCGGGTTGCACACGCCGGGGATGATCACCCTGAGAATAACAGAGAGCTACACACAATTTGATCCACGTGCGTCGATGAGATGCAGGCTCTGGAGCTATCTGAAGTGCATCGGAATATATGTTGCCGACAGTCAACCAATTGCGAGCATGCGCCTTATCCAAATTTATGTCTATTCTCTGTTCAAATAATGTGATGGCGTCTATTTCGTCTCCGTCTCCGACCAGTGAAAGCGAATTCAGTGGTTGGCGCATCATAAACTACGCCACCAGTCCTAGCGGGTTCTCGATCAGCGCCTTGATCGCGCCCATCAGTTCGGCGCCGTCCGCCCCATCGATGGCGCGGTGATCGAAGCTGCCGGTGATGGTCATCACCGTGGCGATGGCGAGCGCGTCGCCCTTCACCACGGCGCGCTTCTCGCCGGCGCCCACGGCCAGGATCATCGCCTGCGGCGGGTTGATCACCGCGTCAAACTGCTTGATGCCAAACATGCCCAGATTGGAAAGCGACGCGGTGCCGCCCTGATATTCGTGCGGCTGCAACTTGCCGGCGCGGGCCTTTTCGGCGAGCACCTTCATTTCGCTGGCAATCTGGCTGACGGCCTTGCCATCGGCGCCGGTGATGATCGGCGTGATCAGGCCCGAGGGCGCGGCTACGGCCACCGAGATATCGGCGCGCTCATAGACGAGCAAATGATCGCCGGCGAACGAGACGTTGCACTTGGGCACTTGGCGCAGGCCGAGCGCCAGCGCCTTGATGACGAGATCGTTGACGCTCACCTTGATGCCGCGCGGTTCCAGCGCCTTGTTCAATTCGCCGCGCAGCTTGAGCAGCGCATCCAGTTCCACGTCGAGCGTCAAATAGATGTGCGGGATGGACTGTTTGGCCTCGGTCAGCCGGCGGGCGATCACCTTGCGCACATTGCCCAGCTTCTCGACGCTGTGCGGAATGTCGCTGGTGACCGGGGCGGCGGGTGCCGGCGCCGGAGCCGGGGCGGGCGCTGCCGGCACCCCCTCTCCCGGGCCGCCCTGCGGGCGTCTCTCGACCTCTCCCCCAGGGGGAGAGGTGATGGCCACCGGCTTGCCGGCCGCGGCCTCCACATCAGCGCGCACGATGCGGCCGCGCGGGCCGCTGCCGGCCACGCTGGCCAGATCGACGCCCTTCAGTTCGGCGATGCGGCGGGCGAGCGGGCTGGCGATGATGCGCTCCCCAGCCGCCGGCGGCGCAGCCACTGGGGCCGGGGCGGCGGCTGGCGCTGCCGCCGGAGCGGGAGCCGGGGCGGGTGCCGGCTTCGGCGGCGGCGCACTGCCCTCGCCGTCGCCGGCCAGCCGCAGGATCACCGTGCCCACCGGCACATTTTCGAGGCCCTCGGGCACGGCGATCTCGATCACCACGCCTTCGTCCACGGCCTCCACCTCCATGGTGGCCTTGTCGGTCTCGATCTCGGCGATGATATCGCCCGATTTCACCGTGTCACCCGGCTTCACATGCCATTTGGCCAGCGTGCCCACCTCCATGGTGGGCGACAGGGCGGGCATGGTCACATCAATCGCCATATCAATTGTCCACAAAAAGCTGATCGACCAGCGCGGACTGTTCGCCATCGTCCGGGTTGTCGATCAGGTCGGCCATGTCGAGGAAATAGGCGGCGGCCCCGGCCAGCGCGCCGGAATAACGGACCTCGGCGCCCTGATCGGATTTCATCGCCCAGGCCACCACCAGCGCGCGCTTGCCGATGGCGTTGATCTTCTTCACCAGCGGCACGAAATCGCCATCGCCGGCCACCAGCGCCACCACATCGCAGCGGTCAGACACGGCCAGGTCAAACGCCTCCAGCGCCAGCCACACATCGATGCCCTGTTCCTTGGGCGGTTCGCTGTTGGTGTCGATGCGGGTGAAATGCGGGGTGATGTTGCTGGCGGCCAGGATCTGATCAAACACCCGGTCGTTGCGCAGCGCATCCTCGACGAAATTGCCGGTGCGCGCCCGCTCCTCCAGATCGCGCACCGTGTAGCGGCCGCGGAAATAATGCGCCTCCACCACGCGGGCGCGGCTGCGCGGCACATCTTCCATGTCGGCGGTGGCGACGCGGATGAAATCCATCAGGCCCGACAGCGACAGGCGGCGCCCGGCCACATGCTCGAACTTGTAGAAGTTCGAAACGCGGTTGAAATAGCTGCCGTCGATCATCACGGCGATGCGCGTCTGCATGGGCCCTACCTGTAACACACGGCGCGTGCGGCGGCGACGACATCCTCTGCCTTCAGCAACGCGGCCTTTTCCAGATTGGCGGCATAGGGCAGCGGCACGTCCACATTCGTCACCCGCAGCACCGGCGCATCCAGATCGTCAAAGCCATCCTCCATGCAGATCGCCATGATTTCCGAGGCGATCGAGCAGGTCGGCCAGCCTTCCTCCACCACCACCAGGCGGTTGGTCTTCTTCAGGCTGGCCAGCACGGTGGCGCGATCCAGCGGGCGCAGGGTGCGCAGATCGATCACCTCGGCCTCGATCCCCTCGGCAGCCAGGGTGGCGGCGGCCTGCAGCGCCACGCCCACGCCGATGCTGTAGCTCACCAGCGTGACATGCTGGCCAGCGCGGCAGATGCGGGCCTTGCCGATCGGCACGACATGCTCGCCCTCCGGCACGTCAAAGCTCTGGCCATAGAGCAGCTCATTCTCAAGGAACACCACCGGATCGGGGCTGCGGATGGCGGCCTTCAGCAAGCCCTTGGCATCGGCGGCATCATAGGGCGAAATCACGATCAGGCCGGGGACACTGGCATACCAGGGGCCATAATTCTGGCTGTGCTGGGCGGCCACGCGGCTGGCGGCACCATTGGGGCCGCGGAACACGATCGGGCAGCGCATCTGCCCGCCCGACATGTAGAGGGTTTTCGCCGCCGAATTGATGATATGGTCAATCGCCTGCATGGCGAAGTTGAAGGTCATGAACTCCACCACCGGTTTCAGCCCGCCCATGGCGGCGCCGGTGCCCAGGCCGGCAAAGCCATATTCGGTGATCGGCGTGTCGATCACGCGGGCGGGGCCGAACTCCTCGAGCAAGCCTTGCGTCACCTTGTAGGCGCCCTGATATTCGGCCACCTCCTCGCCCATCACGAACACCGTGCCATCGCCGCGCATTTCCTCGGCCATGGCATCGCGCAGCGCCTCGCGCACCGTCTGGCGGCGGGTGGGGCCGCTGGCGGGTTCGGGCGCGGTGATGGCAGGCGCGGTGACGGCGGGGGCGATGGCGGCCGGCGTAGGTTCAGGCGTGATCGCGGCAACCGGCGACGGTGCGGCGGCGGGGGGCGCAACGGGCGCTGGCGCCGGCGCCTCATCCTCGCCGGTGATGCTGATGATCGGGGTGCCCACCTTCACGCCTTCGCTGCCGGCGGCCACCAGCAGGGCGGCCACGGTGCCGCCATCATCGGCTTCCAGTTCCATGGTCGCCTTGTCGGTCTCAATCTCGGCGATCACGTCACCGGGTTTCACCACATCGCCCACGGCCACCAGCCATTTGGCCAGCGTGCCCTCTTCCATGGTGGGCGACATGGCGGGAAGCAGGATCTGCGGCATCAGTAGGTTCCCAGCAGCACGTCGGTGTGGAGTTCGGACAGGGCCGGTTCCGGCGCTTCCAGGGCGAAATCGGCGCTTTCGGCCACCTCGTCACGCACCTCGCGGTCAATGGCCTTCAGCGCGGCCTCGTCGGCAAAGCCGCCGTCGATGATTTCCTTCTTCAGCCCCTCGATCGGGTCGCTCTTCTCGCGCATCGCCTGCACTTCCTCGCGGCTGCGATACTTGGCCGGGTCGCTCATCGAATGGCCGCGATAGCGGTAGGTCTTCATTTCCATCAACACCGGGCCGTTGCCGGCGCGCACCCAATCGATGGCGGTCCTGGCCGCTCCGCGCACCGCCAGCACGTCCATCCCGTCCACTTGCATGCCGGGCACGCGGAAGCTTTCGCCGCGGCGATACAATTGATCCTCGGAACTGGCGCGGTTCACCGATGTGCCCATGGCATATTGGTTGTTCTCGATCACGAAGATCACCGGCAGCTTCCACAGCTCGGCCATGTTGAAGCTTTCATAGACCTGGCCCTGATTGGCCGCGCCATCGCCGAAATAGGTGACCGCGATATGGCCATCGCCCTTGTATTTGTGGGCAAAGCCCAACCCGGCGCCCAGCGGCACCTGGGCGGCCACAATGCCGTGGCCGCCGAAAAAGCCATGCTCCACGCTGAACATGTGCATGGAACCGCCCTTGCCGCGGCTGATGCCGGCGGCGCGGCCGGTCAGTTCGGCCATCACCGCCCGGGCATCGATGCCGCAGGCCAGCATATGGCCATGATCGCGATAGCCGGTGATGATGGAATCGCCGCGCTTCAGTTCGGCCTGCATGCCCACCACCACGGCTTCCTGGCCGATGTAGAGGTGACAGAAACCGCCGATCTGCCCCATGCCGTAAAGCTGGCCGGCCCGCTCCTCAAACCGGCGGATCAGCACCATCTGGCGATACATGGCCAGCAGCTCTTCTTTGCTGGCCACGAACCGTTGCGGTTCATCGGGGCGGGGCCAGTTCGGCGCTGCCGGTGCGGAGACAGCCTTGCGGCCGGTGCTGCGAGCCAAGTTGATCCCCTTCTCCCAAGTGGTGAACTTGGTATATTATGTCGCAGGCTGGGGCGGCAAGTGTCACTTTTTGGCAATGTGCCAAACCGGTTAACCGGCCGCGGCGGCGGATCAGCGGGCGGCCGGCGGCTCTGCGGGCGGCAGCGGCACGATCACTTCATCCGGGCGCACCATGTCGAGCCGGCGGCGCACCAGTTCATCGGCCAGATCGGGATCAACCCCGCGCGGATCGAGCAGCACCAGCCGCTGTTGCAGCGCGGCCTTCTGCTCATCGGTTTCGCGCACCTGGGCTTCAAGCCGGGCGCGCTGGGCCTGATAATCGCGCAGCGCGCCATAGCCGGTGGGGCCGGAGGCGGCATGGAAGGCGAAATAACCGGCCACGACAATGCAGCTGACCGGCAGCGCCGACCGCACGATATAATCCCTCAGGCCGAATTTGGCTGCCATTCGTCCAATTTATGCAAACACTGCCCTATCCACAAGGCTGCAATGCCGCCGTTTCGCTGCTAGCGTGGTGCAAACATCATCATACCGGGGAGAGGCCTGCCAATGACCGCCATCAATCATGTTGTTGATCTTGCGAAGGATGGCGATATCGCCGTGGTCACGGTGAATTCGCCGCCGGTCAACGCGCTGTCGGCCGATGTGCGCGATGGCCTGGCCGGCGCCTTTGCCGCCATCGCCGGCGATTCGGACGTGAAGGCCGCCGTGCTGGTGTGCGCCGGGCGCACCTTCATCGCCGGGGCGGATATTTCCGAATTCGGCAAGCCGCCGCGCGGGGCCGCCCTGCCCGCCGTGCAGGATGCGATGGAAAGCGCCCCCGTGCCGGTGATCGCCGCCATCCACGGCACCGCGCTGGGCGGCGGCCTTGAGGTGGCGCTGTGCGCCCATTACCGGGTGAGCGATGCCAAGGCGAAATTCGGCCTGCCCGAAGTGAAGCTGGGCCTGCTGCCCGGCGCCGGCGGCACCCAGCGGCTGCCGCGCATCGTCGGCGCGAAGAAGGCGACCGAGATGGTGACCAGCGGTGCCCAGATGAACGCCCGCGATGCGCTGGCCACCGGCCTGGTGGACGAAGTGGTGGAGGGTGATCTGACGGCCGGCGCCATCGCCTTCGCCCGCCGCGTGGTGGCCGAGGGCCGGCCGCTGAAGAAGGTGCGCGATGATGCCAGCAAGCTGGGTGGCGATGCGGCCAGCCTGGCGCCCTTCTTTGCCGAGTTCCGCGCGAAAAATGCCAAGGCGTTCAAGGGCTTTGATGCGCCCGAAGCCAATATCAAGTGCATCGAGGCCGCCGTTGCCCTGCCGTTCGAGGATGGGCTGAAGGTGGAGCGCAGCGAATTCATGAAGCTGATGACCGGGCTCCAGTCCGCCGCCCAGCGCCATGTCTTCTTTGCCGAGCGCGCCGCCGCCAAGATCGATGGCCTGCCCGCCGATGTGCAGCCGCTGCCGGTTAAGAAGGTGGGGGTGATCGGCGCCGGCACCATGGGCGGCGGCATTTCGATGAACTTCCTCAGTGTCGGCATTCCGGTGACGATCGTGGAGCAGAAGCAGGAGGCGCTGGACCGCGGTGTTGCCATCATCCGCAAGAATTACCAGAACAGCGCCGACAAGGGCCGGTTTCCGCAGAGCGAGGTCGAAGCCCGCATGGGCCGGCTCACCCCGTCGCTCAATCTGGAGGATCTGGCCGATTGCGACCTGATCATCGAAGCCGTGTTCGAGAATATGGCGATCAAGAAGGATATTTTCGGCAAGCTCGACAAGATCGCCAAGCCCGGCGCCATCCTGGCCAGCAACACCTCCTATCTTGACGTGGACGAGATCGCTGCGGCCACCACGCGGCCCGAATATGTGCTGGGCATGCATTATTTCTCGCCGGCCAATGTGATGCGTCTGCTGGAGGTGGTGCGCGGCGCGAAGACTGACAGCCAAGTGCTGGCCACCGCCATGGCGATCGGCAAGGCCACCGGCAAGATCGCCGTGGTGGCCGGCGTGTGCCACGGCTTCATCGGCAACCGCATGCTGGCCCGCCGCCAGCAACAGGCCAATGCGCTGCTGCTGGAAGGCGCCGCACCGGCCGATATCGACCGGGTGCTCACCGATTTCGGCTTCCCGATGGGGCCGTTCCAGATGAGCGACCTGGCCGGGCTGGACATCGGCTGGAACGCCGAAACATCGAAGGGCGAGACGGTGCGGGACCGGCTGTGCGAAGCCGGCTTGCGCGGCCAGAAGAACGGCAAGGGCTTTTACCTTTATGACGAACAGCGTAACCGCACGCCCAACCCGGAAGCGCTGGCCATCATCGATGCCTATGCCAGCGAAAAGGGCATCAACCGCCGCCAGATCGACGATCAGGAAATCCTGGAACGCTGCCTGTTCCCGATGGTTAACGAAGGCGCCCGCATCCTGGCCGAAGGCAAGGCCCAGCGCGCCAGCGACATCGATATCGTCTGGATCAACGGCTATGGCTGGCCGGTCTATCGCGGCGGCCCGATGTTCTGGGCCGAGAAGGACGTCGGCCGTGAGCGCATCATCGCCGTGCTGGAACAGATGGGCGAGGATGTGTCCCCGGTGCTGCGGGACGGCTGGCAATGATCCGGCGGCTGCTGCTGGTTCTGGCGGCGCTGATCGCCGCCCCGGCGCTGGCGCAGGCGCCCGCGCCGGATTACCGCAAGCCGGAAAACTGGCTGTGCCGGCCCGATGGGGCGGATCCGTGCAGCGGCGATGCCAGCGTGTCACGCGTGCCGGGCAATGCCGCCGTCACGCTCGACATGCTGCCGGCCGCGCCCAAGCCGGCGATCGACTGTTTCTATGTCTATCCCACCGTCTCCACCGATCCCGGCGCCAACAGCGACATGCTGGCCGATCCGGCCGAAAAAACGGTGGCGCTGGCCCAGGCCGCGCCCTTCCGCCAGGCCTGCCGCGTATTTGCGCCGCTCTACCGCCAGGTCACGCTGGCGGCGCTGCGCGATCGCCTGCTGGGCAAAGGCAGCGGCGGGGACCGGGCGCTGGCCTATGGCGATGTGAAAGCGGCCTGGGAGGATTATCTCAAGCACGACAACAAGGGTCGGGGGGTGATCCTGATCGGCCATTCCCAGGGCAGCGGCATGCTCAAGGCGCTGATCCAGAACGAGATTGAGGGCAAGCCGGTGGCCGCCCGCCTGATCGCCGCCTATCTGGGCGGGCATAATCTGCTGGTGCCCGAAGGCGGCGTGGTGGGCGGCGATTTCCGCCTGACGCCGCTGTGCACCGCCGCTGGCCAGACCGGCTGCGCCCTGGCCTGGGTGAGCTTCCGGGACACGATGGCGGTGCCGCCGGCCAGCCTGTTTGGCCGCCCGCCGCCGGGCAGCCCGTCCGGCCTGCAAGTGGCCTGCACCAATCCGGCCGCGCTGGCCGGCGGGCGGGCAACCCTGCGGCCGCTGATGGTCAACCGCGCCGGCATCGTTGACAATGGCGCGCCGCCGCCGAAATGGGCCAAGGGGCGCAACATCTACACGCCGTTCGTCGCCCTGCCCGGCCTGCTCAGCGGCGAATGCATGGCGCGCGACAACGCCCATGTGCTGTCGGTGGGCATCAACGCCGATCCGGCCGATCCGCGCACCGATGTGATCAACGGCGATGTGGTGGTGAACGGCCAGATCCTTGATGTGTGGGGCCTGCACCTGATCGACATGCAGGTGGTGATGGAGGATCTCGTCAACCTGGCGCGCACGCAAGGGGAAAGCTGGCTGCGGCAACGCGGTAAGTAACCGTTCATCCGGCCCGTGCGTATAGGGCGGCATGATCGATCGTCGCTTGCTGTTGGGCCTGGTCAGCGCTCTGCCCCTTGCCGCCCCCGCTCTCGCCAATGGCGGGCGCTTCGCCGTCAGCTTCACGCCGGCGGAATGGAAACGCCGGCTGGGCCCCGATGCCTATGCCGTGCTGCGCGAGGAGGCGACCGAGCGGCCGTTCACCTCGCCGCTGAACAGCGAAAAGCGCGCTGGCACCTTTGTCTGCCGCGGCTGCGGCCAGGCGCTGTTCAGTTCGGCCCACAAGTTTGACAGCGGCACCGGCTGGCCGAGTTTCTGGCAGCCGATCAGCAAGGCCGCCATCGCCACCACCGAGGATCGCAGCTATTTCATGCTGCGCACCGAGGTGCATTGCAGCCGCTGCGGCGGGCATCAGGGCCATGTTTTTGATGATGGCCCGCGCCCCACCGGCCTGCGCTATTGCATCAACGGCCTCTCGCTCAGCTTTGTTCCGGGGAAAAGCGCATGAAGCCGCTCCTGATCGCCCTCGCCCTGCTCGCTGCCCCGACGGCTGCGGCCGAGCGCATGATCCTGGCGCCCGCTCCGGCGGTGGATGCGCCGCTGGCCCGGGCGCCCTTGCAAAAGGCGGTGTTTGCCGGCGGCTGCTTCTGGGGCGTGGAGGCGGTGTTTGAACGGGTGAAGGGCGTGACCGCGGCGGTTTCGGGCTATGCCGGCGGGGCGCGCGCCACCGCCATCTATGAAGTGGTGGGATCGGGCCTGACCGGCCATGCCGAGGCGGTGGAGGTGACCTATGATCCGGCCCAGGTCTCCTATGGCACGCTGCTGCGCGTCTTCTTCTCGGTGGCGCATGATCCCACCCAGTTGAACCGGCAGGGCCCCGATCAGGGCCCGCAATATCGCACCGCCCTGTTCCCGCGCGGCCCCGAGCAGGAGCGTATTGCCCGCGCCTATGTCGCCCAGCTTGAACAGGCCGGCGTGTGGCGGCCAAAGATCGTCACCACGTTCGAAGGCGCCAAGCCTTTCTATGCGGCGGAGGGATATCACCAGAATTATCTGCGGGCGCACCCCACCCAGCCCTATATCGTGTGGAACGATATCCCCAAGGTGGAGGGCTTCCGCCGCCTGTTCCCGGCGCTGTGGAGCGACCGGCCGGCGGCATGATCCGGCTTCAGTTCCAGCCGAAGCGATAGGCGTAACCCAGGCCCACGGCAAACTGGTTGCGGGTGCCGCGCTGGCGGATCAGGCTGGAATCGCCCACCACATCGCCCAGCCGGTCATAGCTGGTGAACAGGGTGACGGCGCCATTCTTGCCAAAGCGGCCGAGCGGCTTGGTGAGGCCCGCCGTGGCGCCGGCGCTGATCAGGCCGCTGCCGGTGCGGAAGCGGCTGAGCCCGGTGGCGGCGGCCTGGGCGCTGGTCACGCCGAAATAGACATTGCTGTAATCGCTGTTGGCCCAGGTGGCGCGCAGGCCGAAATTCCACAGCAGGCTGGCATCGCGCTTGCGGTCGTTCCAGCCGATGCTGGTATCGGCGATCACGCCCTCGTGACCGCCCACGCCCTGCCGCACTTCGGCGCGCAGGCGCAGCTTGCCGCCCACCAGGCTCTTCTGGGCAAAGCCGCCAAATTCGCCGGCCAGATCGACATCACCCATGCCGCGCAGGGCCGTGGAGGCGCCGGTGACGAGGAAGGGCGAGCCGCCGGTTGATTCCTGCCGGCCAAAGCGCAGCTTGGCCAGAGGGCCCAGCTTCCAGCCATCCTGGTTCACCGCATTCCAGCCCAGGCCATCGGGCACCGAGAAAAACACGCTGTCCTTGTAGTTGAGCCGCACGTCGGGGAAAATTGACAGCGCGGTGTCGCGGCTGCCCTGCCAGGCCGGGGCCACCACCGGGGCGATGCCGATGGACATGGTCCACGCCTTGGGCGCCGGCGGGCGCATGCCGGCGGGCGGGCCGGCGGGCGCATTGGCCGGGGCCCCCGCCGGGGCGGTTTGGGCGGCCAGCGGGCTGGCGGCACACACCAGGGCAACAACAAGCGCGGGGGCAACGGGCGGACGGCGCATCGGGGGGCTCCTCTATCGCGGCGGGCTTTAGCCGAATTGTTACAGCGAGGCAATCTTGCCGCCTACGCAATCGCCACGATGCAAAGACCGGCCGCGCGGGCCCACATTAAGGCCACGCAACATGGGATTGGGAGGATGATGATGAGCCATTTGCCACAGGATCTGCACGATGTGTTCCCGGCCGATGCCGAACGGCTGCGGGCGCTGAAGGAGCATGACCGGCATTTCCGCACCCTGGCTGATCGGTACGCCGCGCTGGATGATGAAATCCGCCGCAGCGAAACCGGCGTGGCACCGGCCATGGCCGATGCCCATGCCGAAGCCATGAAGAAGGAGCGGCTGGCCGTGCTGGACCAGATCGCCGCCATCCTGGAAGGAGAACAGGCATGAACATCGATGCGATCGCCGCGACGCTGCGCGGCCGCCTGGCCGAAGTGCAGGCCGAAATCGCCCGGCTGGAACAGGCCACCATCCAGCCGCTGTCACCGAAATTTGCCGATCAGGTGGGCGATCTGGAAGAACTGGCCACCAACGAAGGGCTGGAAGTGGCCCATATTCACGAGGCCGAGCAGATCGTGGCGGCGCTGGCCCGCATCGAGGCCGGCGAATACGGCGTGTGCAGCAATTGCAGTGCCGATATCGCACCGGCACGGCTGGCCGCCCTGCCCACCGCCACCCGCTGCATCAAATGCGCGGCGTGATGGCAGGATGACAGGCGGCGCCCGGCCCGCTAACGCCCTTGGTCATGACCATCCTGCCCCACACCGCGCCCTTTGCCCGTTTTGCCGAATGGTTTGCCGAGGCCGGGGCCAGCGAGCCCAATGATCCCAATGCCATGGCGCTGGCCACTGCCAGCGCCGATGGGGCCCCGTCGCTGCGGGTGGTGCTGCTGAAGGCGTGGGATGAGCGCGGTTTCGTGTTCTACACCAATCTCACCAGCCAGAAGGGCCGGGAGATCGCCGCCAACCCCAATGTGCACCTGAATTTCCACTGGAAAAGCCTGCAGCGCCAGGTGCGCATCGGCGGCACGGCGGCGCTGGTGAGCGCGGCGGAGGCCGATGCCTATTTCGCCACCCGCCCGCGCGAGAGCCAGTTGGGCGCCTGGGCCAGCCTGCAAAGCCAGCCCCTGCCCGATCGCGCCACCTTCGAGGCGCGGCTGGCCGATTTTGCCCGCCAGTTTCCCGATGTGGTGCCGCGCCCACCGCACTGGAGCGGCTGGCGCGTGACCCCGGCGCGCATCGAGTTCTGGCAGGCGCGCGATGGCCGCTGGCACGAGCGCGAGGCCTATCTGCGCAGCGGCGACGGCTGGTCGCTCGGGCTGGTCTATCCCTGATGCGGATCAGCCTGACCCAGGTGGATGCCTTTGCCGACGGGCCGTTCACCGGCAACCCGGCCGCCGTGATGTTTCTGGAACGTTGGCTGCCCGATGCCGTGCTGCAGGGCATCGCGGCCGACAATAATCTTTCGGAAACCGCCTTTCTGGTGCCGGCCGCCGATGCCGCCGCCGATTTCGAATTGCGCTGGTTCACGCCAAAGCTTGAGGTGGCGCTGTGCGGCCATGCCACGCTGGCCAGCGGCCATGTCGTGCTGGAGGCGCTGCCCGATCTGCCCGAAGTGCGTTTCCGCACCCGTCAGGCCGGGCTGCTCAAGGTGGGCCGCAGCCCCAATGGCCTCACGCTCGATCTGCCGGCCTGGCCGGCCGAACAGGCCGTGGGCGGCGCGCAGCTGGCGGCCATCACCGCCGCGCTGGGGGCCACCCCGGCCGCCGTCCTGGCGCGGGGGGAGGAGTATCTGGTCGCGGTGTTTGATCTGCCCGACGAGGTGCGCGGCCTGCGGCCCGATTACGATGCCATCCTCGCGCTGGCGCCGGGGGTTGACCTGATGCTGATCGCCACCGCGCCGGGGGAGGCCACCGACGTGATCAGCCGGGTGTTCGTGCCGGCCTGCGGCATCGATGAAGACCCGGTGACCGGATCGGCCCACGCCGTCATCACCCCGTTCTGGGCCAGCCGTTTCCGCCGGGCCGGCTTCAGCGCCGAACAGGCCAGCGCGCGCGGCGGCCGGCTGCATTGCACGCTGGCTGGCGACCGGGTGATCCTGGCCGGCCGCGCCCGCAGCGTGATCCGCGGCGAGTATGACTTGCCGGATGCGGCCATAAGCGGCTAACCGGCCGCCATGGCGATGCGCCCCTTCATCAAGATGCACGGCCTGGGCAATGATTTCCTGGTGCTGGATGCGCGCGCGGCCCCCGTGGCGCTCAGCCCCGGCCAGGTGCGGGCGCTGGCCAACCGCCACACCGGCATCGGTTTTGACCAGTTGATCCTGATCGAGCCCAGCGCCACCGCCGATGTGCGCCTGCGCTTCTGGAACAGCGATGGCGGCGAGGTGGCGGCGTGCGGCAACGGCAGCCGTGCCGCCGCCGCGCTGCTGGGCGGCCACCAGCGCATCGAAACCGCCGGCGGCGTGCTGGAAAGCAGCGCCTTTGCCGATGGCGCCGAGGTGGACATGGGGCCGCCGCACTGGGATTGGCAAGCGGTGCCGCTGGCCTTTGCCCTCGACACGCTGGCGCTGCCCCTGGCCTGGGAGGAACTGGCCCAGCCCAGCGCGCTTTCGGTGGGCAATCCGCACGCGGTGTTTTTCGTGGCCGATGCCGCCGCCGTGCGGCTGGAAACGATGGGCCCGCTGATCGAGCATGACCCGGTGTTTCCGCAGCGGGTGAATGTGGGCGTGTGCCAGGTGCTGGCCCGCGATGCGATCATCCTGCGCGTGTGGGAACGCGGTGCCGGCGCCACGCTGGCCTGCGGCACCGGGGCGGTGGCCGCGGTGGCGGCCGGGCAGCGGCGCGGCCTGCTGGATGATCGCGTGCGGGTGACCATGCCCGGCGGCGATCTGGTGGTGACGCGGCGGGCCGATGGCCATCTGCTGCTGGCCGGGCCGGCGCAGGTGGCCTTCACCGGCGCGGTGGATCTGGAGCGTTACGCATGAGCTGGTTTGGCCGCCTTTCCGAAGGCCTGTCGAAATCGACGAAGAAACTGGCCAACAACATCACCGGGCTGGCCACCGGCACGCTGCCGCTGGACGATGACCGGCTGGACGCCATCGAGGAAGGGCTGATCGCCGCCGATCTGGGCCCGGCCGTGGCGGCGCGCATCCGCGACCGGCTGGGCGATCAGAAATTCGCCAAGGGCATCGATGATGAAGGCGTGCGCGCCGTGGTGGCCGAGGAGGTGGCGCGCGTGCTGGCGCCGGTGGCGCTGCCGCTGGCCATCACCCGGCGGCCGCAGGTGATCCTGGTGGTGGGCGTGAACGGCAGCGGCAAGACCACCACCATCGCCAAGCTGGCCCACCGCTTCAAGGCCGACGGGCAGCGGGTGATGCTGGCCGCCGGGGACACGTTCCGCGCCGCCGCCATCGCCCAGCTGAAAATCTGGGCCGACCGGGTGGGCGTGCCGATCGTGGCCGGCGAACAGGGCGGCGATGCCGCCAGCCTGGCCTTTGAAGCGGTGAAGCGCGCCATCGACGAGCAGGTTGACGTGCTGATCATCGACACCGCCGGCCGCCTGCAGAACAAGGCCGGGCTGATGGACGAACTGGCCAAGCTGAAGCGGGTGATCGGCAAGCTTGATCCGGCCGCGCCGCATGATGTGCTGCTGGTGCTGGATGCCACCACCGGCCAGAATGCGCTCAGCCAGATCGAGGTGTTTGGCCAGGTCGCCGGCGTCACCGGGCTGGTGATGACCAAGCTTGATGGTTCGGCGCGCGGCGGCATGCTGGTGGCGGCGGCCGGACGTTTTGGCCTGCCCATCCATGCCATCGGCGTGGGCGAGGGCATGGACGATCTGCAACCCTTCCGGCCCGAGGAATTTGCCGCAGCGCTCGCTGGCACCGCCAGCTGATTCAGGCCGCCGCCCGTGCCGCGCCGGCGGCCACCGCTTCGGCCGCGGCGATGGCGGCCGGCAATTCGCTGGCCGGCACGGGGCGCGCAAACAGATAGCCCTGCACCCGCTCCACCCCGGCGCCGCGCACCAGCGCCAGATCGGCCGGCTCCTCCACCCCTTCGGCCACCAGCAGCACCCCCAGCGACTGGGCCAGGCTGGCCGCGCCGCGAAAGATGCTGGCCGCCACCGGATCATCGGCCGCCCCGGTGAGGAGGCCGCTGGCGATCTTCACCGCCGTGATCGGCAACCGGCCCAGCCGTTCCAGCGAGGAAAAGCCCGAACCGAAATCATCCATCGCCACCCCGGCGCCCAGATCGATCAGCCGCTTCAGATTGGCGGCACTGGCCAGCGTGTCGGTCATCAGCAGCGATTCGGTCACCTCGATGGCAAAGCGCCCCGGCGCCAGCCCGGCCTCGGCAAGATCAGCCACAATCTCGTCCACCAGATCAGGCTGGCGCAGATCGGGTACCGAGATATTCACCCACAGCGCCACATGATCAGGCAGCGGCGCCAGCGTGGCGGCGGCCTGGCGCAGCACGATCCGGCGCAACTGGCCGATCAGGCCGCGGCTTTCGGCGATGGCCACGATCAGCGCCGGGTCCACTGCCTGGCCCGCTGGCAACAGATCGGCCGGCATGCGCACCAGCGCTTCCACCGCCGCCACCCGGCCGCTGGCCAGATCCAGCATCGGCTGATAGGCGACATCGATATGCTGGGCGCGGATGGCGGCGCGCACCCGGGTTTCCAGGATGGCGGTGCGGGTGGCGGCTTCGGCCATCTGCGCCTGAAACAGCCGGATATGGCTCCCTGCTTCGGCCTTGGCGGCCAGCAGCGCCAGATCGGCGGCGCGCATCAGGCTTTCGGGCAGCATGGCATGGTCGGGCGCCAGCGCGATGCCGATGGCGGTGCCCACATTCACTTCCGTCTCGCCAAAGCGGGCCGGCACATCGATCACCGCCTGCAAGGCGGCGGCCACCGCCTGGGCGGCGGCCGGGTCCGCCACCGGCGCGATCACGCCAAATTCATCATTGGTCAGCCGCGCGACCATCAGCCGGGGATCGGCGGTGCGCAGGCGAAAGCCGATGCGGGTGATCAGCCGGTCGCCAATGGCGTGGCCGTGGCGCTCGTTCACCAGCTTGAAGCCGTCAAGATCGATCAGCAGCAGCGCCAGCGCCTCGCCGCGATCCAGCCGCTGGCCCAGTTCCTCCAGAAAGGCGCGGCGGTTGGCCAGCCCGGTCAGCGGGCAGCGGCGCAGTTCGCGGTTCAACTCGGCGATGGCGTTGCGCTCCCCGGTGGTGTCGCGCATGATCGCCACCCAGCCGGCTTCGGGCACCGGGATGCATTCGATGTCGATCACCCGCTCATCATTCAGCCGCAGCACGCCGTTGAAGGCCTGGCGGGCGGCCACCAGCAGCGCGGCATGGTTGAGAAATTCCTCCGGATCGCTGGAGGCGCGGCTGAGATGCGGCGCTGTCGCCAGAAGCTCGGGCAGCCGCAGGCTCGGCGGCAGCGCATCGGGCAGGCCCAGCAACTGGCGCGCGCTCTGGTTGATCAGCACGATCTCCAGCTGCTCGTTGAGCAGCACCAGCGGATCCTTGAAATGCTGGAGCGCGGTGTGGGTGCGCAGCCGCTCGCTGCGCTGCTCCTCGCGCGCCACCAGCAGCGCCGACAGCGCCGCATAGGACCGCAGCGCCAGCGCCACACAGGCCCCGGCATACACGCTGATGCCGACAAAGCTGAGCAGGTTCCACGGCCGCGGCCAGTGCAGCAGCGTGCCCAGCGCCGCCGGCACCGCCAGCGCCAGCAATTGCACCAGCGTGGCGCCCGGCCGGCCGGGCCCGCTGCCATTGCCCACGCCCAGCACGGCCAGCGCCATCATCACCACCAGCGTTTCCAGGATGAACGGCGCCTGCCCGGCCATGACGCTGATCACCAGCCCGCCCATCGCCCCCGACGAGCAGAGCGTGCCCCAGAAATAGGCCCGCTCGATCCGGTCATGCTGATCACCGAACAGCGGCCGCCGCGCCCGCCAGCAGGCCGCCGCCAGCAGGGCAAAGCCGGCCGGCGCGATGAGCGCAAACAGCATCGCCGGCCAGCTGCCAGCCTTGAGCGCGATCAGCAGCGCCAGCACCGAGGCAACCGCGCCGCCCACGGCCAGCGGCAGGAAATTGCGGCCCAGTTCCTCGGTGAATTCGTTGCGCAGATAGCGCGGCAGCGGCGGGCCCAGCATGGCTTCGATCCGCGCGTGCAGCGGCGGCGCGGCGGGATCGGGATCAGGTGGGGCGGCGGCCATGGCTTGGGCAATTGAAATCCATATCGGGCCAATTTTCAATGCCCCTTAACCATTTCCGGCCGGCCCGGCGGGCGGCCGGGCGGTACCCTTGACGGGGCCGGCCGGGCCGCCTATGGGCAACGCGGGCCTCCAGCCAGGGGCCTTTGCGTCCGAGGATGCACGCCGGCCAGCGAGTTTTCGCCCGCCGGCGCGTTTCCGTTTGGCGGCAATGCGATCACCACTGGGCAACCAGCACAGGAGGCCTCGGCCTTTGTTTGACAGTCTTTCCGAGCGGCTTGGCGGCATATTCGACCGTTTGCGCGGCCGTGGCGCGCTGACCGAGATCGACGTGCGGGCCGCCATGCGCGAGGTGCGCGTGGCCCTGCTGGAAGCCGATGTGGCGCTGCCGGTGGTGAAGGATTTCATCGAGGCCGCCACCCAGCGCGCCATCGGTGCCGAGGTGATCAAATCGGTCACGCCCGGCCAGATGGTCGTCAAGATCGTCAATGATTGCCTGATCGAATTGCTGGCTGGCGGCGATGAACTGCCGCCGCTGAAGATCAATGTCACCCCGCCGGCGGTGATCATGATGGTGGGCCTGCAGGGATCGGGCAAGACGACCAGCACCGCCAAGCTGGCCGGCTGGCTGGGCACGCGGGAACGCAAGAAGGTGATGATGGCCAGCCTGGACGTGGCGCGGCCGGCCGCCCAGGAACAGTTGCGCGTGCTGGGCGAACAGACCGGCATCGCCACCCTGCCGATCATCGCCGGCCAGAGCCCGGTGCAGATCGCCGAGCGCGCCCGCCAGGCCGCCCGCCTGCAGGGTTTTGACGTGGTGCTGCTCGACACCGCCGGCCGCCTGGGCGTGGACGAGGCGCTGATGGCCGAGATGGCCGCCATCGCCGGCGCCACCAGCCCCGATGAAATCCTGCTGGTGGTTGACAGCCTGACCGGGCAGGACGCGGTGAACGTGGCCGGCGCCTTCAAGGCGCGGGTGCCGCTCACCGGGGTCATCCTCACCCGCATGGATGGCGATGCGCGCGGCGGCGCGGCGCTGTCGATGCGCCATGTCACCGGCACGCCGATCCGCTTTGCCGGCACCGGCGAGAAGCTGGACGCGCTGGAAGCCTTTGATGCCAATCGCGTGGCCGGGCGCATTCTGGGCATGGGCGACATCGTGGGCCTGGTGGAAAAGGCCGCCGCCAATTTCGAGGCCGAACAGGCCGAGAAGATGGCGGAGAAGCTGGCCAAGGGCCAGTTTGACATGGACGATCTGCGCCAACAGTTGGCCCAGATGAAGAAGATGGGCGGGCTTTCCGGCCTGGCCGCCATGATGCCCGGCATGGGCGCCGCCAAGAAGGCGATGGACAATGGCGCCATCAATCCCAAGCTGCTTGACCGGATGGAGGCGATCATCCTGTCGATGACCGCCAAGGAACGCGCCAAACCGGAAATCCTCACCGCCAAGCGCAAGATCCGCATCGCCAACGGTTCCGGCACCACCGTGCAGGATGTGAACAAGCTGCTGAAGATGCACCAGGAAATGGCCAATGCCATGAAGCGGTTGCGCAAGATGGGCGGCATCAAGGGCATGATGAAGATGCTGTCGGGCCAAGGTGGCCTGTTGGGAGGCGGCCCTGGCCCCGAAGGTGCCGGCCCCGAGGCCGGCGGCGCCATCGACATGGGCGCGCTGGGCCGCATGTTTGGCCGCCCCGGCCTTGGCAATCTGCCGCCGGGCTTCAACAAGTTTGGCAGAAAATAACCCGAACCCCCTGAAATTCAACGCATTACTGGAAGGAAGACAAAGAAGATGGCTATTGCAATTCGTCTGGCCCGCGGCGGCATGAAAAAGCGCCCGTTCTACCGCATCGTGGTCTCTGACAGCCGCTCCCCGCGTGATGGCAAGTTCCTCGAAAAGATCGGCACCTACAACCCGCTGCTGCCGCGTGACGATGCCAACCGCGTGACGCTGGACAGCGAGCGCGCCGCCTATTGGCTGGGCGTGGGCGCCCAGCCGACCGACCGTGTCGCCCGTTTCCTGGATGCCGCCGGCCTGCGCACCCGCGCCGCCCGCAGCAACCCCAAGAAGGGCGAACCCGGCGCCAAGGCCAAGGAACGCGCCGAACTGGCCGCCCAGAAGGAAGCCGAAGCCGCTGAAGCCGCTGCGGCTGCTGCCGCCGAAGCTGCCGCTGCTGCCGAAGCCCCGGCCGCCGAGGCTGCCGAAGGCGAAACCGCCGAATAAGGCGCCATCGGCATGGCGGCGCAATCCATCGTGTTGGCCGCCATTGCCGGCGCCCATGGCATCAGGGGCGAGGTGCGGCTCAAGCTGTTCACCGATGCCCTCGACAATCTGGCCCGTCACGCCCGCTTTGAAGCGGGCGGGCGGGCCATCGTTTTGCAGGCGGTGCGGCCCGACAAGCCGGGCATGGCGATCGCCCGGATCGACGGCGTGACCGACCGCACCGCGGCCGAGGCGCTGCGCGGACTGCAGTTGAGCGTGCCACGCGACGCGCTGCCGCCGCTGGCCGAGGGCGAATATTATGTCGCTGACTATATCGGCCGGCCGGTGGTGGACGAAACCGGCGCAGCGGTCGGCACGGTCAGATCCGTGGAGAATTTCGGCGCGTCCGACATTCTCGACATCGCGCTGGCCGGCGGCGGCAGCGTGATGGTGCCGTTCGTGGCCGACGTGGTGACCGAAACCGCCACGGCGCTGATCATTGACCGGGTGTGGCTGGCCTAGTATATACGGCACGTATAGACAGAGGCCCCGCCGCCATGCCCCGCACCAAGGTCTTCAAATCCGGCAACAGCGCCGCCGTGCGCCTGCCTGCCAGCTTCGCCCCGCCGCCGGGCACGCTGGTGGAGGTGCGCGAGGAGGCCGGCCGCTGGGTGATCGAACCGGTGCCGGCCGAGGTGCCGCTGATCAATCTGGATGGCATCTGGGGCAGTTGCCCGGGCATCAAGCCCATTGCCAGCGAGGATCGGGTGTTCGACGAGCGACCATCCACCATCATGGCGCGTGAGCAGGCAGAGCGGGACAAGCGCGCGCGTGGCGAGTGAGCTGCGCTATCTGCTTGATACAAATATCTGCATCTACATTCTCGATGCGGCACGACCGTCTTTGCGCGTGAAGCTCGAGCAGCAGCCAGTGGGCAGTCTTGCCACCTCGACCATCGTGCTGGCAGAGATCCTGCGCGGCATTGATCTCGCTGACCGCAATGCCATGTCCCGGCTGAACGGCCTGTTGAACATCGTACCGGCCCTGCCCTTCGATGCCGCCGCAGCAGAAGCCTATGCCCGCCTGCCGTTCCGCCGCGGGCGATTTGACCGGCTGATCGCTGCCCATGCCCTGTCACTGGGGCTCACCATCATCACCGCCAATCTGGCCGATTTCGCCGATGTGCCGGGCCTGAAGGCCGAAGACTGGATGCAGCCATGAGCTGGCGCGCCACCATCCTCTCCCTGTACCCGGCCATGTTTCCGGGGCCGCTGGGCCACAGCCTGGCCGGCCGGGCGCTGGCCGATGGCCGCTGGGCGCTCGAAGCGGTGAACATCCGCGATTTCGCCACCGACCGGCACCGCACCGTTGACGACACGCCGGCCGGCGGCGGGCCGGGCATGGTGCTGAAGGCCGATGTGCTGGCCGCCGCCATCGATCATGTCGCCGATGGCCGCCCGGTGCTGGCAATGACCCCGCGCGGCCGGCCGCTCAGCCAGGCGCGGGTGCGCCACCTTGCGGGCGGCCCCGGCGCCATCATCCTGTGCGGCCGGTTCGAAGGCTTTGACGAGCGGATCTTCCAGCGCCGCGCCATCGAGGAGGTGTCGATCGGCGATTATGTGCTGTCGGGCGGGGAGATGGCGGCGCTGGTGCTGATGGATGCTTGCGTCAGGCTGTTGCCCGGTGTAATGGGCGCGCCTTCAAGCGGGACCGAGGAAAGCCACGAGAGCGGCCTTCTGGAGCACCCGCATTACACCAGGCCCCCCGAATGGGAAGGCTTGGCGATCCCCGAAGTGTTGCGATCGGGGGATCATGCACGCATCGCCCGCTGGCGGCGCGCGCAGTCCGAAGCGGACACACGGCTAAGGCGGCCGGACTTGTGGGACCATCATGGGGATGGTCGGGTCCAGCCGCCCTCTGGCGCGCGACAACAGAAGCAAGAGGAATGAGATGAACCTCATCCAGCAAATCGAAGCAGAACATATTGCCAAGCTGACCGAAGGCCGCAAGATCCCCGAATTCCGCGCCGGTGACACGCTGCGCGTGGGCGTGAAGGTGATCGAAGGCGAGCGCACCCGCGTGCAGAATTACGAAGGCGTGTGCATCGCCCGCTCCAACAAGGGCATCGGCAGCAGCTTCACCGTCCGCAAGATCAGCTTTGGCGAAGGCGTGGAGCGCGTGTTCCCGCTTTACAGCCCCAGCATCGAGAGCATCGAAGTGGTGCGCCGCGGTGTTGTGCGCCGCGCCAAGCTCTATTATCTGCGCGGCCGCAGCGGCAAGAGCGCCCGCATCGTCGAAAAGCGCGACGCGCGGCCGGAGTAACGCGCCAGCGACGGGAGAGCGCAAGCCTGCTTGCGCTCCCACGGGCGCCAGCGCGGCCGGCGGGGCAGCCGGCCATCAGGCTGGCTGAACCCGTTCGACGTCAGGTGCGGGCTTTGCCCGCGCCGGCTGCGGCACCCGGTGCCATTCAGATTGCCGAAAGGGCGCCGGTGGCATGGCCGCTGGCGCCCTTTTTCGTTGCACAGGTCTGCCCCCGCCCCCTATCTGATGGCCATGCTCCCGCCCCCTTCCTCCGGCCTGCTTGATGGCGGTGTCCACCGCCTCGCCGCGCGGGTCTATTTCGAGGATACCGACACGGCGGGCATCATGTATCACGCCAAATATCTGCATTTCATGGAGCGCGGGCGCACCGAGTTCCTGCGGCTGGCCGGCATTGATCATGGCGCGGCCGTGCGTGCCGGCCAGGGCGCCTATGCGGTCACCGAAATGCAGATCAAGTGGCTGCGCCCGGCGCGGCTGGATGATGGGCTGATCATCGAAACCCGGCTGGTGGCGGTGCGCGCCGCCGCCTGCCGCATCGCCCAGCGCATCGCCCGCGACGATGGCACCATGCTGGCCGATGCCAGCCTCACCGCCGCCTTTCTCGATCCCGCCGGCCGGCCGCGCCGCCAGCCGGCGGCCTGGATCGCCCAGTTCAACCGGATTTTGCCGCAGGATGCCTGATGGACACTGATCTTGCCTTGAAGACCGCTGCCGATCTTTCGCCGCTGGCGCTGTTTGCCCAGGCCGATATCGTGGTGAAGGCGGTGATGCTGGGCCTGCTGCTGGCCAGCGTGTGGAGCTGGGCGATCATCCTCGAACGCTCGCGCCGGCTGGCCCGGCTGAAGCGCGAGGCCGCCCAGTTTGAAGACTGGTTCTGGAAGGCCGAAAACCTCGACGTGCTCTATGAACCGGCCAGCAAGGCCGATCACCCGTCCGCCCGCGCCTTCATCGCCGGCCTCCACGAATGGCGGCGCAGCCTGGCCACCCGCGGCCAGCGCATCGATCGCGACGGCCTGCGCGGCCGACTGGCCAGCGCCATCAACGTCGCCATCGCGCGGGATATCGATGAACTGTCCGACCGGCTCAACGCGCTGGCCACCATCGGTTCGGTGGCGCCCTTTGTTGGCCTGTTTGGCACGGTGTGGGGCATCATGCGCGCCTTCACCGGCATCGCCGCCAGCCAGAACACCACGCTGGCCGTGGTGGCGCCCGGCATTGCCGAGGCGCTGTTTGCCACCGCCATCGGCCTGTTTGCTGCCATCCCGGCGGTGATCGGGTATAACCGGCTGCTGCACGGGGTGAACCGGCTGGAGGCCCGCCTGCACGGCTTTGCCGAGGAATATCTCAACCTCCTGTCCCGCCAGATTGACGGGCTGGAGGGCCGCTGATGGCGATGAAGCCCGGCATGCGCGGCGGCCGGCGCCAGCCGATGGCCGAAATCAACGTCACGCCGCTGGTGGACGTGATGCTGGTGCTGCTGATCATCTTCATGGTGACAGCGCCGCTGCTGGTCGCCGGCGTGCCGGTGGATTTGCCCGACGCCCGCGCCAAGAGCCTGCCGCAGGACAACACGCCGATCCAGATCAGCCTCACCCAGGATGGCCAGTTGTTTGTTGACCGGCAACCGGTGAGCCCCGCCGCCCTGCCCGCCAAGCTGGCCGCGCTGCGCCAGGCCCGCAGCGACGAGGCACGCGTGTATGTGCGCGCCGATCAGCGGCTGGACTATGGCCGGGTGATGCGCATCGTTGGCGAGGTGAACAGCGCCGGTTTCCGCAAGGTGGCGCTGGTGACGGACGGGGCAGCCAGCCCCGCACCGGCACCATGACCCGGCCCGAAGGCCTCAGCATCGGGGCGGCGCTGCTGGCCCATGGCGTGCTGCTCGCGGCGCTCAGCCTGGCCTGGCAGCAGCAGCGCATCCTGCTGCCCAGCCCGGATGAGGCGGTGGCGGTGGAGGTGGTGACCATCGCCGATGCGCCGCGCATCACCGAGGCGCCCAAACCCAGCATCGCCGCCGCCCCGCAGGAGGCCGCGACCGCCCCCGAACCGCCGGCGCCAGCCCCAGCGCCCGAACCGCTGCGCGCCGATGCGGTGCCGCCGCCCGAACCGGCCAAGCCCAGGCCGCAGCCGGCGGCGAAGCCCAGCGCCACGCGCGGCCCGCCCTCCCCGCTCGACACCTCCAGCCTGGCCAGCCTGATCGACCGCAGCCTGCCCAAGGCCCCGAAGCGGACGCTCGACACCTCGGCGCTGGCCCGCGAGATCAACGCCGCCGCGCCAGCCAAGGCCACCATCGATCCGCGCGCCGCCGCCACGCTGGCGCAATCGATCCGCGCCCAGGTGGCACCCTGCTGGAACCCGCCAGTGGGCGGCCGTGACGTGCGCCGCATGACGGTGATGGTGCGGGTGAATTATGGCCGCGATGGCCGGGTGATCGGCCTGCCCCAGGCCGGCACCCCCACCGGCACCACGGCGGCCAACGCCGATTATGCCCGCGCCTTTGCCGAAACCGCCCGCCGCGCCGTGCTGCGCTGCCAGCCGCTGAAGCTGCCGGCCGACCTGTATGAGCTGTGGCAATCGGTGGAGATCAATTTCGATCCCGAGGAAATGACCTGAGCCGGCGCGCCCGGCCCGGCATTTATCTCCCGTTCAGGCCCGCCTGCTGATAAGCTGCGGCCATGCGCCTGATTCCGTTCACGCTTGCCCTGTTGCTGCTGCCCCTGTTGCTGCTGCCAGTGGCCGCGCCCGCGCAAACGCCGCTCAGGGTGGACATCAATGCCGGCCTGATGCAGCCGATGCCGATTGCGGTGCCGGCCTTTGCGCCGGGCAATGGCGGCAACACCGAAGCCGGCACCACCACCGCCATCGGCCAGCGCGCCGCGCAGGTGATCGCCAATGATCTGAAAAGCTCCGGCCTGTTCAAGCCGATCGATCCGGCCGCCTTCACCACCGTGGTGGGGCTGGATGATGTGGTGAAGCCGGATTTCCCGGCCTGGCGCACGGTGGCGGCGCAGGCGCTGGTGACGGGCACGATCACCGCCAATCCCGATGGCGGCATCACGCTCGCCTGCTATGCCTATGACGTGTTTGCCGGCAGCGAGATTGCCCGCAACGGCTTTGTCACCACTGCGGCCGGCTGGCGGCGGGCGGCGCACAAATGCGCCGATCTCGTCTATGCCCGCCTCACCGGGGAGGCCGGCTATTTCGACAGCCGCATTGTTTATGTGAGCGAAACCGGCCCGCGCACCCGGCGGATCAAGCGGCTGGCGATCATGGATCAGGATGGCGCCGGCCACCGTTTCCTCACCTCGGGGCAGAATCTGGTGCTCACGCCGCGCTTTGCGCCGGGGCAGCAGACGATCACCTACATGAGCTTTGAAAACAACCGGCCGCGCGTCTGGCTCTACACGCTGGGCAGCGGCCGGCAGGAGGCGGTTGGCCAGTTCAGCGCGATGACCTTTGCGCCGCGCTTCTCACCCGATGGCCAGAATCTGGTCTTCTCGATGTCGCTGGGCGGCAATGCCGATATCTACCGCTTCAACCTCGCCACCCGGCAGACGACGCGGCTCACCACCGGCGCCGGCATCGACACAGCGCCCAGCTACAGCCCGGATGGCAGCCAGATCGTGTTTGAAAGCGATCGCGGCGGCAGCCAGCAAGTCTATGTGATGAACGCCGATGGCTCCAACCAACGCCGCATCAGCTATGGCGAGGGCCGCTCGGCCAGCCCGGTGTGGAGCCCGCGCGGCGATTATATCGCCTTCACCCGCATCGGCGGCGGCCTGTTCGGCATCGGCGTGATGCGCCCGGATGGCAGCGGCGAACGGCTGCTCACCAACGGCTATCAGGATGAAAGCCCGACCTGGTCCCCCAATGGCCGGGTGATATTGTTTGCCCGCAGCGACCGGAACGGCCGTTCGGCGCTGTGGTCGGTGGATATCTCCGGCCTGAACGAACAGCGGCTGGCGACGCCGCTCGATGCCTCTGATCCGGCGTGGTCCCCGCTCTTGCCCTGACATTGCTTGCAATCCTTGCCCCGAATCGGAATAGTCCCCCCGCGAAAGGAGCCGCTTCATGATCCGCCAGCTTCCCACCCTTGCCCTGGTGTCCGGGCTTGCCCTCACGCTCGCTGCCTGCGGCGGCAAGAAGCCGGTCGTGCTGGAAAAGCCGCCGGAAACCACCCAGCCGCAGGCCCCGGCGCCGGCACCGGCCCCGGTGGTGCAGGAAGCCCCGCCGCCGCCGGTGACCAAGTCGACCCTGCCCGGCAGCCAGGAGGATCTGCGCGAGACGGCCGGCACCGATACCGTGCTGTTCTCCTACGACAGTTATGAACTGGATGATGCGGCCAAGGCGATCCTGACCCGCCATGCCGCCTGGCTGCGCGCCAATCCGGGCGTGCGCATCACGTTGGAAGGCCATTGTGACGAGCGCGGCACCCGCGAATACAACCTGGCACTGGGTGACCGGCGCGCCAATTCGGCGAAGAATTTCCTCGCCGCGCAAGGCATTGATGTCGCCCGCCTGTCCACCATCTCCTATGGCAAGGAACGGCCGGCGGTGGAGGGCGCGGACGAAGCGGCCTGGGCACAGAACCGCCGCGCCGTGACGATGGTGATGAGCCGCTGAGGCCCTTCCGCCGCGCGGCATAACCCGATAACAGGCGTTCCCATGCGGATCATCCATATGGGAACGCCCGAATTTGCCGTGCCGGCGCTGGATGCGCTGGTGGCGGCCGGCCATCAGATCGTGGCGGTCTATACCCGCGCGCCCAAGCCGGCCGGGCGCGGCCGCCAGTTGCAGCCCAGCCCGGTGCAGCAGCGCGCCGAGGCGCTGGGCATCCCGGTGCACACCCCGCGCAGTTTCCGCGATCCCGATGCGGTGGCACAGTTTCTGGCGCTGGCCGATGGCGTGGATGTGGTGACCGTGGCGGCCTATGGCCTGATCCTGCCGCCGGCGGTGCTGGCCGCGCCGCGGCTGGGCTGCCTCAACATCCATGGCTCGATCCTGCCGCGCTGGCGCGGGGCAGCGCCGATCCAGCGCGCCATCCTGGCCGGCGATGCCACCACCGGCGTGACGATCATGCAGATGGAGGCCGGGCTCGACACCGGCCCGATGCTGGCCTGCCGGGAAACGCCGGTGGCCGGCAAGACCAGCGGCGATTTGTTTGCCGAACTGGCCGGCATCGGCGCCGACCTGCTGGTGGACGTGCTGGCCCTTCCCCGCCCCGCCGTGCCCCAGCCTGACGAAGGCGTCACCATCGCCACCCGCATCGACAAGGCGGAAAGCCATCTGGATTGCAGCCGCCCGGCCACCGAACTGGCGCGCATGGTGCGCGCCTTCAACCCCGCGCCGGGTGCCTGGGCCGACATCGGCGGCGAGCGGGTGAAGATCCTGGCCGCCAATGTGGAGCCGGCGCAGGCCGCGCCGGGGATCACGCTGGACGACCGGCTGCTGATCGGCACCGCCGAAGGCGCGCTGCGTCCGCTGCTGGTGCAGCGGCCGGGCAAGCCGGTGATGCCGGTGAAGGCGCTGCTCAACGGCTGGCGGGTGCCGGCCGGCACGGCGGTTGCCTGATGCGCTTCCGGTTGACGGTGGAATATGATGGCCGGCCGTTCCAGGGCTGGCAGCGGCAGGCGCACGGCCCATCGGTGCAGGCCGCGATCGAGGATGCGATTTTCAGCATTTGCGGGGAACGGGTGGAGGTGGTGGCCGCCGGGCGCACCGATGCCGGCGTGCACGGCCGCGCCATGCCGGCCCATGTCGATATCGAACGCCCTTTCACCCCGTTCCGGCTGATGGAGGCCTTGAACGCCCGGCTGAAACCGCTGCCGGTGGCGGTGACCGATTGTGCCGAGGCGCCGGGCTGGCACGCCCGCTTCGATTGCGTGCAGCGGCGCTATGTCTATCGCATCGTCAACCGGCGCGCGCCGCTCACCTTCGAAGCCGGGCTGGCCTGGCGGGTGCCGGCGCCGCTGGACGCCGATGCCATGCACCACGCCGCGCAGGCGCTGGTGGGCCGGCATGATTTCACCACCTTCCGGTCCGCCCAGTGCCAGGCCAATTCGCCGCTGCGCACGCTCGATCGGCTGGATGTGCGGCGGCGCGGCGCGGTGATCGAGGTGGTGGCGGCGGCGCGGTCCTTCCTGCACCACCAGGTGCGATCGATGGTCGGCTGCCTCAAGCTGGTGGGCCAGGGCCGCTGGCGCGCGGCCGATCTGGCCGCCGCGCTGGCGGCGCGCAACCGGGCGGCGCTGGGCATTAACGCCCCGCCCGATGGCCTGTTCTTCGTGGGCGCCAGCTATGCCGATTTGTCGGTCGGCTTTACACTGGTTGACAAGTTGCCAGAAGGTGAATCAATATTTTCAATGGATTGAGCGCAAAATAGCCCGTGGCACGGATTTTGCACAGTTCCCCGTGAAAAAACCCTCCCTCGTGAAAAACACGTGAAGATACGGTCGCAATGGGTAACTGGTTTCACTTCCTGCAAATGAACCACGTCTTGCTGGTCGCCGGGCTGCTGCTCGGTGCCACGGCGGGCGGGGTTGCCGGGTGGATGCTCGGCAACTGACGTCGCTGGTTCGGGCAGAATGACAGATCGGCCGGGCTTCAGCGCCAGCCGAGCGCTTCTACCATGATGTGGAAGATCAGATTCTGTTCCATCACGCCGCGCACCAGATCGGCCCGCGGCCCTTCCGCAAACAGCGCCACATCCTCGCCGCCATGGCTTTCGCTGTCGGTGCCATAGGTCTTGCTGGCCAGATAATTGGGATCATTGGGCGGCAACTGGCGTGACAGGCCACGGCTGACGAACGGCCCGTTGGCATAGCTGAGCGTCGTCATCGGCTGGCCCCGGTCGTCCAGCGCATAGCCTTCCTTGCTGAGCGCGCCATCGCCTTCGCCGCCGCTGGCCGGCGGCTTGATATAGCCCAAAATGTCGTTGCCGCGCTGCGGATAGCCGGCAATCGTCAGCACATGGCTGTGATCGGCCGTCACCAGCACCAGGGTCTCGTCCAGATTCACCGTCTTGAGCACTTCGGCCACGGTGGCGCTGAACATCTGCGCCTCTTTCAGCGCGCGATAAGGGTTGCTGGCGTGATGGGCATGATCGATGCGCCCGCCCTCGATCATCAGATAATAGCCCTTGCCGCCGCGCTGTTTGGCGCCGGCCTGCAAGCGGGCAAGGGCAAAGCGCGCCATTTCCGGCAGGCCGGGTTCGGCCTCGTCCTTGCGGTCTGCCTCGAAACTGATGTGATCGGCGTTGAACAGGCCGAGCACCGGGGCGGTGTCGGCAGCGTTCAGCGCGCGCAGGCCCTTGGCATCCGAAACAAAGCGCCCGCCCGGCTGCGCCTGCAGCCATTCGGCCACCAGGTTGCGGCCATCGTCGCGGATGCCGCCCTTGCCGGCCGGCAGGAAGCGCGAGCCGCCGCCGCCCAGCACCACATCGAACCCACCCCGGAACGCCACCAGCTGCGCTGCCAGATCGGGGCAGCCCGATGCCCGGTCGGCCGCCGGATAGGCGCGGTCAGCCCCTTCCCAGTTGCGGTTGGGCACATGGCCATAGACCGCCGCCGGGGTGGCATGGGTGATGCGCGTGGTGGTGACGATGCCCAGCCCCAGGCCGTGCGCCCGCGCCATTTCGGCCAGCGTGCGCGGCAGTTTTTCCGGTGTCTTGCAGGCCTCCGCCCCTTGATCGGCGCCGAAATTGATCACGCCGATGCGGGTTTTCACGCCGGTGTTGAAGGCGCTGGCGGTGCCGGCGCTGTCGGGCACCTGGGCGTTGCTGTTATAGGTCTTCACCAGCGCGGTGTGGGCCATCCGGTCCCACGCCAGGTTGTTTTCCTCGCCGGGGCCCGGGCTGCGGCCATCGATCGGGCGCTGGCCATCAAAGATGCGCGCGGCGGTGATGGTGGAGACGCCCATGCCATCGCCCACCATCAGGATCACATTCTTCGCCCGCTTCGGCCGGTTCACCACCGCCAGCCGGCTGGCCAGCGCGGCGCGGGCCTCCTGCCACCAGGCATCTTTCACTGGCGTGTCGAGCATCGGCTTTGCCGCCGGGGCCGCCGCCAATGGGCCAGCCAGCACCGCGGCCAGCAGAATCAAATGCCTCATCATGATATACCCCCCTGCCCGTTGTGCCCGGCGATGATTACAGCAATTTGATATCGCGCAGCCGTTCCAGCAGATAATCATGGGCGCTGATCGGCGGCTCGGCGTGCGGGCCGCCGGGCAGCGCCTCGATCAGATAATCCGGCCGGAAATGCAGGAAAAAGGGCGTGGAATAGCGCGGCACGCCCATGCGCTCCGGCGCCGGGTTGATCACCCGGTGGGTGGTGGAGGGCAGGCGATGGCCGGTCAGCCGTTGCAGCATGTCCCCCACGTTGCACACCAGGCTGCCCGGCGGCGCGTCGATCGATCGCCACTGGCCATCCTTGCCCAGCAATTGCAGCCCGGCCTCCTCCGCCCCCAGGAGCAGGGTGATGACATTGATATCCTCGTGCGCGCCGGCGCGGATCGCGCCCGCCGTTTCCGGCGGCACCGGCGGATAATGCAGCAGGCGCAGGATGGAATTGCCGTCGCGCACCGGATCGGCGAAGAACTCCGCCGCCAGCCCCAGATGCACGGCAATCGCCCGCAACATGCGGTTGCCGGCCTGATCGAGCGCATCAAACAGCGCGCCCACGGCGGCATGGAAATCCGGCACCTCAACCGGCCACAGATTGGGCGGCATCAGTTCGGCATAGGGGTGGCCGGCCGGCAGATCGCGGCCCACGTGCCAGAATTCCTTCAGGTCCGCCCTGGCGTGGCCCTTGGCCGCCTCCACGCCAAATGGCGTCAGGCCGCGCTGGCCGCCGCCGCCAGGCACGACATAGCGGCGCTTCACGTCTTCGGGCAGGGCGAAAAATGCCTTTGTGGCGGCCATGGCGCGATCGATCAGCCCCTGATCAATGCCATGATCCGAAACCACGGCGAATCCGGTGCGGGCAAAGGCATCGCCAAAGCCGGCGGCGGCAGCGGCCAGATCGGTATCAACCAGCGAGAGCGGGATCGGCTTGATATCGGCAGACAGGTGCATAGCCCCTCTTTGCCCCGGAAATCGCAGGGCCGCCAGCCCTGATGAATACGGATGTTGGCCGGTTGACGGCGCGCACCGGCCCCGGCCAAAAGGCGGCCATGCGCGCTGCCTATTGCTCCTTGCTCCTGCTGGCCGGGCCGGCGCTGGCCGAGCCGATTCCGCCGCCGGTGGCCGCGATGATCGATGCCGCCGCCGCCAACCCCGATCAGTTGAAGATTGTGGCCGACATCGCCCGCAAGACCAATCCGGCCAGCGCCGCCGAGATTGATGCGCGGGTGGCGCTGCTGCGCGCCGAAGCCGCCCGTGCCCGCGAGGAGAAGCTGGCCGCGCAGGGCATGCTGGAAGGCTGGACCGGCAACGGCGAGGTGGGCGGCTTCATTTCCAGCGGCAACACCGAGAATCGCGGCCTCGCCATCGGCATCAACCTCACCAAGGAAACCCGGCGCTGGAAACATGCCGTGCGCGGCCAGGTCGATTATCAGGAGGACCAGGGCGTCACCTCGCGCGAACGCTATTTCGCCGGCTATGAAGGCAACTGGAAATTCAGCCCGCGCGGCTTTGCCGTGCTGGCATTGAGCTATGAGCGGGACCGGTTCACCGGCTTTTCCGGCCGCTTCACCCAGGCGCTGGGCCTGGGCTATCGCATCATCGATGGCAAGCGCGTCACGGTGTCGGCCGATGGCGGCCCGGCGCTCCGGCAAACCCGCTTCACCACCGGGGTGAGCGAGAATGTGCTGGCGGCGCGCGCCGCGCTGAACGGCAAATGGCAGATCACCCCGGGCATCAGCCTCACCGAAACCGCCACCTATTATGCCGACAATGTGAACAGCTCGCTGCTGTCGCTCACGCAGTTGACCGCCAAGCTGAACGGCCGGCTTTCGGCGCGCATGTCGGTGCAGATCAACAACGAAGGCAACCCGCCGCCGGGCCGTGAGAACACCGACAGCGTGACCCGCGCCACGCTGGTCTACAGCTTTTGAAAGGCGGTTGACCGCAATCGGGGCCGCCACTATAGCAGCGCCTCCCGAGGCCCAGTCGTCACCCGCTGCGGCCAAGACCTGTGGCAGCGTAGCTCAGTTGGTGAGAGCGCCGGATTCATAACCCGGAGGTCGGCAGTTCAAGTCTGCCCGCTGCTACCATCCCCCCAATGGACGGTCCGATGCCCTCACCCGCCTGGTCGCTTGTTGTCCATGGGGGTTGCGGGCAGTTGACACCCGCCACCCTGCCCGGCCCCGAAGCCGATTGCCGCGCCGGGCTGGCCGCGGCGCTGGCCGCCGGCAAGACGGTGCTGGCCGGCGGCGGCAGCGCGGTGGATGCCGTGGTGGCGGCGGTGAGCGTGCTGGAGGATGATCCGCTGTTCAACGCCGGGCGCGGCGCGGTGTTCACCGCCGAAGGCCGCACCGAACTGGATGCCGCGGTGATGGATGGCGCCACCCGGCAGGCCGGCGCCGTGGCCGGCGTGACGCGCACGCGCAACCCGGTGCAACTGGCCCGCGCCGTCATGCGGCAATCGCCGCACGTGCTGCTGGCGCGCGATGGCGCCGATGTGTTCGCGCTGGAACAGGGCCTGCCCCAGGTGGAGCCGGGCTGGTTCCGGGTGGAAAGCCGCTGGCAGGCGTTGCAGGCGATGAAGGCGGCGGCGGCGCGCGGGGAAAACCTGTTCGATGCGGATCTGAAATATGGCACGGTGGGCGCGGTGGCGCGCGATGCCCAGGGCCATCTGGCGGCGGCCACCTCCACCGGCGGCCTCACCGGCAAGCGCTGGGGCCGGATCGGGGACAGTCCGCTGATCGGGGCCGGCACCATCGCCGATGATCGCAGCCTGGCCGCTTCGTGCACCGGCAGCGGCGAAGCCTTCATCCGCGCCGGGGTGGGCCATGAAATGGGCGCGCTGGTGCGGCTGGCCGGGCTGACGGCGGCGGACGCGGCGGCGCGGGCGCTGGCCGAGGTGGGCGCGCTGGGCGGCACCGGCGGAATCATCTTCATCGGGCCGGACGGGCAACCGGGCTGGGTCTTTTCCACGCCCGGCATGTTCCGCGCCCGCGGCACAGCCTGCGACGAGGATGAGGTGGCAATCTGGGGCAGCGAAGGTTAAGGCTGGCCCCAAGATCATTAGGGGAGAGCTTATGTCGATTCCGGCTGCCTGGGCCAACCGCCTGTCCATTCCTGTTATCGGATCGCCGCTGTTCATCATCTCGGTGCCCGAACTGGTGATCGCCCAATGCAAGGCCGGCGTGATCGGCAGCTTCCCCAGCCTCAACGCCCGGCCCATCGAACAGTTCGAGGAATGGCTGCAGCGGCTCAACACCGAGCTTGGCCCCAATGACGCGCCCTATGCGGTGAACCTGATTGTCCACAAGTCCAACGACCGGCTGATGGCTGATCTGGAACTGTGCGTGAAATACAAGGTGCCGATGATCATCACCTCGCTGGGCGCGCGCGAGGATGTGAACGAGGCCATCCACAGCTATGGCGGCATCGTGATGCACGACATCATCAACAACAAATTCGCCAGGAAGGCAGTGGAAAAGGGCGCCGATGGCCTGATCGCGGTGGCAGCCGGTGCCGGCGGCCATGCCGGCACCACCAGCCCGTTCGCGCTGATCCAGGAAATCCGCGAATGGTTCGATGGCCCGCTGGCGCTGTCGGGCAGCATCGCCACCGGTGATGCGGTGCTGGCCGCGCAGGCGATGGGCGCCGATTTCGGCTATATCGGCAGCGCCTTCATCGCCACCGCCGAAGCCCGCGCCGCCGAAGGCTACAAGCAGATGATCACCGAGAGTGCCTCGTCGGACATCGTCTATTCCAACCTGTTCACCGGCGTGCACGGCAATTATCTGCGCCCGTCGATCGTGGCGGCCGGCATGGACCCTGACAATCTGCCGACCAGCGACCCGTCCAAGATGAATTTCGGCAGCGGCGGCAACACCGAAGCCAAGGCCTGGAAGGACATCTGGGGCTGCGGCCAGGGCATCGGCGCGGTGAAGCAAGTGCTGTCGGCCGGCGATTATGTCGCCAAGCTGGTGCGCGAATATCAGGCCGCCAAGGCCCGCATCGGCCTGACGCCGGTGGCCGTGGCGGCGGAATGATGGCCGGCGGCCTTGATGCGCGCGGCCGGCTGCTGTGGCTGGCCGGCGCGGTGCTGATGGGCCTGATGAGCCAGTGGTGCGCGGTCTATGGGCCGTGCTGCCTGCCGGTGTGACGCGAACCGCCCGGCAAACACAGCCGCTCAGGCAAATCACCCAACCGGCAAAACCCACGTCATGCTGAACTTGTTTCAGCATCCATGGGGGTGCGACGCCACCAGCGCGCCTTGCGGGGCATGCGCCCATGGATGCTGAAACAAGTTCAGCATGACGACAGGGTGATGGGGAGGTCGATCCGCCCCGCCCTCAGCCCCCGCCCTCAACCGATGCGTTCGGCCCCCGCAGCCCGCTTGTCCTCCGGCGCGGCGGCGCGGGGCTTCACGCCCAGGCTGATCAGCAGCGAGGAGGAGACGAAGATCGACGAATAGGTGCCGACCACGATGCCCAGCACCATGGCGGCGGTGAAGCCGAAGATCACCTCCGGCCCCAGGACCAGCAGCGCCACCAGCGCGGCGAGCAGCGTCACCGAGGTCATCACCGTGCGCGGCAGCGTTTCGTTCACCGACAGGTCGATGATCTGCTTGATGTCCATCTGCCGGTATTTGCGCAGATTTTCGCGCACCCGGTCATCGATCACCACCTTGTCGTTGAGGCTGTAGCCGATGATGGTGAGCACGGCGGCGACGATGTTGAGATCGAATTCCAGCTGCGTCAGGCTGAAAAAGCCGAGGGTGACAACCACGTCGTGCACCAGCGCCACCACGGTGGAGACGCCGAAATACCATTCGAAGCGGAACCAGGTGAACAAGGCGACGAACAGCATGGAGAGGCCCACTGCCCACAGCCCGTCCTTGATCAACTCGTCCGACACCTTGCCCGACACGCTTTCGACCCGGGCGAATTTCACGCCCTTGTAATCGGCCTCCAGCGCGCCGCGCACCTTGGCCACCACGCGCTGCACCGCGGTCTGGTCGCCTTCGGGCAGCGGCAGGCGGATGAGGATGGTGCGGGCATTGCCGAATTCCTGGAGCGCGCTGTCCCCCACGCCCACGCGGTCCACCCGCTCGCGCAGTTCATCGATGGCCGGTGCCTGGGCAAATTCCACCTGCATCGTCAGGCCGCCGACGAAATCGACGCCCAGATTGAGCCCGCGCACCGCCAGCAGCGCGCCCGCGCCGATGGTGAGCAGCAGCGTGAGCGCGAAGGCGATGAAGCGGAGTTTGACAAAGCCGATGTTGGTGTTGTCGGGAACAAGTTTCAAAGGCATGGCGATTTCCCGTTCAGATGCTCAGCGCCTGCGGGCGGGCACCCGCCACCCAGCGCGACACCATCAGCCGCACCAGCGTGACCGCGGTGAACACCGAGGTGGCGATGCCGATCGACAGCACCACGGCAAAGCCCTTGATCGGGCCGGAGCCGAAGGCGAACATGATGATCGCCACGATGATGTTGAGGCTGTTGGCGTCCCAGATCGTGCGGGTGGCTTCCTTGAAGCCGGTCTCGATGCTGGTGACGACGCCCCTGCCCTTGCGCTGCTCCTCGCGGATACGCTCGTTGATCAGCACGTTGGCATCCACCGCCGCGCCGATGGTGAGCACCATGCCGGCAATGCCCGGCAGGGTGAGGGTGAAGCCGGCGGCCGACATGATGCCCAGGATCATCACGACGTTGAAAAACAGCGCCACCACCGCATAGACGCCGAAGCGGCCATAGGTGATGACCATCAGCACGGCGACCGCCAGCACCGCCACCACCGAGGCGATGGCCCCGGCGCGGATGGAATCGGCGCCCAGATCGGGGCCGACGGTGCGTTCCTCCACCACCTTCAATTCCACCGGCAGCTTGCCCGAACGCAGCAGGATCGCCAGTTCATTGGCGGTCTGCACCGTGTAATTGCCCATGATGATGCCGCTGCCGCCCAGGATCGGCTCGTTGATGTTGGGCGCGGAAATCACCACGCCATCGAGCACGATGGCAAAGGGCCGGCCGACATTTTCGGTGGTGGCCTGGGCAAAGCGGCGGCCGCCGGTGCTATCAAAGCGGAAGGAAACGGCCGGCGCGCCATTCTGATCGGTGGAAACCTGGGCATCGACCAACTGGTCGCCGGTGATGATCGCCCGGCGCTTCACCACCATCTGCCCGCCCTGCTGCACCGGCAAGATCTGGCTGCCGGGCGGGGCGCGGCCTTCGGCCACCTCCACCGGGTCGGCGGTGATGTCGGCCAGCTTGAATTCCAGCTTGGCGGTCTTGCCGAGCAGCGCCTTCAGCGCTTCCGGGTCCTGCAGGCCGGGCACCTGCACCACGATGCGGGTGGCGCCCTGGCGCACGATGGTCGGCTCACGCGTGCCAAGCTCGTCGATGCGCTTCCTGATCACCTCCACGGCCTGGGCCATGGCGCTGTCAACCGCCGCATCGATGCCGGCCTGGGTTGGGGTCAGGATGATCTCGCCGGGCAGGCTGCCGCGCGCCACGTCCACCTCGCGCGCGGTCGAAAGCCCCAGCGGCGAGGTGACCTTGAGCAGCAACTGCACCGCCTGATCGGTGCGCGCCGGATCGGTGAGGGTGAAGCGCAGCCGGTTGCCAGCCAGCGACAAATCGGTGAAGCCAATCGGCCCGCCGGTGGCGGCGCGCAGTTCGCCGCGCACCGTGTCTTCCAGCGATTCCAGCTTGGCCTTCTCCACGTCGGTGGGCAGCGCCTCCAGCATCAGGTGGGAACCGCCGCGCAGATCAAGGCCCAGCGGCAACTGGCTCTTGGGCAGGCCATCGGGCAGGCTGTTCAGCACCGAAGGCGGCAGCGCGTTGGGCAGCGCCAGGAGCGCGCACAGGCCGATCACTGCCCAGATCGACCAGATTTTCCATTTGGGAAAGTCGAGCACGGGATCAGGCGCTCTTGTCGTTGGCCGCCGCCGGTGCCCCACGCGGCTTCACATCGGCCAGCGTCGCCTTCAGCACCACGAAGCGCACGTTCGGCCCGGCTTCCACCTCAACCTCAGTGTCGGTCACGCGGATGGCCTTGCCGATGATGCCGCCGCCGGTCACCACATCGTCGCCCTTCTTCACCGCGTCCACCATGGCGCGGTGCTGCTTCACGCGGTTCTGCTGCGGGCGGATGATCAGGAAATAGAAAATGGCGAAGATCGCCAGATAGGGCAGGAACCCGATCAGGCCGGCCATGCCGCCGGCGGCGGCTGCGCCCCCTGCGGCTTGGGCATAGGCCGGGCTTGCAAACATCGCAGTCTCGCTTTCACTTGGCTGGCGGACAAATTGTCCGCAACATCGTTGATCGCCACCGGCTCTAGCGGCTTGCACCCACAGGCGCAACCGCGCGCGCAATGGCCTTGGCGGCGCAAATCGCATATCGGGTGCGCCATGGAAGACGACAAGACCCCAGCCCTGACCCCAGCCCTGACCAACGCCCTGCTCAGCCGCATCGCCACCGCGCTCGAACGGCTCAGCCCGCCGCCGCCGGCCGCCGCCGATCCGCGCACCGGCCATTGGTTCGGCTGGACCGGCACCGCCCTCACCGCGCTGCCGCCGGCCCGTGCCACGCCGCTGGCGCTCTATCACGGGGTTGCCGCCCAGGCCGCCGCCGTGCTGGAAAACAGCCGCCGCCACGCGCTGCGCCTGCCCGCCCATGATGTGCTGCTGTGGGGCGCGCGCGGCATGGGCAAATCCAGCCTGGCGCGCAGCGTGGTGGCCGAACTGGTGGCCGGCGGCCATGATCTGGCGCTGGTGCAGGTGATGCTGCCGGCGCTGGCCAGCCTGCCCGCCCTGTTTGCCCGGCTGGCCGATGTGCGCCGGCCCTTCCTGCTGTTCCTGGATGACGTGTCGCTGGGGGCTGACGCCGGGGAGGTCCATGCCCTGCGCTCCCTGCTGGATGGCGGGGTGCAGGCCCGGCCCGATCATGTCCGCCTGATCGTCACCAGCAACCGCCGCCACCTGGTGCCGCGCAGCCTGGCGGAGAATGAGGGGGACAGCATCAATCCCCGCGATGTCGCCGATGATCATCTGGCGCTGGCCGATCGCTTCGGCCTGCGGCTGGGCTTCCACGCCTGCGATCAGGAGGCCTATCTGGCGATCTGCGCCGCCTATGCCCGCCATCATGGCCTGGCCTTTGATCCCGCCGCCGCGCTGGCCTGGGCGGTGGCGCGCGGCGCCCGGTCCGGCCGGGTGGCCTGGCAGTTCACCGTGGAACAGGCCGGCGCGCAGGGCATCCCCCTGCCCGCCTGAGCGCTGAGCGCTGCGACACCACTGGGCGGTTGCCCTTGGCCGCGGCCATGGCGTAAGACCAAAGCAACACAGCTCACAGCAAGGCGACCGCTCTTGAAAGTTCTCGGCACCATCTGGCGCGTCATTGTCGGCATCAAGGATGTGATGGTCCTGCTGCTGCTTTCCCTGTTCTTCGTCGCCCTTTCGGCCGGGCTGTCATCGGGCAAGGCGGCCCGCGTGCCCGATGGCGGCGCGCTGGTGATCAGGCTGGATGGCGCCCTGGTGGATCAGAGCGGCGAGACCAGCCCGTTCGATGCCGCCAGCGGCAATGTCGCGGCCGAGGTGCAGGTGCGTGATCTGGTGCGCGCCATCGATGCCGCCGCCGCCGATGCCCGCATCAAGGCGCTGGTGCTTGATCTGGATGGCTTCATGGGCGCCGGCCAGGCCAATATCGAAACCGTGGTGGCCGCGCTGGAACGCTTCCGCAAGTCAGGCAAGCCGGTGCACAGCTGGGCCACCGCCTACACCGATGACAGCTGGCTGCTCGCCGCCGCCTCCACCCGCATCTGGTCCAATCCGCTGGGCGGCGTGGTGCTGGCCGGCCCCGGCGGTTCCAATCTCTATTTCGCCCGGGCGCTGGAAAAGCTGAACGTGGATGTGAACGTGTTCCGCGTTGGCACCTACAAGAGCTTTGTGGAGCCCTACACCCGCGCCAGCGCCTCGCCCGAAGCCAAGGCCGCCGATCAGGCGCTGGTGAACAGCCTGTGGCAAAGCTGGCTGGCCGAAGCCAGGCGCCTGCGGCCCAAGGCCGATGTGCCGGCCTATATCGCGCAACTGCCGCAGCGGCTGGGCCGCTTTGGCGGCGATGGCGCCCGCGCCGCGCAGGATGCCGGGCTGGTCGATGAACTGGGCAGCCGCGATGCCTTTGATGCCGCCATGATCAAGCTGGTGGGCGAGGCTGATCTGGAGGATTGGGGCCATTACAACGGCATCGCGCTGGATGATTATCTGGGCGCCATCGCCGGGCAGGACAAGGGCAGCGGCGATGCCGTGGGCGTCGTCTATGTCACCGGCAATATCGTTGATGGCGAGTCCCCGCGCGGCACCGCCGGCAGCGCCACCATCCGCGCCGCGCTGGAAGAGGCGCTCGAAAATGAGGATATCAAGGCGCTGGTGGTGCGGGTGGATTCGGGCGGTGGCTCGGTCACCGCGTCCGAGGAAATCCGCGCCGCCCTGCTCGCCGCCAAGGCCGATGGCCTGCCGGTGGTGGCCAGTTTCGGGCCGGTGGCGGCCAGCGGCGGCTATTGGGTGGGCACGGCGGCCGATGAAATCTATGCCCAGCCCTCCACCATCACCGGCTCGATCGGCGTGTTTGCCATCCTGCCCAGCTTCCCGCGCGCCCTGAACGAAATCGGCATCAACGCCGATGGCGTGAAAACCACGCCCTACAGCGGCGAACCCGATGTGGTGGCCGGCCTCTCGCCCGAAGTGAAGCAGGTGTTGCAGATGGGCGTGGAGGATATCTACCGCCGCTTCCTGGGCGTCGTTTCCACCGCGCGCAAACTGCCGGTGGCGGAGGTTGACCGCATCGCGCAAGGCCGGGTGTGGGCCGGCACCGAGGCGCAGAAGCTGAAACTGGTCGACAAGTTCGGCACGCTGGATGCCGCGGTGAAGGCCGCCGCCGCCAAGGCCGGCCTGAAGGGCGAACCCCGGGTGATCGACATCGAAAAGCCGGTGCCGGAATGGGTGAAGGCGCTGCAGAGCTTTGACCGCGCCGAAACCGGCGAGCAGGCGCGTGACCCGTGGGCGCGGATGATGCAGGCCTCCCGCCTGCGCCTCGCGATGGCGGTGGCCGATCTTGGCCACATGGCCAGCGGCCGCAGCGCCACCATGCAGGCCACCTGCGTGGAATGTGCCACCGCCGGCTCCCCGCGCCTGGCCGCCGGCCAGAAGGCGGAGCATTGGCTGCTGCGCCTGATCGGGGTGCAGGGCTGACCAGCCCCGCCCCTCCACCAAACCGATCCTCCCCCTCCGCAAAATCGATCCTCCCCCTCTGGGGGAGGTGCCCGCAGGGCGGAGGGGGCAGGACAGGCGCCGTCCCGCGCCACCCTCTCCGCCTCCCTCCGGTCGGCACCTCCCCCAGCGGGGGAGGATCATCAACCCCGGCCGCAAATCGCCCCCCCTCCACCAAACCGATCCTCCCCCTCCGGGGGAGGTGCCCGCAGGGCGGAGGGGGCGCGGCCAAGCTCCATCCCGCCCCACAGGGCAAGAATCTCAATCCTCCCGATAGCCCGGCAATTTCAGCCCGGTGCGGATCGCCACCGCCCTGAGGCCAAAGCCCGCCGCCGCCCCCGCCAGCCCGGCCGGCCACGCTGCCACCCCCAGCAGCGTGAGGCCGACATAGACCCCGGCGCCCAGCGCCGCGGCCGAGACATAGATTTCCTTGCGCAGCAGGATCGACGGCTCACCGGCCAGCAGATCGCGCACGATGCCGCCAAAGCTGGCTGACAGCACGCCCATCACCACGGCGGGCAGCGCCGGCACGCCCAGTTGCAGCGATTTGGCTGCGCCCAGCACCGAATAGGCGCCCAGCCCGATGGCATCAAACCACAACAGCGCGTTCAACTGCCAGCGATCGGCGCGCAGCATCCACACCGCCGCCGCCGCCACCAGGCAGACGCCGAGATAATCCGATCGCCCCACCCAGAACACCGGCGCCCCGATCAGCAGATCGCGCAGCGTGCCGCCGCCAATGCCCGTCACCGCGGCGAAAAAGGCGAAGGTCACGATCGTCTGCTTGATCCGGGCGGCGGCGAGCGCGCCCGACACGGCAAACACCGCCACGCCCGCCATGTCGAGCGCGGCCAGCACCGGCTCGATCGGGGGCAGCGGGATGGGCGGGGTGATCGCCATCAGCGGCGCCAGAAATGCCGCAGGGTGAGCAGCGCGCCGGTGAGCACCACGCCCAGCGCCAGCAGCGTGGCGGCGATGATCACGGGGCCGTGGATATTCTCGCGATCCTGCCAATCCATGATGTGCAGGCCCCAGAACAGATCATAAAAGCGCCACCACGGCGTGCGGATGGCGCCGATCTCGCCCTGGCTGGTGACATAGACGCGCACGCCGTCGGCAAATTCCACCCGGTGGCCGCTGGTCTCGCGCCAGTCGCTGGCCGGCGCGGCCGCAGTGACGGCGCTGACCACGGCCGGGCCGCCAAGGCTGGTGCCGGCCCGGGCGATGGCTTCGGCCTGGCCGGCGGTGATGCGGATGGGCTGGCCGGTGGCGGCATCGATCAGCCGCTTGCCCTGCGCGTCGGTCAACTTCCACACCGGCCGGCCGAGCAACTGGCCCAGTTCCAGCTTTTCAACACCGGTCAGCGCCGGCAGGCCGGCCGGCACCACCAGCGCCGGCGGATCGCGCCGCAGCGGCGTGCCGCGCACCTCGTCAATCGGCCGCGCCACCATCACCAGCCCGGATGCCACCCACAGGATGATCTGGATGCCCACAATCACCCCGCCCCACAAATGGAGCCAGCGGACAGTGCGGGTTGCGCGGGGCGAGAGCATGGCTGCCCTGTAGCGGTGCGCGGGGGCGCCGTCATCCCCGCCAGGCTCAGCGGGGTTGCTGCCCGATCCGAAATGGAAGGGTGGCGCGCCGGTTATGATGCGCAACCTCCCTCCGGGCATCGCGCCCTGCCCGCGTCTTGCCCTTGACCGGATTCCGCACCCGGCCGCCAATCCCGATCGACGGGCAACCAGCCTAGCGCCGGCGGGGCAGTTTCTGCAGCCAGTCGTGCACCAGATTGGCCAGCGCCAGGCGCGCGTCCGACCAGCTGTGGTCCGTATCCTGGTGTGCTTCGGTCACCGTGCCGCCTGCGGCACGGGCAGCCGCCACCAGCGGATCACTGTGCGCCTTGAAGCCATCGTTGGATGTCAGAACCAGCAACGGCTGTCGCGCAAGGCCGGCAGCACGGCGACGTGAATCGAAATTGTCGGCATTGGCCATCAGTTCGTCCGCAGACGTCTCGGGCGATGTGCCGGCAAGTGCTTCCGCGTTGGCCTTCGCGCGGGCGATCAGTTCGGCCCGTGGCAGCAATCCCGCAAGCCCGCGGTTCGAAGCCGAAATCAGGATCGCACCGGCCAGAGCCGGATCGTCGGCCGCCACCATCGATGTGACCCAGCCACCCATGCTGTGCCCGGCCAGCACGATGTGGCCGGTATCAACGCCCAGCCTGGCGGCGACGTCTGGCCGCCTGAGATGCGCGAGCACCGCCCTGGCATCCTCAACCGTGTGCGCATAGCGATAGGCGCCCGGGCTGCCCCAGCTACCGCGATAGTTGAATGTGATCGCGTTCCACCCGGCGCGGCGCAGCGCCTGCGCCAGATCGAGGTTCTTCTCGTTGCCGGGCAGACCATGGCAGATGACGATGGTGGGATGCGGGCCCGGACCGGCCGCCAGATAGGCCACGCCGTTGATCTCAACCCCGCCTGTCGGGATGTGCAGCACCTCCATGCGGGCCCGCGGAACCGCCGTGGCCGGTGGATCGGCAAGCATGGGATTGGGTTCAGCCTGAACCGGCGCGGCCAGCAGGCTCAAGGCAAAAGCCAGTTGTCGCATGAATGTCCCCCAGCAGGTGAATGCCCAAACGTGGAGAGGCTGCCGTTCGATCCGGACATCGTCAAGACCGGGGCGCCCGATGCCGTCCGGCCGCCACGAACACCCCATTTCACGCAGGCAACCGGCGGACCGCGCGGGTGGGCGCGGGGCGGGCGAAAGGCTCGGCGCTGCCCGCATCACCGCTGGCCACAAACGCCCAATCAACCGTCACCCCGGCCCGGCCAGCCGTCACCCAGGCCCAATTTGCCGCCACCAGCGCCCATATTGGCGTCACATTGGCCCATCAAAGGGCCACGCTGCCAGCCGCTGAACGTGCCCGAATCACCCTCCGGCAGCGGGGAGCGCCAGGATTTCTCCCTTCATTCCCAGTGGCTTGGTGCAGCCCCTGTCCTACAGGCGCCAGAATATGCCAGCTTTGCCGGGTTCCTTGAAAATTCAGCGCATCACATGTGGATCGGCTTGCCGGTCACTGCCATGGCGGCCTCTTTCAGGGCTTCCGAATGGGTCGGGTGGGCGTGGCAGGTGAGCGCGATGTCCTCGCTCGACGCGCCAAACTCCATCGCCTGCGCGGCCTGGGCGATCATCGTGCCGGCCATGGCGCCGATGATGTGGACGCCCAGCACCCGGTCGGTCTTGGCATCGGCCAGGATCTTCACGAAGCCGTCAGTGTCCCGGTTGGTCTTGGCCCGGCTGTTGGCGGCAAACAGGAATTTGCCAGCCTTGTAGGCAACGCCCTCGGCCTTCAATTCCTCCTCGGTCTTGCCGACCGTGCCCACCTCGGGATGGGTATAGACCACGGCCGGGATCACGGCGTGGTTCACATAACCGGCCAGGCCAGCGATATTGTCGGCGCAGGCCAACCCCTCATCCTCGGCCTTGTGGGCCAGCATCGGGCCTTCCACCACATCGCCGATCGCCCAGATGCCGGGCACCGGGGTGGCGAAATGATGATCGATGGGCACGCGGCCTTTGCCATCCAGCGTGAGGCCGGTGGCCGCCAGATTGAGGCCATCGGTGTTGGGCCGGCGGCCGATGGAGAGCAGCACGACATCGGCGGCAATGGTCTCCGCCGCGCCGCCGGCGGCCGGTTCCACGGTGACAACCGCGCCGTCGCCCTGCCGCGCAACACTTGTCACCTTGGTTGAGGTTTTCAGTACAAGGCCTTGTTTTTTCAGGATACGGGCGAAGGCATCTGCTACTTCCACATCCATCGCCGGCACGATGCGCGGGGCATATTCCACCACCGTCACCTTCGCGCCCAGCCGCCGCCAGACGCTGCCCATCTCCAACCCGATATAGCCGCCGCCGATCACCACCAGATGGCCGGGCACGCGGGCCAGGCTCAGCGCCTCGGTGGAGGTGACGATCACCTCGCCATCCGGCACCATGCCGGGCAGCAGCGCGACCTCGGACCCGGTGGCGATGATGAAATTCTTCGCGGTGATGGTCCGGTCACCCACCTTGACGGTTTTGGCGTCGCTGAAGCTGGCTTCGCCCTTGATCCATTCCACCTTGTTCTTCTTGAACAGCATCTCGATGCCGCCGGTCAACTCCTTGACCGCCTTGTCCTTTTCGCCCAGCAGGGCAGACAGGTCAAAGCTGATGTTGTCCGCCTTCACGCCGAACTTGGCGAGATGGCCGCCGGCCAGTTCCTCATAAAGATGGCTGCCGTTGAGCAGCGCCTTGGACGGGATGCAGCCGACATTCAGGCAGGTGCCGCCCAGCGTGCCGCGCTTTTCGATGCAGGCCACCTTCAGGCCATGCTGGGCGGCGCGGATGGCGGCGACATAGCCACCGGGGCCGCCGCCGATGACGACGACATCAAATTCGGGATTGGCCATGGTCTGGCTCCTGTCAGAGATCGATCAGCAAACGCGCCGGATCTTCAATGGCTTCCTTGACGCGGACGAGGAAGGTCACCGCCTCCTTGCCGTCGATCAACCGGTGATCGTAGGACAGCGCCATGTACATCATCGGGCGCACCACCACCTGACCGTTCCGCACAACCGGGCGGTCCTCGACCCGGTGCAGGCCAAGCACGCCCGATTGCGGCGGGTTGAGAATGGGGGTGGACAGCAGCGAGCCAAACACGCCGCCGTTCGAAATGGTGAAGTTACCGCCTTGCATTTCCTCGATTTTCAGCGTGCCCTTGCGGGCGCGGTCACCGAAATCGGCGATCTGCTTCTCGATCTCGGCAAAGCTCTTGGCCTGCGCATCCTTCAGGATCGGCACCACCAGGCCGCCGGGTGAGGAGACGGCAACGCCGAGATCGGCATAATCCCGGAAGACGATCTCGTCACCCTCGATGGCGGCGCCGACGGCCGGCACATCCTTCAGCGCCAGCACCACGGCCTTGGCAAAAAACGACATGAAACCAAGGCGTACGCCGTGTTTCTTCTCGAAATGATCCTTGTATTTCGCCCGCGCCTCGATCACCGCCGACATGTCGACATCGTTGAACGTGGTCAGCATCGCCGCGGTGTTCTGGGCTTCCTTCAGCCGGCGCGCGATGGTCTGGCGCAGCCGGGTCATCTTCACCCGCTCCTCGCGCCGTGTCGCAGCCGGCGCGGCAGCCACCGGGGCGGCAGCGGCCGCCGCCGGCGCCGGCGCGCCCGGCTTCACCCGCGCCGTGCCCGCTTCGATGGCGGCCAGCACATCGGCCTTGGTCAGGCGGCCATCCTTGCCTGACCCGGAAATGCTTGCCGGATCAAGGTTATAGGTCTCGATCAGCCCCCGGACCGCCGGCGCGATCGCCTCATAGGCAGGTGCCGCGGGCGCAGGCGCCGGGGCCGCCACCGGCGCCGGAGCGGGCGCGGCCACCGGGGCCGGGGCTGGCGCTGGGGCCGGGGCGGCCACGGCGGCACCCGCTGCCTCGATCCGGGCGATCAGCGCGCCCACGGTCACCACGTCACCGGGCTGGAAATATTGCTCACCCATCACGCCGGCCACCGGTGCCGGAACTTCCACGGCCACCTTGTCGGTTTCCAGCGCCACGATCGGCTCATCGGCGGCCACCGCCTCACCCGGCTGTTTCAGCCACTGGCCCACGCTGGCTTCGGTGATGGATTCGCCCAGGGCGGGCACGACGACATCGGTTGCCATGATCTGCGCTTTCTTACTTCTTCATCAGGCCGCTGCGGATGGCGGCTTTCACTGCGGGGCCGGTGGCGCCCAGGGCTTCGGCCACCAGCTTGGCCTGTTCGGCATTGTGGCGCTTGAGCAGGCCGGTGGCGGTGGCGGCGGCGGCGGCGCGGCCGGCATAGAGCGGCCGGCGGTCCAGCGCCTGTTCGATCAGCGGCGCGATGAAGCTCCACGCCCCGCCGTTCTGCGGTTCTTCCTGCGCCCACACCACGGTTTCCAGATTGGGGAATTTGGCGGCGTAATCGGCCACCACATCGCCGGGGAAGGGATAAAGCTGCTCGACGCGGAGCAGATAGACATCATCCCGGCTGTCCTTCTCGGCCGCATCGAGCAGATCATAATAGACCTTGCCGGTGCACAGCACGAGCCGCCGTATGGCCTTGGGGTCACAGGGTTTCAGATCATCAAGGCAGCGGTGGAAGGTGGTGGCCGGCCCCATCTCGGCCAGTGCCGACACCGCCCGCTTGTGGCGCAGCAGCGACTTGGGCGTGAACACCACCAGCGGCTTGCGGAAATCGCGCAGCATCTGCCGGCGCAACAGGTGGAAGAAGTTGGCCGGGGTGGTGCAATTGGCGACCTGGATATTGTCTTCGGCGCACAGGCTCAGGAAACGCTCAACCCGCGCCGAGCTGTGTTCAGGCCCCTGCCCCTCATAGCCGTGCGGCAACAGCATGACGAGGCCATTGGCGCGCAACCATTTGATCTCGCCCGAAACAATGAACTGATCGATGATGGTCTGGGCGCCGTTGACGAAATCGCCAAACTGCGCCTCCCACAGGATCAGGCTTTTGGGATCGGCCAGCGCATAGCCATATTCAAAGCCGAGCACGCCGAATTCGGAAAGCGGGCTGTCGAGCACCAGGAAATTGGGGTTCATGGCGGTCAGCGGCACATAGCGGCTGCCGTCCTTCTGGTCGGTCCACACCGCGTGGCGCTGGCTGAAGGTGCCGCGCCCGCAATCCTGGCCCGAAAGGCGCACGCCGTAGCCATCCTTGAGCAGCGAGCCGAAGGCCAGCGCCTCACCGGTGGCCCAATCGATATTCTGGCCGCTGGCAAACATCTCGGCCTTGGCATCGAGCACGCGGGCCAGGGTGCGGTGGATGTTGAAGCCGTCGGGCACGCTGGTCAGTTGCTTGCCGATCTCGCGCAGTTCGGTGATCGACACCCCGGTCATCGCGGCGCGGCGGCTGTCGATCCCTTCCTTGGGCCGGCCAAGGCCCGCCCAGCGCCCGCCGAACCAATCGGCGGCATTGGCCTTGAAGCCGGCGGCGGCATCAAATTCATCTTCCAGCATCGAGACATAGGCATCGATCATCGCCTTGTAGCCATCGGCCGGCAGCACGCCTTCGCGGGCCAGGCGTTCGGCGTAAATCTCGCTCACCGGGCGCTTCCTGGCGATCACCGCATACATTTGCGGCTGGGTGAAGCTGGGCTCATCGCTTTCATTGTGGCCAAAGCGGCGATAGCACCACATGTCGATCACCACATCGCGGCCAAAGCGCTGGCGGAATTCGGTGGCAACCTTGGTGGCGAAGGTGACGGCTTCGGGATCATCGCCGTTCACGTGGAAGATCGGCGCCTGCACGATCTTGGCCACATCCGAAGGATAGGGCGAAGAACGGGCGAACTGCGGGGAGGTGGTGAAGCCCACCTGGTTGTTCACCACGAAATGGATGGTGCCGCCGGTGCCATAGCCGTTGAGGCCGGAAAAACCGAAACATTCCGCCACGATGCCCTGGCCGGCAAAGGCGGCATCGCCGTGCAGCAGCACCGGCATCACCTGCTTGCGCGCCTCGTCACCCATGATGGTCTGGATGGCGCGCACCTTGCCCAGCACCACCGGGTCCACCGCCTCCAGGTGCGACGGGTTGGGCACCAGGCTGAGGTGGACCATATTGCCATCAAATTCGCGATCGGTGCTGGTGCCCAGGTGATATTTCACATCGCCCGAACCGCCGACATCATCGGGATTGGAGGAGCCACCCGCAAATTCGTGGAAGATGGTGCGGAACGGCTTGCGCATCACATTGGCCAGCATGTTGAGCCGGCCGCGGTGCGGCATGCCGAACACAATCTCGCTGATGCCCAGCTGGCCGCCGACCTTGATGATCGATTCCATCGCCGGGATCATCGCCTCGCCGCCATCCAGCCCGAAGCGCTTGGTGCCAACATATTTGCGGCCCAGGAATTTTTCGAACTGTTCGGCTTCCACCAGCTTGTTCAGGATGGCGCGCTTGCCGTTGGCGGTGAAGTGGATTTCCTTGTCGCGGCCCTCGAACTTCTCCTGCAGGAAGCGCCGCTCGTCCACATCGTTGATGTGCATATATTCAAGGCCGACATTGCCGCAATAATTGCGCTGCAGGATGCCGACGAGTTCGCGGATGCTGGCGCTCGTGAGGCCGAGCGCGCCGCCGATGTGGACGGGCCGATCCAGATCATTCGGCCCAAAGCCATGATAACCGGGCGTAAGATCAGCCGGCAGATCGCGGGTGGCAAGGCCCAGCGGATCAAGATTGGCCGCCAGATGCCCGCGCACGCGATAGGTGCGGATCAGCATCAGCGCGTTGATGCTGTCCTGCGCGGCCCGGGCAATCTCTTCCGGGCTGGCCCCGCCGGCGGCGGCCTGCGCGGCAGCCCGGCCGGCGGTTTTGGCGGGGTTTTCGGCAAACATGCCCGCCGCGTCCAGCCCGCGGGTAAGATCATCGCCCGGCAGGATCGGCCAGTTCGGCCGGGCCCAACTTGGCGCCGGCCGATCTTCCGGGCCGGGCAGCAGGGCGTCGATGTCCATATGACTGTCCTTGGTAATCGATTCCCACCATGTTTAGCGGCACATGGCCAGTCTGTCATGACAAACTGTCGCATGCCCGTCATGCAATGGGGGTATGCGGCCTGTTCGCTGGCCCGCTCACCGCCGCGCGAAAAGCCCAGCCCCCACTCCTTCAGAGAGAGGGCCGTGCTTCCGCCACCAGCGTGGGCATGTGAGCGATCAGCCCTTGAGCACTTCAACCAGGGTTTCGCCCAGCAGCGACGGGCTGGGCGACACGCGGATGCCGGCGGCCTCCATGGCGGCGATCTTGGATTCAGCGTCGCCCTTGCCGCCCGAAACAATGGCGCCGGCATGGCCCATGCGGCGGCCGGGCGGGGCGGTGCGGCCAGCGATGAAGCCCACCATCGGCTTCTTGCGGCCGCGCTTGGCTTCATCGATCAGGAACTGGGCCGCCTGCTCCTCGGCGTCGCCGCCGATTTCGCCGATCATGATGATGGATTGGGTCGCCTCATCCTTGAGGAACAGTTCCAGCACGTCGATGAAATTGGTGCCGTTCACCGGATCGCCGCCAATGCCCACCGCCGTCGTCTGGCCCAGGCCCACGTTGGTGGTCTGGTGCACGGCCTCATAGGTGAGCGTGCCCGAACGCGAGACCACGCCAACCGAGCCCTTGCGGAAGATATTGCCCGGCATGATGCCGATCTTGCATTCGCCGGGCGTCAGCACGCCGGGGCAGTTGGGCCCGATCAGGCGGGTCTTGCTGCCTTGCAGCGCCCGCTTCACGCGCACCATGTCCAGCACCGGGATGCCTTCGGTGATGCAGACGACCAATGGCACTTCGGCGGCGATGGCTTCACAGATCGCATCCGCAGCGCCGGGCGGCGGCACATAGATCACGCTGGCATCAGCGCCGGTGGCTTCGCGGGCCTGCGCCACCGTATCGAACACCGGCAGGCCGAGGTGCGTCTGCCCGCCCTTCCCCGGCGCGGTGCCGCCCACCACCTTGGTGCCATAGGCGATGGCCTGTTCGCTGTGGAACGTGCCTTGCTTGCCGGTGAAGCCCTGCGTGATGACGCGGGTTTGTGCGTTGACGAGGATCGACATGGCTCAGGCCGCCTTCTTCACTTCGGCGACGATCTTGGCCGCCGCATCACCCAGATTGTCGGCCGAGACGATCGGCAAACCCGAACCGGCAAGGATCTGCTTGCCGAGTTCGACATTGGTGCCTTCCAGGCGGACCACCAAAGGCACCGCCAGGCTGACCTCCCTGGCCGCCGCGATAATGCCTTCCGCGATGATGTCGCAGCGCATGATGCCGCCGAAGATGTTGACCAAAATGCCCTTCACCGCCGGATCCTGCAGGATCAACTTGAAGGCAGCAGTCACCTTTTCCTTGGTGGCGCCGCCGCCGACATCGAGGAAATTGGCCGGTTCGGCGCCATTCAGCTTGATGATGTCCATGGTCGCCATGGCGAGACCAGCGCCGTTGACCAGGCAGCCGATGTCCCCATCCAGCTTGATGAAGGCAAGGTCGTACTTTGAAGCCTCGACCTCGGCGGGGTCTTCCTCGGTCAGGTCACGCAATGCGGCCAGATCGGGGTGGCGATACATGGCGTTGCTGTCGAAGCCCACCTTGGCATCCAGCACCTGCAACTTGCCATCATCGGTGATGGCCAGCGGGTTGATCTCGATCTGGCTGGCATCGGTGCCGATGAAGGCATCATAAAGCTTGAGTGTGACGCTTTCGGCCTGCTTGGCCAGATCGCCGGAAAGCCCGAGGGCAGCGGCCACGGCACGGCCATGGTGTGGCTGCACGCCGGTGGCCGGATCGATGGTGATGGTGTGGATCTTCTCCGGGTGGTGGTGGGCCACCTCCTCGATATCCATGCCGCCTTCGGTGCTGGCGACGATGGCGATGCGGCCGGTGGCGCGATCGACCAGCATGGCGAGATAGAATTCCTTGGCGATATCAACGCCGTCGGTGACATAGAGCCGGTTGACCTGCTTGCCGGCTGGGCCGGTCTGGATCGTCACCAGCGTGTTGCCCAGCATTTCGGTGGCATGGGCGCGCACCTCGTCTGCCGAACGGGCCAGGCGGACACCGCCCTTGGCCTCAGGAGGCAGTTCCTTGAACTTGCCCTTGCCGCGCCCGCCGGCATGGATCTGCGCCTTCACCACATAGAGCGGCCCGGGCAGTTGGCCGACAGCCGCGACCGCGTCCTCCACGCTCATCGCCGCGACACCGGCGGGCACCGGAAC
>JAIXUQ010000091.1 GCA_027483465.1 Sphingomonadales bacterium
AAGGTGGAGGCCCGAGCCGGAATCGAACCGGCGTGCACGGATTTGCAGTCCGCTGCGTCACCACTCCGCCATCGGGCCTCGGAGCATGGGAGGGTGCCACTAGCAGGGCGGGCCAACCGGGGCAATGGCCAACACGGCGGCTGCCGCAGCGCAACATGGCCATTGCGCGACAAGCCGCCGCAGGGCAAAGACAGGGCCATGATCAGAACCGCGCCGCTCACCCCCCGCCAGACGATGGTGGACAGCCAGTTGAAGACCGTGGGTGTCACCGATGCCGCCGTGCTTACGGCCTTCGCCGAACTGCCGCGGGAAGCCTATCTGCCCCCGGCATTGGCCACGCTGGCCTATGCCGATGCCGCGCACCAGGTTGCCCCCGGCCGGCGGCTGCTGCCGCCGCTGGTGCTGGCCCTGCTGTTGCAGCATGCGGCAGTGCAGCCGGGTGAGCGGGCGCTGGTGGTGGGCAGTGCCACCGGGCTTTCGGCGGCGCTGCTGGCGCGGCTGGGCGCCAGGGTGACGGCGCTGGAAAGTGATGCCGCGTTGATCGCCATGGCCGAAGCCGCCGGCGTGGCGAGTGTGGCCGGCCCGCTGGCTGAAGGCTGGGCCGCCAATGCCCCGTATGACGTGATCCTGTTTGAAGGCGCCATCGGGGCGGTTCCGCCGGCGATCGCCGCGCAGCTGGCGCCCGGTGGCCGCATCGCCGCCGTGCTGCGCGAGGCCGGGGTGGGCCGCGCCGTGGTCGGCCCGTTGCGCGCCGATGGCACCCCGGCGGCGCTGCCGTTTCTGGACGTGTCAGCCCCCGATCTGCCAGGCTTTGCCGCTAGCCGTGCCTTTGCCTTCTGAGGCTGGCGATTCGGCCGCTGATGCCGTAACACGTCGGTCATGAGTGAGCCGCCCGGTTCCATCGATGCCATATTGGCCTCCATCCGCGCACGGGTGAACGGGGCCGAACCGGATGCCGCCGTGGCCGAACCGCCACCGCCGCCCGTGGCCGAGCACCCTGCCCCGCCACCGCTGGACCAGGTGATCCTTTCCCCCGCGGCCGGTGGCATCACGCTGGATGCGCTGATCCGCTCGCTGCTGGCCGATCAGATCAAGGCCTGGCTGGATGCCCATATGCCGGAAATCGTCGAGAAGCTGGCGCGCGAGGAAATCCGCCGGCTCACCGGCCGCCTGCCCTGATCGCGGCGCCACCACCACCGCGCTGATCATCGGGGAATGGGCTTTGCGCCGGCCGGCCCAGCGGCTATGCGGCGCGGATGATCGACAAGATTTTTGATCCGGCCAGTTTCGAGCAGCGCTGGTATGCGCATTGGGAAACGAGCGGCGCCTTTCGCCCGGCGCGCCCGCAGGCGCAGCCCTTCACCATCGTCATCCCGCCGCCCAACGTCACCGGCTCCCTGCACATCGGCCACGCGCTCGACAACACGTTGCAGGATGTGCTGATCCGCTGGCACCGGCTGAACGGGCGCGATGCGCGCTGGGTGGTGGGCACCGATCATGCCGGCATCGCCACACAGATGGTGGTGGAACGCCGCCTGGCCGAAGCGCAAGCGCCCAGCCGCACCGCCATGGGCCGCGAAGCGTTCGAAGCCAAAGTGTGGGAATGGAAGGCCGAAAGCGGCGGCACCATCACCCGCCAGTTGCGCCGGCTGGGTGCCAGCTGTGACTGGCAAAACGAACGCTTCACCATGGATGAGGGCTTCAACCGCGCCGTCATCAAGGTGTTCGTCGAGCTGTACAACCAGAAGCTGCTCTATCGCGACAAACGGCTGGTGAACTGGGACCCGAAGCTGAAGACCGCCATTTCCGATCTGGAAGTGGAAACCCGCGAGGTGGCCGGCAGTTTCACCCACATCCGCTATCCGCTGGCCGATGGTTCGGGCCATGTGATCGTGGCCACCACGCGCCCCGAAACCATGCTGGGCGATACCTGCGTGGCGGTGCATCCGGAGGATGCGCGCTACACCGCCATGGTGGGCAAGATGATCGCTCACCCGATCACCGGGCGGCAGATCCCGATCATCGCCGATGAATGGGCCGATCCCGAATTGGGCAGCGGCGCGGTGAAGATCACGCCGGCGCATGATTTCAACGATTGGGCCGTGTTTGAACGGCACCGGCACATCGGCTGGATCAACATCCTGGATGCCGAGGCGCGCATCTGCGCCGCAGATGGCGTGCCGGCGGATTATGTCGGCCTCAGCCGCGAGGATGCGCGCAAGAAGGTTGTGGCCGATCTCGACTCCCTCGGCCTCATCGAGCGCATCGAGCAGAAGACCATCCAGATGCCCTTTGGTGACCGTTCGGGCGTGGTGATCGAGCCGTGGCTGACCGATCAATGGTATGTGAACGCCGGCGAGTTGGCAAAGCAGGCGCTGGCTGCCGTGCAGGATGGCCGCACCCAGTTCGTGCCAAAGACCTGGGAGAAGACCTATTTCAACTGGATGGAGAATATCCAGCCCTGGTGCGTGAGCCGGCAATTGTGGTGGGGGCACCGGATTCCGGCCTGGTATGCCGCCGATGGCCGCGTGTTCGTGGCGGAGACCGAGGCCGAGGCGCAGGCCGAGGCCGGCGATGTGCCGCTGACCCGCGACGAGGACGTGCTCGACACCTGGTTCTCGTCCGCCCTCTGGCCGTTCGGCACGCTGGGCTGGCCGGATGCCACGCCCGATCTGGCCCGCCATTATCCCGGCGACGTGCTGGTCACGGGCTTTGACATCATCTTCTTCTGGGTGGCCCGCATGATGATGCAGGGGCTGCATTTCATGGACGAGGTGCCGTTCCGCACTGTCTACTGCCATGGCCTGGTGCGCGACGCCAAGGGCCAGAAGATGAGCAAATCCAAGGGGAACACCGTCGATCCCCTGGGCCTCATCGACAAATATGGCGCCGACGCGCTGCGCTTCACATTGACCGCGATGGAAACGCAGGGGCGTGACATCAAGCTGAACGAGAGCCGCATCGAAGGCTATCGCAACTTTGCCACCAAGCTGTGGAACGCCGCGCGCTTCTGCCAGGCCAATGGCATCGAGGGCAGCACATCGCCGCTGCCGCCCGCCGCCGGCCAGGCGGTGAACCGCTGGATCATCGGCGAGGTGAAGGCGACCGCGCGCGCGCTGGAGCAGGCGATCGCCGATTATCGCTTTGATGCCTATGCCGATGCCATCTACCGGCTGGTGTGGAACCGGTTCTGCGACTGGTATCTGGAACTGATCAAGCCGCTGCTTGGCGCCAAGGAAAATGATGGGGGCGCCGATGCCGCCGTGGCCGCCGAAACCCGCGCCGTGGCCGGCTGGGCGCTGGATCAGTTGCTGGTGATGCTGCACCCGGTGATGCCCTTCCTCACCGAGGAATTGTGGCACCAACTGGCCATCCGTGATGATCTGATCCTGGCGCAATGGGTGAACAGCGCGGCGCTGCCCGAAGATGCCGGGGCGAGTGCGGACATTGATTGGCTGATCGGCCTGATTTCCGAAGTGCGCTCGGCCAGAACCGAGCTCAATGTGCCAACATCAGCAAAACTGACCATGATATCCATTCAGGAGACTGATGAATTCTTCAATCGGTTTCATACATTCAAAGGCCAGATTTCTCGGCTTGCCGGTATAAGTCATTTCGGCTTCTCAAACAGGGGATGGGGAACGGCGATAAATGCATCAGGGGTAGAATTTGATGCAGGTGATATGGTTGCTGCTCGTGGCGGTCAATTTAATGGAGTAAGTATTCAGATCGTATACTCAGATACGACCTTTGCACTCCCACTTGACGGTGTGATCGACATTGCCGCCGAGAAGGCGCGGCTGGAAAAGGCGCTGGCGGCTGCCGCCAAGGAGCGGGACGCGCTGGCCGGGCGGCTGAACAACCCCGGCTTCACCGAAAAGGCCAAGCCCGAGGCGGTGGACAAGGCGCGCGAGGACCATGCCGCCCGCAGCGCCGAAGCCGAACGACTGGCGGCGGCGCTGGCGCGGTTGGGCTAGGGCGCGCACGCCCCCTTGGCCGGGCGGCGGAACCTGCTAGCCTTCCCCGGTCAATTCGGGGGACCCTGCCATGCTTCACCGCGCCATTGCCCTTGCCCTGCTGCTGGCCAGCCCGGCCGTGGCACAGGCCCCGCCGCCGGCGGCCGCGCTGGCCGAAAATCCCGATGTGCAGGCCGCCACCCGCCTGTTCAGCGCCTGGATGAACGGGCAGATCGCCTATCGCGGCTTGCCCGGCGTGGCGGTGGGCGTGGTGCACGATCAACAATTGGTATGGGCGCAAGGCTTTGGCTATGCCGATCTGGCCAGCAAACGGCCGATGACGGCGGAGACCCGCTTTCGCATCGCGTCCAATTCCAAGCTGTTTGCCGCCATCGCCATCCTGCAACTGCGCGAAGCCGGCAAGCTGCGGCTGGATGATCCGGTCGTGAAGCATCTGCCCTGGTTCCGCATGCAGCCGGCCGGGCCAGATGATGGCCCGATCACCATCGAGCAACTTCTGTCCCATTCATCGGGGGTGCAGCGCGAGGCCGGTGACCATTGGGCCAGCTATGATTTTCCCACCGAAGCCCAGTTGAAGGCCCTGATGGCCGGGCGCCAGGCTGCCTTCCCGCCGCAGACGCGGTGGAAATATTCCAACCTGGCCTTTGGCATCGCCGGGCTGATCGTGGAGCAGGTAACGGGGCAGCGCTGGGCCGAATATGTCGCCGCCAACATCCTGAAACCGCTCAACCTGAACGCCACCAGCATCGACAAGCCCGATCCGGGCCTTGCCACCCCCTATGGCGTGCGCACCCCCGATGGCACCCGCCGCGTGCTGTCGTTCGTGGATGCGCGCGGCATGGCGGCGGCCACCGGCATGACCTCTACGGTCAATGATCTGGCGCGCTTCATTTCGGCCCAGTTCCGCCGCGCGCCCAAGGCCGGGGGCGACAATGTGCTTTCGGCCGGCAGCTGGCGCGAGGCGCTCAGGGTGCGCAGCGTGGACGAGAATTGGGAAAGCGGTTCGGGCCTGGGCTTTGACCATGTCCGCGTGAAAGGCCGGACGTTTGTGGGCCATGGCGGCGGCTATCCCGGCAACACCACCATGACCCGCGTGCAGCTGGACGACAAGGTGGGCGTGATCGTGCTGACCAACACCAATGATTCGGGCCCCGGCGACATCGCCAACCAGCTGCTGGCCACGGTGGGCGAGGCCGTGGCCCGCGCCGCCCGGCCCAAGCCGGTGATGGCCTGGGATCCGGCCTGGGCGCGCTTTGCCGGGCGCTACCGGGGCGGCGATGATGGCGTCATGCAGGTGGTGCTGCTCAACCAGCAACTGGTGCTGCTGCCCGACAATGGCAGCGCCGCCGAAACCCGCACCGTGCTGGAGCCGCTGGGCGATGGCCGTTTCCGCCTGATGGCGCCGGGCGGCGGCAACAGCATCGGCGAAGTGGTGCGGTTCGAGGAACGGGACGGGATGGTCACCCGGATGTTCACCGGCGACACATGGAGCCGGCGCATCACGGATTGGTGACGCAGCCCCTTCCCTCACCCCGGCGAGGCGACTAGAAGGCGGGCCGTGCACCGTTATGCAAACCCGCTGCGATTCCTGAAAATCGCCCGCGTGGCGACGCCCATCGTCGCCCTGCTTGGTCTTGCGCTCACCGCCGCCGGGCTGTGGATCGGCCTGTTTGCCAGCCCGCCCGATTATCAGCAGGGCGAAAGCGTGCGCATCATGTATGTGCATGTGCCGGCGGCCTGGCTGGGCGCGGGCGGCTATCTTTCGCTGGCCATCGCATCGGCCACCGCGCTGATCTGGCGGCACCCGCTGGCCACGATCGCGGCGCGCGCCATCGCGCCGGCCGGTGCGGCCTTCACTGCCATCTGCCTGGTTTCCGGCGCGCTGTGGGGCAAGCCCACATGGGGCACCTATTGGGTGTGGGATGCCCGCCTCACCTCGATGCTGGTGCTGCTGTTCCTCTATCTCGGCTATCTGGCGCTGGCCGCTTCCGAGGCCGAACGCGGCGGCGAGCAGCGCGGCGCTGCCATATTGGCGCTGGTGGGCGTGATCAACCTGCCGATCATCAAATATTCGGTGGAATGGTGGAACACGCTGCACCAGGGCAGTTCGATCTCGGTGGTCAACGCCTCCTCCAAGATCGCGCCGGAACTACTCACGCCGCTGCTGCTCTCGGTCGCCGGGTTCAGCTTCCTGTTTGCCGCCATCGTGTTGATGCGGATGCGCGCCATGCTGGCCCAGCAGCGCATCGATGCGCGCAGCCGGCGGCTGGCAGAGGCTTTGGCATGAGGATTGCGGCCTGATGGACGGCGTCGTCTCCCGCCCCGATCTGTGGGCCAATTTCATCTGGCCAGCCTATGGCCTGACGCTTGTTGGCCTCATCGGGCTGCTGCTGTGGGCGTTTGTCTCGATGCGCGCGGCCGAGAAGAAGGCAGACGAGGTGAAGCGGCGATGAAGGCCAAACATCAACGCCTGTGGCTGGTGGTTGGCGCGCTTGGTGCCCTGGGCGGCGCCGGTGCGCTGGCCTTTTCCACGCTGGGCGAGAAGGCAACCTATTTCTATGCCCCGTCCGATCTGAAAAAGGGCCCGGCGCCCACCGCGGCCATCCGGCTGGGCGGCATGGTGGCAAAAGGCTCGATCCAGCGCGATGGCGCCACCGTGCGCTTCATCGTCACCGACATGGCGCAGACCGTGCCGGTCACCTACACCGGCATCTTGCCCGATCTGTTCCGCGAGGGGCAGGGCGTGATCGCCGAAGGCAAGATCGATCCGGCCACCGGCCAGTTCCGCGCCGAAACCATCCTGGCCAAGCATGACGAATCCTATATGCCGCCCGAAGTGGCCGGGGCGATGAAGAAGACCGGCAGCGTTTCGGCCGGCCCTTGATGCGCCGCCCGCTGCCGCCGCTGATTGGCGGCGTGCTGGCCACCGCCGCCCTGTGCGCGGCGGCGCCGCTGGCGCTGCCGGTGGGGCCGGTGCCGGTCACCCTGCAATCATTGATCGTCTGTCTGGCCGGAGCGCTGGCCGGCGGCACCGGCGTGCTGGGCGTGCTGGGCTGGCTGGGGCTGGCGGCGGCGGGCTTGCCCGTGCTGGCCGGGATGAAGGGCGGGCTGGCGGTGATGGCCGGCAGCAGCGCGGGTTTCCTGATCGGCCTGCCGTTGGCCGCAGTGCTGGCCATGCGCTGGCAGCCATCAGGGGGTTGGCGGCCGACGCTGCTGCTGATGCTGGCCGCACACGGCCTGCTGCTGCTGATCGGCGGCAGCGTGATTGCCTGGCGCGGCGGCGATGCGGCGGCGCTGGCAATGCTGCTGCCGGGGGCGGGGGTGAAGGCGGTGGTGGCCAGCCTGATCCTGGGCTGGGCCGGCCGGCGCTAGAGCATTTTCCGACCAATCGGGATCGGCGGCACGGCGCGAAATTTGGTTCGTGGCAGGAGCGAGGCGGGCGCGATGGAGCCGCCATCGCAACCGACGAGCGACGCTGCCACGGGCCGAAGTCCGCCCGCCCCGCAGGGGTCGCCGGAACGGCGATGACGCTGATTCAGATTGCTCGGGAAGTGCGCTAGGCCTGGTCGTGGCTGGGCACCCGCATGGTCGCCCAGGCCTCGCCGATATCCTCCAGCACCAGATCGATCACCTCCACCCGCGCGCGGATGGCGATGCCACCGGCGCAGGTGATCACCAACCAATCGCCATCCTGGGCCAGCGAGAGGATCGCCGTCACCGCTTCGGGCGCATCCGGCCAGCCGGCGCGCTGCACGGCCGCCACGGTTTCGATGCGCAGGGCGCAGCGGATGCGGCTGGGTGCCGCCGCCTCACGGCGATAGCGGTTGATGAGCAGCGCCAGCCGCCGCGCCTTGCGATCAAAGCCCACATCGGCCAGCCGCAGCGTGGCATCCTGCAGCAAGGCCGAAAATGTCTGGATATCGCCCTGTTCCTGGCCCAGCAGGGCAAGGCGACCTGGCCCGGGCGGTGATCCGGGTTCAGCCATCGCCCAATCGCTCGATATCGGCGCCCACAGCCTGCAATTTTTCTTCCAGCCGCTCATAACCGCGATCGAGGTGATAGATGCGGCTCACTGTGGTTTCGCCTTCCGCCGCCAAACCGGCCAGCACCAGGCTCATCGATGCGCGCAGATCGGTTGCCATCACCGGCGCACCGTTCAGCCGGGGCACGCCGCGCACCACGGCGCTGCGGCCGCGCACGGTGATATCCGCCCCCATGCGCGCCAGTTCGGGCACGTGCATGAAGCGGTTTTCAAAGATCGTCTCGGTCAGCAGCGACGCACCGTCAGCCACGGTGAGCATGGCCATGAACTGGGCCTGCATGTCGGTGGCAAAGCCGGGATAGGGCGCGGTGGAAACATTGATGCCCTTCATCACCCCGGTGCGGCGCACGATGATACCATCGGCGGTGTCTTCGGTGGTCACGCCGGCTTCGTGCAGCGATTCCAGCGTGGCGCCCAGATCGCTGGCCGATGCGCCCACCAATTCCACCTCGCCACCGGTGATGGCGGCGGCACAGGCATAGGAACCAGCCTCGATGCGGTCGGGCATCACGGCATAGGTGGCGCCATGCAGCTGCTTCACGCCGGTGATGGTCAATTTCTCGCTGCCGATGCCGGCGATCTTGGCGCCCATCGCCACCAGGCAGTTGCACAGATCGACAATCTCCGGCTCCCGCGCGACATTTTCCAGCACGGAAACGCCCTTGGCCAGCACGGCGGCCATCACGGCGTTTTCGGTTGCCCCCACCGATACGATCGGGAACACATAACGCCCACCAGGCAGGCCGCCCGGTGGCGCCGTGGCCTTCACATAGCCGGCGGCCAGTTCGATCCGGGCGCCCAGATGCTCAAGGGCCTTCAGGTGCAGATCGATCGGCCGGTTGCCGATGGCGCAGCCACCGGGCAGCGACACCGTGGCTTCACCGGCGCGCGCCAGCAGCGGGCCCAGCACCAGGATGGAGGCGCGCATCTTGCGCACGATATCATAGGGTGCCAGCGTCGAGGTGATGCGGTTGGCGCGGATGGTCATCACCCGTCCGAATTCATCCGGGCTGGTGCCTTCGATGGTGGTGGACAGGCCGTGATTGTTGAGCAGATGGCCGAACGTGTCGATATCGGCCAGCCGCGGCAGATTCCTGAGGGTGAGCAGCTCGTCGGTCAGCAACGCGCACGGCATCAGCGTGAGGGCGGCATTCTTGGCGCCGGAAATCTGGATGCGGCCTTTGAGCGGGCGGCCACCCCGGATGACGATCTTGTCCATGTTGGCGCTTTAGCGTGTTGCCGGGCTTTGCGCCACTGGCCGCAGCGACCAGGAATAGAGCGCGAGGCCGGCCCAGATGCAGGCAAAGGCCGCCAGCCGCGGCGGGCTGAGCGTCTCGCCAAACAGGGTCACCGCCTCGATCATCACCAGCGTGGGCGACAGATACTGCAACAGGCCCAGGGTGGACAGCGGCAGCACCCGCGCCGCCCGGCCAAACAGCAGCAGCGGCGTGGCCGTTACCACCCCGCTGGCTGCCAGCACCGCCAATTGCCAGCCGGGCAGATCCGCCAGGCCATAGGGCCGGGTGGCCAGCCAGCCCAGCGCCAGCGGCGCCAGCAGCAGGGTTTCGACGAACAGGCCGCTGAGCCCGTCCACCGCCGCCTTCTTGCGGAACAGGCCATACAGCCCGAACGACACCGCCAGCGACAGGCTGATCCACGGCAGATAGCCCAGCGCGATGGTTTGCACCGCCACCCCGGCCGCCGCCAGCGCCACCGCCGCCCATTGCAGCCGGGTGAGCCGTTCGCCCAGCAGCGCCACGCCAAACAGCACGTTGAGCAGCGGATTGATGAAATAGCCCAGCGACGTATCGAGCGCATGGCCGGCCAGGATCGCCCAGGTGTAAACCAGCCAGTTGACACCGATCGCCACGGCCGAGGCCAGCAACAGCAGCAGCAGGCGGCGATTGGCCAGGATCGGCCGCAGCCGCTGCCAGCCGCGCGATGCCGCCAGCACCAGCGAGAGCACCAGCAGCGACCAGGCAATGCGGTGGCCCAGCACATCGCCGGCCGGCACACCCTGCATCAGCCGCAGGTAAAGTGGCATCAGCCCCCAGATCACATAGGCACCCAGGCCGGCGATCAGGCCATCGCGTGTGGTGGGTGCCGGCGCGGTCATGCGGCGGCGTTAGACCGCCAGGCGCAGCCCCGCCACCCCCTGTGCGGTTATGGCTGCCCTACAGCCGCGGCAATGTCACGCCGCGCTGGCCCATGTATTTCCCGGCGCGGTCGGCATAGCTCACCTCGCAGGGTTCGTTGCCCTTCAGGAACAGGAATTGGCAAGCGCCTTCATTGGCATAGATTTTCGCCGGCAGCGGCGTGGTGTTGGAAAATTCCAGCGTGACATGGCCCTCCCAGCCCGGTTCCAGCGGCGTCACGTTCACGATGATGCCGCAGCGGGCATAGGTGGACTTGCCCAGGCAGATGACCAGCACATCGCGCGGGATGCGGAAATATTCCACCGTGCGGGCCAGGGCAAAACTGTTGGGCGGGATCACGCAGACATCGGTCTTGCGGTCGACAAAGCTGTTGGCCTGGAAATCCTTGGGATCGACCACGGCCGAATCGACATTGGTGAAGATCTTGAACTCGTCCGCCACCCGCGCGTCATAGCCATAGCTGGACAGGCCATAGCTGATGCAGCCACCGCGCGTCTGCCGCTCCACAAAGGGCTCGATCATGCCAGTGGCCTGCGCCTGTTCGCGGATCCAGCGGTCGGAGAGAACGGACATCAGTGCCCCTTGATGTGCAGCACGCAGATCAGCGTGAACAGCCGCCGCGCGGTGTCGAAATCCACCACGGCGCGCGGTTCCAGCCGCTCCTTGAGCAATTCGGCGGCGTCGTTGTGGATGCCGCGCCGCGCCATGTCGATGGTCTCGATCTGCTGCGGGCTGGATTGGCGGATGGCCTGGTAATAGCTGTCGCAGATCGCGAAATATTCACGGATCGTGCGGCGAAACGGCGACAGCGCAAGCTGGAACTGGTCCACCGGCCGATCACCGCTGTCGGAAACGGTCACATCCAGCCGGCCATCCTCCACGCCCAGCAGCAGCTTGTAGGGGCCGTTGTGCCCGGCCTCCACCGCTGCCACCGGCCGGAAGACATTGCCTTCCAGCAGATCGAAGATGGCCACCCGCCGCTCCTGCTCGATATCGGCGTTGCGCCACAGGATGGTGCGTTCGTCCAGCTTGATGTCGATCAGGCGATGGTCGCTCATGGTGCCACCGCCGGAAAGCTGCCCACCAGCCGCGCCAGGCCGTCGCGCACCGGCTGCAGGCCATCATCCTGGGTCTTGCCCAGCCGCACCACCACCAGGCGTTTGGAAGGCACCACGATCACATATTGGCCCAGATGGCCGATGGCGGCAAAGGCATCGGCCGGGCCGGCGCGCCAGAACAGCGCCCGGTCATCCCCACCCACCGGCCGGCGGTTCAGCCAGAATTGCCCGCCATAGCCGGCATTGGTGGGCGACGGCGTTGCCACAAAGCGCACCCAATCGGGCCGCACCACCTGCACCCCGGCCACCACGCCCTGATCCAGATAGAGCTGGCCAAAGGCCGCCCAGTCCCGCGCGGTGGCATGGCAGAGCGAGCCGCCATAAAAATTGCCGGCCGGATCAAATTCGCACAGCAGCGATGGCATGCCGGCCGGGCCTGACAGGCGTTCGGCGATGAACTGGCGCATGCGCGCCTTGCGGGTGGCAGGATCGGCCCGCGGCGCCACCGCATCGGCGACGATACGGGCCAGGATATGGCTGGTCAGCGTATTATATTCAAAACGCGTGCCCGGCGGCACCTCGGCCGGTTCGGCCACCGCCGCCTTGTAGATATCGGCCGATGTGTCGGCAAACAGCGCCCGGTTGGTGTCGGCCCGTTCCGGCGCCGGCCCGGCTTCCAGATGCTTCACGCCCGAGGCCATGTGCAGCAGTTGGCGCAGCGTGGTCTTGCCGCGGGCATCGGCCCGCCATTCCGGCACCGGGGCTGGCACGTCCAGCTCCAGCTTGCCATCGCCCACCAGTTCACCGATCAGGGTGGCGGTGATGGATTTCGCCATCGACCAGCTGATCAGCCGCGTGCCCGGCCCGATGCCGCGGCCATAGCGTTCATACACACGCTGGCCATCCCTCAGCACGATCAGCGCCCGCGTTTCGCCCAGCGCCGGATCGGTGAAGAAGGCATCGGCGGCCGGCAGGGCCGAAGCCGGCGCAACCGCCGGGATGCGCGCCGGCCGCGCCGCGGGGGCAGCCAGCGCCGCGCCCGCCATCATCGCGAGCAACAGGCTTGCCAGTCCGCCGGTCTTTGCGCACCTTGTCATCATCCGCACGCTAGAGGCCCTGCCCCCATGCTGGCAAGTGAGACGTCATCACCCGCCCCCGCACCACGCCGCCGCCGCTGGCTGCTGTGGGCGCCGCTGCTGCTGCTGTGTGCGGCGGCCGGCGGCTGGCTGGGCCTCAAACACTCCAGCACCGGCCGGCAGGCCGAACTGGCCAGCGGCTATATCGCGCATGTCGTGTGCTCCTGCCGTTATGTGGGCGGGCGCGACATGGCCAGTTGCGAGACCGACCGCGAGCCGGGCACCGAAATCGTGCAGATCGAGGACGACACCAGCAAACGCACCATCACTGCCCGTGCGCCGCTGCTCAGCCGCCGGATCGCCCGCTTTGATCCGGAATTTGGCTGCACGCTCGATCCGCCCTGATACCCAGAGCCATACTCAGAGCCACCCCCGCCAGCGGAACAGCGCATAGGGCAGGATGGCGGCGGCCAGCATGATGCCCAGCGCCATCGGATAGCCCCAGAGCCAGGCCAGTTCCGGCATATGGGCGAAATTCATGCCATAGATGCCGGCCACCAGCGTGGGCGGCAGGAAGATCAGGCTGGCCACCGAAAAAATCTTGAACACCGCATTCTGCTCGATGCTGATCAGGCCCAGCGTCGCATCCAGCAGGAAGGTGAGATTGCCGCCGACATAGCTGGCCTGGTCCGACAGGCTGGCCAGATCGCGCAGCTGGGTCTTGATCTGAGCCGCCAGCCCCGCATCTTTGGGCGCGGCAAATTGCAGGAACGACAGCGCGCGGGTGAGCGACACCGATGATTCGCGCGCTTTCGACAGCGCATCCTGCGCCCCGCCCAGCCGGGTGAGCAGCGCCTGCAACGCCAGGTTGGAGCGCCGCTGCTGCCGCCCCGGTTCGGCCAGATCGGCGCGGCGGAAGGCAGCGCGGGAAATCGCGTCCACCTCGCGGCCGATATGTTCGAACCCGTCGGCCAGCCGGTCAACAATCGTGTCGATCAGCGCCATCAGCGCCACGCCCGGACCGGCGCACAGATCGGGGCTGCGGGTGGCCTGCGCGGCAAACCGGTCAAAGCTGCGCACCTCGTGATAGCGCACCGTCACCAGATGGTGGCGGCCCAGCACGAAGCTGACCGCGCAGCTTTCCGGATGTTCGGTGATGATGCCTGTGGCCAGGGTCACGGTCATCACGATGGCGCCATTGTCGATATAGAGCCGGCTGGAGGTCTCGATCTCGGCCATGTCATCGGCGGTGGGCACGTCAAAGCCCAGCGCCGTCTCCACCAGCGCTTCCTCGGCCGCGGTGGGATTGATCAGGTCGATCCACACCGCATCGGCCGGCAAGGCCTCACCCTCGGCCAGTTGCCGGTTGCCGGAAGCAGAGAAAATGCGCAGCATGGGGGCGATGATGGCGAATTTGCCGCGCTGATGTAACCCCTTGGCGCCGCCGCCCGAACTGCGGGAGAGGACAGATATGGCAAGCACCGCTCCACAGATTGAAACTGCCCCGCTGCCGGAGCGCCCAGGGCCGCGCCGCGTGCTGCGCCATCACTGGCTGGTGCGGGCCACCCACTGGGCCTATGCGCTGGCGATCATCATCCTGATCATGACCGGCCTCAACATTTTCGGCGCCCATCCCAGGCTCTACTGGGGCGATGCCGGCTCGGTGGACGACCGGCGCGGCCAATGGCTGGCGATCGGTGCCAGCGGGCCGGCGGCGGCGCGCGATGGCTGGCTGGAGCTGAACGGCACCCGCCACACCACCACCGGCCTGCTCGGCGTTTCGGCCGGCCCGGATGGCCGGCCCAGTCTGGTCGCCTTCCCGCACTGGGCCACATTGCCGGCGATGCGCGATCTGGCCACCGCCCGCACCTGGCATTTCTTCTTCGCCTGGGTGTTGATCCTCAACGGCCTTGCCTGGCTGGGCCACGCGCTGCTGTCGGGCCGGCTGTGGCGCGAAATCCTGCCCAGCCGCGCCCAGCTCAGCCCTGCCCATCTGTGGCATGATGTGATCGAGCATCTGAAACTCAATTTTCCCAAGGGTGAGGCCGCCCTCTCCTATGAAGTGCTGCAACGCCTCGCCTATGCCGGCGTCACCCTCATCCTCCTCCCCATCGTCATTCTCACCGGGCTGGCGATGTCGCCGGGCATGGATGCGGCCTGGCCTTTCCTCGACGCGCTGTGGGGCGGGCGGCAATCAGCCCGTTCGGTGCATTTTCTCGCCATGGCCGCGATCACCGGCTTCCTGGCGCTGCATCTTGTGCTGGTGATCCTTTCCGGCCCCATCCGGCAGGTGGGCGCGATGATCACCGGCCGCCTTGCGATCGGGGGCCAATGATGATCCTCAAGCGCCGCCAGTTGCTCACCGCCCTGCCCGCCGGCCTGATGCTGTCGGGCTGCGATGCGCTCACCCGCAATCCCGGCGCCAAGGCCATCGTCAGCGCCGGCGAACAGGCCACCTACCGCTGGCACCGGCTGGTTGGCCGCGATGGCCTGGCCCGGGAATTCGGCGCCGCCGATATCTCGCCGGTGTTCAAGGTGAACGGCACCCATGAGCCGACCAACCCGGAATGGCAGGCCCTGGCGGCCGGCGGCTTTGCCGATTGGCGGCTGAAGGTGAGCGGGCTGGTTTCCCGCGAACTTGCCATGTCGCTGGCCGATCTGCATCGGCTGCCGCAGCGCACCCAGATCACCCGCCATGATTGCGTGGAGGGCTGGAGCGCCATTGGCCAGTGGACCGGGCCGCAACTGGCCCCCATCCTCAAGGCCGCCGGCCTGCGGGATGGCGCCCGTTACATCGTGTTCCTGTGCGCCGATGATTATGGCGGCGAAGCCAGCAAGGGCGGCCTGCAATCAACCAGCCGTTATTATGAGAGCGTGGACCTGGTCGACGCCTTTCATCCCCAGACCATCCTCGCCCACAGCCTCAACGGCGCACCACTTTCTGCTGGCAACGGTGCCCCGGTGCGGCTGCGGGTGGAACGCCAACTGGGCTACAAACAGGCCAAATATCTGATGCACATCGTGGTGGCCGAAAGCCTCGCCCCCTTCGGCAGCGGCAAGGGGGGCTATTGGCCGGACCGCGGCTATGAATGGTACGCCGGCACCTGACGGGGGGCGCGGGCCCAGCATCGCCCCTGTCCTGCACGGCCGGCTTCTGCCATGATCGCAAGCCTGCGCCTTTGGGGCCGGCGGCCGGCAGATGCGCGTTTGGGGCAGCCAGCATGAACCATCCTCCGCAACCGGCCACCGCTTCGCCCGCAGAGCGGCGCGCCGCCATGCTGCGATCAGGCCCGGTGCTGCCCACCCTGTTGCGGCTGACCCTGCCCAATCTGGTCGCCCTGGGCTCGGCCGCCGTGGTCTCGATTGCGGAGACGGCCTATGTCGGCCGGATCGGCGTCGCCGCGCTGGGCGGCATCGCGCTGGCCTTCCCGCTGTTCATGCTGATGCAGATGCTGTCGGCCGGGGCCATGGGGGGCACGATTTCCGGCGCCATCAGCCGCGCCATGGGCGCCGGCAACCGCCCGCTGGCACAGGCGCTGGCCCTTGCCGGCTTTGCCATCGCCGTGGTGTTTGGCCTTGCCCTGGCGGTGATGGTGCGCGCGTTCGGGCGGGATCTGTTTGCGGCGCTGGGCGGCAGCGGCCCGGTGCTTGAACAGGCATTGGCCTTTGCCAACACCGCCGCCTGGGCCATTCCCGCCATCTGGCTGGCCAACACGCTGTCCTCGGTGCTCAGAGGATCGGGCAACATGGCCTTGCCGGCCAATATCCTGCTGGTTGCCGGCATCGGGCAGGTGCTGATCGGCGGGGCGCTGGGGCTTGGGGTGGGGCCGGTGCCGGCGCTGGGCATTGCCGGCGTGGCGCTGGGGCAGGTGGCGGCCTTCTGGGCGGCTGCGATCATCCTGTTCCTCTGCCTGCGCAGCGGTCGCGCGGCGGTTGGCCTGCACTTTGCCGCCGGGGCGGCGCGGGCCGAACATGTGAAGGCCCTGATGCGGGTGGGCGGGATCGCCATGTTCTCGCCGCTGCTCTCGGTCGCATCGGTGCTGATGCTCACCCGCATTGTCGCGCGGCTTGGGCCGGATGTGCTGGCCGGCTATGGCATTGGCGTGCGGCTGGAATTCCTGCTGATCCCGATTGCCTTCTCGGTGGGCGTGGCGGCAGTGCCGATGGTGGGCACCGCCATCGGATCGGGCGACATCGCGCGGGCCCGGCGCGTCGCCTGGATTTCGGGCGGGCTGGCCTTTGCCACCGTGGGCAGCATCGGGCTGGTGGCGTTGATCAGCCCGGGACTGTGGGTCAATCTGTTCACCGATGTGATCCCGGTGCGGGCGGCGGCCTATGCCTATTTCTCGGTCGCCGGCTATGGCTATGGCCTGTTCGGGCTGGGGCTGTGCCTTTATTTCGCTTCGCAGGGGGCTGGCAGGGTGGGCGGTGTGATCATGGCGCAGGCGCTGCGCACGGCGATCATCTTTGGCGGCGGCATGCTGCTGATCGGCCCGTCCGCTTCGGCCGGGCAGGTGTTTCTTCTGTCAACCACCGCCATGGCGGCGATGGGGATCGGCACCGCCCTGGTGGTGAAGCTGAGCCGCTGGCAATGATGGGCTTGGGATGGGGCGAACCGCCAGAACCGAACCGAATCGTCAAATCTGCCAAAACCCGGGCGGCGTTCAGGCCGGGGGAATTTCGCCCAGCGAGGCCGGATCGGGGGCGTTCAGGTCCAGCGCGCTGCGGATGATATTGTCGGCGCCGGTCATCATGTCGCCGCTGATCACCTGCAGATCGAGCCGTTCCAGATCGCGGCGGCGATATTCGGCCTCGATGGCGTCGATCAGGCTTTCCGGGGTCCCCAGCGTGGCCAGCACATCACGGCCGATCAGCACGGCGCTTTCCAGGGTTTCGCGGGTGACATGGTCCAACCCGGCCTGGCGCAGTGCGATGGCATGGGTGCGGTCATAGGCCCGGGCGATGATCGGCAGTTCGGGCCATTCGGCCTGGATCGGTTCCAGCACGGCCTTCGGGTCCCACTGGCCATCCTGGGCAAACACCAAGGCGGCGGCGCTCTTGATCCCGGCGGTGCGCAGGATGTCAAGGCGGGTGCCGTCGCCCCAGAACACCTGGTTGCCAAAGCGGGCGGTGACATCGATGAGTTCGGCATCCAGATCAATGGCGGTGAGCGCGACGCCGCGTGCCCTGAGCATTTGGCTGACCACCTGCCCCACCCGGCCGGCGCCCACCAGCACGACATGGCCGCCATGGCCTTCAGCGCCGGCGCTTTCCGGCCCGTCGCGGCTGCCGGCCACCTCGGGGCGTTCAAACAGCCGCATGCCAAAACGGAACACCAGCGGCGTGAGCGCCATCGAACAGGTCACCACCGCGCCGAACAACTGGGCGGCCGAATGGCTGATCAACAGGCCGCGTTCGGCCTCGCCAAACAGCACGAAGCCGAATTCGCCGCCCTGGGCCAGCAGCAGCCCCATTTCGCCGGCGCGCCGCCAATCGGTGCCAAAGCCGCGGGCCAGCGCCGCGATCATCGCGGTTTTCACTGCCATCACGCCGGCCACCAGCAAGGCGATCAGCCCCAGATTGTCGCGCATCACCGTCAGATCAAGGCTCATGCCGATGGCGATGAAAAACAGGCCGAGCATCAGGCCGCGGAACGGTTCGATATCGGTTTCCAATGCGTGGCGATACGGCGATTCGGCCAGCATCACCCCGGCCACGAACGCGCCCAGCGCCATCGAAAGCCCCAGGCTGGCCATCAGCAGCGCGCTGCCGAGCACACTCAGCAGGGCGGCGGCGACAAAGGCTTCGCGGGCCCCCAGCGTGCCGATGATGCGGAACAGCCGCGGCAGCACCCAGCGGCCGATGGCCACCAGAAAGGCCAGCGCACCCAGAGTTTTGGCGGCCATCAGCCAACCCGGTTCGGGATTGGCCACCGGCGCGCGGGACAGGGCGCCCACCACGGTGAGCAGCGGGACAATGGCCAGATCCTGGAACAGCAGCATGGCAAAGCTGCGTTCCCCGAAAGCCGTGGCGGCCAGTTGGCGTTCGCCCAGCAACTGCATCACCAGCGCGGTGGAAGACAGGCCAAGCGGCAGGCCAACGACCAGCGCCGCCTGCCAGGTGAGGCCGGTGACCAGCAGCAACAGCCCGGTGAGCGCCAGCCCGCACAGGATCACCTGCGCCGCGCCCAGGCCGAAAATGTCGCGCCGCAGCGCCCACAGCCGCGACGGCTGCAATTCCAGCCCGATCACGAACAGCAGCAGCACCACGCCGAATTCGGCAAAATGCAGCGTCTGCTCGGCGTTGGCCACAAGGCCAAGCAGCGATGGCCCGATCAGGATGCCGGCCGCCAGATAGCCCAGCACCGCGCCCAGCCGGAAGCGCACGAACAGCGGCACCAGCAGCACGGCCGCCGCCAGATAGACGACCGCATCGCGCAGCAGATTGGGGGCGGCTTCGGCCATTCAGCCAGCCTGGGCCAGCGCCGCCATCAGCGCATCCAGTGGCAGCAGGATGGAGGGATGGCGGGCGCGGTGGGGGCGGGCGGGGGCAAAAATCTCCCAGCCCGGCGGCGCGGCATCGGCCCGGCTGGCGAGAAAATCGGCCAACGCGGCGCGGGTGGCGGAGAGGCTGGCGGCATCGGCGCCGATGGCCTGCCCGGCCGCCAGCGCGGCGGCCGCCTGGCCCAGCGTGCAGGCCCGGCTGGCATCAAGCGCGGCGGCGGCCACCCGGCCATCGGCAGCCACGACATCGGCGATCACCTTGCTGCCGCACACCGGCGAGACCCGGGTGGCGCTGGCGGTGGGGGCGGGCAGGCGATGCGCGCCCTCCCCGGCCAGCTTCAGGCGCAGGATCGCGGCAGAGTAGAGCGGTTCGGCCATACGCCCCCTTTAACCACTGCCGGGCCGATCGGGATAGCGGCGAAAGTGCAGCGGGGCGGTTCTATGCCCGCCGCCACGTGGTACCGGCCGGCCCATCTTCCAGCATGATGCCTTCGGCGGCCAGCAGATCGCGAATCCGATCCGATTCGGCCCAGTTGCGCGCCTTGCGCGCCGCCGTGCGTTCGGCGACCAGCGCATCAAAACGCGCCGCATCGGGATCGCTGCCGCTGCCCCGCACATCGGCGGCGGTGCGGCTGCGTTCCGGCCCCAGCGAGGGCAGGCCCAGAAAGGCCAATGCACCAAGCAGTGCCTCGCGGTCATGCTCGATCCCGGCGATGGCGGCCAGCGCCGCCGGCGTGTTGAGATCATCCGACAGCGCCTCGACCACGGCCGGCGGCGGCGGCGGGCGCACGCCCCTGGGCACATCGCCCAGCTTGCGCAGCCATTTGTCCAGCCGGCCGCGCATCTGGCCCAGCAAGGCCTCGTCCCAGGTCAGCGGCTGGCGATACTGGGCGCTGATCAGACCCAGGCGCAGCTCATCGCCGCTCCAGCCGGCCTCCAGCAGTTCGCCCACGCTCAGCACATTGCCAAGCGACTTCGACATCTTCTCCCCGCCGCCGAAATTCAGGAAGCCGTTGTGCATCCAGATATTGGCCAGCGGCGCGCCATCATGGGCGCAGGCGCTCTGGGCGCATTCATTCTCGTGGTGCGGGAAGGTCAGATCGATGCCGCCGCCGTGAATGTCGATGGTTTGCCCCAGGCTTTCGGCGATCATCGCGGAGCATTCGATATGCCAGCCCGGCCGGCCGCGGCCCCAGGGGCTCGGCCAGCCGGCCTGATCCCGGGCCGAGGGCTTCCACAGCACGAAATCGGCCGGATTCTTCTTGTAGGGGGCGACCTCCACCCGGGCGCCGGCGATCATCTCGTCCAGCGGCCGGCGCGAAAGCTGGCCATAATCGCCATGGCTGGCCACATCGAACAGCACATGGCCCTCAGCCGCATAGGCATGGCCCTTGGCCACCAGCACGCCGATCATCTCGATCATCGCCGGGATGCTGGTTGTGGCATGGGGGTGAAGATCGGGCCGCTCCACGCCCAGGGCCGCGGCATCTTCCAGATAGAGCGCCTCATAGCGCTGGGTGATCACCTCGATGTCCACGCCCTCGGCACGGGCCTTGTCCATGATCTTGTCGTCAATGTCGGTGATGTTGCGGGCATAGACCAGCTTGTCCGGGCCATAGACATGGCGCAGCAGCCGTTGCAGCACATCAAACACCACCGCCGGCCGGAAATTGCCGATATGGGCGCGGCCATACACGGTGGGGCCGCAGACATACATCGTCAGCCGATCGGGATTGATCGGTTGCAGCACCTGCTTGGCGCGCGTGGCGGTGTTGTACAGCCGGATCGTCATATCGGGGTGGAAGGCGACTTTTTTTCCGCGTCGTCAAGCAATCTGTCGAGCGCGCTGCGGTCCTTGCGCTGGTAGCCCGCATCATCGGCTGGCGCCCCCTCGCCGCCAAAACCGGGCAGGCCGGCATGCGGATCATCATCAGGCGTGATCAGCGGCTGCTGCTGTTTCCACGCTTCCCCCACCCAGCCGACCATGGCGCTGGCCACCAGCGCCAACGTGGGCGTGGTGCGTGCCCGTGCCAGCCATTCCGGGCGGCCGCCATCGCCCGGCACGATGCGCAGCGCCAGCGTGATCAGCAGGAACAGCAGACTGGCGCCGAGCACACCCTTCAACAGGCCGAAGCCGAGCCCCAGAACGCGATCCAGCGCGCCGATGGCGCTGCCGCGGGCCGAGCCCGACAGCGCGCTGCCGATCAGCCGCACGCCCAGCATCACGAGCAGGAACGGCGCCAGCACCGCCAGCACCGCGCCCAGCATATCGCTGCCGGTGGCGCTGGCGAAGATGGCCTTGGCCGGCGTGTGCAGCAGGCGCACCGCAGCAAAACCGGCCAGCCAACCAACCAGGCTGGCCACTTCGGCGATGAAACCGCGCATCAGGCCAAAGCCCGCCGCCGTGCCGACGATCAGGACAACAAGCCAGTCAAAGCCGGCCAGGGAGGAGATCAGGTCCATGGCCTGCGCCTAACCCGGCATTGCTGTGTTGCCAACCTCAATCAGGCCGGCCCAGCGTGTCGACCAGCTGGTTGAGGGTGCGAAACATCGCCACCTGCATGGGCCCGCCGCCGCCGGTGCCATCAGGCACCCAGGCGCGGCCAAAGCCCAGCTTGGCCGCTTCCTTCAGGCGCAGGGCGGCCAGCCCCGCCCCGCGCAACTCGCCCGACAAGGCCACCTCGCCAAAGGCAACGCCATCGGCCGGCAGCGGCCGATCGGTGAGGGCGGAGACCAGCGCACAGGCCACGGCCAAATCGGCGGCCGGATCGGCAATGCGCAGGCCGCCAGCGACGTTCAGATAGACTTCATGGCCGCCAAAGCCGAGGCCGCAGCGCGCCTCCAGCACGGCCAGCAGCATCGCCAGCCGCCCACTGTCCCACCCCACCACGGCCCGGCGCGGGGTGGCGCCCGATGGCACCCGCACCACCAGCGCCTGGATTTCGCACAGCACCGGCCGCGTGCCTTCCAGCGCCGGGAACACCACCGCGCCGGTCACGCTGGCGCCGTCCTGCCGGTTGGTCAGGAACAGGCTCGACGGGTTGGGCACCTCCTCCAGCCCGTCGGCGCCCATGGCAAACACGCCAATCTCGTCGGTGCCGCCAAAGCGGTTCTTCACCGCGCGCAGGATGCGATACTGATGGCTGCGCTCGCCTTCAAAATAGAGCACCGTATCGACCATATGTTCCAGCACGCGCGGCCCGGCCAGTTGGCCATCCTTGGTCACATGCCCGACGATCACCAGCGCACAGCCCGACAATTTGGCAAAGCGGATCAGCTCCTGTGCTGACGCCCTGACCTGGCTGACCGTGCCGGGCGCGCCCTCCAGCGTGTCGCTGTGCATGGTCTGGATCGAATCGATCACCAGCAGCGCCGGACCGGTCGGCTGGCTGCCCAGCGTCGTCAGGATGTCGCGCACATTGGTCTCGGCGGCCAGCGCCACATCGGCCTTGGCCAACCCCAGCCGGCGGGCGCGCAGCCGCACCTGGTCAGCCGCCTCCTCGCCCGACACATAGGCCACGGCCTTGCCGCCACGCGCCATGCGCCCGGCCGCCTGCAGCAGCAGGGTGGACTTGCCGATGCCGGGATCGCCGCCGATCAGCGTGACACTGCCCGGCACCAGCCCGCCGCCCAGCGCCCGGTCAAGCTCGGCAATGCCGGTGGACAGCCGCGGCGGCAGCGCCACATCATCGGCCAGGCTTTCCATGGCGATGCGGCGGCCGCCCGTTTGCAGCGACTGCTTGGCGGCAAAGGGGGTGAACACCGGGGCGGCCTCTTCGGCCAGCGTGTTCCACTCCTTGCATTCGGCGCACTGGCCGGCCCAGCGTGCCGCCACCGCGCCACAGGCCTGGCACACATAGCGGGTCTTGCCTTTCGCCATCATCGCCTTCCGCAGAACATTGCTGGAACACTAGGCCGGCCAGCCGGCTCTTGCAAGCACGCGGCCCGGCGTGCCACATGCCGTCATGCACCGCATCTTCCTGATCGCCGCCGCCTTCGTGGCCGGCCCCGCCCTCGCCCAGGCCCCCAATCTGAAGGCTGCCCACGCGAAGATCGCCGCCGATTATGACACGACCATCGCCGAGGTGATCGAACTGACCGAAATCCCGGCGCCGCCGTTCCGCGAGACCGCCCGGGCCCAGCGCATGGCCGAAAAATTCAAGGCGGTCGGTCTGGCCGATGTGCATATCGATGCCATCGGCAACGTGATCGGCACGCGGCCGGGCAAGGACCGCGCCGCCAAGGCGCTGATGGTCGCCGCCCATCTCGACACGGTGTTTCCGCCCGATGTGGCCATCAAGGTGCGCCGCGAGGGGGACACGCTGCACGCGCCGGGCATTGGGGACACCACGGTCACGCTCGCCGCGCTGCTGGCCTTCAACCGGGCGCTCACCGCCGGCAACATCACCCCGGCGCGGGACATCATCTTTGTCGCCAATGTCGGCGAGGAAGGCCAGGGCGACCTGCGCGGGGTGCGCCACCTGTTTTCGGCCAGCCCGCTCAAGGCGCGCATCGGCGATTTCATCAGCTTTGATGGCAGCAATGTCGCCCGCATCGTCAATGGCGCGGTCGGCTCGCGCCGCTATAGGGTGGCGTTCAAGGGGCCGGGCGGCCACAGCTATGGCGCATTCGGCATCGTCAACCCGATGGCGGCGATGGCGGGCGCGGTGCAGGGGCTGTACCGGATCGTGCCGCCCACCGATGTGAAGACCACCTTTGCCGCCTCGACCATCGCCGGCGGCACCTCGGTCAACTCCATCCCCAATCTGATCCTGGCGGAGTTCGACATGCGTTCGGCCTCCACCGCCAATCTCAAGGCGCTGGAAACGCAATTCCTCAAGATCATCGAGGATGCGGTGGCCGCCGAGAATGCGGCGCGCGATACCCGCTATGGCAAGATCAGCGCGGTGCCCGAACTGATCGGGGACCGGCCGGCCGGCACCACCCCGTCCAGCGATCCGCTGGTGCAGACAGCGGCCCGCATCCTCACCGCCGGCGGCTATGATGCCGAGCAGATGCCGAGTTCAACCGACAGCAACATCCCGATCAGCCTGGGCATCCCCGCCATCACGCTGGGCGCCGGCGGCGGCGGTTTCCGCGCCCATGCGCTGGATGAATATGTCAATGTCGAGCGGACAAGCTTCGTGAAGGGCATCACCACCGCGTTCGACATCGTGGTGGCCGCTGCCGCGATCAAGCGCTGAACCCGGCCGGTCACCAACCGCTGATGCGCGGCCAGTGGCCAATGATGCCGTTTTCATCCACCACCACATAATGGCCGTGCTGGGCGGCGGTGGCGCAGGCGTGGTTGGGCAGGATGCGCAACTGGGTGCCGACGGGAAAATGCGCCGGCGCCAGGCCTGCGCCGGGGGTGCGGTAGCCCACGATGCCATGTTCCTGGTTGCATTCCCGCACGATCACATCGGCCAGCACATGGCCCTGCGCATCGCAGACCAGGCCATAGCCCTGATCCACCGCCTGGCTGGCGGTGCCGCGATCGCGTGACAGGGCCATCCAGCCGGCATCGGTGATCAGCAGGCCCTTTTCGGCCTGATGGCCGATCACCGTGGCCAGCACGCTGATGGCAATCTGCTGGGGTTCCGCCACGCCCAGCCCAGCCATCACCAGATCGAAGAAACTATACACACCGGCCCGCACCTCGGTCACGCCGGCCAGATCAACCGGGGTCAGGGCGGTTGGGGTCGAACCGATCGAGACGATCTCGCACGCCAGCCCCGCCGCGCGGATGCGGGCCGCGGCTTCCACGATCCGCGTGGCCTCGTTGCGGGCCGCCGCCGTCCGGTCCGCCAGGCTGGCGCTGCCATAGGAGCCGCCGGCATGGGTCATGACGCCGGCCAGTTGCAACCCCGGCTCGGTGGCGATGAAGCGGGCCAATGGCACCAGTTCATCGGCATCGGGCCGGATGCCGGCGCGATGGCCGTCAACATCAATCTCGATCACCAGCGGCAGCACCACCTGCTCGGCGCGGGCGGCGGCTGCCACTGCACCGGCCTGGCCGGGATCATCCACCACCAGCATCAGCCGCGCCCCTGCCCGCAGCAGCCTGGCGGCGCGGGCGATCTTGGCAGGCGCGATGCCCACGGCATACAGGATGTCGGTGGCGCCATGGGCAAAGAAATGCTCGGCCTCCGCCAGGGTGGAGACGGTGATGCCGCGTGTGCCGCCAGCGGCCACAATCTCCTGCCACACCGCCACCGATTTGTGCGTCTTGACATGGGGGCGCAGCATCACCCCCCGGCTGCCCACCGCCGCGGCCATCTGCCGGGCATTGCGGCGCAATTTTTCCCGGTCCAGCACCAGCGCCGGGGTCTCCACCGCGGCCAGAGCGTTGGCGACAGCCTCCGTGCTCATGCCAGGGCGATCCCGTCGATCTCGATCAGGAAACCGTGGTGCAGCTGGGGCACCGGGATCACGGCGCGGGCCGGGCGGCAGGCGCCCATGTGCCCGGCATAGATCTGGTCAAACGCCGGCCAATGGGCGATGTCGACGATATAGACATTCACCTTGAGCAGCTTTTCCGGCCCGGAACCGGCGGCAGCCAGCGCAGCCAGAAGATTGGCGATGGCACGATGCGCCTGATCGGCGAAGCCCGCCTCGTTCAGCCGGCGGCCCTGCGGATCAATCGGCAACTGGCCTGAAACAAACACCAGCCCGGCCCCGGTGGTGGCGTGGGCATAATGGCCGCCCGGCGGGGCAAGCGCGGGCACGTCGATCTGCGCCATCCTCTCAACCTCCCTGCCGCGCCCGCCTTGGAGCCGGCCCGTCATAGCCAGAGGCCGGCGCGGGCGTCCAGCCCGGCTTGCCTCTTGTGGTGCGGAGCCGCGCCATTACAGTGTGGCAAGAGAGGACGCCGCCGTGCAGAGTAAGGAGCTTCGCCTCGCGCTCGTCTGTTATGGCGGGGTCAGTCTGGCCGTCTATATGCACGGCCTTACGAAAGAGGTGTGGAAGCTGGTCCGCGCCTCCATGCGCCGGCATGATTGCAGCGGCCGCCTGCCGCCGGCGCGGGACAGCGAGATCGTCTACCAGGCCCTGCTCGATGCCATCCCCGGCCTTGATCTGCGGGTGGTGTGCGATGTGGTCGCCGGTGCCTCGGCCGGCGGCATCAATGGCGTGCTGCTGGCCCGCGCGCTGGTGGAAGGCCATGATCTGGATGCCATCCGCAGCCTGTGGCTGGACGGGGCTGACAGTGATGTGCTGCTTGATCCCGCCGCCGCCTCGCGCAGCTTTTCCAAACTCTGGGCGATCCCGCTGGTGTGGTGGGTGCTGGGCCGCGGGCTGGAGGATGAAGACAAGGCCGAAGTGGCCGCCCACGGCGAGGTGAAGCGCAAATTGTCCCGCTTCATGCGCAGCCGCTGGTTCAAGCCGCCCTTTTCCGGGACTGCCTTCTCCGGTTTGCTGGCCGATGCGCTGGCCACGATGGCCCGCGGCGAACGCACCCCGCCGCTGGTGCCGCCGCTGCACCCGTTTGATCTGTTTGTCACCGTCACCGATTATCACGGCACGCCATCGGCCCTGCGGCTCAACAGCCCGCGCGAGGTGATCGAGCCCGAACACCGGCTGGTGATCGGCATCGGCTGCCCCGGCGATGGCGATGCGCGGCATCTGGGCGATGATCCGGCGCTGGTGCTGGCGGCGCGCGCCACGGCCAGCTTCCCTGGCGCCTTCCCGCCGGCCCGCGCCGCCGAAGTGGCGGCGCTTTTTCAGCAGCGCGGGCCGGGCTGGCCCGGCCAGGCCGAATTTCTCGCCAGCATCCTGCCCGGCCGCAGCGCGCCCGAAACGATCGACCTGATCGATGGCGCCGTGCTCGACAATCGGCCCTTCGGCCCGGCGCTGGCCGCGCTCAGCCGCCGCCCCGCCCACCGCGAGGTTGATCGCCGGCTGGTCTATCTGGATCCCAAGCCCGGCATGCAGGCACCGGCGCCGCTGCCCGGCCAGCAGCCGGGATTCTTCGCCACCATCCTGCGCAGCCTGGCCGCGCTGCCACGCCAGCAGCCGATCCGCGACAACCTGGCCGCGATCGAGGCGCTTTCGGGCCGGTCGCGCCGGCTGCGCCACATCGTGGAGGGCATGAACCCCCAGGTGGATGCCGCCATCGATGCCGCCATCGGCTTTCGCCTGCTGCTGCTGCGGCCCACGCTGGAACGGCTGGCCGATTGGCGCAGCCGCATGAACAGCGCCGCCGCCCGCCAAGCCGGCTTTGCCTTTGGTGCCTATGGCCGGCTGAAATTCGCGCTGGTGGTGGAACGGCTGGCGGCCGAGATTGCCCGCATCGGCGGCCAGCCGGCCGATGCTGTGCGCACCGGCCTGTGGCGGCATCTGGGCGCGGCCAACCAGCCGGAAGAGGCCCTCACCAAGGCCGGGGCCAGCAGTGACTTCGTGCTGTTCCTGCGCCGCTTCGATCTGGATTTCCGCATCCGCCGCCTGCGCTTCATGATCCGTCGCATCAATGCCGCGATGGCCGGGGCCGACGAGGCAACGGCAGCCGTGCTGGGCAGCATCAAGGCCGGCTTGCACCAGATCCTCGGCCCGCATCTCACCGTCTGGGGGCGGGTGGGCGCTGATCCGGCCGTGCAGGCCGCCTGCCGCGGCGGCGACCCGGCCGCCGCGCTGGCTGCGCTGGAAGCCGCGCTTGGCCTCAAGGCGCTAGACAGTGCCAGCGATGCGGCACTGGTGGCCCTGCTGGCCGAAACCATGCCCCGCCGCCTGCGCCGCGATCTCCTGTCCGCCTATCTGGGTTTTCCCTTCTTCGATATCGCCATCCTGCCGCTGATCGCCGATGGCGGCCTTGATGAGCTGGATGAAATCAAGGTGGACCGCATCAGCCCGGATGATTGCATGGCCCTGGGCACCGCCGGCGGCCAGCGGCTGAAGGGCGCGCTGTTCAATGCCTTTGGCGCCTTTTTCAGCCGTGCCTATCGCGAGCATGATTATCTGTGGGGCCGGCTGCACGGGGCGGAACGGATGATCGATCTGGTTGTGTCCAGCCTGCCCGCCAGCCAGCGGCCCACGCCGGCCGATCTGGCCGGCATCCGCGCCGAGGCCTTCCGCGCCATCATCGCCGCCGAACGCCCGCACCTGCGCGCCATTGATGACCAGTTCGCCGAACTGGCGGCCGCCCTCACTCGGCCGGCTGGGCCCGGCGCGCCGGGCGATACTGGCGCAGATAATGGATGATGATCATCATGCCGATCACGCTGGGAATGGCCCAGATCGCCGGGTTGAAGGCATGGGCCGGCACCAGTTCGATCAGGCCCACCGATAGAAAGGCCGTATAGGCCGCGATGCCGGTGGCCACCATCGCCTTGAAATGTTCGGGGATATAGGCCCGCGGGCTGGATGGGCTGCCCAGGATGTAGCGGAAATAGGTGATGCTGGTGCCAAAGCCCAGCAGCGAGACCATCACCATCAGCACCGGTTCCATCACCGGCCCGTTGCGATTGAGCAGATAGAGGCCGTGGGCCAGGCACACGCCGGCCGCCGCCATCGTCACCCCCTGTACCGCCAGCATCGACCAGTGGCGGTTGCCGGGATGGTTGCGCCGGTTGGCCACCATCACCAGCCCATAGCGCGTCATCGAGATGGCCAGCAGCCCCAGATAGACCATCATGGTGCCGAACATGCCGCGATAGAGCACGGCATCGGAAAGCTGCGGGTGCATGGCCAGCGGCCAGACGAGAGACAAGGCGCCCATGCCCAGCGCCTGCGCCGCTGCCGTGTAGATGGCGGCGGAAAACACGAACCCCCACCAGCGGTGCGCCGGCCCGCCCTTGCGGGTGAGCACCGCGCCCCAGAAACTGGTGAGCGCCACCACACCGGCGCCGATGTGGATGGCCAGAAACAGGTTGAACAGCCAGGGCATCGGCAGGCGGCTTTCCAAACTCTCCTTGCGCCCGCCCCCCATGGCCACAAGCCGCCGCGAAGGGCAAGGGGCGAGGCCGATGATGTGCCGACGGCCGCCGGGTTTTGACAGTTTTGACGAGCTTGCCGTGGCAACAGCATTTGCGGCGAGACGGCAACCGGGGGTGACAACCATGGCCGGCACCATAACCCGTCTGCCGGCCTGTAGGACAGACCGGCCCGGCACGCGTTGCTGTTGCAGCGGCACCGGTCTTGCCGCTAAACCGCAGTCGGGGCAGGTCAACCATGGGGACAGCCAAAGTGAACCGCAGCATCGCCGTGCTCGCATCATGCTGGCTGTTGGCCGGCTGCGTGTTTCCGCGCACGATGGCCAATATCGCGCTGGATCAGAACCAGCTGGTCGCCATGTCCACCGATCGGATGACCTTTCTCAACATCCTGCGCGCCAAGGATGACCGGCCGCTGCACTTCACCTCGATCACCCGGCTGGGCGGCAACATCAGCTCGTCCTTTGCGGCCGGCACCTCGGTTTCGGCACAGCTGGATGGCGGCCGCTTTGCCAGCATCGCCCCCAATGTCGGCCCGGCGATCTCGTCCAACCCCAATTTCGATCTCACCGTCTACGACAGCCAGGCCTTTCAGCAGGGCATCCTGCAGCCGCTGGAGCCGCGCATCCTCAACTATTATCTGCGCACCGGCTGGCGGCCGGATCTGCTCACGCTGCTCACCGTCCAGAAGATCGAATTTGTCGCCAGCCGCCGGGTGGAGTTGCCGGCGGCCGCCGATGGCGAAGCGCTGGTGGCCGAAGCCGGGGAGGTGGTGGCCAGCCTGATGAACAGCCCATCCGATCCGGCGCAGGCCGCCCGCTTCATGGCCTTTGCCAGCTGCTTCACCCTGGCGGCCGCCCGCCGGGTCGATGCCGCCACCCCGCTGCGCCGCGCCGCCGACGTGCCGGTGGCCGGCCTTGCCGATCTGGCCCGGCTGGATGGCAGCGGGCTGGACATCGCGCCGGCTGGTGAACGCAGCGAGCCCTGGGTGGTGCGCCCCGGCAGCCGCAGCGAAACCGTGGGGCTGGCCCGCGATCACGGCCGCGACGGCACTGATGGCGGGCAGCGCTGCACCGCGCTGGCCGTGGAACTGGCCGGGCGCAGCGGCGCCACCGCCAGCGCCCGGCTCAGCCTCAGCCGCAGCGGCGCCGGCACTGCGGTGATCCGTTTCGGCAGCGGCAATGCCGAACAACAGGTGGAAACCAAGGTGGACATCACCCTGCGGTCGGTGGACGGCGTGATCTATTTCCTCGGCGAATATGCCCGCCGCATCGTCGATGATCCCGCCCCCGTCTACACCATTGCCAACCGGGGGGCGCTGGAACCACTGCTGGTGGTGCGGCGCGGCAAGGGCAGCCGCCATGATCTGAATGCCGAACTCAACGGCTTTGATTATCATATCCCGCGCGATGGCGCCGGGCGCAGTTACGAGGTGCTCACACTGGTGGAGCAGCTGTTCAATCTCAACAAGGCCGGCCAGGCCGCCCCCCTGAGCGCGGCGGTGCGCGTGGTCAACTGAGCGGCCGGCCCCCCGCTTGCCGCCTGACCCTCATCCCAAAGGCCAACAGCCGGCAATGCTGCCTTGCAACATCGCCGGGCCCATGCTAGCCGCGCGGCGCCGGTGGCGGGCATCGCCTGCCGCACCCTTTGTCATATCCGATTCTGCGGGGCATCGCCTTGGACGCACAGATTTCTCAGCAAGTGGCCACCGGCCTTTCCGGTCGCTATGCCCGCGCGCTTTTCGCCCTGGCGATCGAAGGCAAGGCGCTTTCCGCCGTGGAGGCCAGCCTGACCAGCCTGAGGCAGGCGCTGGCCGAATCGGCTGACCTCAAGTCGCTGATCGGTTCGCCGCTGGTCGGGCGGGGTGCCGCCGGTGCCGCCGTCACCGCCGTGGCCGATGGGCTGGGCGTTGATGGCCTCACCCGCAACTTCCTCGGCGTGCTCGCCGCCAACCGCCGGCTGGCGCTGCTGCCCGCCGTCATCCGCGATTTTGCCGCGCTCAACGCCCACCGCAAGGGCGAGGTGACTGCCGATGTCACCGCCGCCCATGCCCTCACCGATGCGCAGCGGCAGGCGCTGGCCGCCAAGCTGAAGGCCGGCATCGGCCGCGACTTGGCGCTGAATGTGACTGTTGATCCGGCGATCCTGGGCGGCCTGGTGGTGCGCGTGGGCAGCCGCATGATCGATTCCTCGTTGAAGACCCGGCTCGAAAATCTCGGCCAGGCGCTGAAAGCTTAAGAAGGGCTGATTGTCATGGATATCAATGCCGCCGAAATCTCGCGGATCATCAAGGATCAGATCGCCAATTTCGGCACCGAAGCGCAGGTGTCCGAAGTCGGCCAGGTTCTGAGCGTTGGTGACGGCATCGCCCGCGTCCACGGCCTCGACAATGTGCAGGCCGGCGAGATGGTGGAATTCCCCGGTGGCATCAAGGGTATGGCCCTCAACCTGGAAACCGACAATGTCGGCATCGTGATCTTCGGGTCCGACAGCCAGATCAAAGAAGGCGACACGGTCAAGCGCACCGGCACCATCGTTGACGTTCCTGTGGGCAAGGGCCTGCTGGGCCGCGTGGTCGATGGTTTGGGCAACCCGATCGACGGCAAGGGCCCGATCGTGGCCGCCGAGCGCCGCCGCGTCGAGGTGAAGGCGCCGGGCATCATCCCGCGCAAGTCGGTCCACGAACCGATGCAGACCGGCCTGAAGGCGCTGGATGCGCTGGTGCCGGTGGGCCGCGGCCAGCGCGAGCTGATCATCGGTGACCGCCAGACCGGCAAGACCGCGGTGGCCATCGACACCTTCATCAACCAGAAGGGCATCAACGCCGGCGATGACGAGAGCAAGAAGCTCTATTGCATCTATGTCGCCGTCGGCCAGAAGCGTTCGACCGTGGCGCAGATCGTGCGCGCGCTGGAAGAAAATGGCGCGATGGAATATTCGATCGTGGTCGCCGCGACCGCGTCGGAACCGGCCCCGCTGCAGTTCCTGGCCCCCTACACCGGCTGCACCATGGGCGAATATTTCCGCGACAACGGCATGCACGCCGTGATCGTCTATGACGATCTGTCCAAGCAGGCCGTCGCCTATCGCCAGATGTCGCTGCTGCTGCGCCGCCCGCCGGGCCGCGAAGCCTATCCGGGTGACGTGTTCTACCTGCACAGCCGCCTGCTGGAACGCGCCGCCAAGATGAACGATGCGAACGGGGCGGGTTCGCTGACCGCGCTGCCGATCATCGAGACCCAGGCCGGTGACGTGTCGGCCTATATCCCGACCAACGTGATCTCGATCACCGACGGCCAGATCTTCCTTGAAACCGAGCTGTTCTACCAGGGCATCCGCCCGGCCATCAACGTCGGCCTGTCGGTGAGCCGCGTCGGCTCCGCCGCACAGACCAAGGCGATGAAGAAGGTTGCCGGCTCGATCAAGCTGGAACTGGCCCAGTATCGCGAAATGGCGGCCTTCGCCCAGTTCGGTTCCGATCTTGATGCCTCCACGCAAAAGCTGCTGAACCGCGGCAAGCGCCTGACCGAGCTGCTGAAGCAGGCCCAGTTCGCGCCCATGCCGTTCGAGGAGCAGGTCGTCTCGATCTTCGCCGGGGTCAACGGCTTCCTCGACAGCATCGATGCCGGGGCGGTCACCCGCTTCGAAGCCGCGCTGCTCAGCCATGTGAAGTCGGCCCATGCCGATGTGCTGGCCGACATCCGCGACAAGAAGGATCTGAGCGCGGACACCACCGCCAAGCTGAAGGACGTGATCGGCGCCTTCGCCAAGACCTTCGCCTGAAACGGACCAGTCATCCCGCCGGCCTGACCGGCGGGTTTGACCGCAAAGGAAGACAGACCGGCCAATGCCCAGTCTCAAGTCCCTGAAAACCCGCATCACCTCGGTGAAATCGACCCAGAAGATCACCAAGGCGATGAAGATGGTGGCGGCTGCCAAGCTGCGCCGCGCGCAGGAAGCCGCCGAGGCCGCCCGCCCCTATTCGGAGCGGATGGCCGCCGTGATGGCTTCGCTGGCCAGCCGCGTGACGGTGGGCCCGGAAAGCCCGCGCCTGCTCGCCGGCACCGGCAAGGACCAGGTGCACCTGCTGGTGATCTGCTCGTCGGAGCGCGGCCTCGCTGGCGGCTTCAACAGCAACATCGCCAAGCTGGCCCGCCGCACGCTGGAAGAGCTGCTGGCCCAGGGCAAGACGGTGAAGCTGCTGTTTGTCGGCAAGAAGGCGCGCGCGCCCTTTGCCCGCACCCACAAGGAGCTGATCGTCGGCACGGTGGACATGAGCCACATCAAGCAGGTGGGCTTTGCCGATGCCAAGGCGGTGGCCGACGACGTGGTCGCCCGCTTCGAGGCCGGCGAATTCGATGTCGCCCACCTGTTCTTTTCCACCTTCCGTTCGGCGCTGAACCAGGAGCCGACCCGGCTGCAGATCATCCCGGCCGCACTGGGCAGCGGCAGCAGCGGCACCGATGCCGCCGTGGAGTATGAGCCCGGTGAGGACGCCATTCTGGAAGACCTGCTGCCGCGCAACCTTGCCGTGCAGGTGTTCCGCGCCCTGCTGGAAAATGCCGCGTCCGAACAGGGCAGCCGCATGACCGCGATGGACAACGCCACCCGCAACGCCGGCGACATGATCAACCGGCTCACCATCACCTACAACCGCACGAGACAGGCCGCGATCACCAAGGAACTGATCGAGATCATCTCGGGCGCCGAAGCGCTTTAAGGAGCACGCACCATGACCAACACCACCAACAATGTCGGGCGCATCAGCCAGGTCATCGGCGCCGTGGTCGACGTGACGTTCGAAGGCGAACTGCCGCCGATCCTGTCGGCGCTGGAAACCAAGGTGGGCGATGTCCGCCTCGTGCTCGAAGTGGCGCAGCACCTGGGCGAAAGCGCCGTGCGCACCATCGCCATGGACGCCACCGACGGCCTGGTGCGCGGCCAGGAAGTGGTTGACACCGGCAGCCAGATCCGCGTGCCGGTGGGCCCGGCCACGCTGGGCCGCATCATGAACGTGATCGGCGAGCCGATCGACGAGCGCGGCCCGATCGACCAGACCAACACCGCCCCGATCCACGCCCCGGCCCCGGAATTCATCGACCAGTCGACCGAAGCCAGCATCCTCGTCACCGGCATCAAGGTGATCGACCTGCTCGCGCCCTATGCCAAGGGCGGCAAGATCGGCCTGTTCGGCGGCGCCGGCGTGGGCAAGACCGTGCTGATCCAGGAACTGATCAACAACATCGCCAAGGGCCATGGCGGCACCAGCGTGTTCGCCGGCGTGGGTGAGCGCACCCGCGAAGGCAATGACCTGTATCACGAATTCCTCGAAGCCGGCGTCATCGCCTCGGACGCTGATGGCAATGCCATCTCCGAAGGCTCCAAGGTGGCGCTGGTCTATGGCCAGATGAACGAGCCGCCCGGCGCCCGCGCCCGCGTTGCCCTCTCCGGCCTGACCATCGCCGAATATTTCCGCGATGTCGAAGGCCAGGACGTGCTGTTCTTCGTGGACAATATCTTCCGCTTCACCCAGGCCGGCTCGGAAGTGTCGGCGCTGCTGGGCCGCATTCCGTCGGCGGTGGGCTATCAGCCCACCCTGGCCACCGACATGGGCGCCCTGCAGGAGCGCATCACCTCCACCAACCGCGGCTCGATCACCTCGGTGCAGGCCATCTACGTGCCGGCCGACGACCTGACCGACCCGGCCCCGGCGACCTCGTTCGCCCACCTCGATGCCACCACCGTGCTGTCGCGCCAGATCGCCGAACTCGGCATCTATCCGGCGGTGGACCCGCTCGATTCGACCAGCCGCGTGCTGGAACCGCGCGTGGTGGGCGAGGAGCATTATGGCGTTGCCCGCCAGGTTCAGGAAGTGCTGCAGAAGTACAAGAGCCTGCAGGACATCATCGCCATTCTGGGCATGGATGAACTGAGCGAGGAGGACAAGCTGGTCGTGGCCCGCGCCCGCAAGATCCAGCGCTTCCTCAGCCAGCCGTTCCACGTCGCCGAAATCTTCACCGGCACCCCCGGCGTGTTCGTGGCGGTGGAAGAAACCATCAAGGGCTTCAAGGGCATCGTGGCCGGCGAATATGATCATCTGCCGGAAGCCGCCTTCTACATGGTGGGCACCATCGAAGACGCGATCGCCAAGGCCAAGAAGCTGGCGGCGGACGCGGCGTAACCCGCAATCTCCCCTGCGGGGAGAGGGGCCAAGAGGAAGACCATGGCTGAATTGCTCGATTTCGAACTCGTCTCGCCGGAACGCCGCCTGGCCCGCGCCACGGTGGCAATGGTGGTGGTGCCCGGCAGCGAAGGCGATTTTGGTGTGCTGCCCGGCCATGCGCCGATGATGAGCACCATCCGCCCTGGCGCCATCCACATCCACGAAACGGATGGCGGCCCCGCCACCATGCGCTTCTTCGTTGACGGCGGCTTTGCCGAAGTCACCGAAACCGGCCTGACCATCCTGGCCGAAAAGGCCACACCGGTGGCCGAGATTGACGTGGCCGCCGTGGCCAGCCAGCTGGCCGCCGCGCGCACGGCCGGTGACGATGCCGCCATCGCCCGGTTGGAGGCGATGCAGGCGGCCGCCACCAACTGATCGCCGGCAACGGCCAATTGATGCACCCCGCCGGGCCATCCCGGCGGGGTTTTTCATGCCCGTTCAGCCACGCGACAGGCACATCGGCCCACGCTTTCGCAGTTTCCCCCGCTGGCAAATCCGCCTAGAATAAGTTTCTGATTTCCGGAGCCCCCGCGCAATGCGCCTGCCTGTTGCCTTCCTCGCGTTGATCGCCGCCACGCCCGCCCTGGCGCAGGAACCGCCCGCCAACCCGACAACGGCGGCGCCCCGGCCCAGCATCCTCAAGCCGGCCGACATCCCGGCCGGAGACGGCACCCAGCCGCGCCAGCGCCTCGTCACCGTGTTTGGCAACGAGGCCTGCCCCAAGCCGCGTTCGGCCGATGAGGTGGTGGTGTGCGCCCGCCTGCCCGAATCGGAAGTCTATCGCATTCCCGAGCCGCTGCGCCGCGCCGAGAACCGCCAGAGCGTGCTGACGCAAAACCGGGCCCTGCTGCTGGGCGATAGCGCCGGTGGCGCCGGGGGCAGCATCGGCAGTTGCAGCGCCGTGGGCGCCGCTGGCTTCACTGGCTGTGATCGCCGCCAGATCGAAGCCTGGGCGCAGGACCGCACCAACCGCATGGGCTATAACGAACCCACGCCGCGGCAGTGAGACCGGGCGTTACTTGCCCTTCTTCTTCTTCTGATTGGCGGCATAAAGCACCAGCGCAAACATCGTCAGGCTGATGAACACCGCGCCAAGCGCAATCCAGACGGCCATGCCCCACTCCCTTTCGTGGCCGGCATAGCCCGTTTGCCGCCCAACGCAAGCGGGGCGCGTTGCCCAATGGCAACGCGCCCCGCCTGATCGGCCGGATCAGCGATGCTTACTGCAGCGGCTTCACCGTCGGCGCCACGCCGGGCTTGGCCGGATCAAAGCGCACGCGCACCGTCTCGCCGCTGTTGCCGGGGAAATTGGTGAAGATCGCCGTCACCAGATTGGGCACCAGCCGGGTGAGATTGTTGCTGTTGGACACGGTTTCGGCGCGGCCTTCAAACACGCTCTGCTTGTCGGCGGTGCGATTGATGCGCATGGCCAGCGAGGTGTTGTACTGCGTCACGCTGTAGACGTCGTTGCCACCCCAGCCGCCGCCCCAGCCGCCGAAACCGGGGCCCCAGCCGCCCCAGCCGCCCCAGCCGCCGCCCCAATAGGGGCCCCAGCCAAAACCGCCCCAGCCAGCGCCAAAGCCCAGGCCGGGCCGGCTCTGCACCTTCTCGCGCGGCGCCGTCACATGATAATCCAGCTGCACCGTCAGCGCCGCGGTCGCCGGGCTGCTGGCTTCCTGGAAGCCGGCGGCGATCAGCTTCTGCTTCACCAGATTGGCATAGGTGGCAAATTCCAGCCCGCCCTGCAGTTCCTTGTCGCGCGGTTCGATCACGAAGCTGTTCCCCTGCGCGGACGGCAATTGCTGGAAGCGCGCCACCCGGGCTTCGAAACCGGTGGTGCACGCCGAAAGCGCCAGCGCCGCCACCAGCGGAAGCGCCACCCGGGCCGCGTGAGAAATGCTGCTCATCGATTCGGACTCCACATGAACTTTCTGCAATGAATGACGCGAAGCGTAGCCGGCCGCAAGTGTCTGGACGATGAACAACCGCGCAAGCTCACGCCCGGAAGCCAACGGCGCGGTGCACTTCGGCCAGCACCGGCTCGGCAATGGCGCGGGCGCGTTCGGCGCCGCGCGCGCAGATCGCCTCGATCGCCACATCGTCATCCTTCAATTCGTTGAACCGGCCGGTGATCGGCGCGAGCTTGGCCACCATCACCTCGGCCAGCGCCGGCTTGAAGGTGCCAAAGCCCTTGCCGCCAAATTCGGCCAGCACTTGCGAAATGCTGCGATCGGTCAGCGCCGCCATCAGGTTGACCAGATTGGCCGCTTCCGGCCGCCCGGCAAGGCCCGCCGCTTCGGAGGGCAGGGCATCCGGATCGGTCTTGGCGCGCTTGATCTTGGCGGCGATCGTGTCGGCATCGTCGGTCAGGTTGATGCGGCTCTGGTCGCTGGGATCGCTCTTGGACATCTTGGCGCTGCCGTCCCGCAGGCTCATCACGCGGGTGGCGGGCCCCTCGATCACCGGTTCGGGCGGCGGAAACAGCTCAACGCCCATGTCGTTGTTGAACTTGATGGCGATGTCGCGCGCCAGTTCCAGATGCTGTTTCTGGTCTTCGCCCACCGGCACATGCGTGGCCTTGTAGGCCAGGATGTCGGCCGCCTGCAGCACTGGATAGGTGTACAACCCCACCGAGGCGCCCTCGCGGTCCTTACCGCTCTTTTCCTTGAACTGGGTCATGCGGTTCAGCCAGCCGATGCGCGCCGTGCACATCAGCACCCAGGCCAGTTCGGCATGCACGCGCACGCGGCTTTGCGGAAACAGGATGCAGCGTTCGGGATCCAGCCCGGCGGCGATCAGCGCGGCGGTCATCTCGTGGATGCCGCGCCGCAGCGTCGCCGGTTCCTGCGCCACCGTGATGGCGTGCAGATCCACCACCGAGAAGATGCATTCATGTTCATCCTGCATGCGCACCCAATTGCGGATGGCGCCCAGATAATTGCCCAGGTGCAGGTTACCGGTGGGCTGGATGCCCGAGAAGATGCGGCTCATGATGGCTTCCGTCGCGCCCGCAGCCGGGCAAAGATGGCAGAAAGGGTGAACAGGCCCAGCAGGCGGGCCGCTGCCAGATACGCGAGGCCGCCGGCCGATATCAACAGGCCAAGCATCAGCGCCTGGGCCGGCAGCGCCGCTGCCGGGGCCACCGCCAGCCAGGGTGCCAGCAGCAGCAGGCTGATCACCATGGCCGTGGTGGCCAGCACCAGGCGCGGCAGCAGGCGGCGGGCGCGCTGATCCAGCGCGAACTGGCCGCGCCGGCGCAGCAGCCACCACAGGGTGAAGGCGTTCATCCACGCCGCGATCGCCGTGCCCACCGCGATGCCGACATGGCCCAGCGGCCACACCAGCGCCAGATTGGCCACGAGATTGACCAGCATGGAGGCCAGCGCCACCCTGACCGGGGTGCGCGTATCGGACCTTGCATGAAAGCCGGGGGTGAGCACCTTGATCAGCACATAGGCCGGCAGGCCCAGCGCAAAGCCGGCCAGCGCGGCGGCGGTGGCGGCGGTGTCGGCCGCGCCGAACTGGCCATGTTCGAACAGCACGCGGATGATCGGTTCGGCCGCCACCACCAGCCCGGCGGCGGCCGGCAGGGTGAGCAGCAGCACCAGTTCGATGGCGCGGTTCTGCTGGGCAACGGCGCCGGCTGCATCGCCGCCGCCCAGCAGGCGCGACATGGTGGGCAGCAGCGCGGTGCCCACGCCGATGCCGATGATGCCCAGCGGCAACTGGTTGAGGCGATCGGCATAATAGAGCCAGCTGACCGCGCCTTCGCCCAGAAAGCGCGCCGCCAGCGCGGTGGAGATCAGCAGATTGACCTGCACCGCCCCCGCCCCCAGCGCCGCCGGCAGGATCAGCCGCAGCAGCGCCCGCACCTGCGGCGTGAGGCGCGGCGCGCGCAGCCGCAGGCTGACCCCGGCGCGGCTGCACGACCACATCAGCCAGGCCAGTTGCGCCACACCGCCCAGCGTGACGCACAGCGCCTGCACCCGGGCGGCGGCCACATCATCGCTGCCGCCCGACCACAACAGCCCGGCGATCAGCACCAGATTGAGCAGGATCGGCGCCGCCGCATTCACCGAGAAGCGCCCGACCGAATTGAGCAGGCTGCCGAGCAGCGAGGTGAGGCTGATCAGCATCAGATAGGGGAAGGTGAGCCGGGTGAAATGCACGGTGAGCGCGAATTTGCCGGCGCTGGCATCGGGGAAACCGCCGGTGAGCGCCCACACCACCGGCGCTGCTGCCACCACCATCACGGCCGTGAAGGCCAGCAGCACCGGCAGCAGCACCGCCAGCACCTCCTCGGCAAAGGCACGGGCGCCATCCAGCCGGCCGCCATCGGCGCCGACCTGGCGGTTGAACATCGGCACGAAGGCGGCGGCAAAGGCGCCTTCGGCAAACAAGGCGCGGAACAGATTGGGCAGGCGCTGGGCGATCAGGAAGGCATCGGCGGCCAGCCCGGCGCCGATCAGGCTGGCCTGCAACACATCGCGCACAAAGCCGGCGATGCGCGACAGCAGGGTGAGGCTGCCGATGGTGGCCGTGGCGCGCAGCAGGTTCATCGCCGCGGCCGCCCGTGGAAATCAAAAGCGTTGAACACGCCGCCTTGTCGGTGCGGCGGCACAAAAGTGCAAGGCCCGGCAACGAAAAAGGGCGGCCCACAGGCCGCCCTTTCCACCCGTGCGGGCATCAGGGGAGTCAGGCGTTGCCCACCTGGCCCTGCTGCTGTTGCGCCATGTAGAGCGCACCAAAGTCGATCGGGTCCAGCATCAGCGGCGGGAAGCCGCCATCGCGCACCGCGTCCGCAATGATGCGGCGGGCAAACGGGAACAGGATGCGCGGGCCCTCGATGATGCAGAACGGCTCCAGCGCCTCTTCCGGCACATTCTGCAGGCCGAACAGGCCGGCATAGAGCAGCTCCACCATGAAGGTGGGGGTGCCATCAACATCGGCCTTGGCGCTGATCTTCAGCTCGACCTCATAGACGTCGTCGGCCGCCTTGCGGGCGTTCACGCCCACGTTCACGTCGATGCGCGGCTGGGACTGCATCTGCAGGCTGTTGGGCGCGTTCGGATTCTCGAACGAGAGATCCTTCACATACTGGGTGATGATCGCCACCTGCGGCAGCGGCTCATCGCCAAAGCCATTGTCCGGCGTGGCGCCCAGATCAATCTCGTCAGCCATCGGGCCGCTCCTTCACGAGGGACTTATTCGTCGTCACCGGTCACGACCGGGCCGCTGTCCTGGCCCTTGGCCGACACGTCACGGTCAACAAATTCGATCACGGCCATCGGCGTGGCGTCGGAACGGCGGATGCCGGCCTTCAGCACGCGGACATAGCCGCCCTGGCGCTCGGCATAGCGCGCGGCCAGCACGTCGAACAGCTTCACCAGCTGGGCATCATCGCCCAGGCGGGCGTGGGCCAGGCGCCGGTTGGACAGGCCGCCATGCTTGGCCAGCGTCACCAGCTTTTCCACGTACGGGCGCAGTTCCTTGGCCTTGGGCAAGGTCGTCTTGATCTGCTCATGCTTGATCAGGCTGGCGGCCATGTTCTTCAGCATGGCAATGCGGTGGCTGCTGGTGCGGCCGAGTTTGCGATGGGCAACGCCGTGGCGCATGGGTCTTCACTCCGTTCGTATCGAAGCCGTATCAGGCACTTCGATCCAGGCTGATGATGGGGTCAGCCAGATGCCCCTTGCTTGCTCCGTGGCGGAGCGCCTGTGGCAAAGCCACAGGCTGACGTCAGACCGGTTCCGGTTGGCGGCTGATGCCGCCGCCCGGCCCGGCTGGCCGGACTGCGCCGAGTCCGGGCGCGACACGCGCCCGGCCGGCTGGTCAGAACTCCTGTTCCAGCTTCTTGGCCATTTCCTCGATATTCTCGGGCGGCCAGCCGGCGATCTCCATGCCAAGCCGCAGGCCCATCTGGGACAGGACTTCCTTGATCTCGTTCAGCGACTTGCGACCGAAATTCGGCGTGCGCAGCATCTCGCTCTCGGTCTTCTGCACCAGATCGCCGATGTAGATGATATTGTCGTTCTTCAGGCAGTTGGCCGAACGCACCGACAATTCCAGCTCGTCGACCTTCTTGAGGAGGTAGCGGTTGATGCTGGCGCTGTCGTCCACTTCCACGGTGCCACCGGTGGCGGCGGCATGGGCCACCGGCGCGGCAACGGTCGCATCCTCGAAGTTCACGAACAGCTGCAACTGATCCTGCAGGATCTTGGCGGCATAGGCCAGCGCGTCCTCGGGGCTCAGGCTGCCATCGGTTTCCACCGTGATGGTCAGCTTGTCATAGTCCAGTTCCTGGCCAACGCGGGTGTTGTCCACCTTGTAGCTGACCTGGCGCACCGGCGAGAACAGCGCATCAACCGGGATCAGGCCGATGGGGGCGTCGGCCGGCCGGTTGGCGCTGGCCGGCACATAGCCCTTGCCGGTTTCCACCGTCAGTTCCATGTTCAGCGTGGCGCCGGCATCGAGGTTGCAGATCACCAGATCCTTGTTCATCACCTCCATGTCGCCGGTCACGGCGATCTGGCCGGCGGTGACCGGGCCGGGGCCGGTGGCGTTCAGGAACACGCGCTTGGCCTGATCACCGGCCATGCGGATCGCCACCTGCTTGATGTTCAGCACGATGTCGGTCACGTCCTCGCGCACGCCGGGCAGGCTGGAGAATTCGTGCAGCGCGCCGTCCATCTTGATGGCGGTGACGGATGCGCCCTGCAGCGAGGAGAGCAACACCCGGCGCAGGGCGTTGCCCAGCGTCAGGCCAAAGCCACGCTCCAGCGGTTCGGCGATGAACGCCGCTTTCTGCCTGCCGTCACCGGTGGGGCGCTGCTCCAGACGGTTCGGCTTCTTCAGTTCGGTCCAGTTCTTGGCGATGACTGCCACGGGGTTCACCTCGATTGTGGGAGGGGTGGATCGTCACCCACCCGTCCCGTTGGACGATGCCATTGGACGATGAATGCGTTGCACGCTGGGCGCCGATGTCGGAGCCCGGCGCCAGGGCAGAACAATCAGACGCGGCGGCGCTTGGGCGGACGCACGCCGTTGTGGGGGATCGGCGTCACGTCGCGGATGGCGGTGATGACAAAGCCAACCGCCTGCAGCGCGCGCAGGGCGGATTCACGGCCCGAACCGGGGCCGCGCACTTCCACTTCCAGCGTGCGCACACCATGTTCGGCGGCCTTCTTGCCGGCATCCTCGGCTGCCATCTGGGCGGCAAAGGGCGTCGACTTGCGGCTGCCCTTGAAGCCCATGGTGCCGGCCGACGACCAGGCAATGGCATTGCCCTGCGCGTCGGTGATGGTGATCATGGTGTTGTTGAAGCTGGCGTTCACATGCGCGACGCCAGAGGTGATGTTCTTGCGCTC
>JAIXUQ010000085.1 GCA_027483465.1 Sphingomonadales bacterium
AGGCCGATCGCCACGGCGCGCATGCCATCATCAGCGCTGACGATCACCGGGCCGCTGCCGCGCACCGCAGCCGCGAAATGCCGGTGCTGGAAGAAGGTGGAGCCGTGATGCTGCCCGGCGGCCAGCGCATCGGCCGGCGTTTCGACATGCCAGCGCGTGGCCTGCTTGGGGTTCATGAAGCCGACCCGGGGAGAATGGATGATGTCTCCGGCGGGGATCAGCACGTCCAGTCGGGCTTGATCGCCGGTGGCGAGGATCTCCTCCTGCTGCTCGGCGCCATCGGCGAACATGCACAGATCAAGCATGGCGCGCACGCCGTTGGCGAAATCCACCACCGTGTAGCTGTTGTCGATGATGTCGGGCGTCTGGCCGTTGTAGCGTTCGTCCTTGTGGTTCACGTCCATGGCGCCGCTGCAATAGACGCGCACCGGTTCGGCCTGCACGATGTGGCGCATCAGATCAAAGAAATGGCAGCATTTCTCGACCATGGTGCCGCCGGTGTTGACGGCAAAACGGTTCCAGTCCCCCACCTTCACCAGGAAGGGGAAGCGATGCTCACGGATGGAGAGCATCTGCAGGCGGCCGATCTTGCCGGCATGAACATGCGAAACAAACTCGCTGACCGGCGGCATGAAGCGATATTCCATCGCCGTCCAGAAGGTCTTGTCATAACCTTTCACAGCGGCCGCCACCGCCTTGGCATCATCAAGCGTGGTGGCCAGCGGCTTTTCGCACAAGATGTGCAGGCCGGCATCCATCAGCGGCCCCAGCACGGCGCGGTGGGTGAAGTTGGGAGAGGCGACCACCACCGCGTCACACAGGCCGGACGCCGCCAGTGCGGCGGCATCGGGGAAGCGCGCCACCGCATGGCCGATGGCATTTTCGGCGCGATCCAGGCAGGCCGGCACCGGATCGGCGATGGCGGTGATGCTGCCGCCGCCCAGCAACTGGATGTTGGCGACATGCTCCAGCGCCATCATGCCGGTGCCCACAATGCCCCAGCGGATGATATCGGTGCTTCCCATTTGGCGTCTCTCCGGTCTATCTGCACAACATGTCGCAGATCGCCCTTAGCCCCAATCACCGCCCTCTGGGCAAGTCCCAATATCTGGTCTCGCCGCTGGCATGGGGCATGTGGCGCTTTGCCGGTGATGATGTGGCCGCAGCGCAAGGCCGCTGCGAGGCGGCGCTGGCGGCCGGCATCAATTTCTTTGATACCGCCGATATTTACGGGCCCGACAATGATGAGCCGTTCGGCGCGTCGGAGGCTTTGCTGGGCCGGGTGTTCAAGGCGGCGCCGGCCCTGCGCGGCCAGATCGTGCTGGCCTCAAAAGGCGGCATCCGCATGGGCGTGCCCTATGATTCCTCGCCCGGATATCTGGTCGCGGCCGTCGATGCCTCGCTGGCCCGGCTGGGGGTGGAGCGCATCGATCTGTGGCAGATCCACCGGCCCGACATGCTGACCCATTGGGCCGAGGTGGCGGCCACGCTGGATGGCCTGGTGGCCGCCGGCAAGATCGGCGCGGTGGGCGTTTCCAATTTCACGGCAGCGCAAACGCGGGCGCTGGCGGTGCATCTCAAGGCACCGCTGGTCTCCACCCAGCCGGAATTTTCGCCGCTGGCGCTGGCGCCGCTGTTTGATGGCACGCTCGACCTGGCCATGGAGATGGGCCAGGCGGTGTTGGGCTGGTCGCCGCTGGGGCAGGGCCGGTTGGGTGACGGCGATCCGCGCCCGGGCCGCAAGCAGGCCGAGGATGCGCGTTTGATCCGCGTCAAGGCGGCGCTCGCGGCGCACGGGGCAAGGTTCGGCGTCGGCATCGCTGCCACCGCATATGCCTGGGTTTTGGCGCACCCCGCCGGCATCACGCCGATCGTGGGCAGCCAGAACCCGGCCCGCATTGCCGAGGCGGCCGATGCCTTCAAGGTGAGTTTCACGCGGGCCGAATGGTACGCCATTCTGGTCGCTTCGCTTGGAGAAAATCTGCCGTGACGACAAATGGTCCTGAAATCGCGTGGTTTTCGGCGCTGTGCGATGATGATTACGAATTTCTGGGCGTGCCCGATCCGGCGCTGCGCTCAAGCTGGGAGCATTGCCGCAACATCGTGCTGACCGCCGAAAAGGGCGGGTTTGACAATATCCTGCTGCCGTCGGGTTATCAGTTGGGCATCGACACGCAGATGTTTGCCGGCGCCATCGCGGCGCTTACCCGGCGGATCAAGCTGCTGATGGCCGTGCGCGTGGGCGAGACTTGGCCGCCGCAACTGGCGCGCGCCATCGCCACCCTTGACCAGATCCTGGGCGGGCGGCTGACCGTCAACATCATCTCCTCGGAAATGCCGGGCGAGGTGCTGGCCTCCAAGCCGCGCTATGACCGCACGGTCGAAGTGATGAAGATATTGAAAACCCTGCTGAACGGCGAGGCGCTGGATTGGCAGGGCGAGCATTACAATATCAAGCTGCCGCCGCCCAACGTGAAGACGGTGAATGGCAAATGCCCGCCGCTCTATTTTGGTGGCCTGTCGGAAGACGCGCGCGAGGCCGCCGCCGAAGCCGCCGACGTGTACCTCATGTGGCCCGACACGATGGACAAGGTGAAGGAGGTGGTGGCCGACATGACGGCGCGCGCCGCCAAGCGTGGCCGCACGCTGAAATTCGGCTATCGCGTCCATGTCATCGTGCGCGAGACCGAGGCCGAGGCCCGCGCCGCGGCCGATCATCTCCTTTCCAAGCTGGACGCCGCCACCGGGGACGCCATCCGCGCCAAGTCGCTCGACAGCCAGTCGGTGGGCGTGCAGCGCCAGGCCGAACTGAGGGACAAGGCCAGCGACGGCTATGTCGAGGACAATCTGTGGACCGGCATCGGCCGCGCCCGCTCGGGCTGCGGCGCCGCGCTGGTGGGCGATCCCGATCAGATCGTCGCCAAGCTGCAGGCCTACCAGGCCGCTGGCATGGAAGCCTTCATCCTGTCGGGCTATCCCCACGCGCGGGAGGCTGACCTGTTCAGCCGCCACGTGCTGCCCCGGCTGAAGCACGGCCCCTTGGTCATCTGACCGGCTTGCCCCCCTGGCCTGGCCCGCGCATAGTCAGGCCCTCATCGGGGGGAACCGCATGGGCGACATCACACCCAACCGCCGCCAGCTGATCCAGGGCGGCGCCATGGCCCTGTTGGCCGGCACGGCCCGGGCCAAGGCCAGGCCCGATCCGCTGCTGGACCAGCCGGGCCGCGCCATCGCCGGGCTGATCGCGGCGCGCAAGGCCAGTTGTGCCGAAGTGATGAGCGCGGTGCTGGCCCGCATCGCCGCGTTGAACCCGGCGCACAATGCCATCGTGGCGCTGCAGGATGGTGACAGGTTGCTGGCCGAGGCCCGGGCCATGGATGCCCGGCTGGCGTCCGGCGAGGCGCCGGGCCCGCTGTTTGGCCTGCCCTGGGCGGTGAAGGATCTGGCCGAGGTGATCGGCATCCGCACCACCAACGGCTCGCTGGTCTACAAGGACCGCGTGCCCACCAGCGAAGGCATCATGGTGCAACGGCTGCGCGCCGCCGGCGCCATCTTCATCGGCAAGACCAATGCGCCCGAATTCGGCTTTGGCTCCCACACCATCAACCGCGTTTATGGCCCCACCCGCAACGCCTGGGACACCAGCCGGTCGGCCGGGGGCAGCAGCGGCGGTGCCGGGGTGGGGCTGGCCTTGCGGATGCTGCCGCTGGCCGATGGCAGCGATTTCGGCGGTTCCCTGCGCAACCCGGCAGTGTGGAACAATGTCTTCGGCTTTCGCACCGGCATCGGCGTGATCCCGCCCGAAGGCAATGACCAGTGGATTTCGCGCATGGGCGTCTCGGGCCCGATGGCCCGCCATGCCGCCGATCTGGGGCTGATCCTGTCGGTGATGGCCGGGCGGCATCCGGCCTCGCTGCAATCGCTTGATGTCGATGCCCGTGCCTTTGCCGGCCCGCTGGCGGCCAGCCTGAAGGGCGTGCGCATCGGCTGGCTGGGCGATTGGGGCGGGCGGGTGCCGCATGATCCGGCGGTGATGGCCATCTGCGCCAATGCGCTGCCGGCGTTTCGCGCCATAGGCTGCACGGTGGCAGAGGCGCAGGTGGCGCATGATATCGAGCCGGTGTGGCAGGCACTGCTCACCCTGCGCAGCTGGATGTCGGGCACCGGCCTGCAACGCCTGGCCGATGATCCCGCCACGCGTGACCTGATCGGCCCGCAAACCCGCTGGGAGATTGAGAACAGCCGCACCATCACCGGCGCCCAGGTGCTGGCCGCTTCGATGGTGCGCAGCGCCTGGACCCGCGCAGTGGACAAATTGTTTGAACAGCATGATTTTCTGGTCGCGCCCGCCGTGCAGTTGCTGCCCTTCCCGGTGGAGCAATTGTGGCCGACCGAGGTGGCCGGCAAGCCCATGCGCACCTATCATGAATGGATGCTGGGCACCTTCCTCGTCACCATGACCGGGCTGCCGGCGCTGGCCGCCCCGGCCGGCTTTTCGCCCGCCGGCCTGCCTGCCGGCATCCAGATCATCGGCCGGCGCGGCGCCGAATTGGCCTGCCTGAAACTGGCCCATGCCTATGAACAGGCGATGGCCCCGGTGATCGGCCGCCTGCCGCCGGGGCTGGCCTGATGCCGGTCTATGGCGTGGCGGTGCTGGCCGCCTGCACGCTGGCCGGCCTGTATGCGGGCGATCTGATCGGTGCCGCCATGGGGCTGGAGGCCAATGTTGGCGGGGTTGGCATCGCCATGCTGCTGCTGATCGCCGGCAGCAACCTGCCCGGCCGGCCGCTGCTGCCCGGCAGCCCGGCCGGCAGCGGCGTGCAGCATTGGAGCCTGATGTATATCCCGATCATCGTCGCCATGGCCGCCCGGCAGAATGTGGCGGCGGCCGTGTCGGGCGGCACCATGGCGATCATCGCCGGCACGCTGGCGGTGGTGGCCGGCTTTGCCCTGGTGCCGCTGCTCAGCCGGCTGGCGCGGCGCTGATGCAGCGGCTGGAGGATTTTGCCGGGGCCAATGGCCTGTTGGTGGCCTTTGTCTTTGTTGGCCTGGTGATGGCGCTGGCGCATCTGGTGGCCCGCCATCTCACCCGCGGCCGGCTGCACGGATCGGCCGTGGCCATCGCGATGGGGCTGCTGCTGGCCTGGGCGGCGGGTGTGGACACCGGCGGCAAGAATGGCGTGGCTGATTATCCGCTGTTGGCCGGGGTGGGGGTGCTGGGCGGCGCCATGTTCCGCGATTTCGCCATCGTGGCCACCGCCTTCGGGGTGCGGCTGAGCGATCTGCGCAGCGCCGGCTGGGTGGGGGCGCTGTCGATCCCGCTGGGCGTCGTGCTGTCGTTTGCCGTGGGCGCGCTGGTTGCGCTGGGCTTTGGCCTGCGCGATCCGGCCGAGATCGCCACCATTGGTGCGGGTGCCGCCACCTATATCGTTGGCCCGGTCACCGGCGCATCGCTGGGCGTCTCCTCGGAAATCATCTCGCTAAGCATCGCGGCCGGCCTCGTCAAGGCGGTGCTGGTGATGGTGGCGACCCCGCTGGTCGCCCGTCGCATCGGGCTCAACAATCCCGCCAGCGCGATGATCTATGGCGGCCTGTTGGGCACCACCAGCGGCGTCACCGGCGGGCTGGCGGCCACCGATCCGGCGCTGGTGCCCTATGGCGCGATGACCTCCACCTTCTACACCGGCGTGGGCTGCCTTATGGCGCCTTCCGTGCTCTATCTGGCGGTCAAGGCGCTGCTGTGAGTCAGCGCAACCGCGGATCGTAAAGCCAGCGCCTGACCTTGGCGGCGGTGATGCGCCGGGCATCGGGGTGGGCCGGATTGATCAGGATATTCGCCTCCTCCGGCACGATCACCGAAGGCACGCGCATTATGGCGCTGGCACCGCTCGCGGCCCAATCGGTGCCGAGGCATTTGGCGGTCAGGCTCGCCGGTTCCGCGCCCCAGCCCACAGGCAGGCTGGCGGGCGTCTCATCGCGCGCACTGGCCCA
>JAIXUQ010000049.1 GCA_027483465.1 Sphingomonadales bacterium
AAGCTCGGGCATTGCCGCGACATAGGCGGCGTTTGCAAGCCCGCCAAGCCTCGGCTAAGCCGCAGGCCGAAAAGGAAAGGCGCCATGAGCGAGACCGTCAGCTTCGGTTATGAGGATGTAGCCCCGGAGGAAAAGACCCGCCGTGTCGGCGATGTCTTCCGCTCCGTGGCCAAACGCTATGACATCATGAACGATCTGATGTCGGCCGGCATGCATCGGGTGTGGAAGGATGATTTCGTCCGCCTGGTGCGCCCGCGCCCCGGCGAAGACATTCTCGACATGGCCGGCGGCACCGGGGACATTGCCTTCCGGCTGGAGCGCGGCGGCGCCAATGTGACCGTGGCCGACATCAACCCGGCGATGCTGGAAGTGGGCATGGAGCGCGCTGCCGAGCGCGGCCTGACCAGCCTCATCTGGCGCGAGGAAAATGCCGAACGCCTGTCCTTCCCCGATCGCAGTTTCGATGCCTACACCATCGCCTTCGGCATCAGGAATGTGACCGACATTCCCGCCGCCCTGCGCGAAGCGCACCGGGTGCTGCGCTATGGCGGGCGGTTCTTCTGCTTGGAATTTTCCACCACCACCTGGCCCGGCTTTTCCGATCTCTATGATATTTATTCGGAAAAACTGGTGCCCAGGATTGGCGAGATCGTGGCCAAGGATGCCGATTCCTACCGCTATCTGATCGAATCGATCCGCCGGTTCCCCAAGATGCCGGAATTCGCCGCCATGATCGCTGCCGCCGGTTTCACCCAGGTGCGCCATCGCCCGATCCTGGGCGGCGCCGTGGCCATCCATTCGGGCTGGAAGATCTGAATTTGCCGGCCGTGGTGCATCTGTGGCGGCTCCTCGTCTGGGGCCGGCGCATGGCGCGCCACGGCGCCTTGCGCCCATTTGAGGACAAGCGCCTGCCGATGGCCATTCGGCTGGTGGCACGGCTGGCCCGGCTGGGCACCAATGCACCGGCGACACCGGATTTTGCCGGTGGCCTCGCCGCTGTGGGCCCGGCCGCCATCAAGCTGGGCCAGGCACTGGCCACCCGCCCCGATCTGATCGGCCTGGCGGCGGCGGCGGATCTGGCCCGCCTGCAAGACAAGCTGCCTCCCGTGCCCTTCGCCGCCATCGAAGGCCAGTTGAACGCCGCTTGCGGAGGCGACTGGAAGACGCAATTCCAGTCGGTTGAGCCCGAGGCCGTCGGCGCCGCGTCTATCGCGCAAGTCCATCGCGGGATCACCAGCGACGGCCGCAGCGTGGCGATCAAGCTGCTGCGCCCCGGTATCGAAGCCGAGGTGGCGGCCGCACTGGCCACCTATGAATGGGGCGCCGGCCATCTCGAAACACTGGGCGGCGAATTTGCCCGGCTGCGCCCGCGCGCGGTGATCGCCACCTTCCGCAGCTGGATCGAGACCGAGCTGGATTTGCGCCGCGAGGCCGCCAACGCCTCGGAATTGGCCGAAATTCTGGCCGGCGAGGCGGATTTCCTGGTGCCGCAGGTGGATTGGCAGCGTTCCGGCCGGCGCGTGCTGGTGATCGACTGGATCAGCGGCATCAAATTGTCCGACACCGGCGCCATCGCCGCCCTGCCCATCGACCGGCCGCACCTGGCCAAGGTGCTGGTCAACGGCTTTCTGGCCCAGGCCATCGCCAAGGGCTTTTTCCATGCCGACATGCACCAGGGCAATTTGTTCATCATCCCGCCCGGCGAGACCTGCGACCATGCCCGCATCGGCGTGATCGATTTCGGCATCATGGGCCGCATCAACCGGCGCGCCCGGCTCTATCTGGCTGAAATTCTTCACGGATTGGTCACCGGCAATTATGCCCGCGTGGCCGAGATCCACTTCGAGGCCGGTTATGTGCCCGCCCACCACAACCAGGCCGCCTTTGCCACCGCCCTGCGCGCCGTGGGCGAACCGATCCGCGGCCGCAAGGCGCGCGACATTTCCATCACCGACATGCTGGAAGGCCTGTTCGGCATCACCCGCAGTTTCGACATGCCGGTGCAACCCCACCTGCTGCTGCTGCAAAAGACCATGGTGATGGTGGAGGGCGTGGCGCTCACCATCGATCCCAATGTCAACATGTGGGAAGTGGCCGAACCCTATGTGCGCGATTGGGTGCGTGACGAGATGGGGCCAGAGGCGGTGATTGCCGACCAACTGGTCCTCAACATGCGCGCCCTTGGCCAGCTGCCGCGCCTTTTCCGCCAATGGGTTGCGGAAAATCCCATGCCCGGCGCCGCCCCGCCGCAGCCGCCGCTGCCGCCCCTGCCCGAACGGGCCGGCGGCGGTTGGTCCACGCCCTGGCTGCTGCTGGCGGCGGGGCTGGGCGCCGCCTTTGCGCTGCTGCTGGGCTGAACGCTTGCGAAGCCAGGCCATTGCGCCTATGGCCGCGCCATGATCGCCAAAGTCACCGTCACCCTCAAGAATGGCGTGCTCGACCCACAGGGCCGGGCCATCGAATCGGCGCTGAAAGGCCTAGGCTTCGACGGGGTGAGCGGCGCCCGCGTCGGCAAGATCATCGAGCTTGACGTGGCCGACGGCACCAGCCGCGAAACCATTGAAAACATGGCCAAACAACTGCTGGCCAACACGGTGATCGAAAATTTCCGGATCGAAATGCCGTGAAATCCGCGGTGGTCGTCTTCCCCGGCTCCAATTGTGACCGGGATCTGGCCGATGCCATCACCAAGGTGACCGGCCGCGCCCCCGCCATGGTCTGGCACCGGGAGACGGTGCTTCCCGAAGGCCTTGATTTCATTGGTATCCCCGGCGGCTTTTCCTATGGCGACTATTTGCGGTCCGGCGCCATGGCGGCCCGCTCCCCGGTGATGCAGGCGGTGATCAAGGCCGCCGGCGAAGGGCGCGCCGTTTTGGGAATTTGCAACGGTTTTCAAGTGCTTACCGAAACCGGCCTGCTGCCCGGCGCGCTGATGCGCAATGCCGGGCTCAACTTTGTCTGCCGCGATGTCCGGCTCAGCGTGGCCAACAGCCAGTCCATCTTCACCAGCCGCTATGCGCAAGGCGAACTGGTCACCATCCCGGTGGCCCACCACGATGGCAATTATGTCGCCGATGCCGCCACGCTGGACCAGCTGGAGGGCGAGGGCCGGGTGGCCTTCCGCTATGCCGAACCGGTCAACGGCTCGGCGCGCGACATTGCCGGCATCCTCAATCCGGGCGGCAATGTGCTGGGCATGATGCCCCACCCCGAACGCCTGATCGAGCCGGCGCAGGGCGGCACCGATGGCCGCCGCCTGTTCGAAGCGGCGCTGATGGCGCTCGCCTGATTGCACGATTCCGGCGGCAATTGCGGCCACGGCGGCTGATTTTACCCATTTCTTTCAATCACTTGCGAAAGCCGGCAAAATTATTGCGGGCCTGTGACAATCCGGCCGATTGAGGCCGCCATTAACCAGTATTAGCGCGCGTCCTGCTTCTCTCCCCCCGCAAAGGAAGCGCGCATGAACGGCCTTGATTTCCCGGTTCCCGCCTCGCCTGTTGCCCGCCGGCTCACCAGTTTCTGCCTGCTGGCGGTCACGGTGCTGGTGTTCCAGCTCGTGCTGCGCTTCAACCTGGAAGCGCAGGCCCAGCCCGCCGGCGGTGATCCCGATCTGGCCCTGATCAAGACGCATGGCTTCGCCGTTGTCCTTGGCGTGATGGCCATGCTCAACATCGCCTGGTTTGGTGCCCTGATCCGGGTGCAGGCCGCCGAGCAGCGGATGCGCGCCCAACGCCGGCAGAGCGTGGGCCAGCGCAACATGCCCGAACGCCGCTGATCGGTGGCCCATCGCCGGCCCCCGGTGGCGGCAAACTGGGCGCTGGTGGCCGCACCGCGGGCGCGGGTGACGGCTGGGCGGGCACGGGTGACGGCACGCCGGCCCACCCCCAAAATCACGCCGCTTGCCAGCCGGCCGGCGGTCGCGCATCCAGGCCGTGAAAGGCCCCGCCATGCTCTCCCGCCGCCAGATCCTCGCGCTTGCCGCCCTCGCCGCGCCGGGCCGCCTCACCGCCCAAACCGGCGCCCAATCCACCCCGCCTGACCGGTTGGTGCTGCTCGGCACCGGCGGCGGCCCCACGCCCAAGGCGCTGCGCGCCGCCCCGGCCACCGCGCTGCTGATCGGCGGGCGCCTGCACTTGGCTGATGCCGGCAACGGCGCCGCCCGCCAGGCCGCGCTGGCCGGCCTGCCGCTGAAAAATCTCGCCCATGTCTGGATCAGCCATCTCCACAATGATCATGTCGCCGATGCCTTCACCCTGCCCTGGCTGGCGTGGAGCGGCGCGCTGACCACGCCGGTCACCGTCCACGGCCCGCCCGGTCTGATCGCCATGCGCGCCGGCTGGGAAGCCTTCGCCCGCGCCGACATCGAAACCCGCATGGCCGATGAAGGCCGCCCCGATCTCCGCCGCCTGCTCGGCGTCCAGGAAATCCAGCCGGGCGTGCTGTTGAATGAGAATGGCCTCACCGTCACCGCCGCCCGCGTCCAGCACCCGCCGCTCACCAACAGCTTCGCCTTCCGCTTTGATTGGGCCGGCAAGTCGCTCGTCTACTCCGGCGACACCGCCCCCTGCCCCGCCCTCACCAGCCTGGCCCTGGGCGCCGACACCCTCGTCCACGAAGCCATGTACCTGCCCGCCCTCGATCGCCTGATCGCATCGGAATCCAACGCCCCCACCCTGCGCGCCCACCTGCTCGCGAGCCACACCACCGCCGAACAGGCCGGCCAGACCGCCACCGCCGCCGGCGTCAAACGCCTCGTCCTCACCCACTTCGTCCCCGGCGGCGACCCCAGCATCCGCGACGAGGACTGGCGCGCCGCCGCCGCCGCCCACTTCGCCGGGGAAATTGTGGTGGGTCGCGATCTGCTGGCAGTGGAATTGTAGGAAGGGTTCAGAAAAAAAACGCCTCCGGCGGCAAGGGTCGTGGACCCTTGACCCATTTCGTTTTCAGGCGCGCCCGGCGCCACAATGATCCTCCCCAGCCGCAGGATGGGGAGGGGGACCGCCGAAGGCGGTGGAGGGGCGCGTTGGAGGCGCTGGCCCACCATTGGCGCACCGCGCCCACCGCGCTACACAGTCCCCATGCAAATCGCTGCCTATCTTACCAAGATCGCCGCCACCCTCGCGACAGGAGTGGCCAAGGAACACAGCTACCGCCCCGCGCTTGCCGGCCTGTTCGCGTCAATCGCCGATGGGCTTGATGTCATCAACGAGCCATCGCGCATTGCCTGCGGCGCGCCCGATTTCGTTATCCAGCGCAAGAAAATCCCGGTCGGCCATGTCGAAGCCAAAGACCTGCCCGTTGATATCTTCAAACTCAGCGGCCCCAACAAGGAACAGCAGCAACGCTATCTAAAGGCGCTGCCCAACCTGATCTACACCAACGGCATCGATTTCGCCTTCTACCGCAGCGGGGAGGCGGTGGGCCATGTGTCCATCGCCACGCTGGCCGGCGGCAAGATCATCCCCCAGCCCGACCAGTTTGAAACACTGGCAACCCGGCTGCGCGATTTCGCCAGCCAAACCCCGGCCACCATCACCACGGCACAGCATCTGGCCCAGATGATGGCCGGCAAGGCCGCCATCATCAAGGATATCATGGGCCGCGCGCTCACCGCCGATCTGGCGGCCGAACGGCTGACCGATCTGGTTGGCCAGTATCAGGCGTTCAAGGCCAATCTGATCCACGATATCGATGTGGCGGATTTCGCCGACATCTATGCCGAAACCATCGCCTATGGCCTGTTTGCCGCGCGCCTGCACGATACCACGCCCGACACGTTCAGCCGCACCGAGGCGCTGGAACTGCTGCCCAAATCCAACCCCTTCCTGCGATCCTTGTTCGGCTATATCGCCGGCATCGATCTGGATGACCGCATCCGCTGGGTGATCGATGAAACCTGCGAACTGTTCCGCGCCGCCGATCTGTTTGCCGTCCTGAAGGATTTCGGCAAGTTCACCGCCCGCAACGATCCCTTCCTGCATTTCTATGAAACCTTCCTGGCCGAATATAACCCGGCCAAGCGCAAGGCCCGCGGCGTGTGGTACACGCCGGAACCGGTGGTGAATTTCATTGTCCGCGCCGTTGACGATGTGCTGAAAGCCGAATTCGGCCTGGCCGATGGCCTGGCCGATACCAGCCGCGTGACGATTGATTGGGACACGGGGCAGACCGACCCGAAGAACGGCAAGCCCGTCACCATCAAAAAATCCGTCCACCGCGTGCAGATTCTCGATCCCGCCACCGGCACCGGCACGTTTCTGGCCGAAGTCATCAAGCTGGTGGCGGCGCGGGTGCAGGGCATCGCGCCCGGCCAATGGTCACACTATGTCGAAACCGATCTGATCCCGCGCCTGCACGGCTTCGAACTGCTGATGGCCAGCTATGCCATGTGCCACATGAAGCTGGACATGATCCTGACCGAACTGGGCTACAAGCCATCGGGCAACCCGCCACGGTTGGGCGTTTACCTCACCAACAGTCTGGAAGAAGGCGAGCGGGTGGAACAATCGCTGTTCGGCCTGGCCCGCGCCATGGCCGAAGAAGCCAAGCAGGCCAGCGACATCAAGCGGCAGACGCCGATCATGTGCGTGATCGGCAACCCGCCCTATTCGGGCGAAAGCGCCAACAAGGGCGCATGGATCATGGGCCTGATGGAGGCCTACAAGCAGGAGCCCGGCGGCCAGCAGCGCTTGCAGGAGCGCAACCCCAAGTGGATCAATGATGACTATGTGAAGTTCATCCGCTTTGCCGAGCACATGATTGCCAAGAGCGGCGAGGGCGTGCTCGGCTTCATCACCAATCACGGCTATCTGGACAATCCCACCTTCCGCGGCATGCGCTGGCATCTGATGCACAGCTTTGATCGCATCCACGTCATCGATCTGCACGGCAACGCCAAGAAAAAGGAAGTGGCCCCCGATGGCAGCGCGGACAGCAACGTGTTCGACATCATGCAGGGCGTGGC
>JAIXUQ010000023.1 GCA_027483465.1 Sphingomonadales bacterium
ATCGCCGATGTCACCCCGCCCGAAAAGCGCGGCGCCAATTTCGGCGTGATCGGCATGGCCTTTGGCTTTGGCTTCATCATCGGGCCGGCGCTGGGCGGCTTTGTCGCCCGCTATGGCGATGCGGTGCCGTTTCTGGTCTCGGCCGGGCTGGCGGCGGCCAATTTCCTCTATGGCCTGATCGTGCTGCCCGAATCGCTGCCGCCGGAAAAGCGCCGCGCCTTTGAATGGCGGCGGGCCAATCCGGTGGGCGCGTTGATCCGGCTGAAATCGGCGCATCCGGTGGTGCTGATGCTGGCCGCCACGGTGTTCGTCTGGACCTTGTCCTACCAGTCGCTCTACTCGATCTGGTCCTATCACGGCCAGTTGCGCTATGGCTGGAATGCCGAGCAGGTGGGCTGGAGCCTGGCGGCGGTGGGCGTCACCGGCGCCTTCGTGCAGGGCTTTCTCGGCCGCCGGCTGATCCCGCGCTTTGGCCAGCGCCGCATCATCGCGGTGGGCATCGTCTCGGCGGTGGCCGGCTACAGCTGCTATGCCATGGCCGATGCCGGCTGGATGGTCTATCTGGGCATCGGCGTGTCCGCCTGCCAGGGGCTGGTGTTTCCCTGTTTGCAGGGCCTGATGTCTGCCGAGATGCCGCCATCCGAACAGGGCGAGTTGCAGGGCGCGGTCGCCTCGATCCAGAGCCTGTCCTCGATCATCGGCCCGCCGCTGATGACCACGGTGTTCGCGCGTTTTTCCGCCGAGGGCGCTGCCGTGCACGCGCCGGGGGCGCCGTTCGTGGTGTCGCTGGCCTTTGTCGGCCTCACCGCGCTGATGTTCCTGCGCGCCCAGGGCGCCGCGCGGCCGGTGCCGGCCGCGTAAACACCGCGCGGCAAACCATCTGTCATGCTGAACTTGTTTCAGCATCCATGGGCGGAAGACCCCGAAATGCGTCCATGTGGGCGTATTTGTGCCATGGATGCTGAAACAAGTTCAGCATGACGGGGCGGCGGATTTGGAGGTTTGCGCCTGGGCCGCCCCCTCCGCCTCCCTTCGGTCGGCACCTCCCCCCGAGGGGGAGGATCTGATTGGTGCGCGCCCTTAGCGATCCTCCCCCACCGGGGGAGGTGCCCGCAGGGCGGAGGGGGCGGCGCGCTCTGAGGTGTGCGCTCGGCCCACCCCCTCCGCCTCCCTCCGGTCGGCACCTCCCCCGGAGGGGGAGGATTTGATTGGTGCGCGCTCTGCCTTGATCCTCCCCCACCGGGGGAGGTGCCCGCAGGGCGCAAGCGGGCCGCGCGCCCGGAGGGTCGGCCCGGCTCAGCCCCGCGCCTGGAACCAGGGCACCAGCCGGGCAATCGCCTCCGCCACCAGCGGCGTGTCCACCGCGAAGCTGAAGCGCAGGAAATGGCGGCCGTCCACCGGATCGAAATCGATGCCGGGCGCGGTGGCGACCCCGGTGTCGATCAGCAATTGCCGGGCAAACGCCATCACATCGTCGGTGAGGTGGCGGACATCGGCCCAGATGTAGAAAGCGCCATCGGGCGGGGCGATCCGGGTCAGGCCCATGGCCGGCAGCGCCTCCAGCATCAATTGCCGGTTGCGGGCATAGCGGCTGACATGGGTTTCCAGTTCGTCGGCGCAGTCCATCGCCACCAGCCCGGCATGTTGGGACAGGCTGGGCGCGGTGAGGAAGAGATTGCCCATGCGGGCGCGGGCGGCATACAGCAGATCATCGGGCGCCACCAGCCAGCCCAGCCGCCAGCCGACCATCGAGAAATATTTGGAGAAGCTGTTCACCACCAGCGCATCCGGCGCATGTTCCAGCGCGCTGGCCACCGGGCCGACGAAGGACAGGCCGTGGTAAATCTCGTCCGACACGATGCGGATGCGCCTCGCGGCGCACACGGCGGCGATGGCGGCCAGTTCGTCGCCGGCGATCACCGTGCCGGTGGGATTGGCCGGGCTGGCGATGATCACCCCGGCAGGCGCAGGATCGAGCGCGGCCAGATGGGCGGCGGTGAGTTGATAGCGGCTTTCCGGGCCGCAGGCGATCTCTTGCGCGCCCATGCCCAGCGCCGCCAGATTGTTGCGATAGGCGATATAGCCGGGCCGGGCGCAGGCCACCACATCGCCGGGGCGGAAGGCGGCGGTGAGCGCCAGCACCAGCGCCGGGGAGGCGCCGCAGGTGAGGATGATGCGTTCGGGATCAACCGCCAGCCCGTGCCGATCCTGATAAAGCCGGGCGATGCGGGCCTTCAGCGCTTCGGATTCCCAATAGCTGCCGGGATCGCTGGCCAGCACCGCCTGGGCCCGCGCGATGGCGGCGGCCGGGGCGCCGGTGGAGGGCTGGCCGAATTCCATGTGGATGATGCTGCGCCCCTGCGCCTCCAGCGTGCGGGCGAGGCGCGAGATGGCGATGGCGTGGAACGGCTGGACGGGATCGGCGCGGCTGGCGATGCCCATGGGCGATATCTGGCTCATGGGCAGGCGGCATAGCGGCTTTGGCCGCCGGTTGCACCTGTGCCATGCGGCTGGCACAAGATGGCCATGATCTTCCGGCTGTTCCTGGGGCTGGCGCTGCTGCTGCCGATGGCGGTGCGCGCCGCCCCGCCCGCATCGGTGCCCGTTCCCGTCCCGGTTGCGGCCGCTGCCGATCTGCGGCTGGTGCTGCCGCCGCTGGTGGCCGCCGCCGAACGCCGGGGCGGGGCGCGCTACCGGCTCAGCTTCGGATCGTCGGGCCAGATGGTGCAGCAGGCCATCAATGGCGCGCCGTTCCAGTTGCTGCTGCTGGCCGATGCCGGGCTGGCCGCGCGGCTGGCCGCCGCCGTGCCGGGGGTGGAGCGGCGGGCCTATGCGCTGGGCCGGCTGGCGCTGGTGGTGCCGCAGGCCAGCGCCATCCGCGATCTGGCCGGGCTGAAGGCCGCCATCGCCGCCGGCCGGGTGCGCCACCTTGCCATCGCCAATCCGGCCCACGC
>JAIXUQ010000092.1 GCA_027483465.1 Sphingomonadales bacterium
AAGGCGTCACCCTCTCCATCACCCCCGACGGCATCGACGCCATCGCCCGCACCGCCGCCCACGTGAACGAAAGCGTGGAAAACATCGGCGCCCGCCGCCTCCACACCGTGATGGAAAAACTGCTGGAACACATCAGCTTCGACGCCAGCGACCGCAGCGGCGAAACCGTAACCGTGGACGCGGCCATGGTCACCCGCGAACTGGGCGACATCGCGGGGAACCGGGATTTGTCGAAGTATATTTTGTGATTCGAAAGGGTTAGAAGAAGGGAGCCTCCGGCGGGCAGGGGCGAGGCCCCTGCACCCTATTCGTTTTTGTGCTGTCCTGCATGCCGAAGACTTCGCTATAGCGTGGTTCGGCATTCGTCGCAGCTATTGCTCAAGCGCTTTCTAGTTTTGCCGCACATCGATTGACTAAAGAGCTTAATCGGAATCGAATCTAGCAACTGTAGAGATAAGTTCACGATAATTTCCAGGATCTGCAAGTGGCTGATTGCTACTTTTCGCGTCTTGTCTTAAGTGATAAACCCATTGAGCAATCGGATCATAGCCATCTTTCATCTGCTGAAGTAGTCTTCTATCATCAATACCTGCATAGTTCAGTACATTTCTGGCATAATCTTCAACAGAAAACCAATCAAAATCGTTTTTAATCTCATTAAGAATTACGATCTTCTGTGGGATAATTGAATTAGGGATATCATCTTTCGATCCTAAAATAAAACCACAAATTAGGGGCATTAAGAGTCCAATATCAAGCCTAGAATTTTCAGTTAATGCCAATGATATATGAAAAATTTCGAACACACGGTAAGCATCTCTGGGCGCAATACCGAACGCTTTGAGATATATTGAAATCGCTTCATTTACTGGTAATTGCACAACGCGATTTGCCGGGAGATCTTTTGTGACAAGCAGAGGCCAGTGAAGCCTTTTAACATCGATGGAAAGATCTGCGATCGCCTTGTCTACCATTTCTGACAATGTGGCTGTCTTCAGCGTGTAACGGCGGTGAATGAAGCGTCGCAGGTAATCTTTGGCCGCAAAATTAGCGCCATATGCTTTGGCAATGGAATGGGCAAGCTGATCACCGTGCATACCGAGGACAAATACTACGCCCTTCGCATCGAATAGATGTTTAACTTCTTCTAGTAGCTTAATTGCATATGTTGGCCGACACCTATCCAATTCGTCAATTATAATTATAATTGGTGAATATTTATTTTTACAATCGAGCGACCTAACTAAATTTCCAAGAGATTTCTTCATGTCTTCGATTGCAGATCTACCTTTCCGAAACGCTTCGATTCTTGAAGACATCAAAGCCTGATCAGATGCTAGACCTAAAAAAACCTTGTCTGGAATGTCCTCTCCTGCCTTTTTTGCAGCTTCATCTATAAAGTCTTTGCTCACTCGATCATTTGACAAAGCGTCCAGTAACTCATCGGCGGCTACTTGAGTAATCGCCAAACCAATCAGTCTACGAAGCGCTCCTCCAGCCGCGATCTTAAGCACATCTCCAGCTTTGGCACGAAGGTCATTCATGCTTTTATCTAGCTCGGGCAGCTGTTTGATGAATGGCATGAGAGCGTCTTCAAGTGTGGCTGAAATTGCTGTGAGTGGTTGATCTTCTAGGTCATCTCGCCAAGCATCAACATACGCTACTGGATGATTTAACGCGAGTTGTTCAGCAAGTTTCTGTAAAAAGAACGTTTTACCTTGTCCATATCCAGCGTCTACCGCAAGCACATGGGCATGATCTTCTTGCGATAGTCGAGGCCTCGATACAATGCTTTCTATGTATCCGATAAGCGCAGCCGCCTCTGATTTGCGATTTAGCAGATCGTCGGCCCAAATTTCATCAATGGTCGTCATAAGATTTAGCCCTTGATAAATTTGTCGATCCTGACTCTCAAAAGCATTTGTACCGAAGTCTACGATTCCTAGAAATCAGCCTATTCCTAAAATGATCTACATGCAAACATGTTGTCGATCAGCACCGCCCAGTAACGAATCGGGTGCAGGGGCCTCGCCCCTGCCCGCCGGAGGCCCCCTTACTGCCACCCCCTTACTTCCACCCCCTTTCTTCCGCCCCTTTGCCCCCGCCGGCCGGCGCGCTAAAAGCCAAACCACAAAAGCGGAGAAACCCCATGCTCACCATCCGTCTGCTGGCGCTGGCCGCCACTGCGCTTGCAAGCCCGGCGTTGGCGCAGGAGATTCCGTTGGGGCGGTTGCCGGAGACGGTGCGGCCGACGGCGTATCGCCTTGATTTGAAGGTGGACCCGGAGCAGGCGGAATACAGCGGCCATGTCGAGATTGATGCCGAGGTGGTGGCGGCGACCAAGGCGATTTTTCTGCATGGGTTGGGGTTGAAGGTGGCGAAGGCCGAGGTGGTGGCCGGGGGCCGGGTGATGCCGGTGCGTTATGCCGAGGTGGATGCTTCGGGGGTGGCGCGGCTGGATTTGCCGGGTGCGGTGCCGGCCGGGCGGGTGACGCTGCGTTTTGATTACAGCACCGGCTTTCGCGATGGCGCGGAGGGGTTGTTCCGCGCCAAGGTGGGCGGCCAATATTATGCCTGGACGCAGATGGAGCCGCTGGATGCGCGGCGCATGTTTCCGGGGTTTGACGAGCCCGGTTTCAAATTGCCCTTCACCATCAGCCTGACCGTGCCGGAGCGGTTGAAGGCCTTTGCCAACACGCCCGAGGTGCGGGCCGAGACCAAGGCGGGGTGGACGACGCATCATTTTGCCCCGTCAAAGCCGTTGCCCACTTATCTGGTGGCGGTGGGTGTGGGTGATTTCGATGTGCGTGAGGCGGTGATTCCGGCCAATGCGGTGCGCAAGGCGCCGCTGGCGTTCCGGGTGATTGCCACCAAGGGACAGGCGCCGCGCATGGACACGACGCTGAGCGAGGCGCCGAAGATTGTCGGGATATTGGAGGATTATTTCGGCATCCCCTATCCCTATGAAAAGCTGGACTTCATCGCGTCGCCGGTGATGGGCGGGGCGATGGAGAATGCCGGCCTGATCGTGTATCAGGACACGCTGATCCTGCTCGACAAGGCGGCCCCGCCCAGCCAGTTGCGCGCCTTTGGCACGGTGGTGGCGCATGAGGTGGCGCACCAGTGGTTTGGCGATCTCGTCACCCCGGCGTGGTGGACCGATATCTGGCTGAACGAGAGTTTTGCCGAGTGGATGGGCAACAAGGCGGCCAACCGCTGGCGCCCCGATCTGGGCATTGCGGCGGGCGAAGTGGCCGATGCGTTTTTCGCGATGGACACGGATTCGCTGGGCCGCGGCCGGCCGATCCGCCAGCCGATTGCGCGCAATGATCAGGTGATCAGCGCCTTTGATTCGATCACCTATCTGAAGGGCGCGCAAACCGTTTCGATGTTTGAGAAATTCGTTGGCGCCGAGGCGTTCCGCAAGGGCGTGCAGCTGCATCTGAAACGCTATGCCTTCCGCAATGCCACGGCTGAGGATTTCTTTGCCAGCGTGGGCGAGGCCAGCGGCAATGCCGCGCTGGTGCCGGCGCTGCGCAGCTTCACCGATCAGACCGGCGTGCCGCTGGTGACGGTGCGGGCCGAGGGCAGCGGGCTGCTGCTGTCGCAATCGCGTTATCTGCCGCTGGGCGTGGCGGCCGATCGCATGGCGCGGCGCTGGCAGGTGCCGGTGTGCCTGGCGCGCGGCAGCGCCACCGCCTGCCACCTGCTGAGCGAGGGGCAGCAGCAGGTTGCGGCCCCGGCCGGCGCGGGCCCGATCGTGCCCAATGCCGATGGCGCCGGCTATTACCGGTTCACCCTGGACAGCGCCGGCTGGGATGCGCTGATCGCCGGGCTGGCCAGCCTGCCGGAGCGGGAGGCGATGGTGGCGGCCGATTCGATCTGGGCCGATTTCGCCGCCGGCCGGCTGGATTTCGCCCGCGTGCTCAAGGCCGCGGAGGCGCTGGCCGGGCACAGCGGCCGGCTGCCCTCGCTGCAACTGGCGGTGAAATTGGCTGATCTGGCCAACAGCCTGCTCGCCCCGGCCGATCAGGCCGCCTATCGCGCGGTGATGGCCCGGCTGTATACGCCGCGCCTGATGGCGCTGGGCTTTGATCCGGCGGTGGGGGCCCAGCCGGGCGAGGGTGCCGGCGTGACGGCGCTGCGCGAATCACTGGTGCCGATCGTGGCGCTGGAGGCGCGCGATGCCGGCGTGCGCGCCGCCCTGCGCGCGGCGGCCGAACGCTATCTGGCCGGGGACACGGCGGCGCTGGCCGCCAATTTCCGGCGCACCGCGCTGTCGGTGTTTGTGCAGGATGGCGGCATTGCCGCGGCTGATCGGTTGTATGCCGCGCTGAAGGCCAGCCAGGATCCGCTGCTGCGCAGCCAGGCCGCCACCGCGCTGGGCCGGGTGGAGGGCGATGCCGTGGTGGCGCATGTGCAGGGGCTGGCGTTGCAGGATGGCCTGCTCAGCCTGGAGCGGACCAACGTGCTGGGCAATCTGGCCGCCAACCGCGCCAGCCGCGATGCCACCACCGCCTTTGTTTCGGCCAATTTCACCCGCGTGGTGGAAAGCTTCCCCGGCTTTGCCCGCGCCGGCATCATCGATTTCTTTGGCGGCTATTGCAGCCCCGATGCGGTGGCCCGGGTGGAGGCGCTGATCCGGCCCAATCTGGCCACGCTGGGCGGCGGCGAACTGGAACTGGCGCAAACCAAGGAGCGCATCGGCCAATGCGCGGCGCTGAAGGCCGCCAAGGGCAGCGAAATCAGCGCCGCGCTGGGCCGATAGTCAGGCCTTCGTCTTCGCTGCCGCCTTCTTGGGCGCCGCCTTCTTGGGCGCCGCCTTCTTGGCCGGGGCCTTTTTCGCCGCCGGCTTCTTGCCCTTCTTGGCCGGCGCGTCGGCGGCGCGGGCGGCGAGCAGGGCCACGGCCTCATCCAGGGTGAGCGCGGTGGGTTCGCTGCCCTTGGGCAGGGTGGCGTTGGTGGTGCCGTCGCTCACATAGGGGCCATAGCGGCCGGCCAGCAGCTTCACCGGCGCACCGCTTTCGGGGTGGGCGCCCAGTTCGGCCAGCGCGGTGGCGGCGCCGCGCACCGGGCGGCCGCCATTGGCCTTGGCGGCGGCGGCTTCGGCCAGCTTCACCACGGCGGCGTTCATGCCGGTGTCAAACACCTCGGCGGTGCTGGCCAGCCGGGCATATTTGCCTTCGTGCGCCAGATAGGGGCCATAACGGCCGATGCTGGCGGTGATCGGCTGGCCGGTTTCCGGGTGGGCGCCGATGGTGCGCGGCAGGTTCAGCAGCTTCACCGCCCAGGCCAGATCATCGGGCCCTGAAATCTCCACATCCTTGGGGATGGAGGCGCGGGCCGGCTTCTCGCCCTCCCCGCGCTGCACGAACCGGCCAAAGCGGCCCGAACGCAGGGTGATCGGCTCCCCGGTTTCGGGATCATTGCCCAGTTCCACCGGGCCGTCATTGGCCTGCGCCCCGCCCTCGCTGGCAAAGGGCCGCGTGTATTTGCAGTCCGGATAGTTGGAGCAGGCGACAAAAGCCCCGAACCGCCCGGTCTTCAGGCTCAGCCGCCCGGCCGCACAACGCGGGCACAGGCGCGGATCGGTCCCGTCGCCCTTTTCGGGAAACAGGAAGGGCGCCAGATATTCGTCAAGCGCCGCCGTGATGTCGGACGGGCGCTGCTCCATCACCTCGGCGGTCTTGGGCTTGAAATCCGCCCAGAAGGCCCGCAGCAATTCCAGGTAACTGGCATCGCCGGCCGACACATCATCGAGCTGGGTTTCCAGCCCGGCGGTGAAATCATATTCCACATAGCGCGCGAAAAACCGCTCCAGGAAGGCGGTTACCAGCCGGCCCTTTTCCTCGGCGAAAAACCGGTTCTTCTCCACCCGCACATAGGCGCGGTCACGCAGGGTCTGGAGGATGGAGGCATAGGTGGAGGGCCGGCCGATGCCCAGTTCCTCCAGCCGCTTGACCAGCGTCGCCTCGGAAAACCGGGCCGGCGGCTCGGTGAAGCTCTGGATCGCCTGCACCGCCTTCGATGCGCAGCGGTCTCCCCCGGCCAGGCGCGGCAGGCGGGCGCCGTCCTCGTCGTCGTCCGCCGGTTCGTCGCGGCCTTCGGTATACAGCGCCAGAAACCCCGGCGTGATCACCACCTGCCCGCTGGCCTTCAGGCCGTGGCGGCCATCATCGTCAAACAGGTCTACAATGGTGCGTTCCAGCCGGGCGCTGGCCATCTGGCTGGCCACGGTGCGGTTCCAGATCAGCGCATAGAGCCGCTCCGCATCCGAGCCGCCGCGGGCCGGCCGGCGCGAAAAATCGGTGGGGCGGATGGCCTCGTGCGCCTCCTGGGCATTCTTGGCCTTGGTGGCATAGAAGCGTGGGCGTTCCGGCAGCACCTCGGGCTTGCTGCCATAATCGCGGGCGATCAGATCGCGCACCGCGTTCAGCGCCTCGGCGGCGATCTGCACGCCATCGGTGCGCATGTAGGTGATGTGGCCTTCCTCATACAGGCCCTGAGCCACGCGCATCGTGTGGCTGGCGGTGAAGCCCAGCCGCCGCGCCGCTTCCTGTTGCAGGGTGGAGGTGGTGAACGGCGGCGCCGGGTTGCGGCTCACCGGCCTGGTCTCCACGCTGCGCACGGTAAAGCCATTCTTCTCAATGGCTTCCCGCGCAGCATGGGCTGCAACATGATCAAGATCAAACTGGCCCAGCTTCTTGCCGTCAAGGCTGGCCAGGCGGGCGGTGAAGGTGGCGCCGTTCGGCGCGATCATCTCGGCCTCCACCCGCCAATATTCGCGCGCCACGTGCGCCTCGATCTCGCGCTCGCGCTCCACCACCAGGCGCAGCGCCACCGATTGCACGCGCCCGGCCGATTTGGCGCCGGGCAGCTTGCGCCACAGCACCGGCGAAAGCGTGAAGCCCACCAGATAATCCAGCGCGCGCCGCGCCAGATAGGCGTCGATCAGCGGCTGGTCCAGCTCGCGCGGGGCGGCCATCGCCTTGGTGACAGCGGCCTTGGTGATCTCGTTGAACGTCACCCGCCGGGCGCCGCCGGGTGGCAGCGCCTTCTTGGCCTTCAGCACCTCCAGCAGATGCCAGCTGATCGCCTCCCCCTCGCGGTCAGGGTCAGTGGCCAGGATCACCTGGTCCGCGCGCTTGGCGGCATCGCGGATGGCGCTCAACTGCCGGGTGCGGTCAGCCGAAACCTCCCAGTCCATGGCAAAGTCCGCATCCGGGTCCACACTGCCATCGCGCGCCGGCAGATCGCGCACATGCCCGAAACTGGCCAGCACCTCATAGCCGCTGCCCAGATATTTGTTGATGGTCTTCGCCTTGGCCGGCGATTCAACGATAACGAGTTGCATATATCCTCACGTGTACGCGCGAGGGTGGGGTGGCGTTGCAGGAGGCGTCAAGGGGCGAGGAGACGCAGGTTCGTCGTGCACCGCATCCGTCACCCCTGTGAATACGTCCTGTGGCAGTGAGGTCTCTTAAGCTAGTAAGGCCCATAGGGCCCGAATCCAAGCGTCAGTTACCTCGCCCAGCTTCGACACCGCCTCAATTTAGGTGAGCGCACGTTAAAAGCGCGTTGCTCATCCAATCTGATCGTGCAATTTATCGACTAGCTGCCAACGTTGGCGGAGCAGATGCCCGCTAAGCGATAGGTTCAAGATGCTAAAGACTTTGAAATTTAACAATTTTAAATCTTGGTCAGAGGCAAACTTGTCATGCGGCAAGATTACTGGCCTTTTCGGCACAAATTCTTCAGGAAAAACCAGTCTTCTTCAGTTCCTGCTCCTTTTGAAGCAGACAAAAGACGCAACTGACCGCGCCCTCGCTCTTGATTTAAATGGCGACTATGTAAAGTTGGGGACAATTAGAGATACAATTCACAACCATGATGAGAACCATGAGATATCGTGGCGAGTTAGTTTCCAACTGAAACATGAGTTGATATTGCGTAATCCTAGCGGAGGCGTCATAAGCCGCAGTCGGGAAATTGGACTTAGAGCCCGGGTTGGTGTTCAATCTATGGCGCCGCGTTCTCGTGATTTGGCATACCGACTTGGAGATGCGAAGTTCGAACTGAAATCGAAAAAAACGGATGAACGAAGTTTTGATTTGAGTGCATCACACATAAGGTCGGAACAGGATATTGGATTCTCATTTGTGAGAACTCAAGGCCGGCCTTGGCAGTTGCCGCCGCCCATCAAGTCATACGCTTTTCCAGATCAGGCTCGGACATACTATCAGAACGCAAGTTTTTTGTCTGATCTTGAAGCCACTTATGAGGCAGCTATTGACCGAATTTATTATCTTGGCCCGCTTAGGGAATATCCTCAGCGCGACTATCTTTGGGCTCGTTCACGGCCAACAGATGTGGGCCAGCGGGGCGAAAAGACAATTGATGCCATCCTCGCCGCGACAGAGTCCGGAGAGAAACGCAACCTGCGGGCAAAGGCTCACCTTATGCCATTCCAGCAGATCATTGCGTATTGGTTGAAGGAGATGGGTCTAATCGAGAGCTTCAGTGTCGTAGAAATTGCCGAGGGCTCCAATCGTTGGCAAGCAAGAGTTAAGACGCGGAAGGGCGCAAGTGAAGTCCTGCTAACCGATGTTGGTTTCGGCGTTTCCCAGGTGCTGCCGGTGGTGACGCTGCTTCAGTATGTTCCTGAAGGTTCAACGGTGATTCTTGAACAACCTGAAATACATCTTCATCCGCTAGCGCAAGCGGGCCTTGCTGACGTGATTATACAGGCCGCAGTTCATCGCAATGTTCAAGTGATATTAGAAAGTCATTCTGAACATCTTTTACTGAGACTTCAGAGGCGAATAGCAGAAGAAAAAATAGTTGCAGATGACGTGAAGCTATATTTTTGCGATGCGCCGTCGGGAGTGTCTAAGCTCACTGCGCTATCAGTCGATCTGTACGGAAACATTGCTAATTGGCCCGACCGGTTCATGGGAGATGCTTTTTCAGAAACCGCAGAGGCTGAGCTAGCAAGGCTTAAACGGATGCAGCACGCAAATGGCTGAGTGGGTGATCGACACAAATGTTCCAATCGTAGCGAATGGCGCAACTCTCACTCCAGGCGCACGTTCACCAACTGCGGCCTGTAGAGAGTCAGCGGTGCGGTTCCTACTCCACGTGGTTACCAAAGATGTGGTGCTCATTGATCACGCGGGTAGCATACTGGCCGAGTACAGGAGATACCTTAGCCCTAGGGGCCAACCCGGCGTCGGGGATCGGTTCTACCAAACCGTGCTGCAAAGCTCTCCGCTCCGAGTGCGTCGCGTCGATCTGCCTCGTCGAGACGACGGCGAGTTCGCAAGTCTTCCCGAGCCTCTAATCGCAGCAGACTTTGATCCAAGTGATCGGAAGTTTGCGGCGCTCGCTCACCAAGAGACAGCGCCTGTTGCAAATGCGACTGACAGTGACTGGATTATTCACAGCGCAACCCTCGCGGCCACTGGCGTTGACGTGCGCAACATTTGCGGATGCGACCGAGCCATCTGGTTCACAGACTAGTGATCAGCTAAAGAGCAAGCTGGCTGAAGGTTGCCAAGTCCCTCACCCCAAAGGGGCACCCGCGCCCCCGCGTGGCGCACCACCACACCTTCCAGTACCAGATCGAGCAGCACGCTGGCCACCTGGGCGGCAGGGAGGGCGGAGAGGCGGAAGAGATCGTCAATCGGGGTCTGCCTGGGGGAGAACGAGGGCATCGAGCGGGCGCTCACGCGCCGCGTGGATAGGCCGTCACCAGGCGCGGCCGGTCATCGCCCGCATCCATGATCCACACGCTGGTGATGCAGGGGTCGCGGCCATCGGGGGAGGCGAGGGCGCAGTGCACGATGAATTTGCGGCCGTGTGGGCTGGCCTGTTCGTGGGCCACCGGGTGGCGCTGCGGGTGATCGGCGAGGCTGGCTGCCAATTTTTCGGCCGCAAAGCCGTGATCACGGAAAAAGCGCGCCTTGCCGCCGTTCTGAGGATGGGCAGGATTGAGCAGATAGGCGCTGATCTTGTGCGGATCGACGAAGGCGGTATCCGCGCCGGGGAGCCGGCTCATGCCAGTTGAGCAAGTTCCACCGTCACCACGGCGTGCACGGGTTTGAGGAATTCCACCTCGCACGCCTTGCCGTCGGCATAGACCGCGACCACCACGCCTTCGGCTCCGGCGGGGATGGTGATGCCATCGGCCGTCACGTCCACACGCAGCCTCACCGGGTCAAGCTCGACCGGTGCGGCCCGGTGACGGGTGGGGAAATGGGCGACGTTCATGGCACCTGTATAGCACGGGCGACAGGGACAGGCCAAATGCCCACCACCCGCCGTCATGCTGAACCTGTTTCGGCAGCCATGGGCGTTTGCCTCTGCGGGCGGGCATCGCGGGGCGCTGGTGCCATGGATGCTGAAACAAGTTCAGCATGACGGGGGACGGGAGGGCCGGGCGCAGGCGTTGCCCCCCTCACCCCAACGCCACCCGCGCGCCGGCATGGCGGACGATGATGCCTTCCAGTTCCAGATCGAGCAGCACGCTGGCCACCTGGGCGGCGGGGAGGGCGGTGAGGCGGATGAGATCGTCGATGGGGGCGGGGGTGGGGGAGAGGAGCGGGAGGAGGCGGGCGCGGGCGCTGCTGTCATCCTCGGCCGGGGTGAAGGGTTCGGGCAGGGCTTCGGCCACCTGGAAGACATGGCGCGGCTGCCCGGCCAGGGTGGAGAGCGCCTCCAGCACGTCGGCCGCGCTCTGGATCAGGGTGGCGCCTTCGCGGATGAGGAGGTTGCAGCCCTGTGCGCGCGGATCGAGCGGGCTGCCGGGCACGGCCATCACCTCCCGCCCCAGATCGGCCGCCACGCGCGCCGTGATCAGGCTGCCGGATTTGGGCGCGCCTTCCACCACCAGCGTGCCGGCGCTGAGGCCGGCGATGATGCGGTTGCGGCGCGGGAAGTGGCGGGCCTGCGGCTCCGTGCCCGGCGGCTGTTCGGCCAGCACCAGGCCGTGGGCGGCGATGCGCGCCATCAGATCGGCATGATCGGGCGGATAGGGCACATCGATGCCGCCGGCGATCACCGCGATGGTGCCGCGCGCCAGGGCGCCTTCGTGGGCGGCGGCATCGATGCCGCGCGCCAGGCCGGAGACGACGACCAGATCCGCCTCGGCCAGATCGATGGCCAGTTGCCGGGCAAAGCGCGTGCCGGCGGCGCTGGCATTGCGGGCGCCCACGATCGCCACCGCCGGCCGATCAAGCAGGCCGGTATCGCCCAGCGCATAGAGCAGCGGCGGCGCGGTTTCGGTGCCGGCCAGCAGCGCCGGATATTCGGGCGTGCCGATGAACAGCGGGGTGGCGCCCAGCCGCGCCGCCTCGGCCAGTTCGGCGGCGCAGGGCTCTTCAGGGGCGATGCGCAGCGCCCGGTTGCCGCGCCGGGCCAGATCGGGCAGCGCGGCCAGCGCGGCTGCCGCGTCACCAAAGCGGGCGATGAGCTGGCGATAGGTGATGGGGCCGATCGAATCGGTGCGGATCAGCCGCACGCGCGAAACGGCATCGGCCGGCAGGCTCATCTGGCCTTTTGCCCGATGCGTGATTCGGTGCCGCAGGCCAGGCGCTTCAGATTGTCCCGATGCTGGAAGATCAGCAGGGCGGCGAGGAGGGCGAGGTGCGCCGCCCAGCCCGGCCCGCCGGCATGGGCGTGGAACCACACCGCCACCGGGCAGGCCAGCGCCGCCAGCATGCCGCCCACGCTGCTGTAGCGGGTGGCCAGCGCGCCGAGCAGCCACACCGCCAGCGCGATGGCGCCGGCGATGGGCGCGGCGGCCACGGTGATGCCCAGGATGGTGGCCACGCCCTTGCCGCCGCGAAAGCGCAGCCAGACCGGGAAGCAATGGCCGATGAAGGCGGCGACCCCGGCCATGATGGCGGCCATCTCCCCGCCCAGATGGCGGCCGATCAGCACGGCGGCGGCGCCCTTGCCGGCATCAAGCAGCAGGGTGGCGGCGGCCAGCCCCTTGTTGCCGGTGCGCAGCACGTTGGTGGTGCCGATGTTGCCGCTGCCGACCTGGCGGATATCAATGCCCACCAGCCGGGTGAGCAGCAGGCCGAAGGGGATGGCGCCCAGCGCATAGCCGATGGCGGCGGCAATCCAGCTCAGTTGATCGGTCATGCGCGGCAGCGTAGCGGGGCGGCGCGGGCGCGTCTATGCTGCCGCACGTTGATGATGTGGGCCCGGGGGGGACATGAGATGAAGCGCCTGTTTGCGATTGCGGTGGCCCTGCTGGCCAGTGCCGCCGGGGCCCAGATGGCCGGCCAGATGAAGACCAGCGCGCCGCGCGATCCGGCGCTGGCGGCCGGGCCGTATGAACTGCTGGTGATCCGGGGGGTGACGATCATTCCGGGCAACGGTGGCCCGCCCTATGGCCCGGCCGACATCATCATCAACCAGGGCCGGATCACCGATATCCGCAGCGCCGGAACCCCGGGCCTGCCGATGGCCGCCAATCGCCCGCCAGCCGTCACCACGGCCCCCGGCGCCGTCACCGGGGGCCAATTTGCGGCCACCGTGCGCCAGATTGATGCCACCGGCATGTATGTGTTGCCGGGCTTTGTGGACATGCACGGCCACCAGGGGGACATCTTCAAGATGAACGACCCCGATTATGCGTGGAAGCTGTGGCTGGCGCACGGGGTGACGACGCTGCGGGGGATTCCGCTGTATGGCGGGGATGCGGCGCGGGCGCTGGCCGACAAGAAACGGGCCGCCGCCGGCGAGATCATGAGCCCGAGGCTCTATGTTTATCAAACACTTGGCAGCGGCGCCAACGCCGGGTGGAAGGGCGGCCGGGTGTTGACTGCGGAAAAGGCGCGCGAATGGGTGCGCTGGGCCGCAAGTGCTGGAATTGATGGGATAAAATTCTTCAACCGGGGCGATGAAACGCCCGAGATTGACCGCGCCGCCATCGACGAGGCGAAGAAGCTGGGCCTGGGCACGGTGGCGCATCTGTCGCAAACCAACATCGCCGAATTCAACGCCCGCGATGCCGCCGCCGCCGGACTGGGCACCATCACCCATTTTTACGGGCATTTTGAAAGCCTTCTGGACGGCAGGCGGGTGCAGGACACGGCGCCGGACTATAATTTCAACGACGAGCAGAAGCGGTTTGGCGGGATTGCCGAAATCTGGGACCAGATCCACCCGCCGGGCAGCGCTGAATGGGTGGAGTATCTGAAAACACAGAAGAAAACCGGGGTGAATTTCGATCCCACCTTCAATATCTACAGCGCCAGCCGCGATCTGATGCGGGCGCAGCGGGCGGAATGGCATGACCGTTATACACTGCCCAGCCTGGCCCGGTTTTTCGAATCCAACCGCGACAACCACGGCAGCTATTTCTTTGAATGGACCAGCGAGCGCGAATATGAATGGCGCCGTTTCTACACGCGCTATATGCAATTGGTGAATGATTACAAGAATATGGGTGGGCGGGTGACAACGGGGAGCGACCCCGGCTTCATCTGGCAGACCTGGGGTTTCGGCTATATCCTTGAACTGGAACTGCTGCGGGAAGCCGGCTTTGCGCCGCTGGAAGTGATCCAGGCCGCCACCATCAACGGCGCCCGCACCCTGGAGGAACCCAAGGGCCGCGAACCGGATTTCGGCCTGATCCGGGTGGGCATGCGGGCCGACCTGATCATCGTGCCGGAAAACCCGCTGGCCAATCTGAAGACCCTCTATGGCACTGGATTTGCTCGACTTGATGAGGAAACGCAGAAGACGGTGGTGAAGGGTGGCATCCGTTGGACCATCCGCGATGGCATCGTGCACGACGTGCCGGCGATATTGAAGAACGTGGCCGATCAGGTGGCGGCGGCCAAGGCGGCGCCATGACCCCGGCCAATGTGAGCGATTACCGGGCGCTCAGCGCCAGGCGGGTGCCGCGGTTCCTGTTCGATTATGTCGATGGCGGCAGCTATGCCGAAACCACGCTGGCGCGCAATCTGGCTGATCTGGAAAATGTGGTTCTGGATCAACGGGTCATGGTGGATGTTTCGGCCATTGATACCCGCGTCACGCTGTTGGGCCAGGCGCTTGCGATGCCGGTGATCCTGGCACCGGTGGGGTTGGCTGGCCTGCATGCCCGGCGCGGCGAGGTGCAGGCCTGGCGCGCCGCCCGCGCCGCCGGGATTGCCATGGCGCTATCCACCGTGTCGGTGTGCAGCCTGGCCGAAGTCACCGCCGGCGGCGGTGCGGCGCCGTGGTTCCAGCTCTATCTGGTGAAGGATCGCGGCGCCAACGCGGCGCTGATCGCCGCCGCGCGCGACCAGGGGGCGCCGGCGCTGGTGCTGACCGTGGACCTGCCGGTGCCGGGCGCGCGCTATCGCGATGTGCGCTCCAGCCTGACAGGAGCGCCGGGCCTGGCCGGCCAGTTGCACAGGGCGGCGCAGGTGGCGGCGCGGCCGCGATGGGCGCTGGATGTGGGCCTGGCCGGTGGGCCGGTGGCGATGGGCAATCTCACGCAGTTGGTTGGCGCCCGCGCGCCGCTGAGCGACTATCTCGGCTGGATTGCGCGGAATTTCGACGCCAGCGCCGATTGGGACAGCCTGGCCTGGGTGCGCTCGCTGTGGCCAGGGCCCTTGATTGTGAAGGGCATTTTGCATCCGGATGATGCCGCGCTGGCCTTCCGCCATGGCGCTGATGCCGTTGTGGTTTCCAATCACGGCGGGCGGCAGCTGGATGGTGCGGTTTCCGCCGTGCGGGCCCTGCCGGCGATTCTGGACCGGTTGGGCGGGGCCATTCCCGTGCTGGCCGATGGCGGGGTGCGATCGGGGCTGGACGTGCTGCGCTATCGCAGCCTTGGTGCCAGTGCCGTGCTGATCGGGCGGCCCTGGGTGTGGGCGCTGGGCGGGCGTGGAGAGGCCGGCGTGGCCGATGTGCTGGCGATGCTGCGCGCAGAGTTGAAGGCTGCGATGGCGCTGACAGGTCGCACCCGGCTGGCCTGATCGGAAAAGAGCCTGTATCGCGGCCGTCATGACCAACCGGCTGATCATTGCCCTTGCCCAGTTGAACGCGCGTGTGGGCGGCCTTGTGGCCAATGCCGATGCCATCCTGCTGGCCCGCGCGGCGGCCGCAGGCGCCGATCTGCTGGTCACGCCCGAACTGTCCGTGGTTGGCTATCCACCCGAGGATCTCGTGCTGAAACCCGCGCTGGTGGCGGCGGCACGGGCACAGGTGGACCGGCTGGCAGCCGCAACCGCTGATGGCGGCCCGGCGCTGCTGGTGGGAGCCCCATGGGCGGAAGGCGATGCCCTCTACAATGCCATGCTGCTGCTGGATGGCGGGCGCATTACCGGCATCACCCGCAAGCATGACCTGCCCAATTACGGCACATTTGATGAAAAGCGTCTGTTCACGCCCGGGCCGCTGCCGGGCCCGCTGGCGTTTCGCGGTGTCCGCATCGGCGTTCCGGTTTGTGAGGACATGTGGTGGCCCGATGTGTGCGAGTGCCTGGCCGAAACCGGCGCGGAATTGCTGATCGTGCCGAACGGCAGCCCCTATGAGGTGGGCAAGGATGATCGCCGCCTGTCGCTGGCCGTCACCCGCGTGACCGAAACCGGCCTGCCGCTGGTCTATCTCAATCGGGTGGGCGGGCAGGATGAGCTGGTGTTCGACGGTGCGTCCTTCGTGCTCAATGCCGATCGCAGCCTGGCGCACCAGCTGCCCGAATGGGATGAAGTTGTTTGCCTGACCGAGTGGACCCGGGGTGATCGCGGCTGGCACTGCGCGGCTGGGTCAGTTGCCAAGGCTGATGCACATCCGGCCGATGTCTATCATGCGATGCTGGTGGGCCTGCGCGATTATGTGAACCGCAACGGTTTTCCGGGTGTGGTGCTGGGCCTTTCGGGCGGGATCGATTCCGCCCTGTCGGCTGCGGTGGCGGTGGACGCGCTTGGCGCTGACCGTGTGTGGTGCGTGATGCTGCCCAGTCCCTTCACCAGCCAGGACAGCCTGGACGACGCCGCGGAATGCGCCCACCTGCTCGGCTGCCGCCTGGACACGGTTCGGATCGAGCCGGCCATGCAGGCGTTTGATGCCATGCTGGCACCGCTGTTTGCCGGCCGGCCGCGCGATCTGGCAGAGGAGAATATCCAGTCCCGCATCCGCGGCCTGGCGCTGATGGGTCTTTCGAACAAATTTGGCCCGATGCTGCTGACAACGGGCAACAAGAGCGAGATGAGTGTGGGCTATGCCACCATCTATGGTGACATGGCCGGTGGCTATTCGGTGCTGAAAGACTTGTACAAGACGACGGTCTTTGAGGTGAGCGCGTGGCGCAATGCCAACCGGCCGAGACTGGGATTGGGCCCGGCCGGTCCGGTCATGCCCAACCGGGTGATCACCAAGCCCCCATCGGCCGAACTGCGCGAGAACCAGACCGATCAGGACAGTTTGCCGCCCTATGACGTGCTTGATTCGATCCTGCACGGCCTGGTGGAGCAGGAGAAATCCGCCACCGATCTGATTGCCGCCGGCATGGATGCCGCCACGGTGGCGCGGGTGGAACGCCTGCTCTACGTCGCCGAATACAAGCGCCGCCAGGCACCGCCGGGTGTGAAGATCGGCCGGCGCAACTTTGGGCGCGACCGCCGCTATCCGATCAGCAACGATTTCCGCACCGCCTGATGGGGCCAGCGGGTTTGCCTCGCTGGCACTGCTGCCTGCCCCTTGCATTGGCAGCGGGGCTGTTGTTTGCTGCCCCGGCTGCCGAGGCAGCCCGCAAGCCGGTTGCGCCGCCTTTGCCGCCGCTGGAACTGTCACCGGCAGCGCCGCTCATCGATATCGAATTCTACGGCCAGCGCTTGCGGCTTACCGTTGATTTTGGTGGTGACGACGTTGTTCAGATCAATCCCGGCGCAGCGGTGCGCGCCCTATTGGCTGCCGATGTGCGGCCGGACGGCAGCAGCGCCCAGCGCGGCCAGTATCGTGTGGCCGTGGGCCAATCCACGCTGGCCATTCCCTTCACCCGCGAAACGCTGGATATTGCTGACCGGCCTGTTCAGGCACGGGTGTTGCTGCCGCTGGTGGCACCTCCCGGCCAGCCAACGGGCAGCGACGGCAGCATCGGCCTGCCGCTGCTGCCGCATGATGCTGTTCGCTGGCGCTGGCGGGCAAGCAACCCGCGCGATCAGCGCCTCACCGTTCCAGCCCGCATTGGCCGCAGCGACGCCTGGGGTTTCGATTGGCCGCTCGCCGGTGGTGAACGGCTTGATGTGGAATTGCACCCGCTGCGACCGATGACGGTGGCCAGCGCGGCGGCTGCGAGTGCACTGGCCAAAGCCGGCGATGGACGCTTGATCGGGCCCGTGGTGCGCGTCCCGATCAGTTTCGGCGCTGTTCGTCCGGTGCGGCAGTTGCAGTTGGCCAGGCCTGTGAACCTGGCCGGGGTGCCGGTCAGCAGCGTCATGGTGCGGCTGTTCGACTGGGCGGGGCGCAGCCAGCTGCCGCCCGATGCCGACGCGGATTCCGCATTGACGGTGACCAGTTCGCGTGGGCGACAGGATCGTTGGACAAATGTGAAGCTGGGTGCGGACCTGCTGGCCGGTTGCGCGAGTATAAGCTGGCACCGCAGGCCAGCAGAACTGGTGTTGGAGTGCCCGGCAACGCCGTGAAATCAGGCGCCGGTCCCGGCACCATCCTAGCATTTTCTTGCGTTTGAACGACGCTTGCGACCCCCGGTAACGCATGCTAGCCTTTGGTATAGTTCGGGCGAGATGAGGGGAATTCCACCGCGCCGGACCCATCATGAAGATTGCGGCGGGCACGGGGCGACGTGGAATGCTGCGCACCTCGTGAACCGATTGCGTCCTTTTTTGGGGAGGGGATCGCATGACGTTCGGCACTGTGAGCTATAATGTTTTGGCTCTTGCCATGGTGTGGGGCGCAGCCGCCCCGGTATTGGCGCAAGCGGCCAACCCGTCTGCGCGGCCTGCTGCCGCGCCGGCAGATGAACCGCCGGCCGAAGAGGCGATTGTTGTCACCGGCTCGCGCATTGCGGCCTCAGGCTATACGGCGCCAACGCCGGTCACGGTGGTGGGCGAGGAATTGCTGCTGCGCGATGCCAAACCAACAGTGGGCGACGCGATCCGCGAATTGCCGGCGGTGGGCTCGTCAGCCTCGCCGAACAACACGTCGGGTGCCGGCAATATCGTTGCGGGCATCACCGGGCTTGATACGGTCAACCTGCGCAACCTGGGTGTCACCCGCACGCTGGTGCTGTTTGATGGCCAGCGCGTGGTGCAATCCAATGTCACCGGTCAGGTTGATATCGGCACCATGCCCACTGCCCTTGTGCAGCGCATCGATGTGGTGACGGCCGGCGCCTCGGCAGCCTGGGGCTCGGATGCGGTTTCGGGCGTCGTCAATCTGGTGCTGAACCGCAAGTTCGATGGCTTCAAGGCCAGCATCGAGGCCGGTGATAGCTATGCCTTCGATCGTTTCAACTATCGGGCGCAGGCCGCCTGGGGCATGGGTTTTGACGATGACAAGGGCCGGATCATCCTTGCCGGCAACTGGTTCAACGCACCCAGCAATATCTTTGCCAATCAGCGCGGCTGGAACCGCTATACGCAGCTGGTCAACAATCCGGCCTTCACCACCACCAACAATGAACCGCGGTTGATTCGCGCTGACAATGTCAACCTGTCCAACGCCACCACCGGCGGCCTGATCGTGGGCGCCTGCAACCAGGCCATCACCGCCAGCGGCGCCTGCCCCACTGCCGGCCAGATCAGCGCCGGCACGCTGCAGAACCAGCAGTTCATCGGCAGCGTTGGCCAATTGGCCCCGTTCAATGCGCGCTTCATTTCCGGCCAGATCGCCGCCGATGCCGATACGCTGCAGGCGCAATTGAACAATCTGGCGATCCGTTACCGCACCGGATCGCTGTTCGGCATGATGAAATATGATTTTGCCGATTGGCTGCGCTTCTCGGTGCAGCTGAACTATGGCAGCACCTTCTCGCGCAACAATTCGGTGCCCTTCATCCGCACCGGGGCACAGGCGCCCTTCATCCGGATCGACAACCCGTTCCTGCCTGACGTGGTGCGGCAGCAGATGGTGGCCAACAACTGGACGGCGATCCGGATCGGCACGACCAACATCAACAACATGACCCCGGAGACGCTGAGCTACGACAATTTTGCCACCAATGCCGTGGGCGTGCCGGTGGCCACCACCGATCGTGAGCTCTGGCGCGGCGTTGCGACCATCGAAGGCGATCTGGGTGGGGACTGGAGCTATAGCGCCTATTACCAGCGCGGCGACGTGCGGGTGTTCCAGACGACCGAGTCCAATGCGATCATCGCCAATTTCAACCGCGCCATCGATGCCGTGCGGCTGTCATCCGGCCAGATTGTCTGCCGGGTGAACGCCGATACCAGCACCACCAACGATGATCCGGCTTGCCGCCCGCTCAACATCATCGGCCAGGGCGTGGCGAGCCAGGAAGCGATCCGGTACATCAACGTCGTGCCGGGCAGCAATTTCCAGCGCCAACTGTTGCGGCAGACCGTGACCGCAGCAACGGTGCAGGGCAAGCTGCCGGGCCTTCCGGCTGGCGATATCGCGCTGGCCTTTGGCGGTGAGTATCGCACGGAAACCGGCAACATCATCAACGACGCCGGCGCGCAGGCCCGCATCTATTCGGTGGCAAATTTCCCCAGCTTCGATGGCCGCTACAACGTAAAGGAAGGCTTCCTTGAAGTGGACGTGCCGCTGCTGAAGGACAGTGCCGTCAAGTCGCTCAACATCAATGGCGCTGTACGTTACACGGATTATTCGACGAGCGGAGGTGTGACCACCTGGAAACTGGGCGTGCTGTCGGATGTGATGACCGGGCTGCGACTGCGGGCAACCCTGTCCCGCGATATCCGGGCCCCCAACCTCAACGAGCTGTTTTCCACCGGCCTCTCCACCCTGTCGTCAGCGGTTGATCCGCGCAACAATGTCACGGTCGCCATCTTCAGCTTCGCCAGCGGCAACCGCGCCTTGCAGCCGGAAAAGGCGCGGACCTTCTCGGCGGGGGTGGTGCTTCAGCCCAGCTTCATCGACCGGTTCAACCTTTCGGTGGACTATTACAGCATCAACCTGTCGGATGCGATCGTGCAGGTTGGCGCCAACGACGTGCTGAGCCGTTGCAACGCCGGCCAGACGGCCTTTTGCGCGCAGTTGGTGTTTGGCGGGCCAACGGGCGCCAACGGCCAGCCGCTGCTCAGCCAGATCAATGTCTTCCCCGACAATATCGCAAGCCTGAAAACATCAGGGCTGGATTATCAGCTCGATTGGACCGTGCCGGCACTGGGCGGCGATCTCAACCTGCGCCTGCTGGGCAACTATATCTTCCAGCTGCGCCAACAGCAGTTGGGCAATACGTTCAACCTGGCTGGCGCCATCGGGGCCGACAATCTCGGCGGCACGGGCTTTCCCCGGGCGCGCTTCACTGCCTCGGCCACCTGGAACAAGGGCGATGTGTCGTTCACTGCACAAACCCGCTTCATCGGTTCGGCCAAGCTGAACAGCGCCTGGGGACCGAAGGATGTGGATGTGAACAAGGTGCCGGCCATCGCCTATGTTGATCTGCGCGGGAGCTGGAAGTTGAACGATCATTTCCAGTTCTTCGCCACCGTTGACAATCTGCTCAACAAGGCACCCCCGATCGTGCCGGCGAGCCAGGCGCAAGGGCAAAGCGCCTTCTATTTCACCGGCATCAACGGCATCATCTATGACGCGATCGGCCGCCAGTACCGGGCCGGGGTGCGGGCCAATTTCTGATCGACAACCTACCAACTTGCCGCATGGCCCGCCAGGCGCGATGATGGCAACCCACAACACCACGCAAGCCGCGCAGACAGCGGCACAAGGGGAGGACGAATGATGGACATCAGCCGCAGGGACACGATGATGCTGGCGGCCGGCGCTGTTGCAGCCGGAGCGTTGGCGGCGGCGCCCGCCGCCGCGCAGAGCAGCGGCCCGCGCCGGTTGGGTTCAAAGGAAAAGGTCGCCTATTGGGTGGCCACGGTAACCCCTTGTGATGCCAAGGGCATGTTTGACTCCGGCGCCATGAAGGCGGTGATGGAATGGCACCAGAAGTGCGGCGCCGATGGTGTTGTGGTGCTTGGGACGTCTGGCGAGTTCCCGAGCTTTTCGGTGGCCGAGCGCCGGCGCATCACCGAAGTGGCCATGCAGCACAAGGGCAACATGAACATCATTGTGGGGCCTGGCACACCCAATATCGTGGAAACCATCGAACTGGCCCGCCATGCCCAGAGCGTTGGCGCCGATGGCCTGCTGGTGATCCCGCCCTTTTATTTCAACCAGCCGCCGAACGACGGCCTGATCCATTATTACACGCAGCTGTTTGAGGCGGTGACGATCCCGATCAATCTGTATCACATCCCCGGCACATCGGAGGTGGCGATCACCCACGAACTGCTGCGCGCGATGATGAAATATCCACATCTGGCCGGCATCAAGGATTCCTCGGGTGACGCGGCGGGCTTTGCCGAGTTTCTGAAGAGCTTCCCTGAGCTGAACATGCGTTGCGGCACGTCCAACAACCTGATCCCGGCCGTTGAGGCGGGCATGGGCGCCATTCTGGCCGACGGCAATCAGTTCAGTGACAAGTGCGCCGACATCTTCAAGACCTATCGCGCCAAGGGCGACTGGAAGGCAAAGTTGAACCATCTGCGCGCGGCGCAGGGGGTGATGCGGGATCACAACATGGGGGCCAATACCTATGCGGCGATGAAATATGTGCTGTCGCTGCGCATGGGTGGGCCGATGATGTATGCGCGCACCCCCTACCCGCAGCTGACCGATGCCCAAAAGGCGAGCCTGAAGGCCGGGCTGGACAAGGTGATGCAGATGCCGGCCGCCTGAGCGCCGGCATCTGCATATTCGCATCAAGGGGCATCCATATGAACATCACCACCATCCTGCCGCTGTCCGTTGCAGCCGCGCTCATGCTGTCCACCGCCGCGCTCGCCCAAACGCCGGCGAAGGAGGGCACAGTTGCCGCGCGCACCAGCAACGGTGTCGCCAACTGGACCACATACAACGCCGATCTGAGAGGCAGCCGCTATTCACCGCTTGATCAGATCAATGCCAACAACTTCAAGGATCTGGAGATCGCTTGGCGGTTCAAGACCGACATTCTGGGCAGCCGCCCGGAATATAAGCTGGAATCGACCCCACTGGCGGTTGACGGGATCATCTACACGACCGGTGGCACCCGCCGCGCCGTGGTTGCGCTCAACGGCGCCACGGGCGAGTTGCTCTGGCAGTTTGCCCTGCACGAAGGCAAGCGGTCAGCCGAAAGCCCGCGCGCCCTGTCCGGCCGGGGCCTCTCCTATTGGACCGACGGCACCAAGCGGCGCATCTTCTACGTCACCATCGGCTATCGCCTGGTTTCGCTGGATGCCGACACGGGCCGTCCCGATCCGGAATTCGGCGAGAATGGCGTGCTCGATCTGAAGAAGGATTTCGATCAGGATCTGGGCGATCTTGATACGGGCGAAGTGGGCGTGCATTCCGCCCCGGCGGTTTCGGGCAACACCATCATCATCGGTGCTGCCTTCCGTGAAGGCTTCACGCCGCGCACGCACAACAACACCAAGGGCTATGTCCGCGCCTTTGATGTGCGCACCGGCAAGCGTCTGTGGATCTTCCACACCGTGCCAAAGCCGGGCGAGTTCGGTTATGACACGTGGCTGAACAAGTCAGCCGACATCAATGGCAACACCGGGGTGTGGACGCAGGTTTCGGTGGATGAGGAACTGGGCCTGGCCTATCTAGCCGTCGAATCCGCCACCTCTGACTTTTTCGGCGGCAAGCGGCCCGGCAACAATCTCTTTGCCAACAGCCTGGTTGCGGTGGACCTGAAGACCGGCGAGCGCCGCTGGCATTATCAATTGATCCACCACGAGATCTGGGACCTCGACAACAGCAGCGCACCGCTGCTGATGGACGTGACCGTGGATGGCAAGCCGCGCAAGGTTGTTGGCCTGCCGTCAAAACAGGGGTTTTTCTATGTGTTTGATCGCGCCACCGGGCAACCGGTGTGGCCGATCAAGGAAACCAAGGTGCCCAAGGGCAATGTGCCGGGCGAATGGTACAGCCCCACCCAGCCAATCCCGTCGAAGCCGCCGGTCTATGCCCGCAATGGCGTCGAGGAAAAGGATCTGATCGACTTCACGCCCGATCTGAAGAAGAAGGCGCTGGAGCTGACTTCCAAATATGTGCTTGGCCCGGTTTACACCCCGCCGATCATTTCCGCGCCCGAGAAATTCGGGGTGATCAACAACTGGGCGCAGGGTGGCACCAACTGGCCCGGTGGCAGCTTCGACCCGGAAACCGGCATCGCCTATGTCTATGCCTGCGGGGCCTGCATCAGCTCCACTGGCCTGTTGCCGCCGCCGGCCGGGCTTTCCGATATCCCGCTGGTGGTGGGCGTGGCCGGCCAACCGGTAACGATGATCAAGGGGCCGGGTGAAGGCGCCGGTGCCGACAGCCCGGCTCCTGCCACGGCGCCCGGCGCTGGGTCTGGCCCACCGCGGCTTGCCGTGGATGGCCTGCCCCTGGTCAAGCCGCCCTATGGCACAATCAGCGCCATCGATGTGAACAGCGGGTCGATCAAGTGGCAGGTGGCCCACGGCGAAACGCCGGATTTCGTGCGCAACCATCCGACCATCAAGGCGATGGGCGGCATTCCGCGCACCGGTCAGGCCACATACCAGATCGGCACGCTGGTGACCAAGTCGTTGGTCATTGCCGGCGAAAACCAGTTCACCACGACGCCGGATCACCCGCGCGGTGCCATGCTGCGCGCCTATGACAAGCAGTCCGGCAAGGAAGTGGGCGCGGTGTTCATGCCCTCCACCCAGTCGGGCTCACCGATGACCTACATGATCGGTGGCAAGCAGTATATCATCGTGCCGACCAGCGGCGGCAACGCCTCGGGCGAGTTCATCGCCTATGCCCTGCCGGGCAAGCGATAAGGAGAGTTTGTGATGCGTGCCCTGTTGCCTCTGATCCCGTTGGCCTGTGCGGCGGCCCTGGCCGGAACAGCCGTTGCCCAGGAAGCCGGAAAATCAGTGTGGCAGGGCATCTTCACCGAAGCCCAGGCCCAACGCGGTGCCGGCGTTTATGCCCAGCGGTGCAGCGCTTGCCACGGCGCTGCCCTGAATGGCACGGGCGAGGCGCCGCCACTGGTTGGCGGCGAATTCGTCAGCCACTGGGATACGATGACGGTGGGCGATCTTTTTGATCGCGTGCGCACCACCATGCCACAGAATGATCCGCAATCACTGACCCGTGAAGAATATGCCGACGTGCTGGCCTTCCTGTTGAAGACGAACGGTTTCCCGGCGGGCAGCCAGACGCTCGACAAGCGGTCGGAGGTGCTGGCCACGATCGGGATCACGGCAGAAAAGCCAGCCGGCATGTGACCCGGCAGAGGGGGACAGCATGAAATCGATCATTGCGGCAAGCCTGCTGGTGGCCGCAACTTCGGCGGTTGCCCAACCGGCGACGGCCCCAGCCCGGCCGGTGTGGACGGTGGACACCCTGCCCAAGCCTGCGCCGCTGACGGCCGAGACCAACAAACAGCCCAACCCATATCGCACTGAGTTTGGCCATCTGAAGCTGCCACCCGGCCGCGTGATGGGATCCACCAGCGCAGTGGCAGTGGACAGCCGCGGCCATATCTGGGTTGCCGAACGCTGCGGCGCCAACAATTGCGCCAACAGCCCGATCGATCCGATCATGGAATTTGACGCCGAGGGCAATTTCATCCGGGCCTTTGGTGGCGGGCTGACGGTCTTTCCCCACGGCTTCTTCATCGACAAAGCTGATAATATCTGGCTGACCGATGCCCGGGCCATGCCCGGCAAGGGTGCCACAGTGCTGAAATTCAGCCCGGAAGGCAAGCTGCTGCTGACCCTGGGCAAGCCCGGCGTTCAAGGCAAGGGCACCGACGTTTTCACCGAACCAAATGCCGTGATCGTTGCCAGAAACGGCGACATCTTCGTGTCGGACGGGCATGAAGCTGATCGCGGCGTTGCACGCATTATGAAGTTTGACCGGAATGGCAAATTCCTGATGCAGTGGGGGCAACCGGGCAAGGGCCAGGGTGATCTGGAGGTTCCGCATGCCCTTGCCATGGACTCAAAAGGCCGTCTTTATGTGGGGGACCGCTGGAACAACCGCGTTCAGATCTACACCCAAAAGGGCAAGCTGCTGAACAGTTGGACCCAATTTGGCCGGCCTTCGGGCCTATTCATCGATCAGAACGACATTCTGTATAGTGCCGATAGCGAAAGCCGACGCCCGGTGGGCTATGGCTACAACCCGGGCTGGCAGCGCGGCATCCGCATCGGATCGATCAAGGATGGCAAGGTGACCGCCTTTATCCCTGACACCGAACCCGAGCCGGACAGATTTGCCACCAGCAATGCCGAAGGCATCTGGGTTGACCGCAACGGCATCATCTATGGCGCCCAGGTGAAGGAGCGCACGGTGGCGCGGCACATCCCGCAGAAATAGCAAATCACCGGGGCGGCGTGCCAGCGGAGCCCGGGCCGCCGCCAATGTATTGCGTGGCCCAAACCCCGCTGGCCACGCCCAGAATGATGGTTTCCTCATCGGCGCCATCAAAATGCACCGCGCCGGCCGGCACCACAACAAAGCTGCCCGCCGGAAAGGCGATGGCATTCGCCTTGTCCATGTTTGGGCCCCAGCCCAATTTGAGCACACCTTTCAGCACAAAGATGCGGGCAGTGCTGCTGTGGCTGTGCGGCGGATCCCAGCCACCTGCGGGCAATGCGAAGGCATAGGAAAACGACTGCCCAGCTATATCCCGGTGGCCATCGAGCAGCGCAAAGCGACTGCCATCGACAGCAGGCGGTCCCCAGGGGATACGATCGGGGGTGATGGTTGCAGCACCAGCAGGCGCAGCGGTGGCGGCGGCGAGGGTTATGAGGAGCGTCAACATATCCGCGACGCTAGCTGCCTTGCCTGCCACATTCTGGCGAGAATCGGACGGTGATTTCCGCTCCCGAACGCTCTATGGCCAGCAGCATGATCGTCACCCGCTTCGCGCCTTCCCCTACCGGCCGGCTCCACGCCGGCAATATTCGCACTGCGCTAGTCAACTGGCTGCTGGCACGGTCGGGCGGAGGCCGGTTCATGCTGCGGCTGGATGACACGGATCTCGCCCGGTCCAGTGCCGAGTCCGCGCAGTCCATTCGTGCCGATTTGGCATGGCTGGGCCTGGTCCCCGATGCCGAAGTCCAGCAATCTGACCGGCTCGCCCTGTATGAGGACGCGCTCGACCGTCTTGCCGCGCAGGGCCGGGCCTATGCCTGCTATGAAACCCCGGAAGAGTTGGAGCTGAAGCGCCGGGTTGCCCTGTCGCGCGGGCTGCCACCGATCTATGACCGCGCCGCGCTGGCCTTGAGCGAGACGGAAAGGGCGCGGCTGGAGGCCGAAGGGCGCCAGCCCCATTGGCGCTTCAAGCTGGACGAAACTGCCGATCTGGATTGGATCGACGGTGTGCGGGGCCCTTGCCATTTCCCAGCCGCTTCCCTTTCCGATCCGGTCGTGCGCCGGGCTGATGGCTCTTGGCTCTACATGCTGCCATCAGTGGTTGACGATATCGAGATGGGCATCACCGATATCGTGCGTGGCGAAGACCATGTGACCAATTCGGCGGTACAGCTGCAAATGTTTGCTGCGCTGGGCGCAAAACCGCCACGGCTTGCGCATATGGCGCTGTTGACAGGCGCCGATGCCGCCTTGTCGAAGCGATTGGGTTCCGAAGGTGTGGACGCTTGGGCTGCAGCCGGCATCGAGCCCGTTGCCGTTGCTGCACTGCTGGCACGGCTTGGTACATCGCAACCGGTGGAACCAATGGCGAAGCTGGCGGATCTTCTGCCGCAGTTCAGCATAAGCCATTTTGGCCGGGCGCCGGCGCGTTTTGATCCGGGTGATCTGGCCAGCCTTTCGGCGCGGTGCCTGCATCATATGGCCCACGACGATGTGGCCGAACGCTTACCGGCCGGCGTCGGCGCAGCCGAATGGCTGGCCATCCGCCCCAACCTCTCGCGCCTGGACGAGGTGGCGGCCTGGCACCAGGTGATTGCTGGACCGGTCACACCGGTGGTTGAGGATGCCGAGTATCTTGCCACGGCGCACGCCACCCTGGCCGGCCTTGCCTGGGGTGACGATATCTGGGCCCGATTGATCGAAGCCCTGAAATCCGCCACGGGCCGCAAGGGCAAGCCGCTGTTCCTGCCGCTGCGCCTGGCACTCACCGGTCAGGCCCAGGGCCCGGAAATGGCCGCCTTGCTGCCGCTCATTGGTCGTGAAGAGGCGCTGCGCCGGCTGTCGGCATGACGACATTGCTCTTCATTTCCGGTCCACCCGCGGCAGGCAAGCTCAGCATTGCGACGCGGGTGGCGGATGCCACTGGCCTGCCGCTGTTCCACAATCATCTGATCGTGGATGCCGTTCAGGCCGTTTTCCCGTTCGGTTCGCCGGCCTTCGTACGGTTGCGCGAACATTTCTGGTTGGAAACATTTGCCGCCGCCGCTGCCGAAGGCCGATCACTGATCTTCACCTTTCAGCCCGAACCGAGCGTGACACCCGGCTTCGCGCGCGCGGCGGCCGATCTGTTCGCGGACGCGGGTGGCCAATGCCGCTTCGTGTCGCTGGAACTGTCACTCACCGGGCAGTTGGCCCGCATTGCAAACCCGGATCGTGCGCGTTTCGGCAAATTGCGCGACCCAGAGCTGCTCCGGCGGCTGCATGTCGATTTTGCTGCCGCGCAAGCCGCAATGCCAGTCGCCGAGTTGCAAATCGACACCGGACGAGTCAGCCCAGTTGATGCCGCCGCACAGATCATCGCGCTGCTGGGCCGCTGATTGCCGCACCTCTGGCCAAGCCGGCCCCGCCTGCCTATCCTGCCCGCATGGCTTTTCTTGATCCCCCCAATGCCGCGCAGAAGCGCAAACGCTACTGGATCGCTGCGGGTTCCGCACTGGCAACCACCGTGATCATGACCATGTTTCTGATCGAATCGCGCTGGGGCTATTCCCCACCCGACCCGGTGATCATCTACGCCCAAAGCTGGAAGGCGGACCGGACGCGGGAAGACGCCATCGCCGATGCCAGGGCGACCAAGGCGGCGCGGGAAGCCAAGCTTGCAGAGGCGCGCGCCTATATCGCAACATTGACCGGCAAGGCCCGGGAGGATGCGCAGAAACAATATGATGATTATGTCGCGGGGGGCGGCTTCAAACGCGATATTCCTTATGTAGCGGCCAGGCCCAGCGTGGAAGCCATCGTGCGCGTGCCGCCGCCAGCCGAGCCGCCGATCGAGTGAGCACGCCCCAAGACTGGCGCTGGATGGGCGCAGCGCTGGCGCTGGCCAGCCGTGGTGTTGGGCTCGCCACACCCAACCCGTCGGTGGGTTGCGTGATTGTGAAGGACGGCCGTATTGTTGGGCGTGGCCACACGCAGGCCGGCGGGCGGCCGCATGCCGAAGCAACGGCCCTGGCGCAGGCCGGTGATGCGGCCAAGGGGGCCTGCGCCTATGTCACGCTGGAGCCCTGCGCCCACCAGTCGCCCCGCGGACCAAGCTGTGCAGACAGCCTGATGGCGGCGGGCGTCAGCCGCGTAGTGGTGGCCGCCGCCGACCCCGATCCGCGCACCAATGGCGCCGGCATGGCCCGATTGAGAGCTGCCGGCATCGACATAACATCCGGTGTCCGCACTGCCGAGGCACAGGCCGGGCTTGCGGGCTTTCTGACGAGGCAGCAGCGTGGACGGCCGCACATCACGCTGAAGCTCGCTGTCAGCCTCGACGGGGCGATTGCCATGGCCGATGGGCGCAGCCAGTGGCTGACTGGCGAGCGGGCCCGTGCGGCGGCGCACTTGGAGCGCGCACGTGCTGATCTGGTGATCCTTGGCCGTGGAACCTGGGATGCGGACCGTCCGCGTCTTGATGTGCGGCTGGATGGGTTGCAGTCCCGCAGCCCCCGAATCGGCGTTGTCGGTCGCGCGCATGGACTGCCGGCGACTGTGCACGGCTTCCCTGATCTGGATGCGCTTTGTGCCGATCCCGCGCTCCAGGTGCTGGCCGAAGGCGGAATGGGGCTGGCGGCCAGCCTGCTCGCCGCTGATCTGGTGGATCGGCTGCTGCTGCATCGTGCACCAGTGATCGTTGGCGCCGGGCGCACATTGGGGGACATCGGCCTTGCCGAACTGTTATCTGCCCATGGCCGGTGGATCGCACTTGCACCAATTGCGCTGGGCGTTGACCGCATTGAAGCCTTCATCCGGAACAGGTAACGGATCAGCATGTTCACAGGCATCATCACCGATATCGGCGCCATCACGGCAGTGGAGGAGCGGGGCGATTTGCGCGTGACGGTGGCGACAGGCCATGACACGTCAGATATCGCGATTGGTGCATCCGTTGCCAACAGCGGGGTCTGCCTGACCGTGGTGGCGAAATCGGCCAAGAGCCTCAGCTTTGATGTTTCCGCTGAAACCCGTCGGCGCACGGCGGCCATGATGTGGCAACTGGGTGCCCGCCTCAATCTGGAACGGGCGTTGAAGGTTGGGGATGAACTGGGCGGCCATATCGTCACCGGCCATGTTGATGCCGTGGGTCGTATCGCCAGCATCGAGACGGAAGGCGATTCAAAACGTTTCACCTTCCAAATGCCGGCCAATGTGGCGCCCTATGTGGCGCCCAAGGGCAGCATCTGTCTCAATGGCGTTTCGCTCACGGTCAATGAAGTGAGCGATGATGATCTGGGCCACTGGTTCACGGTCAATATCATTCCGCACACGGCGGACTGGACAACCTTCGGCACTGCGGCCGAGGGTGACGAAGTGAATATCGAGATTGATGTGCTGGCGCGCTATCTGTTCCGGATGAATCAGTTCAAGGCTTGACATCAGAATGTGAGCATCGCATCGGATCTTCACATTCAGATGTGAGGTGCAGTGATGAGCGAGTCCCTGATTGCCCGTCTTCGGGAATTGGTGGCCAGCGGGCATGAGACCAAGGCCGGGATGGCCCGTGCCGCTGGTCTGCACGCCAACAGTCTGCGGGCGCTGGACGAGCCGGAGTGGAACCCCACTGCCGAGACGCTGCGCAAACTGGAGGCCTGGCTGGCCGACCGCAACGCGGGGCCAGCCCTGTCACCGATCGAGGAGATCATCGACGAGGCGCGCAACGGGCGCATGTATATCCTCGTTGATGACGAGGACCGCGAGAATGAAGGCGATCTGATCATCCCCGGCCAGATGGCCACGCCCGATGCCATCAATTTCATGGCAAAATTTGGTCGCGGTTTGATCTGCCTGGCCATGGCAAGCGAACGGGTGAAAGCTCTGGGCCTGCCGCTGATGGCCCAACATAATGGCACGCGGCACAGCACGGCCTTTACCGTTTCAATTGAAGCGAAAGAGGGTGTGACCACGGGCATTTCGGCCGCTGACCGGGCCCGCACCATCGCGGTTGCGATCGATGCCGGAAAAGGGCCGGAACACATCGTTTCCCCCGGGCATGTCTTTCCGCTGGTCGCCCGCGATGGCGGGGTTTTGGTCCGCGCCGGCCACACCGAAGCGAGCGTCGACATCAGCCGGCTTGCAGGCCTCAACCCGTCTGGGGTGATCTGCGAGATCATGAACGACGACGGCACCATGGCGCGCCTGCCGGACCTGATCCCCTTTGCCCGCCGCCACGGCCTGAAGATCGGCACGATCCGTGACCTGATTGCCTACCGGCATGCCCATGACCGGCTGGTGAAATGTGTGGCCGAAACCAAGCTGGAAAGCTGGCATGGTGGCGAGTGGACAGCCAAGACCTATGCCAACACCGCGGAATATGGCGAGCATATGGTGCTTCAGAAGGGCCGGATCGAACCAGGGAAGCCGACACTGGTGCGGGTGCACACCCAGTCCATGTTCACCGACATGTTCGGCGAAAAGGGTGACCGCGCTGGCCAGTTGCAACGCGCCATGGATGTGATTGGAGCTGAAGGTGCCGGCATCATCGTCATCATCCGCGATGGCCGTCCGACCGCCATCTCCGAACAGATGCGCGCCAAAGGCCAGGGCGAACCCATCACCCTGCGCGACTATGGCATTGGCGCACAGATCCTCGTCGATCTTGGGGTGACCGACATGATCCTGCTCACCAACCAGCACCGTAACATCGTCGGCATCGAAGGCTATGGCCTGAAAGTGGTTGGCGAGCGCAACATCCCGGCCCGGAGTTGAAGCCATGCACATCCTGATCGTTGAAGCCAGGTTCTATACCCATATCGCCGACATGCAGTTGGACGGCGTGACCAGCGCGCTGGAAGCGGTTGGCGCCACCTGGGAAGTGATCACCGTGCCAGGCGCTCTGGAGGTGCCGGCCGCCATCGCATTCGCCGACGCCAGCGGCAAATATGATGGCTATGTCGCATTGGGCTGCGTGATCCGCGGCGAGACCTATCATTTCGAAGTTGTAGCCGGCGAAAGCGCCAGGGCCATCATGGCCCTCACCCTCGACGGCCTCGCCATCGGAAACGGGATCCTGACGGTGGAAAACGAAGCCCAGGCCATTGCCCGCGCCGACAAGTCCCAGAAGAACAAGGGCGGCGAGGCAGCAGCGGCGGCTCTGGCCATGGTCGGCCTCAAGCAACGCTTTGGTTGAGGGGCAACGATATCCTCGGTCCATAGCCAAGGGAGCCCGCGACATTCCGAAGCGCGGTGCGCATGCCGCAGTGCAGCATCGCAGGGCACGTTGTAATCAACATAATGCCTGAACTCCTCCGATGCAGGCTCAAGCGGGCGGTGGCGCACGCGATCCGACCCGCCTGCCACCGTCCGCTTGCCCCCAAATATCCCATGATCACCGCGGTGATCGTTACGACGCGCATTGTCCGGTGACATTGCAGCGCGTTGGGATTAAGGCAGCGCCGATGCTTCCCGCGCCCGCCTCCGCCGCACCGGCCTTTGCAGTACTAAGCCACATCGAGGCGTGGATCTTCGATCTGGACAACACGCTTTATCCAGCGCACTCGTCGCTCTTTCCCCAGATTGATGCCCGGATGGGCTTGTACATCCAGCGCCTTCTGAACGTGGACCCGCAAGAAGCCCATCGGATTCAGAAGGGCCTGTTTCATTCCCATGGCATGACCTTGCCTGGCCTGATGGCACTCTATGGCGTCGACCCGAATGATTTTTTGCAGGCAGTCCATGATGTCGATCTGGAAGTGATCCGTCCCCATCCTGAACTGGGGGATTTGATCAGCCGCCTGCCCGGGCGCAAGTTTGTGTTTACCAACGCCGATGCGCCTTATGCCGAACGCGTGCTTGAACGGCTGGGTCTCACCCACGCCTTTGATGCGCTCCACGACATTCATGCGTTGGGATATGTGCCCAAGCCGCAGCCGCCTGCCTATCACCACATGTGCACCACGCATGGCATTGATCCGGCGCGCGCGCTGTTCGTTGAGGACATGGCGCGAAACCTGGGTCCGGCCAAGGCCATCGGCATGACCACGGTGTGGATCGACAATGGCTCCGAACAGGGGCCGGAAACCGGTCTTGACCATATCGATTTTCGCGTGACGGATCTGGCCGCGTTTCTGGCGGGAATTCTGTCAGGATTGGAAGAGCGGACATGAGCATCGAACAGATCATCGAAGCGGGCTGGGACGAACGGGCAACGGTCACACCTGCAACGCAGGGTGAGCTTCGCGCTGCCGTTGATGAGGCTTTGGCCCGGCTTGACTCAGGCGAACTGCGCGTGGCCGAGCCTGATGGCAAGGGCGGTTGGCACACGCATCAATGGTTGAAGAAGGCTGTGTTGCTGTCGTTCCGGTTGCAGGACAATGCAGTGATGCCCGGGTTCGGGGCCGCTGGCTACTTCGACAAGGTCCCGCTGAAGTTTGATGCATGGAATGAAGATCGCTTTCGTGCAGCCGGCTTCCGCACGGTCCCCGGCGCGATTGTGCGGCGTGGTGCCTATATTGCCCCGGGTGCCGTTTTGATGCCGAGCTTTGTCAATATTGGTGCCCGTGTGGGCAAGGGAACCATGGTCGATACGTGGGCCACCGTTGGCAGCTGCGCCCAGATTGGCGAGAATGTCCATATCTCGGGCGGCGCCGGCATTGGCGGCGTGCTGGAACCGTTGCAGGCCAATCCGGTGATCATCGGTGACAATTGCTTCATCGGTGCGCGCGCCGAGGTGGCAGAGGGCGTGATCGTGGGCGAGGGCGCTGTTCTGTCGATGGGCGTCTATCTGGGGGCCAGCACCAAGATCGTCGACCGGGCGACCGGCGAAATCCACGTCGGAAAAGTGCCGCCCTATGCCGTGGTTGTCTCCGGGTCGCTGCCGGGCAGGCCTTTGCCCGATGGCAGCCCGGGGCCGAATCTCTACTGCGCCGTAATCGTCAAGACCGTAGACGCTCAAACGCGCAGCAAGACCGGGATCAATGAATTGCTGCGTGACTGAACGTGCGACTCACGCGCCCGTCAGCATCCGATCCACCAACTGACGCACGGTGGGGATGAAGCGGTTAGAATAGAAGGGGTCGCTGGCAAAACGATAGGCACTGTGCCCGGCGAAGGCAAGATTATGGTCAGGATCACCGCCATGGGCGATTTCCTGCAACGTCTTCTGGATGCAGAAACTGCGCGGATCGGCAAGCCGCCCGGTCGAGTTGGCCTCATTATCGGCCCAGGCCGAAAAGCTGCAATGGGACAGGCAGCCCATGCAATCGGCCTGATCCTTGCGCACTGTGGCGCGCTCGGCCGGGGTGACGAACACCAGCGTATTGTCGGGTGTCTTCAGCGCTTCGGTAAAACCCTCACCATGCCAGGCACGGGCGCGAATCAGATCATCGCGGGTGACGAAATAGCGCTTGGTGCCCACGCCAACATCAAGCGCAAACTGATGATCGCCGGTCGCCGCGGTGGAAAATGCAATCTGGCGCTCGCTGCGGGCTTCGAGCGCGCGCAGAAACGGATTGCGGATTGCCGAGGAATAGAAACCCGTGGGCGAAAACTTGTGGAGCAGGATGTCGCCCTTCTTGAGATCGAATAGCCGTTGCTTCCACACCTCGGGTATCGGGCTTTCCTGGGTCAGCAGTGGCCGCGTGCCGAACTGGAAGACCACCTGGCCAAGCTCCGGATTGTCCATCCAATCCTGCCACTCATCCAGGCGCCAAACGCCACCTGCCATGACGATGGGCACCGAATCGGAAACGCCAAGTTCCCGCATGGTGGCTCGAAGCTCGGCCACGCGGGGATACGGGTCCTGCGGCGCGCGTGGATCCTCGGCATTGGACAGGCCGTTGTGACCGCCTGCCAACCAGGGATCTTCATAAACCACCGCACCCAGCCATTCCGCCGCCTTGGAATAGGCCCGCTTCCACAGCGCCCGAAAAGCCCGGGCGGAGCTGATGATGGGATAATAATGCACGCCATACTGCGCGGCGATTTCCGACAGCTTGTAGGGCATGCCCGCGCCACACGTGACACCGTTGACCAGGCCACGCGTGCGTTCGAGCACGCCGTGCAACACCCGCTGGGCGCCACCCATTTCCCACAAGACATTGATATTGATGGCGCCAATCCCGCGTTTCAATTCGCTGGCCGCAATATCATAGGCCCGCTGAACCTGTTGCACGCCACCCTCGATGGCATATTGGATCAGCTCTTCATGGCGATCCCGCCGGGTGACAGCACGATAGATTTGCGGAATGATACGGCCGTCGTTGTCGTAACTGTCCGCGTTGACGGCCGAAACCGTACCCACCCCGCCAGCCAGAGCCCAAGCGCCAGCCGAGGCATGATTGGTAGCGGAAACGCCCTTGCCCCCTTCCACCAACGGCCACACCTCGCGGCCACCCATTACCAGCGATTTCACACCCGAAAGCATCATTGTCCGTTCTGTCACGGCCGGCGGTTGCACCGACCATGACATTATTGGGGCAAGATGGTGGCAAAGTGCAAGCCATGGCATTGCATCAGGCCGGCAACGGCATACGGGCCCGACCATATCGGAAGGCTGGCCCGTCGAGGTCGATGCGCGGGATCACCATCCGTTCGGACCAGTAATCCTGGGTATGGCGCCATTCGTCTCCCGGCGCAGTGCGCGGCAGCAGATGTTGATCGCGCGCCAGATAGCCCGGATTGAAATCATCCGGATCAGCCCATGGGCCCAACGGGCTGCCGACAAGATCGGGCGGCAAAGCCACCTCAACCTTGTCGGCGCCTTTGGCATCCATGTGCGCAAGCAGACGGCAGGTGAATTCAGAGATAAGGTCTGACCGCAGGGTCCAGCTCGCCCGAAAATAGCCGAACACCCACACGAGATTGGGCACGCCGGTGAACATCATCCCACGCCAGGTGATGCTTTCGGCAAAATCGAGCGGACGACCATCGATGCTAAACGCGATATCGCCGAACACACACAGATTGAAACCGGTGGCCAGCACGATCATGTCCGCCGCAACATGGTTGCCATCGGCCATTTCGACTCCATTGGGCGTAAAGCGGGTGATCGTGCCGGTCACCACATCGGCTTTGCCAGCACGGATGCCCGCAAACAGGTCGCCATCGGGCACAAAGGCCAGTCGTTGCCGCCACGGGCGGTAGGCCGGGGTGAAGTGACGCATGTCATATCCATCAGGGAGCAATTCTTGCACCCCGGCAAGCAGTTCAGCGGCCACCTCATCGGGCGCAGAGCGACACAAGCGCACCATCTGATCCTGATCATGGATGATCTTCTTGCGAACGATGTCGTGGATGGTGGCTTCATCCACACCGATTGGCCGCAGCATATCGGCCAGTTGATTCTCATTTCGGCCCGGTATGAAATAGGTGGGGCTGCGTTGGATCATGGTGACATGAACTGCCGTTGTGGCCATCGCTGGGACCACCGTTGCAGCTGTGGCACCGGAACCGATCACCGCCACGCGTTTGCCCGCATAACTTGTCGTTTCATCCCACTCTTCGGTGTGGATGATCGGGCCGCAGAAATCGGCCATCCCAGGCCAATCTGGCCAATGGCCTTGGTGATGCCTGTAATAGCCTTGCGCCATCCACAGGAAGCGGCTGCGAAAACTGGCATGGCTGCCGTCACTGCGGCGGGCGCGGATCAGCCAGTGAGCCGATTGGCTGTCCCACGCCGCCGTTTCGATGGAATGGCCATAGTGGATGTGACGATCAAGGCCATTCTCCTCGATCATCTCGCCCAGATAGGCTTGGATCTCGTCGGCCGTGGCGATGGGCGGCCCTACCCAAGGCTTGAAACGGAAACCAAATGTGTAAAGGTCAGAGTCAGATCGGATGCCCGGAAATTTGTGGGTGAGCCAGGTGCCACCAAAGCTGGCCTCCCGTTCCAGCACCACGAAGCGCTTGCTGGGCAACCGGTTTTTCAGGTGCCAGGCAGCCGACAAACCGGACATGCCAGCTCCCACTACCAGCACATCGACATCACATACGCGGCCATCGTCTGCAGGACGGGGGCAAACCGGCATGTCCATGATCAATCCTCTCGCCCGAACTGCGGCAAGTGTTGGACACCGCAACCGGGACTGCCTTGATCTGGATCAAATGGCCGGCCCTGCCCTTTTCCACAGGCGGGCTTTCAGGCAAGTGCACGCGCCATGATTGAGCTTAAATCTGAACAGGGCCCCGATTCGGCCGCATCTGATCCCACAACCATTCGCCGCCTGTATGGTCGACGCCAGGGCCACGCCCTGCGCCAGGGGCAAGCGGCGCTGTTTGCCGATTTGCTGCCGCAAATTGCGATCCCAGGTGCAGGGACGATCACTGCTGAAAGCCTGTTTGGTGATGACCGGCCGCTATGGCTGGAAATCGGCTTCGGCAAGGGTGAGCATATGGCCAACCAGGCCAATGCACATCCGGATGTCGGCCTGATTGGCGCAGAACCGTTCGTGGATGGCGTGGTTGGCGCGCTGATGGCCGTGCGCGATGGCGGATTGCGCAATGTGCGCATTCATCATGGCGATGCGTTGGACGTGCTTGAACGGCTGCCAGACGCCAGTTTGGCGCGGGCGTTCCTCCTGCACCCGGATCCCTGGCCCAAGGCCCGACACGCCAAGCGACGCTTCATGAACCCCGGCCCGCTTGACCATATTGCCCGGGTGCTGAAGCCCGGTGGCGAATTTCGCTTTGGCACTGACCACCCGGTTTATTGCCGCTGGGCCCTGATGCAGATGCAGCGTCGCAGCGAGTTTGGTTGGATCGGCGAAACGGCTGATGATTTCCTGAGCCGCCCTGTCGACTGGCCACAAACGCGATACGAGGCAAAGGCACGCCGGCTTGGCCACGAAGTATGGTATTTCCGCTGGCGGCGTGTGTGAGCACAGAATGGTATCCGCACATCTTTGATGCGGTGCTGGAACGGCACGGCATCGGCCGCACCCGCCAGATTTTCTACACCGTGCTGTTTCTGCCCGCCGAATTGGTGGCCGAATTGCCGTTTGCGCAACATCCACAGTTGCGCGTTGAGGGCGAAATCGCCGAGGTTCCGATGAGCGGTGCGTTTGTGTCGACCGGTGATGGCAGGCGTTACATCATGGTTTCGCCCGATCTGCAGCGTAAGGCCGGCGTGGCTTTTGGCGATCAGGTGACAATGCGATTCCGTGTTTCCGATCAGGGGGCGGTGGACGTGCCAGCAGCCCTGGCCAGCGCGCTGACGCGAGATTCGGCCGCATTGGAAGCGTGGGAGGCGTTGACCAGCGGGCGACGGCGTGCCTTGGCCCACCTCGTCGGCAACGCACGGAGTGAACGGACCCGGGCCCGACGGGTGGCGGCGATTCTGGTGACGATCACTGGCCGGCCAGTGCCGCCCGAATTGGCTGTCGATGTGGGCCGGCTGGCCTATTTGTTCGGAAGGCGTCAGGGGTGAACAGCGCTGTGACACTGGGACCATTGACCGCGCCGCGGCACTTCGCCTAGGCCTTCGCACCGTGAGCCAGTATCTCGACTTTGAAAAGCCGATCGCCCAGATCGCTCAGCGTGCCGCTGATTATCGTGCCGCCGGGGACGAGGCTGGCGCCCGCCATGCCGAAGGTGCAGCCCGTCGCCTTCTCGCTGAAACCTATGCGCGGTTGACGCCCTGGCAGAAGACCATGGTCGCCCGCCACCCCCAGCGGCCGCATTTCACCGATACGGTAAAGGCGCTGGTTTCAGACTTTATGCCTCTGGCCGGCGACCGCGCCTATGGCGAAGACGAGGCAATCGTGGGCGGCATCGGCACGCTCAGAGGCCAGAACATCCCAGTTGTGGTGATTGGCCATGAAAAGGGCAGCGACACCGCCAGCCGCGTAAAGCACAATTTCGGCATGGGTCGGCCTGAAGGATATCGCAAAGCAGCGAGGTTGGTCGAACTGGCTGGCCGGTTTAACGTGCCGGTCATCACGCTGGCTGACAGCGCGGGGGCCTATCCCGGTGTTGATGGCGAGGCCCGCGGTCAGGCTGAAGCCATTGCACGTGCCACCGCAGCTTTCCTGGCAGCACCTGTACCGATCATCGCTGCAATCACGGGTGAAGGCATGTCGGGCGGGGCCATCGGTATCGCTGCAGCGGACCGGGTGATCATGTTTGAACACGCCGTCTATGCGGTGATCTCCCCGGAAGGCTGCGCCTCGATCCTTTGGCGCACCGCCGAAAAGGGCCAGAACCGGGCTGCCGATGCGGCAGAAGCGATGAAGGTGACGGCCGCGGATTGCAAGGCACTGGGCGTGATCGATACCATCGTACCAGAACCGCTTGGTGGCGCCCATCGCGATCCGGCCGCGGCGATCGCCTCCCTGGCCATGGCCATCGCTGCTGAATTGCAACCGTTGCTGGCCAAGAGCCCGCAACAATTGATCCGTGATCGCCGAACCAAGTATCTGGCCATGGGGCGCACCCTCTGACCTGTTATCGGGAATGCCGCCTGGGGAGCTGAGCTGACGGCATGTTCGAAGCCCGTTCTGCCCTTGTCGCATTTTGCCTCTTCCTGGCTGTGCCGGCAGCGGCGCAAGTGGCACCGCCAGGCCTTTCCGCAACGGAGCGGCAGCAAGGCGCCCAAGCGCACCCTCAGATCCTTCAACAGTTCGGCGGCGCCATGACGGGGCCGGCGGCGGATTATGTGCGCAGCGTAGGCCAACGGATTGCCGTGCAATCGGGGGGCGGAGCGCGCGCGCAGGATTACACGGTCACGCTCCTCAATTCCAACGTCAACAACGCCTTCGCCATACCCGGCGGCTATGTCTACATCACCCGGCAGTTGCTCGGGCTGCTGAATGATGAAGCTGAACTGGCGTTCGTGATGGGTCACGAGGTGGCCCATGTCGCTGCCCGGCATGGGCAGAAGCGGCAGACACGATCGGCCCTGTCCACGATTCTGGCTGGGTTGGCCGGTGCGGTCACGGGTTCAGATCTTGTCGGCCGCGGTGCCGAGGTGGTCGCGCAATTGACCACCCTTGGCTACAGCCGGGAGCAGGAGCGTCAGGCCGACAGTCTGGGTGTGCGATACCTGGCCGGCGCCGCCTATGATCCGTTGGCCAGCGTCGATGCACTCGCTGCCCTGGGCGCCCAAACCAGCCTGGAAGCGCGCTTGCAGGGCCGCAGTGGTGCCGAACCCTCTCGCTGGTTGTCCACCCATCCGGCCTCGACGGAACGTGTTTCGCGTATCCGCGCCGAAGCGGCCACAATGGTGGCGAGGGCGGGGGCCCGGGCCCACAACCGTGACGCCTTTCTGAATGCCATCGACGGCCTACCCTATGACGACGACGCCGGCGCTGGCGTTGTGCAGGGGCGCAGCTTTCGTCATAGTGGGCTCCAACTGGCTTTTGATGCGCCCCAGGGCTTCACCCTGACAAATGGCGAAGCGCTTGGTGGCACAGGGCCGGCCGGCACCAGCTTCGAATTGCGACCGGTTTCCTTGGGAGATGCTGGACTGTCTGGTGTTGCGGCCTCGCGCTGGCAGGCGCTGGGCCTGCAGCCGCGCGCCATGCAGCCCACACGCATCAATGGGCTGGAGGCTCTGGTTGGCAACGCCCAGGCACAAACCCGTTCGGGCCCGGTTGAGGTTGGCCTCACCGTCTATCGTTGGAATGCGCTAACGGCCTTCAGCCTGATCAGCGTGGCGCCACAGGGCCAGGGCGCGATTGTGGCGCCCATTGCGGGCAGTCTGCGCCGGATGAACGCCCAGGAAAGCGCCAGCGTGCGAATGCGGCGCATTGAAGTGGTTCGTGTGGCGGCGCGTGACACGCTTGCCAGTCTTGCTGCCCGCATGGCCTATGATGACAATCAGTTGGAGCGCCTGTTGACGCTCAATCAGTTGCCGCCCAACGCCGCGCTGAAATCTGGTGACCGGATCAAGCTAGTGGTGTGGCGCTGATGCGCGTTGTGCATGTGGTGGCGGCCGCGTTGCTTGATGCGGCCGGGCGGGTGCTGGTGGCACAACGGCCCCCCGGCAAATCGCTGGCCGGCCTGTGGGAATTCCCGGGCGGCAAGCTGGAACCAGGGGAGTCGCCGGAGACCGCACTGGCGCGGGAGCTTTGGGAGGAGTTGGGGATTACTGCGCCCGAGCTGACCCCGTTTACCTTCGTCTCATTTGGCTATCCTGATTTTCATCTGGTGATGCTGCTTTACTGGTGCCGCGCCTGGCATGGGGAACCCCAGGGTCGGGACGGACAGGCATTGCGATGGGAACCCCCCGCATCACTCATGGCGCTGCCGATGCCGCCGGCCGACGTCCCGCTGGTCGAGGCCATGGTTGCGATCCTTGCGCCGGCGCAAGCAGCCATTAACCCTCCGCGCGGTTTGCCGAAGGTTGCACCAGTGTGACAGGCCGGCTATGGCCGCGCCGGAACCAAGGTGGCTTGGCGGGCAGTATCAGGGGCGATGCATGAAAATCCTGGCGGGCAACGGCAATCCGGATCTGGCCCAGGCGATTGCTGCCTATCTTGAAATTCCACTCACCCGTGCGTCTGTTCGGCGATTTGCCGACGAGGAGATTTTTGTCGAGATCGACGAAAATGTGCGCGGTGAGGATGTATTCGTGGTTCAGCCCACCGCAGCGCCGGCCAACGATAATCTGATGGAATTGCTGATCTGCATCGATGCGCTGAAACGTGCGTCTGCGCGGCGCATCACCGCTGTGGTGCCCTATTTTGGCTATGCTCGTCAGGATCGGAAATCCGGTTCACGAACGCCAATTTCGGCAAAACTGGTCGCCAATCTGATCACCAAGGCCGGCGCTGACCGGGTCCTGAGCCTTGATCTGCACGCCGGCCAGATCCAGGGCTTTTTCGATATTCCCACTGACAATCTGTTTGCCGCACCGGTGATGGCTGCCGACATCACGGCCCGCATGGGTGTGGCCGATTTGATGGTGGTCTCTCCCGATGTTGGCGGCGTGGTGCGCGCGCGTGCGCTGGCCAAGCGGCTCGGCAACGCGCCGCTGGCCATCGTCGACAAGCGACGCGAGCGGCCCGGCGAGTCAGAAGTGATGAACATTATCGGCGACGTCCGCGGTCGCCGCTGCATTCTTGTCGATGACATCGTCGATTCGGCTGGCACGCTGTGCAACGCGGCTGCCGCTTTGCTGGAAGCCGGCGCGGCCAGTGCCACAGCCTATGTCAGCCACGGTGTGCTTTCTGGCGGCGCTGTGGCGCGGGTGGACGGCTCTGCGCTGGCCGAACTGGTGGTCACCGACTCGATTGCGGCGACTGCGGCAGTCAAAGCGGCCCAACGCATCCGGCGGATCACCATCGCGCCGCTGCTGGCCGAAGCCATGCGGCGTACCGCCGAGGAAAGCTCGGTCAGCAGCCTGTTTGATTAAGCCGCTGCCGCCGTTCAGTTTCCGGCGTTGCGGTTGATCACAGTGCCATCGGGTTTGTAGACTTTTTCCGGCGTCACATAATCCCCGCTTGGGGTGCAGATGCCGCCCGGGTCCTTCTTGCGGATGGCGGCACAAAACTCGGTGTCGGGACGGCTCTGGGCACAGGCAGGCGCAGCCAGCACAGTGACAGCGAGCAGCGCGGCGATGGACAGCGACTTGATCATGTAGCCGCCATACACCGCAACGGCTTGCGCGGCCATGAACAAGGCCGCTAATCGACGTTCGTGGAATCGGTCCCACCTTTTCAGGCCAGGCTCGTTCTGGACAGTGATGCCTTGGTGGCCAATTGGCGCGCCTTTGCTGCCTGTGGCGCTGCTGAAGCCGGGGCGGCGATCAAGGCTGATGGCTATGGGCTTGGCGCGCGCGACGTGCTGATGCGTCTGGCCGCTGCCGGCTGCCGGCATTTCTTTGTCGCCCATTGGCATGAAGTGCCGCCATTGCTGCCCTTGCCGGATGGCATCCGCCTGTCGGTTCTTCATGGCGTGACCGAAGATCAGATGCCATCCGCGCTGGTGCTGCCGGCCGAGCCTGTGCTGTCCACCCCAGCACAAGCTGCGCTGTGGCGACAGACTGGCCGACCGGTGGAAGTAATGGTCGATACCGGCATGAACCGGCTTGGACTGGCGCCAGCAGACGCAGCCGCGATCAGCAACGGTTTGGAGGTGGCGGTGCTGCACAGCCACCTTGCGTGCACCGAAGAGCCTGCGCACCCCCTCAATGCGGCGCAACTGGCTTGCTTTGCCGCCGTTGCCGAACAGGTGCCGGCACAGCGGCGCGCGCTGGCCAATTCGGCCGGAGCCGGTCTTGGCCCGGCCTATCATTTTGACCTTCTGCGCCCTGGCATCGGGCTTTATGGCGGCGGCTTGCTGCCAGATGGCCGGCCATCCCAGCCGGTCTTCCGTCTGTATGCGCGCATTATCCAGTTGCGGGCTGTGCCCGCCGGCGCCGCGGTGGGCTATGGTGCCAGCTTTGTTGCCGCCCGGCACAGCCGCATCGCCACGGTGGCGCTTGGCTATGCCGATGGCTACGCGCGGGGGCTTTCGGGTGTTGGCTGGGCGCTTGCCGGCGGAATCCGCTGCATGGCGGCTGGACGCATATCGATGGATCTGGCTGCGTTTGATGTCACGGATGTCCCTCAGTTGGCAGAGGATGATTGGCTGGAGATTCCGTTCGATCCAGAGGCCATGGCCGCTGTATCGGGCCGCACCGCCTATGAACTGCTGGTGGCACTGGGTCAGCGCTTCGAGCGGGTATGGCGATGAATTTGCTGATTGCCATTGGCGCCTCGGTGTTGGCCGGGCTTGCCGGCATTGGGCGTTTGACGCGGTTCGGCGCCACTGCCCTGATCCGCCTGCTGCAGCCACCCTGGTATCCGGCGCAATATCTGCAGCAAATGCTTGTCATCGGTTGGCTGTCGCTGCCGGTTGTGGGCCTCACGGCGATCTTCACCGGTTCTGCCTTGGCGCAGCAGATTTTCATTGGCGGCAGCCGCTTCAATGCAGCTTCCACAGTACCAGCGGTAACGGTGATCGGCGTCGTCCGTGAATTGGGCCCCGTCCTCGGTGGCCTGATGGTGGCAGGCCGGGTGGCCAGCGCGATGGCGGCAGAACTGGGCACCATGCGGGTGACCGAGCAGATCGATGCGCTTGTCACCTTGCGCACCGATCCATTCCGTTGGCTGGTGGCGCCCCGCCTGCTGGCCGCCGTGTTGGTGATGCCAGCGCTGGTGCTTGTTTCAAATGCGCTGGGGGTGATGGGGGGGTGGCTGCTGGCGACACAGCGATTGGGTTTCAATTCAGCCCAATATCTGGCCACCACGGCTCGTTATCTGGAAGCAGATGATGTGATCTCCTCGTTGGTCAAGGCGGCGGTTTTCGGCTTCTTCATCGCCTTGATGGGTTGCTATCACGGCTATCACAGCGGCGGCGGTGCGGCCGGTGTTGGCCGGGCAACCACCAACGCCGTCGTGTCCAGCTTCATCCTCATCTTGCTGGCCAATCTGGTCATCACCGTGATCGTGTTCGGCTCATGAGCGTGCCGCGCATCGAACTGGTTGGCCTGGCCAAGCGTTTTGGCAGCCGGCAGGTGCTGGACGGCGTGGACTTGGCGGTGATGCCTGGCGAAAGCATGGTGATCATCGGCGGCTCGGGAACCGGAAAATCGGTCACCCTGAAGCTTATCCTTGGGCTGCTGTGCCCGGATGCCGGCGCAATCCACGTGGATGGCCAGAACGTGATCGGCTTGAAAGGTGCGGCGCTGGATGCCCACCGTGCCCGGTTCGGCATGTTGTTCCAGGGGGGCGCCCTGTTCGACTCGCTCAGCGTATGGCGCAATGTCAGCTTTGCGCTCGCCGGCACGGCCGCCAGCCGCCGTGCTGCCGCCATCGACAATCTGGCCCGCGTTGGGCTGGCCGCGGATGTGGCCGATCTGCGCCCAGCCGAGCTTTCGGGCGGCATGCAGAAACGGGTGGCACTGGCCCGTGCAATTGCGCCTCGCCCGCCGATCATCTTCTTTGATGAGCCCACCGCCGGGCTCGATCCGATCACGGCTGCGGTGATCAATGATCTGATCAGGGAACTGGCGACCGATCTGAAAATCACCGCCCTCACGATTACGCATGATATGCACAGTGTGCGGACTGTGGCAGACAAGGTGGCGATGCTGCACGCGGGCAAGATCATCTGGCAGGGGCCGCTGACCAGCCTGGACGGCTGTGACAACCCATATGTGCACCAGTTCATCACCGGCAGCGCGCAAGGGCCGATCAGCATGCCGGGCCGGCGATGACTGCGCAGCCAGATCATGCGCCTGGCGCATCGGCCGGGGCGGCCGAGCTTGCGAAATTGCTGCAACGTGTGGCCGAAGGGGATACGGCGGCCTTCAAGCAATTCTATGGCCGCACCAGTGCAAAACTTTTCGGCCTGATCCTGCGTATCTTGATCGAGCGGCAGGAAGCCGAAGATGTGTTGCAGGAGGTTTATGTGACGGTGTGGCGCAAGGCGGCCACCTTCGATCCGGCCCGCGCCAGCCCGATCACGTGGGCGGCAACGATCGCGCGCAACCGCGCCATCGATCGCCTCAGGGCCCGCCCGGTGCGGGCGCAGGTGCCGGTGGAGGCTGCCCATGATCTGGCAGACGAAGGCCCGCCGCCTGATGCCGGATTGGTGGCAAGCCAGGATGCCCGCCGCGTGGCGCAAGCGCTCAGCCTGCTGGAGCCACGCCACGCCGCCGCCATTCGGGCCTGTTATTTTGAGGGCGTCACCTATGACGAGCTTGCCGAGCGCGAGCGGGTGCCGGTGGGAACGCTGAAGAGTTGGGTGCGGCGCGGGCTGATCCGCATGCGCTCGCAGCTTGAAGGGGGCGAGGCATGAGCGACATCCCCGCGCCCGACAATGGCCTGGCCGGCATGAGCGCCGACGAGGCATTGGCGATGGACTATGCACTGGGCGCTCTTGATCGTGCGCAGCACAAGGCGGCCGCGCTCCGGGTGGTGGGCGATCCCGATTTTCGGGCCCGGGTGGAACAATGGCAGTCGCTGCTCGCCCCGCTGGATGAGGCAACGGCACCGGTTTCGCCGCCAGAAAATCTGTGGGCTGCCATTGCCGCCGAAACAGCGACGCCGGTGCCACGTCCAACAGTCGAAACTGCTCCGATGGTGGCGCCCAGTCGCGGCTGGTGGCACAATCTGTCCTTGTGGCGGGCGCTGGGGCTTGGTGCGCCGGTGGCTGCCGCCCTGATGGTTGCCCTGCTGGCCGCGCCCCAGCCCGCTGCGCTGCCAACCGCGCCGGCGGCTGGTCCCCAATTGCGGGCCACGTTGGCGGGCAGTGATGGCAAGCCGCTGCTGGCCGCGGCCTTTGACCCGGCCAGCGGCGAGGTGCGATTTGCGCCCGTCGCCCAGAGCGACGCCGGGGCCGGAAAGGTGCCAGAATTGTGGGTTATCGAAGGGAGCAACCCGCCACGCTCGCTGGGTGTGATCGACATTGCCAGCGGCGGTGCGCACAGCATCCCGCGCGATCGGCTGGCCGGTCTGAAGGCGGGCAGCATCCTTGCGATTTCAATCGAGCCCGTTGGCGGGTCGCCCACGGGCACGCCCACAGGACCCGTCATCGCCACAGGGGCGTTGTCTGCCACCTGATCCGGTGCATGTCGTCGCAGCGACAGTCACGCGGGCCTGTGCAAACCGGCTTCTGCTACACCTGAACTGCCCGCTACCCCCAGTGGGCTCTCGTTCAACCTGATTGGAGAATTCCCATGTTTTCCCGCACTTCGCTGCGCGCGGCGTTTTTTGCCATGGCGGCTGCCGGTCTCTCGGTTCCGGCAGCGGTGGCGGCACAGCCGGCTGCCGACATCGTTGATACTGCTGCCGGCAACGCCGATTTCAGCACGCTTGTCGCCGCCGTGAAGGCGGCTGGCCTGGTTGACACGCTGAAGGGCAAGGGCCCGTTCACCGTGTTCGCGCCCACCAACGCCGCGTTTGGCAAGCTGCCCGCCGGCACCGTTGACAGCCTGCTCAAGCCGGAAGCCAAGGCCACCCTCACCGCCGTGCTCACCTATCATGTTGTGCCCGGCAAGGTGCTGGCGGCTGATCTCGTCAAGGCCATCCAGGCCGGTGGCGGCAAGGCTGAAGTGACCACTGTGCAGGGTGGCAAGCTCACCGCCTCGCTGATGGGCAATGTGGTGATGCTGCGCGATGCCAAGGGTGGCATGAGCCATGTGCGCGCTGCCGACGTGGCCACCAGCAACGGCGTGATCCACGTGATCGACACAGTAGTGATGCCCTGATGACGAGCGGCGGCTGCGCGCCGAGGCCGATCAGGCCTTGGAGCGCAGCCGCCTTCAGGCGGCCACGTTTGTGGCTTGCGCTTCCTCGGCCTGTTGCAAGGCCCACATGTCGGCATAGGCGCCGCCAAGCGCCAGCAAGGCTTCGTGGCGGCCGCGCTCGATGATGCGGCCGCCATCCATCACGATGATCTGATCGGCATCGGTGATGGTGGACAGCCGGTGCGCGATCACGATGGTGGTGCGCCCGGCGGCCACACCGCCCAGTGCCTCCTGGATGCTGGCTTCCGTCGCACTGTCCAGCGCGCTGGTGGCTTCATCAAGGATCAGGATGGCCGGGTTTTTCAGGATGGTCCGCGCGATCGCCACGCGCTGCTTCTCGCCGCCCGAAAGCTTCAGCCCGCGCTCACCCACCTGCGTGTCATACCCGTCGGGCAGGCCCAGGATGAAATCATGGATAGCGGCCCCGCGCGCGGCCGCAATGATCTCGGCCTCCGTGGCATCGGGCCGGCCGTAAGCGATATTGTAGCGGATACTGTCATTGAACAACACGGTATCCTGCGGGACGATGCCAATGGCACGGCGCAGCGAGCCTTGCGTGACGGCGGCGATATCCTGGCCATCGATGCTGACCCGGCCGCCCTGAATGTCATAGAAGCGGTAGAGGATCCGGCTGAGCGTCGACTTGCCAGCACCGCTGTGCCCAACCACGGCCAGCTTGGCACCGGAAGGTACATCAAAGCTGACCGCGTGCAGTATCTGCCGGCGCGGGTCATAGCCGAAATCCACGGCATCAAACCGGATGGCGGCACCCGTCAGCTTGAGATCAGGTGCGCCCGGTGCATCAGCGATCTCCGGTGGCGTGTCGATCAGGCGGGACATCGATTCCATGTCGATCAGGCCCTGGCGGATTTCGCGATAGACCATGCCCAGCAGATCGAGCGGGCGGAACAATTGCATCAACAGGCCGTTGACGAAGGCGATGTCGCCGATGGTGAATTCCCCGCGGTTCCATCCCCAGACCACCCACGCAAGTGCTCCGCCCATCAGCAGGTTGGTGATGAAGCTTTGCCCGATGTTGAGCCAGGCCAGGCTCACCTCGGATTTGGTTGCGGCATCGGTGTAGCGCTTGATGGCACGGCCATAATTCTCGTTCTCGTGCGCTTCTGCGTTGAAATATTTCACCGTCTCGTAATTCAGCAGGCTGTCCACAGCCCGTGCCGTTGCGCGCTGGTCACTTTCAACCATCTGGCGCCGCAAGCCGGCCCGCCAATCGGTGATGCGCTGGGTATAGATGATGTAGGCCACCACCATCGCCAGCGTGGCGGCGACCAGTTCCCAGCCAAAGCCGCGTCCAAACAGGATGCAAACAGCGGTCAATTCGATCACGGTCGGGAATATGTTGAACAGCAGGAAATAGAGCATGGTGTCGATGCTCTTGGTGCCGCGCTCGATCAGCCGCGTCAGCGCGCCCGTGCGGCGTTCGAGATGATAGCGCAGCGACAATTGATGAATATGGGCAAACACATCAAGGCTGAGCCGCCGCGCCGCCTCCTGCCCCACGCGTTCAAAGGCCGCATTTCTGAGATTGTCGAACAGCACGCCGGCAAAGCGGGCAACCGCATAGGAGGCCACCAGCGCAACGGCCACCGCCAAGCCATCGGGCAACCCGGCGCCCATCTGGTCCAACGCCAATTTCAACGCATAGGGCATCGCCAGCGAAACGCCTTTGGCCAGCAACACCAGTGCCAGCGCTGCCACCACCCGTGTTTTCAGATCACCACGCCCAGCCGGCCACAGATAGGGCAGGAAGCGCTTGAGGGTGGCGAAATCGGCTTCACCCTTGGGTGCTGCGGCGGGAGTGGCAAGCGACTGCATCGGCCCTGCATATGGGCCGCGTTGCTGGCTCGCACAATGGGCGCACTTGCCCCACCTGCTGCAAACGCCCATGGTGACCGCCATGCCCCGCATCCCGCGCAACCGCCCGCAACCAGGCCTGCCAGACAGGCAAGCAATCCTGGACTTCATCGCCACCCAGAAAGCCAGTGTTGGCAAGCGGGAGATTGCCAAGGCCTTTGGCCTGACGGCGCAGGACAAGATCGCGCTGAAAGCCTTGCTGAAGGAGATGATGGAAGCCGGCGAACTGGAACTGGGGCCCGGCCGCACCGTGCACAAGGGTGGCGGCCTGCCCAAGGTGACCGTGTTGCGCATTGCCGATGTGGCAGATGGCGTGGCCATCGCCGTGCCCGACAGGTGGGAACATGCCACGCCGCCGCCGCGCCTGCGGGTGATCGAAAGCCGGAAGCGGGCCGCCTTCGCGCTTGGTGATCGCGTGCTGGCCCGCATTGAGGAGCAGGGCCAGGGCTATCTGGCCTTTCCCATGAAGGCCCTGGCCAAATCGGCTGAGTTTGTGCTGGGCATCCTGCGCAGGGAGGCGCTGGGTTGGCGGCTGGTGCCGGTTGACAAGAAGGCCCGTACCGATCTGGCCATCAGCGATCCTGGTGAGGGCCAGCCCGGTGATCTGGTGCTCGCCGAACCATCGGGCCGACCACCGCGGGTTAGCGGACGGGTGGTGGAAGTGCTGGGCGACCCCTTCCAGCCACGCGCCTTCTCCCTGATTGCCATCCACGCCAAGGCCATTCCCCATCGCTTTGATGACAGCGTTCTCGAAGAGGCTGATCGCATGGCAAGGCAGCCTCTGGGGGACCGCGAGGATCTCCGGCAACTGTCGTTCCTCACCATCGATCCGGCCGACGCGCGCGACCATGACGATGCGGTGTGGGCCGCGCCCGATCCCGACAATGACGGCCATTTCCG
>JAIXUQ010000089.1 GCA_027483465.1 Sphingomonadales bacterium
GGCTGCCGACCAGCGGCCGCGGCAGGCGATAGGATTCCAGCGCGCGGTGCAGCCAGACCGCCGTTGCCTTGTCGGCATGGCTGTAGCTGATGAACGCGCGATAGCGGAACCCATCCTGCCCGCAAGCCACCCCCCCGGCACCGGACTGGAGTGGGTATCAGACTAGCCCGGCGGGCGCAGAGCACAAGCCCCGGCGCATCCGGCGGCGTTGTTGATCAGCCGGCGTGGTTGCTCGTCAGCCTGCGGCGCGGGCCCGGGCGGCGCGCTTGCGCTCGTGCGGATCGAGATGGATCTTGCGCAGGCGGATATGGTTGGGCGTCACCTCCACCAGCTCGTCCTCGTCGATATAGGCGATGGCCTGTTCCAGCGTCAGCTTCCTGGGCGGGCTCAGCACGATGGCATCATCCTTGCCGCTGGCGCGGAAGTTGGTGAGCTGCTTGGATTTCAGCGGGTTGACCTCAAGATCTTCCTCGCGGGCATTCTCGCCGATGATCATGCCCTGGTACACCGCCTCGCCCGGCGCGATCATCAGGGTGCCGCGCGGCTGCAGATAGCCCAGCGCATAGGCCACGGCCTCGCCATTGTCGGTGGAGATGAGCACGCCGTTGAGGCGGCCGGAGATCGGGCCCTTGTAGGGGCCGTATTTTTCAAACAGCCGGTTCATGATGCCGGTGCCGCGCGTGTCGGACAGGAATTCGCCATGATAGCCGATCAGGCCGCGCGACGGGGCGGAGAAGGTGAGGCGGGTCTTGCCGCCGCCGCTGGGCCGCATGTCGGTCATCTCGGCCTTGCGCAGTGCCATCTTCTCGACAACCGTGCCGGAAAACTGCTCGTCCACGTCGATGACGACGGTTTCATAGGGCTCGGTGCGGTTGCCGGCCTCGTCCTTGCCGAAGATCACCCGCGGCCGGCTGATCGACAGTTCAAAGCCTTCGCGGCGCATTGTCTCGATCAGCACCCCCAGTTGCAGTTCGCCGCGCCCGGCCACCTCGAACGCATCCTTCGACGGCAGTTCGGTGATGCGGATGGCGACATTGCCTTCGGCTTCGCGGGCCAGCCGGTCAGCGATCATGCGGCTGGTCACCTTGCTGCCGTCCTTGCCGGCATAGGGGCTGTCGTTCACGCTGAAGGTCATCGACAGGGTGGGCGGATCGATCGGCTGGGCGGCCAGCGCCTCGGTCACGCTCTGCTCGGCGATGGTGTCGGCCACGGTGGCCTTGGTCAGGCCGGCCAGCGCGATGATGTCCCCGGCGCGGGCCTCCTCCACCGGCACACGCTCAAGGCCGCGGAAGGCGAAGATCTTGGAGGCGCGGCCGATTTCGGCGACGTTGCTGTCGGGGTTGAGGGCGTGGATCTGGCTGTTCACCTTCAGCGTGCCCGACATCACCCGGCCGGTGAGGATGCGGCCGAGGAAATTGTCACGGTCAAGCAGGGAAACCAGCATGCGGAACGGCGCTTCTGGATCGCCCGACGGCGACGGCACATGGCCGACGATCTTTTCAAACAGCGGGGTGAGATCGCCGGAGCGGACATCATCGGTGGGGCCGGCATAGCCGCCGCGCCCGGAGGCATAGAGCACCGGGAAATCCAGCTGCTCGTCGTTGGCATCGAGCGTGACGAACAGATCGAACACCTCGTCCAGCACTTCGGAGGCGCGGGCATCGGGCCGGTCGATCTTGTTGACGACGACAATCGGTCGCAGGCCCAGCGCCAGCGCCTTGCCGCAGACGAACTTGGTCTGCGGCATCGGGCCTTCGGCGGCATCGACCAGCAGGATCACGCCATCGACCATCGACAGGATGCGCTCCACCTCGCCGCCGAAATCGGCGTGGCCGGGCGTGTCGACGATGTTGATGCGGGTGTTGTTCCATTCGATGCTGGTGCACTTGGCCAGGATCGTGATCCCGCGTTCCTTTTCCAGGTCATTGGAATCCATGGCGCGTTCCGCCACGCGCTGGTTGTCGCGGAAGGTGCCGGACTGGCGGAACAACTGGTCAACCAGCGTCGTCTTGCCATGATCGACGTGCGCGATGATCGCGATGTTGCGGATGGTCATGGGTGCGGGATTTCCGAAAGCGGGAGGGGGCGGTGCCGGCATGATGCCGGCTGGATCGCGTGCGCCCATAGGCGAAGGCCGGGCTTTGGGCAAGAATCCCTGTGCTGCGTTGCAAAATGGCGTTGCTCAAATCGGACGTGCAATCGATTGACTGGGCCGCGAATCGTGCCAGAGGGTTTCGCGCGAATCAAAAGGGTCGCCCCAGTGGATCGAGACGATGCGGACGGGTTGGCGCCGGCGCGCGGCACAGAGGAGCCGGGCGACCGGCGCGTGTCCCTGACGACCGGTGCCAGGCTTGCCGAGGCACGGGCGGCGGCCGGCCGCGATCTGGCCGATGTCGCGCGCGAAACGCGGGTGCCGTTGCGGCACCTGATGGCGATCGAGGCTGACGATCACAGCGCGCTGCCGGCGCTGCCCTATGCGCTGGGCTTTGTGAAGAATTATGCCCGTGCCCTGGGCATGGACGTGGAGGCGCTGGCCGCGCAGTTCCGCGCCGAAACCAGCCTGACCCCGCATGTGCCCAGCCCGCCACCGCCGGCCCCGGCCGATACGGCGCGGCTGCCTTCCCCCGGCCTGGCCTGGGGCAGCCTTGGCCTGCTGCTGGCCGTGGTGGTGGGCCTGGGCCTCTATGGCGCCGGCGTGTTTGATCCGGCCCCGCCGCCGCCGCCGGTGATGCCGGCCGCCGTGGCCGAAGCGCCCGCACCGGCACCCGTCACGCCGCCGGCAGCGGCGGTGGCCGATCCCGCCCCAACAGCGCCTGCCCCGGCGGCCCCGCCGTCCGCGGTTCCTGCTGCTCCGCCGGCCGGCTATCCCACCGCCGGCCCGGTGGTGCTGCTGGCCAAGGAGGATGTGTGGGTGCGCATCTATGACCGGGCCACCCGCCGCCGCGCCTTCATGGGCGTTCTGGCCGCCGGGGAGCGTTTTGAGGTGCCGGCCGGTTCGGCGCTCACGCTCAGGGCCGGCAAGGCCGGCGCGCTGGCGGTGAGCGTGGCCGGCGTGGCGCTGCCGCCGCTGGGCGGCCCGGTGCAGACGATCGATGGCGTGCTGCTCACCGCGCCGGCGCTGGCCGCGCGCTTTGATCCCAATGCGCCCCCGCCACCGGTTTCGCCGTCGGTGCTGCGCCGCCGCCGCATGCCCGTTCAGGTGCCGGACATGCCGGCCCCGGCAGAAGCGCAGACGGTGCCTGCACCGCAACCTGCCATTTCCGGAGCCTGAAGCCCGTGCGTTTGCTGATCCTGCCGCTTGTTGTTGCCATGCTCGCGCCCGTCCCGCTGGCGGCGCAGGCGGTGGATGTCGGCAAGCTCGACAAGCGGGTGGGCAAGCTGGAATCGGAAATGCGCGCGGTGCAGCGCAAGGTCTTCCCCGGTGGGGATACGCGCTTTTTCGCCCCGGAAACCCCGGCCGAGGCCCCGCCGCCGGCCCCCGCGCCGGAAGCCGCGCCGGCCACCTCGCCGCTGGTTGACCTGACCGGCCGGGTGGAGGCACTGGAAGCGACGCTGAAGGGCCTGACCGGCCAGATCGAGGCGGTGGAATACAAGTTGCGCGTGCTGGAAGATGCGCAGCGCCGCATGAAGGGCGATGTCGAATTCCGGCTGAATGCGCTGGAAAAGCCGGCCACCCCTGAACCCGAACCGGCGCCTGCCGATGCCGGCGCCACCCCGCCCGCTGCAGCCGCCACGCCGGCGGCGGCCGTGCCGGCCAAGCCTGCCGCTGCCAAGCCTGCCACCGCCAAACCCGCTGCCACGGCCAAGCCGGCCACCGCCGATGCCGCCTGGGCCGCCGCCTATCCGAAGGTGGCCGCCAAGGACTGGCCCGGCGTGGAGGCCGCGATGACCCAGTTCATCGCCGATTGGCCGAAATCGCCGCGGGCAGCCCAGGCGCGGTACTGGCTGGGCCGCAGCCATGCCGCGCGCGGCCAGCAGGCCCAGGCCGCCAAGGCCTTTCTGGATGTGTATCAAACCGCGCCGCGTTCGGCGCCGGCGCCTGATGCGCTGATTGGCCTGGCCGGCGCGCTGAACAGCATGACCAAGGCCAAGGATGCCTGCCAGGTGCTGGGCGAGCTTGAGCAGGTTTATGGGGCCAAGCTGAGCGAAACCCAGAAGGCCGATGCCGCCCGCCAGCGCACCCGCGCCAAATGTGACGCCTGATCTGCCGGCGCTGATCGGCGCCGCGCTGGGCCGGCCGCTGCCCGCCGACGCACGCATCGCCATCGCCGTTTCGGGTGGGCCCGACAGTCTGGGCCTGCTGGCCCTCGCTGCCGCCGCCCTTCCCGGCCGCATCACCGCGCTCACGGTGGATCACGGCCTGCGCGCTGAAGCCGCCGCCGAAGCCGCCGGGGTGGCGGCCCAATGCGCTGCCCGGGGCCTGCCGCATGTCGTCCTGCGCCGCAGCGGGCCACCGCTGGCCGCCAATGTGCAGGCGCAGGCCCGCGCCGCCCGATATGCGCTGCTGGCCGATTGGTGCCGCGGCCATGCCCATGGCCTCCTGCTCACCGCCCATCATGCCGATGATCAGGCCGAAACCCTGTTGATGCGGCTCAATCGCGCCAGTGGCGGCGATGGCCTGGCCGGCATCCGGCCGGCGCGCGATCTGGGCGGGCTGTGGCTGGTGCGCCCGCTGCTGGCGCTGCGCAAGGCCGAACTCGCGGCCATCGCCGCCGGCGCCGGCTGGCAGGCGGTGGACGATCCGGCCAACCATGATCCGCGCCATGATCGCACCGGCTATCGCGCGCTGCTGGCGGCCAGCCCGCTGCTGGATGCCGGCGCACTGGCCGCATCGGCGGCGCATCTGGCGGCCGAGGCCGAGGCGCTGGCCTGGGCGGCCGACCTTGCCTTTGCCAGCCGGGTGAGCCGTGAAGGTGCGGCGCTGCTGATCGATGCCGGCGGGCTGCCGGCGGCGCTGGTGCAGCGGCTGCTGGCCCGGGCGCTGGCCGAACTGGGCGCCACGCCGCCGCCGCGCGGCGGGGCGGTGGCCCGGCTGGCGGCGCGACTCGGTGCCGGCGGGCAGGGCACGCTGGCCGGCATCATGGCCCGCGCCCTGCCCGGCCAACCGCCGAAATGGCGGCTGCAACCGGCGCCACCGCACCAAACGGGCCAAAAAAAGCCATGAAGCGCGCCGAAATGGCGAGGCAGAACAGCACAGCCCAATTGCAACCGCGCCAATCCAGCCTATTTTGGCAGTGTGCCCGTGCTGCCGCTGGCAATCGGGCCGGTGTGGAACAGGAATTTGCCGATGTCTGA
>JAIXUQ010000100.1 GCA_027483465.1 Sphingomonadales bacterium
ACATCCTTGCGCCATTGCAACTGGTTGCTGTCAAGCCGCTGGGCTTCCGCGTCCAGCCGGGCGCTGCGGGTGCCCAGCAGCGCCTGGCCCGCCGCCAGCCGGCCGACATGATCATCGATCGCGGCCAGCGCCGCCTCCATGCCGGCGTCAAAGCGGGCGGGGTTGGCATCGGTGAGGGTGGCGGCCAGATGGGCCAGGCTGTCAAACAGGTTGCGCTGGCGCGGCGGCGGCACCGCGCCCGGATCGGGGGGCGGCGCCAGCGGATCGGGCGGCGGCAGCGCTTCGGTCACGCCAAAGGCTTCGGGGCCGCTGATGCCGGCCGGCAGCAGGCGGCCGGTCACGGCGACCTGCGGCGGCGCGCCCAGCCCGGCCCAGGCCGCCAGCCCTTCGGCATCATCTTCATAGGCCGGCGGCGGCGCCCCGCCGGCAAACAGCGCCTCGCCATCGGGGCCGCGGGTTTCGGCGATGCCGCGCGCGGCGCTGAGCAATTCTTGCACCTCGGTGGCCAGCACCGCGCGGTCGGCCGCGTTCAGCGTGTCGTTGCGGCCGGCCAGCGCCAGTTCCTTGGCGCGGGCGGCGATCTCGGCCAGGCTGCCCAGCGCCACTTCGCTGGCGCTCAGCCGGGCGGTGGCGGTGTCCATCGCCTTGCGCTGCGCCTCGCCGGCGGTGTCCAGCCGTTTCAGCGTGGCGGCGCGCGAAAAGGCGATGGGATCATCGCCGGGCAGGTTCACGCGGCGGCCGCTGCTGATCTGCTGCTGCAATTCCGCCATCTCGCGGGTGAGGCCGGTGAGGCGGCGGACAGCGGCTTCATGGCCGGCGCGGGCGGACAGCGGCGGGATCACCCGGTGATGCCCAGAATCTGGTCAAGCAGATCGCGCGCGATGCCCACCACCTGGGCATTGGCGCGATAGGCGGCCTGCAGCCGCGTGAGTTCGGCGGCCTCGCGCTCAAGATCAACGCCCGACACGGCATCATTGGCCCGCGCCGTGTCCTCTTTCAGGGCGGCGGCGGCGGCCTCCAGCCGGCGGGTGTTGGCCACGCTGCTGCCGATATCGGCCAGTTCGGCATCAAGCTGGGCCTCCAGCGTGCCATTGGGGCCGGGCTGGCTGCGGCGGTTGGCCAGTGCCAGCGCATTGCCATTGTCTCGCGCAGCCGCCGGCGTGGGGGTGATGCGGAAAATGCTGCCAACCGGCGCGGCGGCCGGCAGGGTGAAGCGCACGCCCGGCCCTTCGATCAGGCTGCCATCGGCCGGCACGGTGGCCAGCAGGGTGACACCGGTGGGATCGCGCACCTCGGCGATGCCGGCGGCGGTGATGCTGATCCGCCACGGCGGCGGCGTGATATCCCCGCCGGGCAGGGCCAGCGCGCCGGCATCGGGCGTGATCGTGGGCAGGCGGGTGGCGCCGGGCGGGCCATCGAGCAGCCAGCGCCCGGCCGCCGCCACGTCGGCCGGGGCCAGCGGCCGCAACGACAGGCCGCGCGCGCCCGACAATGGCTCCAGCCGCCACTGGTCACCCGTCACGGCGCCGGCCCCGATGCTGACGGTGAGGCCATCGAGCAGCAGCGGCCCCGGTCCGCTCACGCTGGCGCTGCCGTCGCCGCGCGCCAGCGTGAAGCCGGCGGCATCGGCGACCAGGCGATAGCCCGATGCATCGGGCACCGCGCCATCGGCCAGCAGCACATCCAGCGGCGCGCTGCCGGCATTGGCCTTGCCCACGATGGTTTCGATGCCGGTGGTGGCAAACAGGGCGGTGCCGGGCTGGCCATTGGCATCGATGCCGCCGCGGTGCCATTCGTTGATCAGGCCGGCAAACTGGCTGGCCTGCCCATCCAGCGCGGCCCGGGCGCGGATGATCTCGCCATTGGCCTCCAGCAGGCCGGCCAGCCGGCCGGAGGCGGGCAGGCGCAGCGGCTGCGGATCAAATTCGGGATTGAGCAGCACGGTCTGGCCATCGGCGGCCACGCCGATGCGGCTGCTGTTGCCGGCATAGGGAACGATGGTAACGGCGGCCGGGCCAACGCCCAGTTTCACCTCCACGGTGCCGCGCGTGCCTTCGGTGATGCTGATGCGCACCTCATTGGCCAGGTCTTTGAGCAGGCTGTCGCGGTTGTCGAGCGTGCCGTTGGCGGCGGTGTCGCCCTCGTCGCCGCGGCGCAACTGCTCGTTCACCCGCACCAGCGCGGCGGCCAGATCATTCACCCGCCGCGCCGACAGCGCCGCCTCGGCCCGCACATCCTGTTCCAGCGCGGCCAGATCATCGCCCAGCCCGCTGAAGGCGCCGGCGGCATCATCGGCGGCGGCCAGAAAGGCGGTGCGCGCCGCGCCCTGGGTGGGGGCGGCGGCCAGCGCGGTGCCGGCATCGAAAAACGCCCCCAGCCGGGTGGCGACGCCGGCGGTGGTGGACAGCGATTCCAGCCGCTGCAACCAATCCAGCCGGGCGCCGAAACGGGCCTGATCGCCGCTGGCAACCCGCGCCGCATTGGCCTTCAGCGCATCGACATCGCGCACCACCGCCCGCGTCCGCACCCCCGCGCCTGACAGGGAGGCGCGCTCGAACGGGCCGCCGCGCCCGGCCGGCTGGGTGGACAGGATCACCTTGCGCCGCACGAAGCCCGGCGTGTCGGCATTGGCGACATTGTCCCCCGTGGCATTCAGCGCATTCTGGAAGGCCAGCACGCCCGAGCGGCCCAGCCCCAGCAGGTCCATCATTTGCCCGCTCCCTTCGCCAGCAATTGCGCGAGGCCCAGGGGCGCGGCCCCGGCGATGATGCGGCCCTGCTGCTCGTCCATCATGTCCCGCAACTGGTCGTTGCCGCCCAGCAGATCATCGCCCAGCTTTGCCGCGCGCACTGTCTTGAGCAGACGGGTCACCATCAGCGCCTCGAAATCGCCGGCAGCCTTGCGGCGGGCTTCGGCCTCGCGCGCCGCCGGGGCGGGCTGGCCGGGCAGCAGCAGGGCAGGGGGCCTGATCTCCATCAGATCACCACCAGTTCGGCACGCAGCGCGCCGGCGGCCTTCAGCGCTTCCAGGATGGCGACCAGATCGCCCGGCGCCGCCCCCAGCGTGTTGACCGCATCGACAATCTCCGCCAGCCGCGCGCCGGGGGCAAACAGGTTCATGCGGGCATTGGTCTCGCCGGCCTCCACGCTGGATTGCTGGGTCACCGTGGTCTGGCCGCGGCCAAAGGGATTGGGCTGGCTGGCCTGCTGGTTTTCGGTCACCCGCACCACCAGGCTGCCGTGCGCCACGGCGGCCGGCAGGATGCGCACCTCGCCGGAAATCACCACCGTGCCGGTGCGGGCATTCACGATCACCCGCGCCGGCGGCGGCGCCAGCGCCACCTCCAGGCTCTCGATCACGCTGGCCATGGCGATGCGGCGCTCGGCCTGATCGGGCGCGTTCAGCCGGATGCGGACGCCATCCTCGGCAAAGGCGACCACGCCGTTGTAATAGCGGTTGATCGCCGCCACCACGGCACTGGCGGCGCTGAAATCCGGTTCATTGAGATCAAGATACATCGGCCCGCTCTCGCCAAACGGCGATGGCACCGCGCGTTCAACGATGGCCCCGCTCGGCACCCGGCCGCTGGTGGGGGTGCCCGCCACGATGCGGCTGCCGTCCCGCCCCTCCGCGCCAAAGCCGCCCACCGCCAGGCTGCCCTGCGCCAGCGCGTAAATCTCCCCGTCCGGCCCCTGCAGGGCGCTCAGCAGCAGCGTGCCGCCGCGCAGCGACTTGGCCTGGCCCAACGCCGAAACCGTCACGTCCAGCCGCTGGCCGGGCTTGGCAAAGGCCGGCAGTTCAGCGGTGATCATCACGGCGGCGGCATTGCGCAGCTGCGGGTTCACCCCCGGTGGCAGCTGGACGCCCAGCCGGTTGGTCGCCGATTTCAACGACTGCACGGTCAGCTCCAGATTCTGGTCGCCGCTGCCCACCAGCCCGACGACAATGCCATAGCCGGTGAGCGCGTTGGCCCTGACGCCGGCGAAGCGGGCGATGTCCTTCACCCGTTCGGCCAGCGCCGGGCCGGCGAACAGCAGCAGCACCAAGGCGAGGAGGATGCGCATCAGAAGGGCATGATCCTGGCGAAGAAGCGCGCCAGCCAGCCCTGGCGGCTGTTGTCCGCCACCTGGCCGGTTCCGCCAAAGCGGATGCGGGCATCGGCCACCCGGGTTGAGGGCACGCTGTTGTCAAAGCCCAGATCATCGGCGCGGATATAGCCGGTCAGTTGCAGATGCTCCTCGCCGCGGTTGAGCATCAGCCGCTTTTCGCCCGCCACGCGCAGCACCCCGCCGGGCAGCACTTCGGCCACCGTCACGGTCAGCTCGCCAAACAGTTCGTTGCTCTGCTCGGCGCTGCCGCTGCCGCTGAAGCCCTGGTTGCTGCCGCCGCCCAGCGCCTGGGCGGGAATGCGGCTCAAGGGAAAGACCTGCGGCAGGCGGAAGCTGTTGTCGCTCTCGCGGCTGGATTCGGCGCTGGCCGATTTCGATGCCGTGGTGCGCTCCACCAGCCGGATGGTGACGAGATCGCCCACCCGCCGCGCCCGCCGGTCGCCCAGCAGCGGGTGGAAATTGTGCGGGTTGTACAGGCTGCCGGTGGGCGGCTCCGGCGGCGGCAGCGCCGGCGGCAGCGTGGGGGTGATCACCGCCACCCGCGCCGCCAGCAGCAGAAAAGCCAGATCAGACATTCTGCACCACATAGCGGCCCATTTCATCGGCCGCGTTGATCACCTTGGAATTGATCTCATAGGCGCGCTGGGTCTCGATCATGTCGACCAGTTCCTGCACGCTCGACACGTTCGATCCCTCCAGCATCCCCTGCCTGAGGTTGCCCATGCCGGCCTGGCCGGCCACGCCCAGCGTGGGCGGGCCGGAACCGGCGGTTTCGCGATAGAGATTGTCCCCGATCGGCATCAGCCCGGCGGGATTGAGGAAGCGGGTGAGCTGCAACTGGCCCACCTCCACCGGCGCCGGCTGAGCCGGCAGCGTGGCCGTCACGATGCCATCGGGCGAAATCACGATCTGGCTGGCGCCATCCGGGATCACCAGCGGCTGCGCCAGGCGCTGGCCCGACGCGGTGACGATTTCGCCGGTGGCCGACAATTTGAAACTGCCATCGCGGGTATAGCCCACCGTGCCATCGGCCAGCTGGATGGCGAAAAAGCCGGAGCCGTCGATCGCGATGTCGAGGGCGTTTTCGGTGGTGATCATGTTGCCTTGCGTGTGGATGCGCTCGGTGCCGGCGATGCGCACGCCGGTGCCGGTGCCAAGGCCGGTGGCATATTGGGTGTCGGCCCCGCTGGCGGCGCCGGGGTTGCGATCATCCTGATACATCAGCGCGGCGAAATTGGCGCGGTCACGCTTGAAACCGGTGGTCGAAACGTTGGCGAGATTGTTGGAAATCGTCTTCATGCGGTGATCAAGCGCATCCAGCCCCGATCGCGCGATCTGCAATGCCGTGGTCATGCCCCGTCTCCCTTACCCGTTCCGGCCCATCAGCCGGGCACCCTGCTCGTCCATCTCGGTGGCCAGCTTGATCAGCCGGGCGTTCAGTTCAAAGCCGCGCTGTTCCTCCACCAGCTGCACCAGCGCCTCGGCCGCGGTCAGATTGGCGCTTTCCAGCGCGCCGGTTTCCAGCCGGGCGGTGGGATCGGGCGGCAACGGCTCCTCGGGCAGGAACAGGCCATCGCCGGCCTTGTCGCGGCTGGTCAGGCTGGTGCCGTTCACCAGTTTCAGCCGGCCCAAAATCTGCGGGCCATCAACCCCCATGGTCGAAACCGTGCCGTCCTTGCCGATCAGCGGTTCGGCCCCCGGCGGCAGCGAAATCGGCGCACCCGATGCATTCACCACCACCCGGCCATCGCCATTGGCCAGCAGGCCGGCGGCGTTCACCATCAGATCGCCGCGCCGCGTGTAACCCTCGCTCACATTGCCGCCGATCACCGGGCCCTGCACCGCCAGCCAGTGCGGGGCCGACAGCGCGATATCCAGTTCGCGCCCGGTGGCGGCCACCTTGCCCGGCTGCTGCGGCGTGGCCAGCGTGGGTGAGCCGACCTGGGCGCGCGCGGCAAAGGCGCCATCCACGGCGGCGCGCGCATTCAGATAGCGGCCTTCCTGCGCCACCACATCGCGGCGGAAGCCCGGCACCTGGGCGTTGGCCAGGTTGTTGGCCGTCACCACGCTTTCGCGGGCCCGTGCCGCCAGCCCGGTCAGGGCCGTGTAGATCACCCGGTCCATGGCGGATCAGCCGTTCATCAGCTGCGCAGGTTGATGATGGTCTGCATCAACTGGTTGTCGGTTTCGATCGCCTTGGCGCTGGCCTGGAAATTGCGCTGCGCCGCGATCAGATTCACCAGTTCGGTGGTGAGATCGACGTTGGAGCGTTCGAGATTGCCCGACAGGATGGTGCCGATGCCGCTGCGCCCGGCCTCGGCGGTGATCGGTTCACCCGAAAGCGGGCTCACCACCCAGCTGGCATCACCGGCCTGCTTCAGCCCTTGCGGGTTGGAGAAATTGGCCAGCGCCACCTTGCCCACCGTCTGCACCAGGCCGTTGGAAAAGCTCACGCGCAGCCGGCCTTCGGGATCAACCGAAACGCTTTCCAGTTCGCCAACCGTGATGCCGTCCTGCTCGATCACCGGCACCGAAAACGGCCCGGCCTGCTGCACGGTGGCGGTGCCATGGTCCACCGCGATGGCCAGATTGGCGCCGGCGGTGGGCGGGGTGAAGCCATCAAACTGGAACGGCGTGGTGGGGGCGACCAGCGCGCCGCCGGCATCAAATTCCAGCTCCACGCCCGGCGTGCCGCCCACGTTCAGTTCGGTGTCGCCCACGAACACCCGCGCCGTCCAGCGGTGCACCGGATCGGCCACGGTCGGCACGCTGTCCTTCACATAATAAATGGTGGCGGCCAGCGGATTGCCCAGGCTGTCATAGACGGTGGTGGAGGTGCTGGCGTTGAAGGTGGCCGGATCATCCCGGTTGAACACATAAGGATTGGTGGGCGTGTAGATCGGCCGGTCCGGAATGATGGCGGCATCAGCGGGCAGATTGGCCGAAATCCGGATGCTGGTGGTGGCCACCGGCACGCCCGATGATTGCGGCAGCCGCGCCGAGATGGTGGAGCCCAGCCCGGTGGCCAGCACATCGCCTTCGGGCGTGGTGGGGAAGAGTTGCAGGCGCCGGCCCTGCGCGTCGACGATGAAGCGGTCAGCCGTCACGCCAAAGCTGCCGTTGCGGGTGAAGCCGGTCTGCACCCCGCCGGGGCCGGACTTGACGATGAAGAAGCCGCTGCCGGCGATGGTGAGATCCAGCGAGGAGGACGAGGTCTCGGTGGGCCCCTGGCCGAACTGTTGCGAGATGGAGCGCACCGTGGTGCCCGAACCGGTGATGCGGTTGGGGTTTGACAGCGGCGAGACGGCGATGATGTCCCCAAAGGCGACACGGCTGCGCTTGAAGCCGGTGGTGCCCACGTTGGCGATGTTGTTGGCAATGGCCGACATTTCGGTCTGGGCGCCGGCAAGGCCGGTCAGGGCGGTGTAAAAGGCCATGGCTCACTGCTCCGTTGCGGGGGTGGGAAAACGTGTCAGCAACTGGTCGAGCCGGTCGGCGATGCCGTCCAGCTTGCTGTTGGTTTCGGTGGTGCCGGCAATCTGGCTGAACATCGCCATCTGCTGCACATATTGCAGGTTATCGACCGGCTTGGTTGGGTCCTGGTTTTTCAGCTGCGCGGTCAGCAGCGACAGGAAATCCGATTGGTCCAGCGTGCCCTTGGGCGTGCGCGCCGGCGCGGTGGGGGCGGCCGGGATGCCGGCGGGAAGCCCGTCAACCCGGCTCATTTGCCGATCCGCAGCGTGTCGATCGCCAGGCTGCGCGCCGTGCTGATCACCTCGACATTGTTGGCATAGGCGCGTGCGGTTTCCACCATTTCCACCATCTCCTGATTGGGATCGACCGCGGCCTGCCACACATGCCCGGTGGCATCGGCGAGCGGATGATCGGGATCGAGCTTTTTCTCGGCGGTGCCGGTGCGGGCCATGCGCACCACATCAACCGTGGCGGTCTGGCCCTGATACTGGGTGGCAAACACCGGGCGCAGGGCGCGATAGGCATCGCTTTCCTTGCCGGCGATGCTGCCGGCGTTGGCCAGGTTGGAGGCGATGGCGTTCATGCGCACGCGCTGGGCCGCCATCGCCCGGCCGCTGATATC
>JAIXUQ010000102.1 GCA_027483465.1 Sphingomonadales bacterium
GTCGGCCGCGGCCACCTGTTGTGCCGTGGCCGGCAGCACTGGCCACAGCATGGCCGCACCGGCCAGCCACATCATCTTGCCCTGCTTCATCATCATTGCGCACCCCTGCGTTTCAGGCCCCGCAGTGGCGGCTAGAGCGGCAATATTGCAGGCGGATGAGCGTCTGGCGGCAATTCGATGAAGCTTTGGTGGCAGGTTGGTGACGCCTTGCCGGGCCCACTGCAACGCCGCTATGGGCGCCGGCATGGAGATCCGCCCTGCCCGCCCGGCCGACGCGCCGGCCATCGCCGCCATCATCATTCCGGAAATCCGCGCCGGCGAAACCTATGCGTTAGATCGTGACATGAGCGAGGATGCGGCGCTGGCCTATTGGCTGGCGGCTGACAAGACGGTGTTTGTTGCCGAAGCCGATGGCGCAATTGTGGGCAGCTATTATCTGCGCGCGAACCAGGCCGGCGGCGGCGCCCATGTCGCCAATTGCGGGTACATGACAGCGGCGGCCGCGCGCGGCCGCGGCATTGCCCGGCGCATGGCCGAACACTCGCTGGCGCAGGCCCGGGTCAAGGGCTTTCGCGCCATGCAGTTCAACTTCGTGGTCAGCAGCAACACAAGGGCCGTGCAGCTGTGGCAATCACTGGGCTTTGCCATTGTTGGCCGGCTGCCGGGCGCGTTTGACCATCCGCTGCACGGCGCGGTGGATGCCCTGGTGATGCACCGCCCGCTGTAGCCGCTTCAGGCGCGCCGCCGGGTGAGCCAGGCGGCCAGCAGCACCAGCGCCGTGCAGCCGATGCTGGCCTGCAACTGCGGCGCCAGATCGGGGGTGAGCGCCATCGCCACCAGCACGCCGGCCATCGCCACCAGCGCCACCGGCCGCCCCCAGCCAGCCACCCCGCTGCCCACGCCCAGCCGCAGCGCAGCCGCCACGGTGAGCATGTAGACAAAGATCATGATCGCGCCCGAGGCGTTGACCAGAAAGGCAAACACCAGCGACGGCGAGAGCACCGAGGCCGCCACGCCGGCAAAGCCCACCGATGTGGCCGCCAGCACCGCCCGCGCCGGCACCCCGCTGCGATTCAGCGCCACGCTCCAGCGCGGCGCATCGCCGTTGGCCGCCAGGGTGAAAAGCGCCCGGCTGGCAACATAGATGGCCGAGTTGAGGCAGGAGAGGACCGCCACCAACACCAGCAGGTTCATCAGCAGCGCCGTGCCCGGCACCCCCACCACCGCCAGCGCCGCGGCAAAGGGCGATTCCCCCGGCACGATCTGCCGCCACGGCACGATGCACAGGATCAGGAAGATCGCGCCGATGTAAAACAGGCAGATGCGCAGGATCAGCGTGCCGGCCATGCTGGCCACCAGTTCGGCCGAATCCTCAGCCTCGGCCGCCGCCACGGTGACGATTTCGGCCCCCACCAGCGCGAAGATCACCGTGGTGACCCCAGCCACCACCGCACCCCAGCCCATCGGCGCAAAGCCGCCATCGGCGCTCAAGGGTGCAAGGCCGGCCGATGCCGGCGCACCAAAGACAAAGGCCGCGCACACGGTGATGAACAGCGCGATCGCCACCACCTTGATGGTGGAAAACCAGAATTCAAATTCGCCGTAACTGCGGGTGGACAAGAGGTTGGACCCGGTGAGCAGCAGCATCAGCGCGGTGCCGATCAGCCACACCGGCAGATCAACCCACTGGGCGATGATGCCGGCGCCGGCAATCGCCTCGATCCCGATCACGATCGCCCAGAAATACCAATAGAGCCAGCCGGCGGTGAAGCCGGCCCAGCGACCCAACCCGGCGCGGGCATATTCGGTGAAAGCGCCCGCCCCCGGCAGCGCCAGGGCCAGGGCACCGATCACCCGCATCACCAGCAGCACGATGCCGCCGGCCAGCGCATAACTGATCATCACCGCCGGGCCGATGGCGGCGATGGCCGCACTGCTGCCCACGAACAGCCCGGCCCCGATCACCCCACCCAGCGAGATCATGGTGACATGCCGGCGCTTGAGCGTGCGCGCCAGGCTGGGCACCGCCGCCGCCTGCCCTGTTGCGTTGGTCATCCCAGTCCCCCATTGCCCGGCCCTGCGCCGAGCCTGACCCCAGCCGGACTTGGCCCCAGCCGGCCATGCCTGTCAATCAGTGGGGTCGGCTGGGCGATGTCAGGGCCAGAATTGCGCCGTGGCAATGCGGGCGCCTTCAGCCATCGCCGCCATCTTGGCCCACACCACGTCGGGATCCACCCCGCCCGAACCGGCATGGATGGAAAAGCCGCAATCGATGCCGGCCATCACATTGTCCCGCCCCACCAGATGGGCATAGCGGGCGATGCGCTGGGCAATCAGGCCAGGATGCTCGATATAGGGGCTCTGGCACTCCACCACGCCGGGGATCAGCATTTTTCCTTCCGGCAGCGTCACCTGTTCAAACAGGGCGAATTCATGGGCGTGGCGGGGATTGGCGGCTTCGAACTGGATGGCGTGCGGACGCGCCGTCCAGATCAGATCAATGATGTCGGCCAACGGCACATCGCAATGATGGGGGCCGGGATAATTGCCCCAGCACAGATGCATGCGCATGCGTTCGGGCGCGATGTTGCGGGTGGCGTGGTTGAGCGCGGCGATGTTCAGTTCCATCTTGGCCCGGAAACCCTTCAGATCCAGATCGCGGAACTGGGTATGCCGGCCCATGGCCAGATCGGGGCAATCCACCTGCAGGATGATGCCGGCGTCGGCGATGGCTTCATATTCGTGGCGCAACCCTTCGGCCAGCGCCATCACATAATCCTCGTCGCTGGCGTAGAAATCATTGCGGAAAAACAGCGCAGTCACCCCTGGCGACGCCGCCGACATGAAGGCCTGGCGGCCGGGATGGGCAGCGATCGCACGGTTGAGATTGGCGGCATCGACGTGCACCGCCTCCATGTCCTTCACCGTGATGGGGGCGTTGCAGGCCGGCGTCTTGCGGTGGCGACGGCCGGCATCGCCAAAGATGCGCTGCTTGACCCCAGGAAAATCTTCGACATCCTGAAAGACATAGCTGGTGCCGCTGCCGCCAAAGCCGGTGAGCCGGTCCTTGATATAGGTGGCATAGCTGGGCTTTGACTGCTCGCCGTCGTTGATGATGTCGATACCGGCGCCGGCCTGTCGCGCCACCACATCGGCGACGGCCGCCTCGATGCGCGCCGCCAGTGCCGCTTCGTCAACCGTGGCCCCTTCCTCGCGGGCGATGATCAGATCAAGCAGATCGGCGCTGCGCGGCAGGCTGCCGACATGAGTGGTCAAAAAACGTTCGGCCATGATCAGATCCCCCCTTGATGTGGCCGCAGCGCATAACCGCTGCCTTCAGGGGGCGCCAGCGCTTTTGCAGGCTGCGACAGCCGGCTCAGCCGGCCTGCAACTGCTGCAACGGTTCCTTCAGCCAGGCATTGAGCGCATCATAGCGGAAGGGAATCCAATCGATCTGATCGATGCGGAAACGGGGCCTGGCCAGCAGCAACTGATCATGCGCGCCGCGCGCGGCGGCCAGATCGTTCATCCGCCAATAGGCACCGACGCGGCTGACATGGGGGTGCCAATAGCCGGGCTGCAAGGCAATGGCGATGTTGGCGCGGGCGATCGCCGCCTGCCATTCGCCCTGCATCAGATAGGCCAGCGCCAGTTCGGCCTCACGGTAAAAGCGCCGGAAATCGTGCGGAGACAAGCGCAGCGCCGTGTGCAGCGCCTCAGCCGCGGCATTGGGCTGGCCGGTGAGGTTGAACAGGGTGGCCAGTTGCTCGTGCGCCATGGCCAGACTGGGGCACAGGCTGATCGCCTCGCGCAGCCACATTTCGGCCGTGTCCATCCGGCGCAGCCACATCTCGGCCACGCCCACCAGCATATGGGCGCGGCCATCGCGCCGATCCAGATCAACCGCCCGCCGCGCTGCCGCGCCAAAAGCGGCAATATCCTCGGCGGTGGCCCGGCGGCTCCACAGGCGATAGCCCAGATTCTGCGTCCATTCGATGGCGGCATTGGCCGATTGCGGTGCCCGGCGCAGCGCCTCGGCGAAGAAGCCGGCTGCGGTTTCCAATTCCGGCCGGCTCAGCCGGTTCTGGTGCCAGCGGCCGCGCCAGATCAGATCGTTCACATCCAGTCTGTCAGCCGGCAGCGCCGCCACGCGCTCACGCTCGTTGTCGTCCAGCCGCTCGGCCAGCAGCGCCACCATCTGATCGATGATCGGCACAAATGCATTAGATTCCTGCGGATTGGGCAGTTCCAGCGCCGGGGCGCAAATGATTTCGCCGTCGGCACAGGCCATCAGCCTGCCCGACAATTGCCAGCCCGATGCCGCCTTCCGCAGGCGACCGCCAAACACATAGGCCGCCCCAAGCCGGCGACCGGCGGCCAGCAGATCCTCGCCGCCACCCACGGCAAAGCTGGCACCCGATCCGATCACCTTCAGCCAGCGCAGCCGGGCGATGCGATCGGCCAGCTCATCGCCGATGCCGGCCGCCACATAATCATTGGCGGCATCACCGCTTTCATTGACGAAGGGGAGCACGGCCAGCCCCTGCGCCAGCCGCGGCGGCTCGGCCTCAGCCACGGTGGCGGCCACCGCGGAAATGGGCCGGGCAGGCAGCGGCGATGCGGCTGCGGCACGGCGCTGTTCGGCCGCCCAGGCGTTGAAATCCGCCGCGCCCGGCACATCCAGCCCTTCCAGCAGCAACTGGCCGGGCAGGCCGGGCAGCAGATGATAATGATCGGGTGCCAGCCACAACCGCCGGCCCTCGCTGCACAACAGGCCAAAGACGCCATGCGCCTCCAGCTCCTTGCGCAGGCGCGACAATTCCTTGCGCAGGCTGGCTTGGCCCTGTTCGGGCTGGCTGCGGCCCCACAACATGCGGCGGAACCAGTCCCGATCATGTTCCTGCTGCGGCACCAGCGCAAGCATCGCCAGCAGGGCCATGCCCTTGCGGCTGCTCAACTCGATCCGCCGGCCATCCGGGGCATAGATCCGCATCGGCCCATGCAAGCTGATGCTCAAAATTTCTTTCATGACATCTTGTGTGCCAATAGTTGCCCGATTCATGGCATGGTGGTGATTATCGCTGTCAATACTGCGCCGAAGCCATCAATCACGACCGGTTTTTGCTGTATAGAACCACCCAAGCGTCAAAATCACGAAATTTTCACGTTTTTGTCCCAGCAATTTGCTCTGGCCGGGGCGCGGCGGCTGGCCGATACTGGAAGTGGGTGCAGATGTGGTGTCTGCACCGGCCAGGGGGCGCAGCGGCCTGACCACCCGCACCGCCGCTTGGCACGACCGGCCGCAGCCGGCCGCGCGGGCGACCCACGCGCAGCCGTTCGCCGCAGCGGGTTGAAACCGGCATGAGGGCCACGAGGGTTGCGGTGGCCGGAGTATTGGTGCCCAAGCCGATCCCTGGGCAATGGCACCGCTTCCGGGGTCGCCCATCGCACTGCCGAAAACGCGGCCAGTGCCCCTGCCCGGAACACTGGTGATGCGCCTGGCTGTCCGACCCTGCAGCCAGGCGCATCCTCCGATCCCGGCGAGCGGCCGGCGCGGGCTTATTTCAGGGTGCGCAGATAGGCGATCAGATCACCGCGGCGCTTGGCATCGGCAATGCCGGGAAAGGCCATGCGGGTGCCCGGCACATAGGCCGACGGCTTGGTGAGATAGGTGTTGAGATTGGCCGGCGTCCAGGTGACGTTCTTGGCACGCATCGCCTTGGAATAGTTGAAGCCGGCGACGCTGGCCGAGCGGCGGCCGACGACACCGGCCAGCGACGGGCCAACCCGGTTCTGACCCTTCACCACGCTGTGGCAGGCGCGGCAGGCGGCAAATATCTTTTCGCCAGCCTTGGCATCCTGGGCGGCGGCGGGGGCGGCGGCAGCCAGCGCCGCGGGGGCGATGAGGGCGATGACGATGCGGCGGTGCATGATCCTGTGTCTCCTGTGGCAGATGGGATGACAATTGGGGGGAGTGCGATTGCACCCGAACCCCTGCCCATTTCAAGCAGATTTGCACCCGCGCCGGCCCGGCCATGCGGGGTTCAGGCCACCGCGCGCACCGGCTGGCTGCTGCCCAGAAATTCGCGGATCAACGCCATCGTCTCGTCGGCCTGGTTCACCAGGAAAAGATGGCCGCCGCCCTTGATCACCGCCAGCCGGGCATTGGGGATCAGGCTTTTCAGGATATGGCCATTGGCCAGCGGCACGATCTGGTCATCATCGCCCATGATGATCAGCGTGGGCGCCGACAGGAACGGCAGGAAGGGCGCGCTGGTCCAGCCGGCCATGGCGATCAGCTGGTTCAGATAGCCCATCATGCTGGGCGGCGTGATGCGGCTGGCATGGCCGCGGGCGCCGGCGCCGCTGCCGCCCTCCCCGCCGCCATAGAGAGTCTGGAAATTCTTCAGCATATAATCGGGATCGATGTAGCGTCGGGGATCGGCCATCTTGCTGAGCGCCGCCAGCTTGCCCGGCACCATCAGCATCCCGGCCGAGGTGGCCGCCAGGATCAACTGGCCGGTGCGGTTGCCATATTGCAGGGCAAATTGCTGGGCCATGCCGCCGCCCCAGCTGACCCCCATCACATCCACCTTGTCGTGGCCATAATCGGTGATGATGCGTTCGGCGATGCGGGCAATCATCCACGGCCGATAGGGGATCACCGGATCGGGCGAGCCGCCCACGCCCGGCATGTCGAAGGTGATGACCTCGCGGTCGTTCAGCCGTTCGGGCAGCGGCGCCATGATCTCGATATTGGCGCCGATGCCGTTGAAGAACAGCAGCGGGCGGTGGCGGGCCTTCCCTTTGGCCGGCCAGCGCGCCACTCTGAGCGTGCGGCCATCCACCTGTTTCAGTTCAAACGCGGGCTGGTGGCTGGCCGTCATGCGTTCACCTTTCAATCAAACACATAGGTGCCGGGCGCCTTGGCGCCGGGCGGGTGGGCGGCAATGCCCAATGCGGCCGGTGCCGGCTTCTCGGCACCCGAACGCTCCTTCAGCCAGCCGGCCCACATCGGCCACCAGCTGCCCGAAAACTCCTCGGCCTGTTTCAGCCATTGTTCGGGGGTGGCCGGCGGTGCCTTGCCGGGGCTGCGGTAATATTTGGCCTTGGGATTGCCCGGCGGGTTGACGATGGCCTGGATATGGCCGGAGTGCGAGAGCACGAAATCGATATTCTGCGATCCAAACAACTGGGTGGAGCGGTAACAGGCCTTCCACGGCGTGATATGGTCGGTCACGCCGGCCAGCATGAACAGGTCGCAATCCACCTTGCTGATATCAAGGCTGTGATCGGCCAGATTGGATTGGCCGTGGTTCACGAACGGCTGCTCCTCATAGATGCGCAGATAATCGCTGTGCAGCGCCGCGGTGAGGTTGGTGCTGTCGTTGTTCCAGAACAATATGTCAAAGGCCGGCGGGTCCTCACCGTGGAGATAATTGTTGACCACATAGTTCCAGACCAGATCGTTGGGCCTGAGCCAGGCAAACATGCGGCTCAAGGAACTGCCTTCCAATATGCCCTTCTTGGCCGAACGTTCGCGCGCCAGCTTGATGCCATGGTCCGACACCAGCGCGCCCACCTCGCTGTCATCGCGCTTGGGATGCAGCACGCACACCATCAGCGTGGCCGAATTCACCCGATCATCCCCCAGCGCCTTGAGCTTTGACAGCAGGGTTGACATGGTGATGCCGCCCGAACAGCCGCCCGACAGATTGACCTTGTCGCTGCCGGTGATGGCACACACCACGTCGATGGCAGCGATGATCTCGTTGACATAATCGTTGAGGCCCCAGGCCTTGTGCTCGATCGTGGGGTTGCGCCAGCTGATCAGGAAGGGTTGCAGCCCTTGCGAAAGCTGGAAGCGGATCATGCTCTTGTCCGGCGTCAGATCGTTCAGATAGGCCTTGTTGATCTGCGGCGGGATCACCAGCAACGGGATTTCGTGCACCTGATCGGTGGTCGGCTGATACTGGATCAGCTCCATCATTTCGGTGCGGTGGACGACGGCGCCGGGCTGGATGGCGATATTCTCGCCGATCTTGAACGGCTTCTTGTCCACCTGGCTCACGATCCCGTCGTTGTGGACCATGTCGTTATAGGCGTTTTTCAGGCCGGCGATCAGCGACTGGCCGCCGGTTTCAATGGCCTTCTTGATAGCCGACGGGTTGCCGGCCAGCGTATTGGAGGGGGCCAGCGAATCCATGATCATCGCCGAAACGAAATTGGCGCGCGACCGCTCCAGTTCGTCCACCTGCATGTCGGCCACCCAGTTCTTCACATGCTTCTGGCTGGCCAGATAATATTGCATGCTCATGCGATAGAGCGGGTTGGCTCGCCAGGCCGGATCGCTGAAGCGCTTGTCCTTCGGATCGGGCGCAATGGTGGATTTCAGGGTGACGATATCCGCCACGTCGCCGGCAAAGGCCTTCATATGCTTGAAACCATTGGCCGGATTGCCGGCGGTTTCGCGCAGCATCATGGTGACGGCGCCCATGATATCCTCCCGCGCGATGCCGATGATGGGGTTCAGCCCGGCACCGGCCTTCACGCCCAGATCATCGGCACCGCCCAGATCAACACCCACCTTGCCGGCCGGTTTCTTCGCCATGGCCATCCCCTCCCCGCTTATCGTCGTGCCCGCCTCTCCCCGGCATGGGCTTGACGGCAATAGTTGCGGGCAAATGCAGCGCCGGTCAACGCCGGCCATGCCGCAGGGCCGGTTCAGGCGGTGGCGCGCACCACCAGTTCGGGCGGCAGCACCAGGCTTTCGGTGTTTTCCCCGGCCAGCCGGCGCAGCAGCAGATCCACCAGCCCCCGCGCGCCGGCGGCAATATCCTGGCGGATGCTGGTGAGCGGCGGTGTCGTCTGGCCGGCCACCGGCAGATCATCAAACCCCACCAGCCGCATCCGCTCCGGCACGGCCAGGCCGCGCTCGTGCAATTGCTTCAGGCAAGCCACGGCCAGCGTGTCGGTGGCGGCGAAAATGCCATCGATGCGGCTGGCGTGGCGGGCCAGATGGCGCGCAATCTCGCCGGGCATGCGGTCAACCGCCAGCGGGGTCGGGCAGGCAATGATCGGCACGCCGGCCTGTGCCGCCACGTCGCTGGCTCCGGCAAAGCGGGCGGCGAATTCGATCGGCGCGGTGTCCCCAAAAAAGGCCAGCTTCGTGGCCCCGGCGGCCAGCAACCGCTCGGCCGCCAGCCGCCCGCCCAGCCGGTTGTCGGTGCCCACCACACAGTGGCGCTGGCCTTCCTGGTGATTGCCCCACACCACCATCGGCAAATAATGCGCGGCGGCCGCCTCGATGCGGGCAAACTGATCGGATTGGCCGATCACGATCAGGCCATCGACCATGCCCGATCCGGTGAAGCGGGCCAGCCAATCCTCGTCCCGGTCGGGGATCACCCGGCGCAGCATCAGATCATGGCCATGCTCGGTCAGTTCGTCGGCCAGATGGCCGAGCAGGGTCATGAAGAAGGCATCGGAAATCTGCTGGCGGCGATCATGGCCCAGCGGGATGGCCACGCCCACCACCCCGGTGCGCTGGCGGCGCAGATTGCTGGCCATCTGGTTGAGCTGAAAGCCATGGGCGCGGGCCAATTGCTGGATGCGTTCGCGCGTGCGGGCATTCACCAGGCTGTTGCCAGCCAGCGCGCGCGACACCGTGCCGGCCGAAACCCCGGCCAGCCGGGCCAGATCCGTTATGGTGCGCACCGGGCCGTCGGGCGGGCTGAGATCAGCGTCTGCCATGCTCAATGCCCCGGCGACACACGGCCGGGCGGCAACCCAGCGCAGATCATGGTGAACGGCAGCGGCATGGCTCCACTGAACATCGCGGCGGCGGCGCTGTAAATCCCGTAGTGCACCGGAGGCGGCGCACAGCGCAAATTTCAAACGTTTGCATTTTTCGGTTGCAAACGTTTGTATCGACGCTAAGGCTGATCGTAACGATAAGGGAGAGGAGCCTGACCGCATGATGATTCGCCGCCTTCTGGCTGTGGGAGTGGCCGCTGCCGCCCTCGCCGCGCCCGCTTTTGCCCAAGCCGCAGCACCCGCCACCGCCGATGCCGCCAAGCCCGAAGCTGGCGACGATGCGCTGGGTCTTGAAGAGATTGTCGTTACCGCCAGCGCCCGGCCGGCCAACCGGCTGAACAGCTCGGTCTCGGTCAGCGCGCTGAGCGCGCAGGCCGTGCTGGATGCCGCCCCGCGCACAACGGCCGAAATCTTCCGCCAGATCCCCGGCATCCGGTCCGAAGCCACCGGCGGCGACGGCAATGCCAATATCGCCGTGCGCGGCCTGCCGGTGGCATCGGGCGGTGCCAAGTTCCTGCAACTGCAGGAAGACGGCCTGCCGGTGTTGCAATTTGGCGATATCGCCTTCGGCAATGCCGATATCTTCCTGCGCGCCGATCAGACGGTGCGTTCGATCGAGGCGGTGCGCGGCGGTTCAGCCTCCACCCTGGCCTCCAACGCGCCGGGCGGTGTCATCAACTTCATCAGCAAGGATGGCAGCGAGGATGGTGGCACGCTGATCGGCACCGCCGGGATTGATTTCGAGGAATATCGCCTCGATTTCAACTATGGCGCCCGCATCGGCGACAAGACCCGCTTCAACATCGGCGGTTTCTGGCGCGAAGGCGAAGGCCCGCGCCGCGCCGGCTACAACGGCAACAGCGGCTATCAGGTGAAGGCCAACCTCACCCAGGAGTTCGAACGCGGCTATGTGCGCATCAGTGCCAAGCATCTGAACGACCGCGCCATCGGTTATCTGCCGATGCCGATGCTGGTCACCGGCACCAATGGCAACCCGGATTACCGCTCGTTCGCCAATTTCGACATCCTGCGGGACACGCCGCACAGCGCCTTCTTCACCAACGCGGCCGGGCTGGACGGCAACAACAACCGCCGGGTCACCGATATCCGCGACGGCATGCGCGCCATCGTCACCACGCTGGGCCTGGAAGCTCAGTTCGAGCTGGCCGATGGCCTCAAGCTGGAAGAACGCTTCCGCTGGTCGAGCGTGCGCGGGCGCTTCGTCTCGCCCTTCCCGTCGGAAGTGGGCGCGGCGGCTGGCATCGGCAATTCGGTCGGCCAACTGCTCACCGGCAACGCCGGCACCTACAATCTCGTCTATGCCAACGGCCCCAACGCCGGCCGTGCCTTCAACAATGCCAACGGCCTGTTGATGCGCACCCACTTGTTCAACACCGAGATCAATGATTTCGGCGGCTTCACCAACGATCTGAAGCTGATCAAGGAATTCGGCCAGGTAACCGCCACCGCCGGCTTCTACAAGGCTCGCCAGAACATCAACATGGACTGGACCTGGGACAGTTTCCTGATGGAAGTGCAGGGCCGCAATGCCGCGCTGGTCGATGTGGTCAATCCTGCCAATGGCGCGGTGCTCACCCGTGGCGGCCTCTATGCCTATGGCGTGCCGTTCTGGGGCAATTGCTGCCAGCGCAGCTATGATGTCAGCTACGACATCAACGCCCCCTATCTGGCGGTGAACGCCGATCTGGATGGGCTGTCGCTCGATGGCTCGATCCGGTGGGACAATGTCTCGGCGCGCGGCAGCTATGCCGGCACGCTGCAGGCGACCAATTTCGATGTGGATGGCAATGGCTCGATCCAGCCGGTGGAACGCTCCGTCTCGCTGATCGCCAACGGCACGCCCAGCCCGGTCAATTACGACGTCGGCTATTTCTCCTGGTCGCTGGGCGCCAATTACCGGCTGAACGCCGATACAGCGGTGTTTGCCCGGGCCAGCCGCGGCGGCCGCGCCAATGCCGATCGCCTGTTGTTTGGCGTGGTGCTGCCCAACGGCAATGTGCGCAAGGAAGACGCCATCGATTATGTCAACCAGTATGAAGTGGGCGTGAAATACCGCTCGCGCGGGTTCGGCCTGTTCGTCACCGGCTTCTTTGCCCGCACCCAGGAGCAGAATTTCGAAGCCACCACCCAGCGCTTCTTTGATCGCACCTATGAAGCCAAGGGCATCGAACTGGAAGCGGCCTATCGCACCGGCCCGTTCGATCTGCGCGGTGGCGCCACCTGGACTGATGCGACCATCGCCCGCGATGCCATCACCCCGGCCAACCAGGGCAACACGCCGCGCCGCCAGGCCAGCCTGATCTATCAATTCACCCCGTCGGTAGATCTGGATGTGGCGCGCTTCGGCCTGAACATCGTGGGCACCACCCGCGCCTTTGCGCAGGACAACAACCAGCTGGTGTTCCCGGCCTATACCCAGGTCAACGCCTTCGTGAATGTCCGCCCGGCCGATCGCATCGAGGTCTCGTTGAACGCCAACAACCTGTTCAACGCGGTGGGCATCACCGAAGCGGAAGAAGGCGCCATCACGCCGGGCACCAACAATTTTGTCCGCGCCCGCGCCATCAACGGGCGCACCGTCACCGCTTCGGTGCGGTTCGATTTCTGATGCCTGGGGCCGGCCCTGCCCGTGGTGGTGCGGCCGGCCCCCTTGCCTTGCGCACGGGGCCCTGTTGATGACCAGCCGCTGGACGGCCGCTGCCGCCACCACCGCCCACCCGGCTGCCGCCGCCACCGTGCCGCTGATCACGGCGGTGGACCGTCAGGGGCTGCCACCGGGCTTTGTCTATTGGGATTTGTGGCCGATCCAGGATCAGGCCGGCCGCATCGCCCGGCTGGCCGGCCGCGAACTGTGGATGGCCCTGACCGCGCCCGACCGGGGCGACCCGGCGCTGCGGCATTTCGAGGCCAAGATCCATCTGATCGAACGGCGGGATGGGCGCTGGCAGGATCTGGGCCCGGCCCTGCCCGATCAGCACGTGCCCTATGAGCGCGAATGGGCCGGCTCGGCCGTCAGCGATGGCGCGCATGTCACCCTCTATTTCACCGGGGCCGGCACCGCCAGCCGGGCCGGCGGTTATCAGCAGCGCCTGTATGAAAGCAGCGCGGCCATAGGCGCGGATGGCCTGCCCACCGGCTGGAGCGCCCCGCGGCCCAGCATCAGCGGCTGGCACCCCGCCTATATGCCGGCGGACGCGCACGAAGGCGAAGCCGGGCGGATCAAGGCCTTCCGCGATCCGGCCTGGTTCCGCGATCCGGCCGATGGCACCGAATATCTGATCTTCACCGCCTCGCTGGCCGATGCCACGAGTGATCACAACGGCGCGGTGGGCATCGCGCGGCGCTGTGCCGATGGCTGGCAACTGCTGCCGCCGCTGGTGACGGCCGATGGCGTCAACAACGAGCTTGAGCGCGCCCATATCGTGTTCCATGCCGGGCGCTATCATGTCTTCTGGGCCACCCAGTCCTCCACCTTCGCCCCCGGCCTGGGCCATGCGCCGGGCGGGCTGTATGGCATGGTGTCCGATCATCTGTTCGGGCCCTACACGCCGCTGAACGGCTCCGGCCTGGTGCTGTGCAACCCGCCGGAGGCGCCGCTGCAAAGCTATAGCTGGATTGTCACCGCCGAACTGACCGTGGCCAGCTTTGTCGATTTCATCGGCCTTGATGGCGGGCCGGTGCCGGCCGATCCGGCCACCGCGCGCCGGCACTTTGGCGGGGTGCCGGCGCCGCTGCTGCGCTTGTCGCTGCTTGCCGATGCCGCCGCGCTGGTGCAGCCTGAGCCGGCATGAACAGCACCCCCCTTCTGGCCGGCATCGAGGCTGGCGGCACCAAATTCGTGCTGGCGGTGGGACCATCGCCCGACCGCATCAGCGCCACCCACACCATCCCCACCCGCCAGCCGGCCGAAACCCTGGCCGAAGCCGCTGACTGGCTGGGCGCCCACGGCCCCATCGCCGGCATCGGCATCGCCAGCTTCGGCCCGGTGGAGCTTGATCCGGCCAGCCCGCGCTGGGGCTGGATCACCAACACGCCCAAGCCCGGCTGGGCCGATTGCGATCTGGCCGGCCACTTCAGCCGCCGCCTGGGCGCGCCGGTGGCCTTTGACACGGATGTGAACGGCGCCGCGCTGGCCGAACAGCGGCTGGGCGCCGGGGTGTGCGCCACCTCGCTGGCCTATGTCACGGTTGGCACCGGGCTGGGCGGCGGGCTGATCTTTGGCGATCATCTGGTCCATGGCGCGGCCCACCCCGAAATCGGCCATCTGCTACCGCGCCGGCCGGCGGCCGATGCCGGCTTTCCCGGCATCTGCCCGCACCACGGCGATTGCCTGGAAGGGCTGGTGTGCGGCCCAGCGATCATCGCGCGCTGGGGCAAGCCGCTGTCGGAATTGCCGGCCGATCCCTGCCATGGCATCATTGCCGATTATCTGGCGCAATTGTGCCACAGCCTGATCGCCGCCACCGCGGTTGAGATCATCGTGCTGGGCGGCGGCGTGATGAAAACCCCCGGCCTGATCGATCGTGTGCGCGCCCGCACCGCCGAACTGGGCAATGGCTATTTCCCCGGCACCGCCCGCCACCGCATCCTGCCGCCCGCCCTGGGGGACCTGAGCGGCATCACCGGCGCGCTGATGCTGGCCGCACGCGCCGGCTGAGCCCTACCAGCCGAACACATAGCGTTCCCGGCGCACATCGGCGGCGCCGCGCAGTGTGCCCTTGCCCGGCACCACGCCGGCCGCCACCACCCCGGTGGACACGCCATAGGGGCCCAACACCTCCAGCTTGTGGCCGCGCGCCGCCAGGCCCTTGCGCGTCGCCTCCGGCACCCGGTCCTCGATCTCCAGCACGCCGGGCTCATCCTTCTTGATGGCGAAGCTGTTGTGGAAATGGTTGGAATTGATGCGCGGTTCCTCGATCGCGGCCTGCAGCGGCTGATCATGGATCAACACACGCAGCAGCACGTTCATGATCTGCTGGTCCTGATTGTCACCCCCCGGCGTGCCGATGGCCAGATAGGGCTTCTCCCCCTTCAGCACCAGCGTGGGCGTCAGGGTGGTGCGCGGCCGCTTGCCCGGTGCCAGCACATTGGGGCTGGTGGCATCCAGATCAAAGATGGTCAGCCGGTTGCTCATCGGCACGCCGGTGTCGCCGGCCACATAGGCGCCGCCCAGCAGCCAGCCCGAGGAGGGCGTGCAGCTGAACAGATTGCCGGCGGCGTCCACAACCTCGATGGCGGTGGTGTCGGCACTCGGCCCGGCCGGGCGCTTCAACATATGCGGCAAAAATTCCGGCGTGCGCCGGGTCCGGCCCTCGTGCGCCCAGGGATTGCCATAGCGATGGGCCAGGCTGGCCATCGGCCCGATCAGCTTTGCCCGCTCGGCGGCATAGGCCTTTGACAACAGGCCCTTGCCCGGCACATCGGCAAAATCGGGATCGCCAAAGAACATGTTGCGATCATCAAAGGCCAGCTTGATGCTTTCGGCCAGCGTGTGGAGATAGGCCTCCGATCCGGGTGGCAGCGCGGCGATGCCGGCGGCTTCGGCAATGTTGAGCGCCATCAGCAGCGCCGGCCCCTGGCTCCAGAAACCGCCCTTCAACACGCGGTGGCCGAACACCTCCACGCTCGCCGGCGTCTCCAGCCTGCCCTTGTAGCCCGCCAGATCGGCATAGCGCAGCAGGCCGCCATCGGCCTCAACCGCCGCTGCCATGCGGCGCGCGATGTCGCCGGTGTAAAAGGCATCGCGCCCGGCCTGGATGGCCTTCACCCGATCCTTGCCGGCGGCCATCGCGGCGGCATCGGCCGCTGCGATGGTGCGCAGCGTGCGCGCCAGATTGGGCTGGCGGAACATCTGCCCGGTGCGCGGCGGCGTGCCATCGGGATAATAGGTGCGGCGCGCCCAATCCCACTGCGATGTCGCCTTCTGCTGGCTGGCGAACACCTCGGCCAGGAAGTTATACATCACAAAGCCGTCCGCCAGTTCGATCGCGGGCTGCATCACCTGCGACAGGCTCATGCTGCCATTGAACTGCAGCGCCAGCGCCATGGCATCCACCACGGCCGGGATGGTGCCGCCGTTGGGGCCGTTGCCGGGAATCACGCCGGCAGCGGCAAACACCTCCGGCCGGGCCAGCCCCGGCGCGGTGCCCTGCCCGTTCACCACCACACTGCGGCCGCTCTTCACATCATGGATGATGGCCGGCGCTTCCCCGCCAAAGCCGAAGTGGGAGATTTCGGTGACCGCCGCGGCAAACACCGCCGCCACCCCGGCATCGGTGGCATTGCCGCCGGCCATCAGCATGCGGATGCCGGCGGCGCAGGCATAATGGCGCCCGGCCGAAACAATGCCAAAGCTGCCGGTGATCTCGGGGCGCAGCGTTTCCCCGGCGCTGATCAGCCGCGTCGGTTCCACCGGGCCGGCCTGCGCCCGCAGCGGATCGCTGGCCAGTGTCGCCGCGCTGGCCAGCAACATTGCCGCCACGTCGCGCCGGGTGGCGCCTTCTGCCTGCTTCATGCCTGCCGCCCCTTCAGAAAGCCTTGGAGATGTTCATGTACCAATAGCGCTGTTGCGGCGCATAGAGGGCGGAAAAATAGCCGGTGGAAGCCAGCGGCGGCGCCAGATTGCCGATGTTGCGCGCGCCGATGGTGATGGCGGTGCCGTTCAGCGCATCGTCCGTTTCGAACCGGTAGGTGAGGAACATGTTCACCGTTGTCTGCCCGCCCACCGGGAAAGGATTGGCCGCCGCATCGCGCACCGCATTCTGCACGATGCGATCGATGTATTGCACGAACGTGCCCACCGTCACGGCGCCCAGCGTCCAGATAAGATTGCCGGTCAGCCGCCATTCCGGTTGGCCATCGATGCCGACGAAATCGCCGCCGCCGGTGATCGGCACGCCGGCATTGATGGTGCCGGCAGCCTTGGCATTGATCAGTTCCTGCACCGGCGGCGGGGCCGCCACCTCATAGCGGATCAGCTTGGTGGCGTTGAGGTTGAGCGCGAAATTGCCGATTGCCGCCGTGTTCAGCCGGTAATCCAGATTGAAATCAATGCCCTCCACCGTGACCGGCTGGAGATTTTCGAAATTGGCCAGCACGAATTGCAGTTCGCCCACCGGCGCAAGGCTGGTGCCGGCCACCGCGGCGATATCATCGGCAGTGGGGGCAGCGCGCACGGCGTTGACATTGGTGGTGCCGCCCACCCGGCGCAGATAATCCAGATTGAGCTGGTTCTGGAAATCGAGCAAGCCCACCACATTCTTCTGGGCGATGCGCCAGCGGTCAACCGTGATGTTCAGTTGCCCCCAGCCATCGGGCAGCGGCGGCGCCACGATCACGCCCAGGTTCCAGCTTTCCGACTCCTCCGGTTTCAGATTGGGGTTGCCGCCCGAACGGCGCAGCACCGAGATGTTGCGGTTGCACTGGCTGAAATTGGTGATGCGCCCGGCGCGCAGATCGGCCTCGCACAGCGTATATTCCACCCCGGTGTTCACGCGATCGAGCGCGGCGGTGTTGATCACCTCCAGGTTGGGGGCGCGGAAACCCTGGCCCCAGCTGCCGCGCAGGGTGAGACCCTTGAACATCTCCCACGCCGCCGAAACCTTGGGCTTGGCCACGCTGCCAACGTCGGAATAATCCTCATAGCGGCCGGCTGCCTGCACGTCGAAGGCGCGCACCAGCGGCACGTTCATGTCGGCATTGATGATCGGAACCGCCAGTTCCAGATAGGCCGATTTCACGTTGCGCTTGCCGAACACGTCGGGACTGGGGCTGGCACCGGCCAGATCCGAGCCATAGAAAATGCCGGTCACGCTGTCGGTATAGGTGATGTCGGTGCCGCGCACGCCGCCCTGGCGGGCATCGCGATTGTCGCGGAATGTCTCCTCGCGATACTCGATGCCGGCGGCGATGCCGATGCTGTTGCCGGCCCACAGGCCGAGCAGTTCGTTGTTGGACACGCGCAAATCCCACAGCGCCAGCGTCGTCTTGGTGGCGCGCACCGCCTTGACGCGGAAACTGTCGATGGTGGCCTGCGGGTTGACCGTGCAATCGCCAATGCCCGGCGTGGTCAGGCAGCCACCGTTGAACGGGTTGTAGGCATCGGGCGTGGTGCGGTTGATCGCGGCCTGCAAAGCGGTGTTGGACAGGCCATCGGCCACGTCCCGCGCGGTGGCCCAGGTGTAGAGCAGCGCCGATTCCCAGTGCCACTTGCCAAGCTCGCCCTTCAGCCCGCCGAGCAGACGATATTGATAATTGCTCACCTCCACCTGGCGCGGCCCGGCATCGACATAGTTCAGGGCAGCGATGGTGACCGGCAGGCCGGTGGTGGGGATGTTGAGGCCGGGCAGCCGGTTGGGCGAACCAACCGCCCCCAGCGGGTTCCAATAGGCATTGGCCGCCACCGTGATCGGAATATTGGCCAGGCTGCCGCCCGATGAGACCTGGGCATCGGTGCGGCCGTAGTAGAATCCGGCCTCGCTGAAGAACTGGATATCCTCGGTCACATCATAGGTGGCAAAGCTGAACAGGTTGATCCGGTCCACGCTGGGCTGGGTGGTGAGGCCGGGGAAGCTGGCGACATTGTCAAAGCGCAGATTGGCATCGGCCCCGGCCATTTCGGTGGTGCCAACCCCGTCATCATAGCAGACCCCGGTGGTGGTGCTGGCCACCCGGCAGCCCGCGTTGCTGTTGGGCTGGACATGAAATTGCCGCGATGCGTTGGTGATCGGCGTGCCGTTGCTGGTGATGATGCCCGAACCGGTGGCGCGGAACGTGCCCCACGGCGTTGAGGTGCTGGTGCCATTGAAGGCGGCGACATTGGCAAAGCTGGTGCCGGCCACCAGCGGCCGCCGATCAAGAAAGGCCGTATAGGGTTGATCGGCCAGCAGCAGCTTGGTCTTGTGGGCATAGCCGGCAAACAGCGTGACATGGCCGCGGCCCTTGGCAAAATCGGTGCCCACCAGCGTGTTGATCTGGAATTCGCGCAGGCCGGTGCCTTCGGCGCCGCCATATTGCAGATCGAATTTGGCGCCGTTGAACTTGTCGTTCAGCACATTGTTGACAACGCCGGCCACGGCGTCAGACCCATAAAGCGCCGCCGCCCCGTCACGCAGGATTTCCACGCGCGAAATCGCGCCGACCGGGATGGTGTTGGCATTATAGCCAAAGGTGGGCACACCGGAATCGATCACCCCGGTGATGGCCTGGCTGGTGGGATGGAGCACGCTGCGGCGGCCGTTGATCAGCACCAGCGTGTTGCCATTGCCCAGGCCGCGCAGCGAGATGGTGGAGACATCGCCGCGCGCCGCGTTGGGGCTGCCGCCGCCCAGCACCTGCTCGTTGAAGGTGACACCGCCCAGGCTGGGAATGGAGCGGAACAGATCCGCGCCCGAAACCGCTGCCACCGCCTGGATCTGCTCGGTGCTCACCACGCTCAAGGGGGTGGCGCCGGTGTCCTTGGCGCCGCGGATCTGCGAGCCGGTGACAACGATTTCCTCCACCTTTTCCTCGTCGGCCGCCGCCACCGGCTGATCGCCGGCATGCGCGACAGCAGCCATCAGCAGGCTGATGCTGGTTGCGGTGAGCGCGGTGCCAGCACGCATGGCCATACGCCGATGCAAAGGGCCCGAACGCTGAACAAAATTGCCAATGCTGCGCATGAACAAAACCTCTCCCGGCTGCACGCTCTGCCAGACGCGCCAAAAAAGGTTATGGAACGAGCCTTCCCCTGCCCAGCCGGCAGTGCTGCCAGCAAGACCAATCATCCTGTTGTTGTGTCACCCCATTGAATCTACATGACAAGAAATCGCCTGAACGTTGCCTCGACACTTGATTTGCACAAGCCAACGCACAAAATTCTCATCATGCTGCTTTGATAGGTAACAATTCTGACATTCTCGCCATATGTCGTTTGCCGTAGCAATCGCGCGGCGGCATCAGCCTATCATGCACGCTGGGTGATTATGGCCGGCAACAGGGGGCAAGGCATGGTGACGCGCAGCGACAAGCAGCCGGGGATCGACCGGCGCAGCCTGTTCGGGCTGGGCATCGGAGCAGCGGCCGTGCCGCTGGCATCGACGGCACCGGCCGCCGGCGCGGTGGGCACCAGCCAGCGCCGCATGGTCAGCATCGATGAAGCCACCAATGTCGCTCTCGCCCTGTCCCCCGATGGCCGCACCCTTGCCTTTGATCTGTTCGGCGTGCTCTGGACCCTGCCGGCCGGCGGCGGTGCGGCACGGCGGCTGTCGGGCGAGTTTGATGATCTGGCCCAGCCGGACTGGATGGCCGATGGCAGGCGGCTGGTGTTCCAATCCTATCGCACCGGCCATTTCCACATCTGGTCGTGCGCCGCCGATGGCAGCGACTGGCGCCAGCACACCGATGGCCTGCACGACAATCGCGAGGTGCGCGCCTCCCCCGATGGCCGCTGGCTGGCCTTTTCCTCTGACCGGGCCGATGGCCGTTATGCCATCCACCTGCTCGAACTGGCGACCGGCGCCATCCGCATGCTGTCGCGCGGCCCGGGGCAGGACAGTGAGCCCTGCTGGTCGCCCGACAGCCAGCGCATCGCCTGGGTGAGTGATGGCAACAAGCTGGTGGTGAGCGACCTGGCCGGCGACGCCAGCGTGGCCGCCGCGGTGCCGGCCTCGGCCGATCGCAGCCGCCCGTCCGAAATTCGCAGCCCCGGCTTCGCGCCCGATGGCAGCCTGGCCTACAGCATTGTCACCGCCGGCGCCGTCACGCTGATGGCGCGCGGCAAGCCGTTGATCAGCGGGGCGGATTATTACCCGTTCCGCCCGGCCTTCGCCGCCGATGGCAGCCTGTTTTATGGTGCCACCGGCAAGCTGCGCCGGCGCGCACCCGACGGCAGCTCCGCCATCGTGCCGTTCCGCTTGAGCGTGCCGGTCAGCACCCCCAGCTACACCCGCCACCGCCAGGCGGTGGCGACAGCCGGGCCACAGCCGGCCATCGGCATCCATGCGCCGATGCTGTCCCGCGATGGTCGCCAGGTGCTGCTGCGGGCGCTCAACGATATCTGGCTGCTGCCGGTGGGCGGCACGCCGCAGCGGCTGGTGGCCGATGCCGCGTTCAAGTGCGATCCGGCCTGGTCTCCCGATGGCAAGGAGATCGTCTATGCCAGCGATCGCGGCGGCACGCTTGATCTGTGGGTGCGCACGCTGGCCAGCGGGGTTGACCGGCAGTTGACCAATCTGAAGGGCCAGGCCGCCGTCTCGCCGGCCTGGTCCCCCGATGGCAGCCAGGTGGCCTTTCTGGATCAGGCCGGCGCGCTGCACACGGTGGATGTCGCCTCCGGCCGGGTGCAGCGCCGCTATGATGCGCTGTGGGAACCGGGCCGGCCCAGCTGGTCGCCCGATGGCCGCTATGTTGCCATGGCCGCCTTCAAGCCGGTGACGCCGCGTTACCGCGAGGGCTATAGCGAGATCCTGATCATCGATCTGGTCAGCGGGCGCGGCCGTTATCACCCGGTGGGGCCTGGGAAATCCATCGCCACGCGCGGCGATGATGGCCCGGTCTGGTCGCCCGATGGCCGCCACCTTGCTTATGTCATGGGCTCAACGCTGTGGGTGATGCCGGTGGCCGGCGATGGCACGCCCACGGGTGCGCCCCGCCAGATCACCAGCGAAGTGACCGACGCGCCCAGCTGGCGCGGCGATTCGGCCGCCCTCCTCTATCTCAACAATGGCCAGTTGCGGCTGGTGGGGCTGGATGGCGGGCCGGCCAGCAACATCGCCTGCCCGATCAGCTGGGCCGCCGCCCGGCCGCCGGCCCGGACGCTGGTGCGCGCCGGCCGGCTGTGGGACGGAGTGGCCGATACGGCGCGCGGCCCCGCCGATGTGCTGATCGAAGGGGAGCGCATCGCCGCCATCCGCCCGGCCAGCGGGCCGCTGCCGGCCGCCGGCGGGGCTGCCGACGTGGTGATCGATGGCAGCGGCCTCACCGCCATGCCTGGCCTGATCGACATGCACACCCACCGCCAGATGCAGGGCTATGGCTATGGCGACCGCATGGACCGGCTGTTTCTGGCCATGGGCATCACCGCCACCCGCTCGCCGGGCTGCCCGGCCTATCAGATGGTGGAAGCGCGCGAGGCGCTGGCCAGCGGCGCCCGCATCGGCCCGCGCCATTTCGCCACCGGCGAGGCCATCGATGGCAGCCGCATCTTCTACAATTTCATGCGGCCGGTGACGGAAACCGGGCAGATGGCGCTGGAGATGCAGCGCGCCAAGGCGCTGGGCTATGACATGATCAAGACCTATGTGCGGATGACGCACAAGGTCCAGGCTGAAGCCACCGCCATGGCCCATGCGCTGGGCCTGCATGTCGCCAGCCATTATCACTATCCGGCGCTGGCCAGCGGCGTTGACTGCATGGAGCATCTGGGCGCCACCAGCCGCTATGGCTATTCGCGCACCGTCACCGCGCTGGGAGCGGGCTATGGCGATGTGAACCGGCTGTTTGCCGCGGCCAAGGCCGCACGCACGCCCACGCTGTTTTCATCGGGCGTGCTGATGGGCGAAGATCCCAGCCTGCCCAGCGATAGGCGGGTGCGCAGCCTGCTGCCGGCGTGGGATCTGGCCAAGCTGGATGCCCGCGTGGCGGCGATCAGGGCCGGCGACACAGCCCCGCAACTGGCGACGCTGCAACGCAATGTCGAGCAGATCAAGGCGACCATGGCGCTGGGCCATCATGTGATTGCCGGCACCGATGCGCCCATCGATTTCGTCGCCATCAGCCTGCACCTCAATCTGCGCGGCATGACGCGTTTTGGCATCCGGCCCGTCGATGCGCTGCGCACCGCGACCAGCCATGCCGGCGCCTTTCTGGCCGAACCGGTGGGCGAACTCGGCCCCGGCCGCATGGCCGATCTGCTGCTGGTGGGCGGTGATCCGCTGGCCGATGTCGCCGCCGCCGCCGATGTGCGCCACATCATTCTGGGCGGCATGGCGCACACGCCAGGCAGCATCGTCGGCCGCTTTGCCGCCCCCACCGCGCCGCAGCGCAGCGGCCTCGCCCGGCTGGCGCCCGAATATGCCGCCGCCCCGGCCCCGCTCAGCCTCGCCAGCGCTGCCGATGGCTATTGGTGGCATGACGCCGCCTGGGTGGAAGGCAGCCGCGGCGCCTGCTGCCCCGATCACGCCGCCAGTCTGGCGGTGTGAAACGGGATCAGGCGACCGTCAGTTCCAGGTGCAGTTCCGCCTCGGCACTGGTGCCAATCCACAGATCGAACCGGCCGGGATCAAGCAGCGTGCGCCGCTCGCTGGCGTTCCAGTAGGACAGGGTTTCGCCATCGATGCAGAAGCGGACCTCGCGGCTTTCGCCTGGCGCCAGCGTCACCCGTTGAAAGGCCTTCAATTCGCGCGCCGGGCGCATGGCGCGGCCCGCGCGCTGGTGGACATAAAGCTGCACCACCTCATCCCCTGTCAGCGTGCCGATGTTGGTGACACGGGTGGAGACCGTCACCGCGCCGCCCGGCGCCAGCACCGGCTGGTCCAGCACCGGCGGGTCCAGCCGGAAGCTGGTGTAGCTCAGGCCGTGGCCGAAACTGAACAACGGCGTTGACGGCGCATCGTGATAGAGACTGCCCGCCCGGTCGGGCGTGTGGGTGTGGCTGCGGGCATAATGGATCGGCACCTGGCCCACGCTGCGCGGCCACGTCACCGGCAGCTTGCCGCCGGGGTTCACATCGCCAAACAGGGCGCGGGCCACGGCGGTGCCGCCGCGCGTACCGGGATACCAGGCCATCAGCACCGCCGGCACGCGCGGCAGGATGGCGCCGATGTCCAGCGGCCGGCCAGCCAGCAGCACCAGCACGACCGGCTTGGCTGTCGCCAGCACGGCATCGAGCAGGGCCAACTGCTCCCCCGGCAGCTTGAGGTCACTGGCCGAAGCGCGCTCGCCGCTCTGGCTCTGCGCCTCGCCCAGCACCAGCACGATCTGGTCCGCCGCCCTCGCCGCAGTCACTGCCGCCGCGAACCGCGCTTCCGCTTCCGCATCCGTCCAGGCCCGTTGCGGCGGGCCAAACGCCTCAAGCCCGGAGGCGATGGCCCGGCGCAGTTGCACGCCCGGTTCCACTGTCACCTCGGCCACCCCGGCCAGCCGCTCGGCAATGCCGCGCGCCACTGTCACCGTCTCCGCCTTGTCGGGCACGAACACCCAGGGACCCAGCGTGTCGGCCACGCTGTCAGCCAGCGGGCCGATCACCGCCACGCGCCGGGCGGCACCGGGCGTGAGCGGCAGCGCGCCTTCCCGGTTGTGGAGCAGCACCAGACTGCGCTCGGCCGCCTGTTGGGCCAGTTGGCGGTGGGCGGGTTCGGCCAGCACGCGCGCCGCCTCGCCCTCGTCCACATAGGGATGGTCAAATAGGCCCATCCGGATCTTGGCGACCAGCACGCGCTCCACCGCACGGTCGAGCACCGCTTCGGGCACACGGCCCTGCTCCACCAGTTCGGGCAGGCGGGCAAAGGCGTTGGGGCCCAGCGCCATCTCCATGTCGTTGCCGGCCAGCAGGGCGCGCGCCGCTGCTTCGGCCTCGTCGGCGGCGAAATGCTGCGCCACCTGATTCTGCACGCCGTTGGCATCAGAGACGACAAAGCCATCAAAGCCCAGTTCGCCGCGCAGCAGATCGTCCAGCAGGCTCTTGCTGGCAACCGCCGGCTGCTGGTTGATATCCATATAGGCTGACATGATGTTGCCCGCCCCGGCGCGGATCGCCGCCTCAAAGGGCGGCAGATAGACATTGCGGATTTCCGCGTCCGACAGGGACACGGGCTCATAATCGCGCCCGCCCGGCGCCGCGCCATAGCCCAGGAAATGCTTTGGCCCGGCAATCACCCGGCCCGGCGTGCCAATCGCCGCCCCTTGCAACCCGCGCACCTGCGCGGCGGCCATTTCGCTGCCCAGATGCGGGTCTTCGCCGGCGCCCTCCACGATGCGGCCCCACCGCGGATCGCGGGCGATGTCCACCATTGGCGCGAAGGCCCAATGGATGCCGCTGGCCCGCGCCTCGGCCGCCGCCGCCGCCTGCGCCTGTTCCACCAGGCCGGGATCGAAACTGGCCGCCAGCCCCAGCGGCACCGGAAAGATGGTGCGCAGGCCATGGATCACGTCAAAGCCGAACAGCAGCGGAATGCCGAGCCGGCTCTGCTCCACCGCCAGCCGCTGATACTGGTTGATGCGGGCGGGATCGGGCACGAACAGCAGGGACCCCAGCCGCCCTTCCGCCACCGCCTGATCCACCGGCGGCAGGAAGGGCACGGCAAAGGCCTGGCTCACCTGCCCGGCCTTTTCCGCCAGCGTCATCCGCGCGATCAGGGCGCGGGCTTGTTCAACAGCGGTCATCGGCCCTGTCCTCCCTTGGTCCTCCCTTGCCGCCATCATGGCCGCACCACGCAGCGAAAGCCGATGTGGCTGGTGGCGGTGTCGATCATTTCGGGGTGGCGGGCGGCCGGGCGGAAGCGCTGGCAGTGGTTGACCGCACACAGATGCGAGCCGCCCTTCAGCACCTTGCGGCCGATCTTCACCTGGGGCTGCGCCGGATCATGGCTGCCCCACAGATCGCCGCCGCGCGGGTTGCGGATGGTGCAGCAGGCGCCGGGCCGTTTCTTGCGCGGCGGGCGCGGGCGTTCCTGCCACCAATCGGCGGTCCATTCCCACACATTGCCGATCATGTCGTAAAGGCCATGGCCGTTGGCCGGAAAGCTGCGCACCGGCGACGTGCGCAGCCAGCCATCGGCCAGGCTGTTGTCGTGCGGGAATTCGCCCTGCCAGTAATTGGCCAGCAACCGGCCGTCGGGCGCCAGTTCATCGCCCCAGGCATAATCGGCGCCCTCCAGCAGCCCACGCGCCGCAAATTCATGCTCGGCCTCGGTGGGCAGCGCCTTGCCGGCCCAGGCGGCATAGGCAGCGGCATCGGCCCAGGCCACCTGCACCACCGGGTGATCCATCAGGCCCAGCGCCGCCACATCGGCTTCCGGCCCCAGCGGATGGCGCCAGTCCGCCCCCGGCACCCAGCGCCACCACAAATCCACCCGGGCCAGCGGCACCGGCCCCGGCGGCGGCGTGAACACCAGCGCGCCCGGCACCGCCAGCGCCGGGTCCATGCCGGGATAATCCTTTGGATCAGGTGCGATTTCGGCCAGGGTGCGGTGGCCGGTGGCGGCCACGAATTCGGCAAATTCGCGGTTGGTCACCGGGGTTTCATCGATCCAGAACCCATCCACCGCCACCCGCCGCAGCGGCCGCTCCTCGGGATAGAAACGCTCTGACCCCATGGTGAAGCTGCCGCCGGCAATCCAGCGCATGGCGGGCGGAGAGGGCGCAGGCGGAGTTTCAGGGGCCATGGCCGCGTTTGTGGCAAAATCCATGGCCCGGCGCCAGCCGCCCCGCAGCGGTCTTGAGGCCGGGCGGCAATCGGGCGATAGGGCGGCGGCATGGCCCGGCTGCTCCTGTTCAACAAGCCCTTCGGGGTGTTGTCGCAATTCACCGATCGCGGCGCGCCCGCGGCGCGCGCCACGCTTTCGGATTATATCGCGGTGAAGGGCGTCTATCCCGCCGGCCGGCTTGACCGTGACAGCGAGGGGCTGCTGCTGCTCTGCGATGATGGCCGCCTGCAGGCGCGCATCGCCGATCCGCGCTTCAAGCTGCCCAAGACCTATCTGGTGCAGGTGGAGGGCGATCCGCAGGAGGCTGCGCTGGACCGGCTGCGCCAGGGCGTGATGCTGAACGATGGCCTCACCCGGCCCGCTGATGTCACCCGAATCGCCGCGCCCGATCTGTGGCCGCGCAATCCGCCAATCCGCCAACGCAAGTCCATCCCCGATGCCTGGCTGCAAATCACATTGCGCGAAGGCCGCAACCGCCAGGTGCGCCGCATGACGGCGGCAGTGGGCCTGCCCACGCTGCGGCTGGTGCGCTGGGCCATCGGCGATTGGGTGCTGGCCGGGATCGCCCCCGGCCATTATGCCGAAATCGCGGCCCCGAACTGGCGCGCCCAATGAACTACCGCCACGCCTTCCATGCCGGCAACAGCGCCGATGTCGTCAAGCACTGCCTGATGATCGCGCTGGTCAGGGCCTTGCAGCTCAAGCCCGGTGCCCTCACCCTGATCGACACCCATGCCGGCTGCGGCCTTTATGATCTGGCCGGCGATGCCGCGCAGCGCACCGGGGAGGCGGCGCAGGGCGTGCAGCGCGCCTTTGCCGATCCCAGCCCCCTGCTGGATGATTATCGCGCCGCCGTGCGGGCGGTGAATGCCGGGCCGGAACCGCGCCTCTACCCAGGCTCCCCGCGCATCCTGTCGCAACTGCTGCGCCCGCAGGATGGGCTGATCCTGAACGAGAAACATCCCGAAGACGCCGCTGCCCTGCGCGCGGCGATGCGCGGCACGCCGGCGGCGGTGCACACGCGCGATGCCCATGAACTGTGGCTGGCCATGCTGCCCACCCGCACGCCGCGCGGCGTGGTGGTGGTGGACCCGCCCTATGAGCAGCCCGATGAACGCGCCCGCATCACCGCCACCCTGGCCGCCGCCCAGCGCAAATGGGCGCACGGCGTGACGATGATCTGGTATCCGCTGAAAGATCAGGCCACCCATGCCCGCTGGAAAGCCCAGTTGGCGCGGGTGGGCATCCCGAAGTTCCTGGTGGTGGACCATTGGCTGTATGATGCCGAACAGCCCGGCCAGTATAACGGCGCCGGCCTGTTCATCATCAATCCGCCCCACGCCTTCACCCAGCCGCTGCCAACGTTGCTCGCGGCGCTGCGCATGGCGTTGGCGCCCGAAGGGCATCGCGGCACATTGGCCGCCGAGTGGCTGGCGGCGCCTTAGGCCGTCCGGCGCACGCCATGGGCCATCCGGCGGACTTGGCGCGTGCCGTTTTCGCCGTCACTATCGGCGGTGCCGGCGGCCTGCCGGCAGTGGGGGCCCAGCCATGGAGCATGAAGGGGAAGCGACACTCAAGCGCACGCTGGGCGGCCTTCAGCTGTGGGGCATTGCGGTTGGTCTGGTCATTTCGGGCGAATATTTCGGCTGGAGCTATGGCTGGGCGGCGGCCGGCACACTGGGTTTCCTCGTCACGGCGGCCGGCGTGGCGCTGCTTTATGGCGCCTTCATCTTCAGCTTCACCGAACTCACCACCGCCATCCCCCATGCCGGCGGCCCCTTTGCCTACAGCCTGCGCGCCTTTGGCCCGCTGGGCGGCGCCATTGCCGGCACCGCCACGCTGATCGAATTCCTGTTTGCGCCGCCGGCGATCGCGCTGGCCATCGGCGCCTATCTGGCGGTGCAATTTCCCGGCAGCGATGAAAAGCTGGTGGCCACTGCTGCCTATGCCGTGTTCGTCACGCTCAACATCGCCGGGGTGGCCATTGCCGCCAGCTTCGAACTGGCCGTCACGCTGCTGGCGGTGGCCGAACTGCTGGTGTTCATGGGCGTGGTGGCGCCGGCCTTCCAATGGCAGGCCTTTGCCGCCGGCGGCTGGGCGGGGGCTGACCGGTTCAGCCCGGCGGCGCTGCCGGGCATGTTGGCGGCCATCCCCTTTGCCATCTGGTTTTTCCTGGCCATCGAAGGCGTGGCCATGGCCGCCGAGGAAGCCCGCGATCCGCGGCGCACCATCCCGCGCGCCTATGTCTCTGGCATGCTCACGCTGGTGCTGCTGGCCTTTGGCGTGATGCTGTTTGCCGGCGGGGCGGGTGATTGGCGAAGCCTCGCCAATGTCAATGATCCGCTGCCGCGCGCCATGCAGGCCGTGGTTGGCCAGTCCAGCGGCTGGCTGCACATGCTGGTCTGGCTGGGGCTGTTCGGGCTGGTGGCCTCGTTCCACGGCATCATCATGGCCTGTGCCCGGCAAATCTATGCGCTGGCCCGCGCCGGCTTTCTGCCGGGCCCGCTGGCACGGCTGCACCCGCGCTGGCGCACGCCGCATCTGGCCACGCTGGCCGCCGGACTGGTGGGCGTCACCGCGATCTGGAGCGACCGGTTCATCAATATCGGCGGCCAGCCGCTCACCGCCGCCATTGTCACGCTCTCGGTGTTTGGCGCACTGCTCATGTATGTCATCAGCATGGCGGCGCTGTTCCGCCTGCGCCGGATCGCGCCGACCATGGAACGGCCATGGGAGACGCCGTTCTATCCCTGGCTGCCCGGCCTGGCGCTGGGTCTCGCTGTCGCGGCGCTGGCGGCGATGATCTGGTTCAATCCGGGGCTGTTCGCGCTGTTTGCGGGCGTGATGGGCGCCGGCGTGCTGATGGCCTGGCGGCGCGGGCTGCGCCAGGCGGTGCCGGCCTGATGCCTTATCATCACGATCTGGGCGGCACGCGCCACCGTTTCGCCGATCTGCGCACCGTGATGGCGGCGGCCAGCCCGCACCGTTCCGGCGATGTGCTGGCCGGCATCGCTGCCACCAGCGCCGAACAGCGGGTGGCAGCGCGGCTGGTGCTGGCCGATCTGCCGCTGGCCATTTTCCTCACCGATCTCGTGGTGCCCTATGAGGGTGACGAGGTGAGCCGGCTGATCATCGACAGCCACGATGCCGCCGCCTTTGCCGCCATCGCCCATCTGACGGTGGGTAGCCTGCGTGACTGGCTGCTGGCCAGTGATGGCGCCGCCATCGCGGCGGTGGCCGCCGGCCTCACCCCCGAAATGGTCGCCGCCGTCACCAAGATCATGCGCAATCAGGATCTGATCGCAGTGGCCGCCAAGCGCCGGGTGATCACCCGCTTTCGCAGCACCATCGGCCTGCCCGGCCGGCTTTCGGTGCGGCTGCAGCCCAATCATCCCACCGATGATCCGGCCGGCATCGCGGCCGCCATCCTGGATGGCCTGCTGCTGGGTTCGGGCGATGCGGTGATCGGCATCAACCCGGCGGGTGACAATGTGGCCGCCGCGCACCGGCTGCTGTTGCTGCTGGATGAGCTGCGCCAGGCCTATGCCATCCCCACCCAGGCCTGCGTGCTCACCCATGTCACCAACACGCTGCAACTGATCGAGCGCGGCGCCCCGGTGGATCTGTGTTTCCAGTCCATCGGCGGCACCGAAGCCACCAATCGCGGCTTTGGCATCGATCTGGCGCTGCTGGCCGAAGCGCACGCGGCCACGCTGGCGCTGGGGCGCGGCACACTGGGCGATGATGTGATGTATTTCGAAACCGGCCAGGGCTCGGCGCTGTCGGCCGGTGCCCATCACGGCGTTGATCAGCAAACGCTGGAAGCGCGCGCCCAGGGCGTGGCGCGCGCCTTCCGGCCGCTGCTGGTCAATTCGGTGGTGGGCTTCATTGGCCCGGAATATCTTTATGATGGCCGGCAGATCCTGCGCGCCGCCCTTGAGGATCATTGCACCGGCAAGCTGCTCGGCCTGCCGATGGGGCTGGATATCTGCTACACCAACCATGCCGAAGCCGATCAGAACGACATGGATGCCATCCTCACCCTGGCCGGCGTGGCCGGGGTGAATTTCATCATGGGCGTGCCGGGTGCCGATGATATCATGCTGAATTATCAATCGACCAGCTTTCACGATGCGCTCTACTTGCGCGACGTGCTGGGCCTGAAACCCGCGCCGGAGTTCGAGGCGTGGTTGCTGGCCACTGGCATCACCGATGCGGCCGGACGGCTGGCCGCCACGCCCGCCCGCCTTGCCCTGCCGGCGCTGCTCGATGGCTGATCTCGCCGCCCGCCTTGCCGCCTTCACCCAGGCCCGCATCGGCCTGCCGCGCGCCGGGCACGCGCTCGGCACGGCGGCCACGCTGGCCTTTGATCTGGCACACGCGCAGGCGCGTGATGCGGTGCACGCCGCCTTTGATACCGGCCCGCTGGAAGCCGCCTTTGGCGCCATCGTGGTGCACAGCGCCGCGCCTGACCGGGCAACCTATCTGCAACGCCCCGATCTGGGCCGGCAACTGCCGGCGGCCGATGCGGCCCGGCTGACAAAGACCGGGGCCGACACCGCCATCGTGGTGGGCGATGGCCTGTCGGCCACGGCGGTGGCCCGCCATGCCGTGCCGCTGGTCACCGCGCTGCGGCCGCTGCTGGGCGGTGTGCTGGCGCCGATCGTGGCGGCGCACCAGGCACGGGTGGCGCTGGGCGATGCCATCGGGGCGGCGCTGGGCGTGGACCTGCTGGTGATGCTCATCGGGGAGCGGCCGGGGCTGAGCGCGTCGGATTCGCTGGGCGCCTATATCACCTGGCAGCCGCGCCCCGGCCGGCACGATAGCGAGCGCAACTGCGTGTCCAACATCCGCCCGCCGCACGGGCTTGATCATGAAACCGCCGCCCACCGGATCGCCTGGCTGGTGCACCAGGCCCGCGCCCGCCGCCTCACCGGTATCGCCCTGAAGGATGAAAGCAGCGCCGACCCCCGGCTGCCGCAAGCCGGGCACACGATTGCGCCATGACCGGCGCCGAAACCCAAACGGCGGCACCGCCCGCCGCGCTGGCCCATTGCATCGCCGCGGTGAATGCGGCGCTGGCAACCCCGGCCCCGCAGCCGCACATCGCCGCCGCGCTGGCCCGGCTGATCGCCCGCGATGATTGGCTGCCGCCGGCCTATGCCGTGCCGCATCCGGCGCATTATCAGCAATATCTCCTGCATGCCGATCCGGCGGCGCGGTTCTCCATCGTCAGCTTCGTGTGGGGGCCGGGGCAGCAAACCCCGGTGCATGATCATGGCGTGTGGGGCGCGGTGGGCGTGCTGCGCGGTGCGGAATACAGCCAGGCGTATCGTGCGGATGGCATCAGCCCGCCGCAACCCACTGGCCCGCGCCATCGGCTGATCCCCGGCGCCATCGAACTGATCGGGCCCGAACGGGGCGACATCCACCGCGTGGCGAACGCGCTGCCCTGCGATGTGTCAGTGAGCATCCACATCTATGGCACCGATATCGGCCGCCATCGCCGCCATGTCTATCCCGACGAGGGCGGGGTGAAGCCGTTCATCTCCGGCTATGCCAACGGCCCCGGCACACCACCCTTCCAGCCATGAGCGCGACCAGCCGCGCCCGACACACTTTGGCGAGTGAGGTGGTGCACCAAGGCGGACAAGACCAGCGGCTGCAATCACCGGGCAGTCTTCGCCGGCTCAAGCAAACAAGACGAAGCGTCCCACGATCCTGCTGCTTCCTGCTGGCAACTTGATTGATGCTTCAGGCGCGTGCGTTCAACCGGCAAGAAACGCCGCCGCTTCGGCAATCGCCGAATCGGCTTCGGGAAGCTGGCCAATGAACGCGTGCCAGACATGCGGCATGTCGGGCCACAGCGACAGCCGCGCCCAGCGCCCGGCCGACCACAGCCGCTGGGCAAACAGCAGGGCCTGGCCGCGCAGGGTTTCAGCGGCGCTGGCCTGGATCAAAGTGGGCGGCAGGCCCGCCAGCGCCTCGGCATGCGCATTCAGCGGGCTGATGCGCGGATCATCGCTGGCCATGGCGGGCGCATAAAGCCCGGCGACCAGCGCCATCCCCGCCAGCGCCACCACCGGATCATCCACGGGCCCGGCAAACCCATCGGGCGCTTCTGCCACCGCCAGAAACGGGCTGATCAGCAGCAGCCGGTCAAGGGCCGGCACGGCCGGGCCAAGGCTCAGGGCCAGCACGGCGGCCATGTTGCCACCGGCCGAATCGCCGGCCAGCGCCACGCCCGCCGCCGCCCCAGGGCCGTCAGGCCCATGCCTCGCCGCGTGGCCCAGCGCCGCGGCGGCATCGGCCAGCCCGGCCGGAAACGGATGTTCGGGCGCCAGCCGATAATCGGGCACCAGCACCGCCCGGCGGCTGCCAAGTGCCAGTTCGGCGGCGATGGCGCGGTGGCTGGTCGGCGATCCCGCCACCCAGCCGCCACCATGCAGATAGACCAGCCGGGCGTCGCCGGCCTGTGGCGGCACCAGCCATTCGGCGGCACATTGGCCGATCATCACCGGCTTCACCTGGCAGGCGGCAAGACCCGGCCCAGAACAACCCATGCCATAATCGGCCACCAGCGCCCGCATGCCGGCAATCGGATCGAGCCCGGCCGGCGGCGGCTGGCGCAGATGGGCTATTACGGCGGCAAGATCGCGGCGCGCCATCATCAGAAGCGCCGTTCAAGGCCGATGCCGAAATGGCGCGGCGCTTCCAGCGAAGCCACCCGCACCGATCCCAGCAAGGGCGAGACCACTGCCAGAGATGACAACACCCGCCGGTCGCTGAGGTTGCGGGCAAAGATATTCACCACCCAATTGTCGTCCGCGCTGGTCCAGGCCGCGCCCAGATCAAGGCGCACAAAGCCGCCCTGGCGGGCATCGGCGGTGTTGAATTCGGTGAAATAATACGCGGACCGCCATTGCGCCCGGCCATTGAGCTCAAGACTGCTCTCTCCGGCCAGCGGCACCCGCCAGGCAGCCGCCAATGTGCCCTGCCAGCGCGAGGTGAGCGGCAAGCGGTTGCCCGACACATCAAAGCGCTGGAAGCCGCGCCGCTGATCAGTGGAGAAGAATTGCCCGAAGCCGGCATCCATCCAGCTGCCCGACAGGCTGAGGGTGAGCCGGCTCAGCGGCTTCACGCTGGCTTCCACCTCCACGCCGTTGATGCGCGCAGAAGCGGCATTGGCCAGGATCTGGCTCAAGGGGCCAACCTGCACGATCTGCAAACCGCTGTAATCGGATGTGTAGCCGGTGAGATTGAAGGTCCAGCCCCGGCCCGAAAGCCGCGTGCCGGCCTCCACGGTCACATTGATTTCAGGATCCACCGGCGGCGTGAAGGCCCCCACATTGAGCGCCCCCGATTTGAAGCCACGCGCCAGCGAGGCGTAAAGGAGCTGGCCCTTTGCCGGCGTGAAGTCGATGCCTGCCTTGCCCGACCATTCACCCCAGCCACGCCGCTGCGTGCCGTTGATGGTGGGCGCCAGGAAGGTGAGAAACTCGCTCGCCCGCTTCAGATCATGGCTGTACCGCCCGCCCAACCGGATCGCGACACGGTCGGCCACCGCCCATTTGCCATCGGCATAGCCGGCCAGCGCCTCGGTGGTCACCGTGCCGCCGCCATCAAAGGCATAGGGGATCGGGAAATTCAGCGGCAGAGCGGGATCAAGGAAAGCGCCCGGCAACAGGCCATCCACCCGCGTGCTGCGGCTCTGGCGGAAGCGCAACCAGGTGGCGCCGGCCAGCCAGTCCAACGTGCCAGCTGTGCCCTGCAGATAAGCCTCCAGGCTGGATTGCCGGCTGTCAGTGTCAAGCGTGGTGGTGGCGACGCTGCGGGGGGTGCCATCCTGATCATAGGTGATCAGCCGGCTGGCGCCGCGCGTATCGGCAATCACCACCAGGTCTGACCCGCCCAGCGGTTGCTCCAGCCGGGCGGTAACCGACCAGAGATCGCGGCGGTTGACGGCGCCCTGGCTCTGGAAACTGCGCGGATCGCCGCTGGGCCGCACGCCGAACAGCAGTTCGGCCGGTTGCGGGAAGGGATCGGCAAGGATCTTCAAAGCCGGCCCGGCATCATCCTGGGTGTAGCCACTGGCACTCAGCAGCAGCCGGCCCTCGCCCACTGGCACCGCCACCTGCAACCGGCCGCCCAGGCTGTCTTCCGCATCGCCGCGATTGCGCGCGCCCGCTGTGCCGGCCAGTTCGTTGCGGGTGAAGCCGGCCAGCCGGCGATATTGCACGCTGGCCCGCGCCGTGACCCCGCCGCCCAGCGGGCCCGACAGCATGGCATCGCCCTGCACCCGGCCATGATCGCCCAGCGTGAGGCCCAGCCGGCCATCGAGCCCATCGGTGGGCGCCGCGGCGACCAGGTTGACCGCGCCGCCGGTGGCGTTGCGCCCATAAAGCGCGCCCTGCGGCCCGCGCAGCACCTCCACCCGCGCCAGATCAAGGAAGGCCACCGCTGTCGCTTCCTGGTCTGAAAGATAGACGCCATCGGCATAGGTGGCGACACCGGGATCGCCGCCGGGCGAGAAGAAGTTGTTGCCAACCCCGCGGATGAAGATCTGGGCGATGCCAAAACTCTGCGCAAAGCTCAGGCTGGGCACCTGCTGGGCCAGTTCGGTCAGGCCCTGGTTGCCGCCGCGCCTGAGCGCGTCACCAGCCAATACCGACAGCGCGAGCGGCGTTTCCTGCACGCGGGCGCTCCGGCGCTCGGCCGTGACGATGATTTCCTCCGCCTCATTGGCAACGGCGTCGGCCGCCATGGCCACCCCTGCCGGCCCCAGCGCCAGCATTGCCGCTCCCAATCGCCAAAAGCCGTGCATTGCCCAACCTCCCCTTTTGTCATTGCGCCAAGGCTAGGCGGCTGGTGCCCGCATCGGGAAGGACAGGACGGGGCAAAGCTGGCGGACATTTTCGCTCAAAATCGTCATTGCCATGGCCGACGGGCTTGGCCAGCATCCACCCATGCCGGCGCAGATTCCCTTTGCCTTTCTGGCCAGCCTGCTGGGCGATGCGCCAGCCCGGCAGATGCTGGCCGCTGCCGGCCTGCCCAATGATGGCCGCCCGATCGGCCATCTCGATTTCTGGCGACTGCTGCGCAACAACATCGAGCGCACCGGCGATGAACGCCACGCCATCGGGCCGCAGGCGGTGCCAGATGGCAGCTTCCACCTGCTGCTGGCAGCGATGCGGCTGGGGCGCGATCTGGGCGATGGCCTGGCCCGGCTGGCGGCAGCGGCGCGCATCGTCTGGCCCGATCTGCCGGTTGAGGTGCGCCACGGCCATGATCTGCGTCTGGCGTTCCGCAATCTGTCCGGGGTTGCGGATCAACATGCGCTCTATGTCGAAATGGTCGTGGTGGTGCTCCACACCGCCTGCTGCTGGATGACGGGGCAACAGTTGCAGCCGCGCCGTCTGATCGCGCCACCCACCACCGCGCCAGCCGCCGGCAGCCTCTATGCCCTGCTGGGCTGTCCGCTGCGCTGGCAGGGCGATGCCGCCGTGCTGGTTTATTCGGCCGACACCGCCGGACTGGGCATCGTGGCCGACCGCTTTGATCTGTGGCCCAGCCTGATGTTCGAAACCTATCGCCAGATCACCGCCGAACCGCTGGCCCGCGCCACGGCCACCGAACAGGTGCTGGACCTGTTGTGGCAGGCGCCGCTGGATCAGGTGCGGCTGGCTGGCGCCATGGGGCTTTCGGTTGCCACCTTGCGGCGGCGCCTGGCCGATGAAGGCCAAAGCTATCGCGCGCTGATCGCCCATGTCCGCCAGCAACAGGCGCTGGCGGCGCTGAAGTCCGAAACCGGGCTGGAGGATCTGGCCGCCGGCCTCGGCTATTCCGAGGCGCGCAGCCTGCGCCGCGCCACCCGGCGCTGGTTCGGCGCGCCGCCCAGCCAGTTGCGCCGTGGCGGCTGATCAGCGCGACGGCATCAGAACTCAAGACGTCCAGCGAAAGACCGTTTGCCCGGCGAAAATCCGCCAGCTTGCGCCCGATGGCCTTGATCCCGTGGCCACCGCAGGAGGCCCAGGGGCGCGCGAGCGTGCAGCCCGGTCCATTGCCAACATGCGCATCTGACGGCGCTGATGCTGAAGTGTGCACCGCCGCATGGCGGCCTTGCGACGAGACAGCGCGAGCCTGAACCACCGGCCCTGACCAATTGGCGGAGGACCGCGGAATGCCGGCAGCGATCATGGTTTCACCAGACATTGCGTGAACTTGATTGCCCAAACGCACGGAACAATATTCAGCCGCATCAGAAGGGCCAATGGACAGAAAGGTTACCAGTCGAATGCCATCTCCAACTTGGCATTCGGATTGGCCACGGCCGCTGCGTTAGGCACCTGCCCCCATGATGATCAATTGAGATGTGAAAACTCAATCGATCGATCGGCGCGGGTGTGCCTTGCATTCATGTGCGTCTTTACCCGGCGGTATTGCCTGCAGCCAGGCCGATGGTGATCAGGGAAACACCCCTGTTCCGACCAGCTCGGTTCCGGCAAGGACGTTGCCGAGGTCGCCCCAGCCGGTGCCTGTCCAATAGATGGCGTTGCCATTCGGGTTGCGCAGCAGCACGTCGTCGCGACCGTCGCCGCTAAGGTCGACGAGGCCCGAAATGTTCCAGCCCGCACCGATGGTGGCAAAATCGCTCCAGCCGTTGGCCCCGCGGGTCGCATCCCAGAAGATTGTCACGCGGTTGCTGTTCATGAACACGAAATCATCGGCCAGCCCGCCGGACACGTCGCCGATGCCGACAATCTGCCAGCCCGACGACAGCGTGAGCAGGTCCAGCCAGCCGTTTTCGGTGAAGGCGATCACCGTGCCGGTGCTGTTCTGGAACACCACATCGGCCTTGCCGGTGCCGTTGATGTTGCCAACGCCGGCCACGTTCCACCCCGGCGCCAGGGTCAGCAGCGGCGTGACCCGGTTGGCGGCGGCATCCAGA
>JAIXUQ010000112.1 GCA_027483465.1 Sphingomonadales bacterium
CATGAAACAAACATGACAAATGCTGCACATGCCGGCCCAGCGGCAGCCGGCCGCACCTGGCGGCGATCAGGATGAAGCGGGAAACCGGCTGCTGCGTGTTGGCTGGGGCGCCAGGATTCCCACCCAATTTTCGGGTGAATCCGATTCCCCGCTAACCCTCTGAAATCAATGGCGTCCCTGATGCCTGATTTGAGTGTTGGCACAGCCATGCGCACAGTCAAGCGCACAGTGCGCACAGCGGCCGTTCAGCCCGCCGCCGTCGCCTTCCAGGCGGCGGCGAGCGTGGCATGGGCGGCGTCACGGGCGAGGTCAGTGACCTCACCCCAGCGTCTCCCGTCGAAGCGTCTCGCCAACGCCATGATGTGGACGTGCGGTTGGTTTTTGTACACCGCCGTCGGGGGCGGATCATGCATCGCCAGGATGGTTGCCAACCCCTTCTCGTCACGCAGAACCGAGGCGGCAAATCGGCGTGCTCGGTCCCACAAATAGTGGTTGGGGCGCCCCTCCCCTGTCACCTTGAGGTGCAGCATGAGGTCCTTGTTGGTCGGATCCGCTTCGCATTCGAACGAGTGCAGGACAACCGGGTAGTAGCCAAACACATCCGGCATTTCGGCGGTCAGCAACAGCTCATGCCGGAAGCAGGAAGGCTGCCATCGCAGGTCTGCCGGGGAGGCAGTGACATTCTTGTCCGGGTGCAGCTTGCGGTGCGCGAAGCTCACCACGTCGTTGATTCCGCTGAACTCTCGCCGCAATACCCCGAAGGCAAGGCCATCGATTGCCGAATGCATGAAGACCGGCGGACCACTGGCTTGGGCTTTCTTCGTCATCAGCGCCACCTCCCGATCCAGCGCGGCGGCCGCACCATGCCGGGATGGCCACAAGGACGAGTCCGGTCACTTCGCGGGCGCGTTTTCTGCTGGACCGATGCGCGATCTGTCGCTTCTGCAGTTTCAAAGGTTGGTTGAGACACTGGGCTTTTCTCCTTAATTTTAAACCCAATTTTCTCTTTCCTTCGCTTGCCTCCTTCCCTTAAGCGATCCGCGCTAGCGGACCGCCACTGAACATATGCATACGACATATGTTGAGCCTGGCAACACATGCGCTCTGCATATATTTGCCCTTGCGACATATGTGTAAGGCATATATCAAGTGGCATGGACATTGATTTGGCTACGAAATTTGCGGCCATTGCGCAGGCCGCGGTCAACCAGATGGATCGGCGGACCACCGATCTGCTGAAGATGGATGGACAGGCAACTGCGGCGTTGATTGTCATCGGGTCCGCCCCCGGACAGCCCATCGAACGCCTTCGGCAGGCGCTGGAGATGTCCCACTCGGGATGTGTTCGGCTCGTAGAGCGGCTTATGCTGGCCGGCTATGCCGAACGCCACGTTGGCCGCAACAAGCGCGAAGCGGCGATCCATCTGACGGCGGTCGGCGAACAAATGCGATCTGACCTGTTGGCGGCGAGAAGAGAGGGTGCCTGGGCGGTCTTCAGTAACCTGGACAACGCTGAACGGAACGTCGTGCGTGATCACCTCGCCAGGATGTTGGACAGGATGGCGCCCGATGGGAACGGTGCTGAAGGTGTCTGCCGGCTCTGCGAGGTGGCTGTCTGCAAGGATTGCCCAGCCCACAAGCCTGGGCAGACTGAATGGCGGCATCGTCCGATATGACACCCATGGGAGTTCAGCAGCGCGGCAGCTTTGCGCCCCCAAAGGGGACGTGAGCCAATTCCCGAAGGACGCTTGAAAGCGGTCATCCTGATCGTGCCGCGATTTCGGATAATCGATGAACGCAGGGAAGAACGGCGTGGGGTATTCGCGCTGAAAGGCGCCGTCACGGCCGGATATCAGCGCGGAACGCCCGTCAGCATGCGCAACCCTCTAAAGCAATTTACCGCTTCGATTAGGGTTTCGGCGCTATCGCTTTCGGAGATTGCCGGACGAAAAGCATGAAGCGCGCCAGCGGCCATTTGAACAGGAGGAGGTAGGTCACGTGCAAGGCCACGACTCCCATAAGCAGATTGGCAAAAAACTCGTGCACTTCGCCAAGCCATCCTTCCTCATCGTCATCACCCTCGTCGCCTCTGCGGGTGCCAGCAGGCCGGCGATCGCTGTCATCGCTCACCACATATGCGGAAAATGAGGCGCCGGAGTTTATGGCCGGAATCGTCTGCAGGGTCTGGCCCTTGTCCATGAAAATGCCGGTCGTTGCGGCACCCAACAAGGCCGCGGCAATGCCAAGCAAAAGCGTGCGGCTGATAGCCGGATGGGTGGCCGCCGTCTCAAGCTTCAAATCGCGAAACTTGGGGTAGAAACGTTGAAGACCCAGAGCTCCAGCCCCGAAGATCGCCATCAATAGGCGACCGCTGATCAGGATGACGACGCCGTACCCGAGCAACTGGTGCAGCGGTTCCATATCTTCGCTGAGGTACGTCGCAGTTGCGAAGACGGCGATGAACGCGTGCCAGATGCGCAATTGTTTCATTGGCTGCATGAGTTGATGCCTCAAAATTTCGTCCGCCGGCCATTTCGATAGAGATTTCCGCCCAAATGGATTCCACGGAATGGGTGCCCTGATGATCCACTATGCTGCGAAGCTGTCGTGCAACTGACAGGACCGGCGTGCCAACCGTGATCAGCCGTGCATGTCAGGCACATTGTCAGGCTGCACCGACCAGCTTGCAGGCTCATCATCCTTGTCAGCTTCGGCCGCAGCCGCCGTGGATTGCACCTTGCCCGGCGCATGATGCGCGGGGGCGTAGACGGTGTAAACCTGCATCGGGCTGGCGCCGATGTTGGTGATATTGTGCCAGGTACCTGCCGGTACGAGCACGCACCAGCCATCCGATACCTCTTGCTGAAAGCTCAGCTGGTCTTTTGCCGGGCCCATTTGCAAGTGACCGTTGCCAACCTCGAGGCGCAGGAACTGGTCGGTCTCCGGATGGATTTCGAGGCCGATGTCGCCGCCGACGGGGATCGACATCAAGGTGACCTGCAGATACCGCCCGCTCCACGCGACTGAGCGGTAGTCTGCATTTTTCTGGGTTGCATGCTCAATGTCGAATGCCTGCGGCTGCGGTCCGATATCCTGGATTCTGTCAGCGTTCTGGCTCATGGCTGCTCTCCGTTGGATGACCGAAATTGCATGGCCGCGCATCGCGACTGAAGAGGTCAGGCAAAGTTTGAACCATCAACGAACATGAAAGTTCCATGCGTCATGCGTGGTGGCTCCGGACTATGCTTGCACGCGGTCCGCCCGGCCATCTTTGACGATGATGCGACGTGCACAGCGGGCGGCGATGTTTTCATCATGCGTGCAGATCAAAAACGTGGCCTTGTCCTCGCGATTCACCTCTTCCATCAGGTCCAGCACCTTTTCGGCCGAAACGCGGTCCAGGCTGCCCGTCGGCTCGTCGGCCAGGATCAGGGCCGGGTTGTTCATCAACGCCCGTGCGATGGCGACGCGCTGTTTCTGACCACCCGAAAGCCGCGTGGCCGGAAAATCCATCCTATCGGCCAAGCCTACCCGTTCCAGCAATTCGCGGGCCCGTTGCCGCATGGCGCCGGTCATCCGGCCAGCCGTCGCGGCGGCCGGGAACGCCACATTCTCGGTCGCGGTGAAATCCGGCAGGAGGTGATGAAACTGGAAGATGAAGCCCAACCGCTGGTTGCGGAACCGAGCGCGCTCTGTTTCCGACAGGGTGTCAACCCGCTGGCCGGCAATGGTGATGCGGCCAGCGGTGGGCCGCAGCAACAGGCCGATGATCGACAGCAGGGTGGATTTGCCCGAACCCGATGCCCCCAACAGGGCAACCAGTTCGCCGGCTTGCAGGGTGAGGTCCACGCCTTTCAATACTTCAGTCACTTCGTCTCCGTTGCGGAACGACATGTCGATGCCCCGGGCTTCCAGCACATCAGTCATTGCTGGATGGCCTCGAGCGGATCGAGCCGCGCCGCCGATCGGGCCGGGATCACCGAGGCCAGAACAGCGCCCAGCGTGGTCAACGCGAACACGGTGAGATAGCTGCCCTCGCTTGCCACGATGGGCAAAACCATGGTGCCGTCTGCTTTGGTCAGCGTTGCCAGCCACGAACACAGGGCAAAGCCGGTGAGGCAGCCGATCCCGGCCCCCACCATGCCGATCAGAAGGCCCTGCAGCACAAACACGGCGGCGATGAACCGGCGGGCCACGCCAAAGGCCCCCATGATCCCGATCTCGCCGCGTCGCCGATTGGCCGAAAGGCTGAGCGCGCTGGCAATGCCGATCAGCACGGAAATCAGCGAGAAGATCTGAATCAGCGTGCCGGTTTGCGCCTGGGCAAACAGCGCGCCTTCCAGCGTGGTGTTGCGTTCCTGCCAGGATGTGACGCGCAGACCGGTGGCATCACGCAGGAAGGCGGCGAATTCGCGCGCCTGCCCTGGATCGTGCAACTTCACTTCGATGTTGGTCACGCCTTCGGGCAGGCGGAGCAGCGGCCGCGCCGTGCGGATCGACAGAAAGGCCACGCGCTCATCAAGGTTGAGCAGGCCGGTGCGAAAGATGCCGCGCACCGTCAACAAGCGGTCAACACCGCGATCGGTGCGGAACAACACCGGCTGGCCGGCTGAAAGCCCAAGATTTTCCGCCAACTGCGCGCCAATCAGGATGCCATCCGCTCCCAGATCGGCGTCACCGCCGATGATCTTGGTGGTGATCGGCGAAATGGCATCCAGCGCCGATGGTTCAATGGCAGTTACGGCCAAGGGTGCCACCGCCTCCCCTTTCACCAGGAAGGCATTGCCGGAAATCTGCGGGCTGATGGCGGAAACCAGCGGTTGGCTGCGCAACAGCGCCACGGTTGGGCCCCAGGCCCGGATCTGGCGGCGCTGAAAGGTTGAAACCAGCGCAACGGATTGCACATCGGCGGCCCTGGCGGGCAGCACCCGCGCCACGCGCACCTCCTGCTCCAGCGAGACATGCGAACTGTTGGCCGTCACATCGGCAGTCAGTCGAATAGCCAACCCCTCGATCAGCGCGGTGATGAACACGAAGGCGGTCACACCCAGCGCGACGCCGGTGATCAGCAGGGCTGTCTGGGCCGGGTTGGAAAACAGATAGCGGCGGGCTACGACCAGTGCGAACATGGTGCCCGCGCCCCTATTTCGCCGCGATGGGCTGCGGCCGTACCCGGGCCGCCGGTGCCGTTTCGGCCGGGGTGAGCACGATACGTTCGCCGCTGGCAAGGCCGCGTTCCACGATGGCATCGCGCGAGGGCCAATCGGTGATGGTGATGGCCCGTTCCCGCACGATGCCGCCAGCATCAACAACATAAACCGCAGGCGCGGTGGTGGCGTTGATCACGGCCTGCCGCGGGATCACGATGCCGGCATCGCGCTGGGCCACGATGATCGTGATATCCACCGATCGGCCGGCCGGGATCTGGCCGCCATCAACAGGCTGCAGCCTGATCGCTCTGCCGCCGCTGATCGGGTCCACCCGCGGCGACACTTCGGTGATGCGCGCGGCAAACATCGCATCCGATCCGGTGAGAGCCGCCCGCGCCACCATGCCGGGCCGCAGCGCATCGGCATAGGCTTCATCGGCTTCGGCGCGCAGTTCCACTGCATCGCCCGAACCCAGCTGGAACAGGGTGGTTTCGGGCGAGACAAGCTGGCCATTGTCGATGGGCCGTACCAGCACGACGCCCGCCATCGGAGCCCGGATGGTGAATTCCCCGGTGCGCGCTGCGGCGGCGCGGCGCGTAGCAGCGGCGGCGGCGAGGGCCGCTTCAGCCGAAAGCAGCGCCGCGCGGGCTTCATCAAGCGAAGCACGGGTGGCAAAGCCGCGGTTGGCCAGCGACTGTGTGCGCCCATATGTGAGCTTCGCCCGCGTGACCTCGGCCCGCGCGGCCTGTTCGCGCGCCGTTTCGGCCTGGGTCTGCGCCTGTTCGATTGTGGAGCGCACAATCGCCAGCGGCGCGCCCGCCGCCACCACATCGCCTTCATCGTGCAGCAGTTGCACGATCTGACCTGCATAGCGGGAACGCACGTCGACAAGCTGTTTTGGCCTGACGCGCCCGACAACAGATAGAACAATCTCTACGCGGCCGGCCTTCACCGTGGTTACCGGGACTTCGGCCGGGCGCATTAACCACCAGCCGAGCGCGGCAAACATGATGGCAACCACCAACGCAGCTGCCACAATGAACCGCCAGCGCCCTACTACAGACTGACTATCCCCGCCGCTCTGTGCTGTTTCGGGCCGGCTCGGCATCCTGTTTCCAATTATCCCAAGGGTTAACCTCATGGTGGACCCCATAACGATGCCGCACAATCAATTTGGCAACGCGCACCGCCTTCAGCCGACTTTTCGGCTGCCCGCTCATTTCAACTGATTATGGCTCTGCAAGGGTCCGCTTGTCCTTACCATACACCGAAAGCTGACCATCGCCTCCCGGCCCAATTGCAGCCGAGCCGCTGCGGATGGTGTTGTGCCAACACTGAAGGGCAAAAAATCCCAAAACAGCAACCATGACCTATCTGGGACGATCAGCGAGCGGCCTTTGCCTTGCGGTTGATAACACGACCAACCTGCCGCCGCATCACTGCGCCGACCAGCCCAAAGCCAGCGATCATCAGGGCCCATGAGCTCGGCTCGGGCACGGCGGCGACCTGGGAAATGACCAGTGTGCCGGACTGCGATGCACCGAAGTCGATCGTTTGATGAGTTCCAAGCGTACTGAAGGCGCCGTTGGCAAAGCTGTAATTCGGCCTGAAGAAACCAACTTGAAAACCGATGACATCGCGGAAGTCATCGCCATCATCGTTCAATGTTATCGGTTCAATCGTTGACGGGAATATCGGAGAGCACGATTGTCCAATTGGAGTCGCGACGCTGCAGAATTCCATACCTGAAACAGGCAAGAATATATTATGGGTTATGAAGCTGCTCGTGACGAATGAGAACGAGCCACTTATGCCTTCAAACGACGAATTTGCCGTGAAATGATATCGAATGTTCGATGCCGCAGGGGCCGACACCACCAAAAGGGCCGCAGCGAGCAACGCAGATGACAGCTTCATTTGAATCATGACTCCCAATCGATACTTGGCACATCTGTTTCGAATTTTTCCATCAATGGTCAATATAAAAATGCAATATCGAGCAAGGCCATTGCGCGGTTGCAAATAAGATCACGTTTTTTTCACGCTCGATTCGGCAAAGAGGACTAGCGAACAGAGCTTTGTCCATGCCGAGTCTGACTGGGCCATCAATTTGATGGGGCTGGCGGCAGCCAAATCCGTGCATTTCTGCTTGTTCGGCAACATTCAAGCCGGCATATCGTTGGCCAATGTCCAATCTGTATTCGCAGATTCAAGCGTCTTACCACGCCCACAGGCTGACCCTGGCGGGCAGCGATCAGGGCGCGCTTGAGCGTTCCCTGGCATCCGCCCGGGTGGAGATGAACCCCCACCAGGTGGATGCCGCCCTGTTTGCGCTGAAATCACCGCTTTCCCGTGGGGTGCTGCTGGCGGATGAGGTGGGCCTGGGCAAGACGATCGAAGCCGGCCTAGTGATTGCACAACGGTGGGCCGAGCAGCGGCGGCGCATCCTGCTGATTGTGCCGGCCTCACTGCGGAAGCAGTGGGCACAGGAACTGTGGGACAAATTCATGCTCCGGGCGTTCATTCTGGATGCCAAGACGTGGAAGGATGAGGTGAAGGCCGGTCGCCGGCGTCCACTGGAACGTGATGATGCCATCGTCATCACCTCGTATGAATTTGCGGCCCGCAAGGCCGACGATGTTCGCCGGGCGCGGTGGGACCTGGTGGTGTTCGACGAAGCCCACCGCCTGCGCAACGTCTACAAAAATGGCGGCTCCCAGCGGGCGAAACAGTTGAAGGAAGCGCTGCACGACCCCTTCAAGATCCTGCTGACGGCCACGCCCCTGCAGAACTCGCTGATGGAGCTCTATGGGCTGGTGTCCATCATCGACGAGAGCCACTTCGGAGGCGAAGAAGCCTTCAAGGCCCAGTATGTCGGCGCCTCGCCGGTTGCCCAGGACATGCTGAGGGAGCGATTGAAGCCGGTATGCCACCGCACGCTGCGCCGCCAGGTTCAGCAGGCCGGCCATATCAATTTTCGGCGTCGTGAGGCCAGAACCTTCGACTTCGAGCCGAAGGACATGGAAACCGAGCTGTACAACCGGCTGTCTGAATTCCTGAAGCGGACGGACACAGTTTCATACGGGCATACACCCAACCAGCTGGTGATCCTGCAGGCTCGGAAGGTGCTGGGGTCGTCGACGTTCGCCGTCACGCAGTATCTGAGCACCTTGCTGGAGCGGCTGCGCAAGAAGCAGGGCGCCGCCCTGGACATGACCGACGACATCGAAACGATCGATGATCTGCGGGATGAGGCTGATCTCGATGATGATGATGACGATGATGTCGATCCCATCAAGCTGGCCGCCGAGATCGTCGAAGTCGAGGGTCTGCTTGCGCTGGCCCAGTCGATCGGCAGCAACGCCAAGGGCGAGAAGCTGCTGACCCACCTCCCCGAGGTGCTGGAGCAGATCGTGGCCAAAGGCGGCGAGCGCAAGGCGGTGATCTTCACCGAAAGCGTGCGTACGCAGCGCTATCTGGCCGAACTGCTGAACGGCAACGGCTATGACGGGAAGGTCGTGTTGCTCAACGGATCGAACAGCGATCCCGAAAGCCAGCGCGTTTACAAGGCCTGGCGGGAGAAGCACGCCGGCAGCGACCGGGTGTCCGGATCCAAGACGGCCGACATGAAGGCGGCGATCGTCGAGGCCTTCCGCAGCCCCGACAAGACGATCCTGATTGCCACCGAAAGCGGCGCGGAGGGCATCAACCTCCAATTCTGCTCGCTGCTGATCAATTTCGATCTGCCCTGGAACCCGCAGCGGGTAGAGCAACGGATCGGCCGCTGCCACCGCTATGGCCAGAAGATCGACGTCACGGTCGTCAACATGCTCAACCGCAAGAACAAGGCGGAAGAGCGCATCCGTGAGCTGCTGGACAGCAAATTCCACCTGTTCAGCGGCGTATTCGGCGCCAGCGACGATGTGCTGGGCACGCTGATGAGCGGGCTGGATTTCGAGAAGGAAATCCTGCGGATCGTGCAGAACTGCCGAACCGAGGAAGAGGCCGAAGCCGAGTTCGACGCGCTGAAGGCGAAGATCCAGGATCGGATCGATGCCGACATGGAAAACGCCCGCAAGCGTGTCCTCGAAACGCTTGACGCCGACGTGATCGACAAGCTGCACCAGCGCAACAAGGCACTGGGCGCCGCCCTGCCCGAATTCAAGCAGCGCCTGCTGATGGTGGCCCGGGCAGAGTTGCCCGATGCAAAATTCCACGAGGATGGCGCCCATTTCGTCTGGAATGGCGCCACCTACACCGTGGAATGGCCGCAAGCAGACGAGAAAGACTGGAAATTCTTCCGGGCCAACGATGATCTGGGGGCGCAGTTGCTGGAGCGGGCCAAGGCACGCCCCGAAGGGCCGGCTGCCGGGCTGGTGTTCACCCCAAAGGCCTATCCCTTCGCCGGTCAGGTCACTGCGGCGCAAGCACTGGCTGGCCGGTCAGGCTGGATGCGCATCGCCAAGGCGCGGGTGTCATCGGGCGAAACAGCGCGTGAGCAGCTGCTGGTTGCGGCCTTTGACGATGAAGGCAAGGCGCTGGACGACGAAACGGTGGACAAGCTGATGCGCGTGCCGGCGCATGATGTCGCCTGCCCGTTGGAGCCGCCGGCGGCGCAGTTGGCGACGGGGATGGACAGCGCCAAGGCCAAATTCCAGGCCATGATCACGGCCGAGAATGCCAAGTGGCTTGATGCCGAACAGGAACGGCTGGAGCGCTATGCCGAGGATGTGGAAATCGAGATCGACGCCCGCATCAAGGTGCTGGAAGCTGAGCAGAAGGAGCTGCAGAAGCAGCGGCGCAACCCCGACATCAGCATGGAAGAGAAGCTGGACCTGGGCCGCAAGATCAATCGCCTGGGTGACGATATCGACGAGCTGAAGCTGACGAAGTTCCAGCGTCGCAAGGCCGCCCGCCGGGAGATTGAGGACAAGCTGGACGAATTCGCCGCCATGCTGGGCCGCGCTGCCGACATCACGCCGTTGATGACCATCCGCTGGGAGGTGCGATGATCCCGGTGGATGGCTTTGGCCTGTTCCCCGTTGCCATCGAAATCGATCCAGATGCCCATGACGGCCCGTCGTGGGAATTGCTGTGGTTCAGGCATCGCACTGGCTGGCTGCGCCTGGTCGAACTGGAACTTCGGTCCCATGCCCGCACCTACACCGAAACGCGGCTGCTTGTGTGTGACAGCAACGGTGAAATCTGCCCCAGCTGGCTGGCCGGCAATCTGTTCCGGGCCGCCGTCATCAACTTCCAGCCCATCGATGAAGAACCCCCTGCCCTGCTCGACGACATGGAGCGGGATGCCCTTGAGGGGTTCCGGCACCGGCGTAGGCAAGACGCGGCTGATGGGGGCGTTCATCGCCTTCCTCCACCTCACCGGCAAGAGCCGCAACTTCTTCGTGCTGGCGCCAAACACCACCATCTACGAGAAGCTGGTGGCCGATCTGGGCAAGCCGGAATCGCCCAAATATGTGTTCCGCGGCATCGCCGAATTTGGCCAGCGCCCGCCGATCATCGTCACTGGGGACAATTGGCAGGAAGGCCGCGGCGTGCGCGGCGGCGACCTGTTTGGCGGCGAGGTGGTGATCAACATCTTCAACGTCGACAAGATCAACAAGGAAGCCGGAAAAATCAGGAGTTTCCGGGAAACCCTTGGCACCAGCTATTATGATTATCTCGCCGGGCTGGACGATCTGGTGATGCTGATGGACGAGGCGCATCGCTATCGCGCCAAGGCTGCCGCGCAGGCAATTTTCGACCTGAAGCCCCAGTTGGGCCTGGAACTGACCGCCACGCCCAAATCGACTGGCGCCGGCGGGAAGCCGTTCCGCAACGTGATCCACCGCTATGGCTTGGGCAACGCCATGGCCGACGGCTTTGTAAAGGAGCCGGCGGTGGCCACCCGGAAGGATTTCCGGCCGGCCGATTACAGCCGCGACCAGCTGGAAGCCATCATGCTGGAAGACGGTGTTCATTATCACGAGCATGTGAAAGCGGAGGCAGAGCTCTATGCCCGCCAGACCGGCCGGAAGCGCGTGCACCCGTTCATGCTGGTGGTGGCGCAGGACACGACCCATGCCAGCCAGTTAAAGGCCAGGATCGACAGCGATGATTTCTTCGGCGGCCGTTATCGCGGGCGCGCCATCGAGGTGCACAGCAAGACCAGCGGCGAAGAGAGCGATGAGGCGGCCATGCGCTTGCTGGCGCTGGAAAGCAGCGACCAGACCGACATCGTCATTCACGTCAACAAGCTGAAGGAAGGCTGGGACGTCACCAACCTTTATACCATCGTGCCGTTGCGCGCCTCCGCGTCCGACATTCTGACAGAGCAGACGCTCGGGCGCGGCCTTCGCCTGCCCTATGGCGAGCGGACGGGCGTGGCCGTGATGGATACGCTGACCGTGATCGCCCACGACCGATTTGACCAGGTGGTGCGGGAAGCCCGGGAAGACGGATCGATCGTCAAGGAAATGCGCCAGCTGCGCATTGGCGAGGGCGGCGATGTGTCGGGTGACCGGCCGCAGGTGGTGGAGATGCCGTCGAGGACGGAACAGGAACTGGGGATTGCGCCGATGCCGCCCGGCATGGCGGAACCGCCGGCCGGCGAATGGCGCATTTCGACCCCAGCCGAGCAGGATGTTGCCCGCCTCACGCTCGAGTTGATCGAACGGCGCTTTGCACCGAAGCTGGGCTCGGCCAGCGGCCTGCTGACGCCCGAGGTGCAAGCGGAAATCGCGGCAGCAGTCGAGCATTATCGGCCCCAGCAGTCGGCGCCGCAGGGTGAAATGGCTCTGGAGCCGGTGAACACGGCCGCCATTGTGCATAAGGTGGCAGCCGTGGTGGCCCGAGAAAGCATTGCCATTCCGGAGATCGTGGTGCTGCCGAGCCGCGAGGTGAACTTCTGGTTCGAGGACTTCGACCTCACGGGCATCGAGCATATCAGGCATCAGCCGCTTTCCGATGAGATCGACGTTCGCAACCTGCGGACCGAGGCTCAGATGGCTCTGGCCCGGCCGCAGACAGCTGCGCGGGAGGCGCAGGTGGAGAATTATATCGTTCGCCACCTGATCGACCGGCCAGAGGTGGACTATGACACGCATGCAGACTTGCTGTTCAAGCTTTCGGGGCAAATGGTGGCCCATCTGGCCAGCTACCTCCCCGATGCAGATGCCATCGAGAACGTGGCCCTGACACGCGGCAAGCAGCTGGCAGACGTGATCTTCCAACAAATGCGGCAGCACCTGCGCCGCACGCCGGTTGATTACCAGACGCGCGTGGTGCGCTCGTTCCGGATGCTCAAGGCGATGCCGGTCACCATGACAGCTGATCGAGTGAACCCCCTCACCCGCCCGGCCGACCCGCTTTCGGCGACGCCATCCTATGTGTTCACCGACCTCAAGAAATGTCCGTGGCCGGCGGTGAAGTTCAGCTCTGATCCAGAGCGCCGACTGGCGGCGCTGCTCGATAGCGACCGGGAGCCAGGCGTGCAGCGCTGGCTGAAGCCGGGCCGCGGCCAATTCGAGATCGAGTATGAACCCGGCCGGCGCTATGAACCTGACTTCGTTGTGGAGACGACGGATGGCATGTTCATCATCGAGGTGAAGGCCGCCAATCAGCTCGAGGACAATGTTGTGAAGGCCAAGGCCAAGGCGGCGGCCCGATGGGTCGAACTGGCCAATGGCTTCTCGGCAAAGCCATGGCGCTATGTGACCATCCCGGACGGCGATATCCGCGAGAACAGCAGTTTTGCTGGCTTGCTGGCGACGGCGGTGTGATTGGACGATGCTGCCGAACGACACCGTTGCCGGGTTCGGCACGCTTTCCTCCATGACGAGTGTACCGGCCGTCAATCGTGGCATTGATTGCCAATTCGCTGCCGACAGCTGGGCTGGTCCGAAGAGGCAAGGCAGCCCCGTTAGGGGCCTCCGACGAGCCCGCCATAAGCACGAAGCTTGTCGAAGCGCGCAATGGCGGATGGAACAGAGGCGGGCTCGGAGAGCCTTGGCCGAGGTTCCATTAGGCAGGGGTCAGGGGGGTGCAACACTCCCTGGGCGGCCGGGCGAAGCAAAGGACGCCTGCTGGGGGTCGAGGGGGGCGCCGCGCCCCATCGCCCGCGGATTTTTTGGGTGGCGGAGCCGAGTCCCAAAAAATCCACTAGCGGGTACAACTTTTTTCAACGTAAAATTTCACTCCGTTCTGGAGTGGAGCATGAGCCCAAGGAATGTCCTTCGCCAAACCTCTGGAATTGCAGGCGCAATCAGAGTTTACTGGGGCGATCCAGCCTACCTTGAGCGAATGGAGCGGCATGGAAAGCATCTGGACCCCACCTCAAGGGCGCGCGCAGAGTCCTATATGCGTGAAACGTTTGGATATTTCGACGTAGAAAGATTGCCTGCGCCCGTAACCACCACCGGCCTGGACCTACAGCTGCTGTATGAGCAACACCTTGGGAATGTGCATCGCGACCGCCGGTCCACAGGCCGCTTTCTGCACTTGATCGTTCAGTTTCCCACTCAGCTTGTGGATGGCGAAGACACGCAATGGATGCTCACTCAGGCTCGCCAGTTTTGCGAAGCGGTATTCGGTTCCCAAGCGATATTCGCTGATCGTGTCGACCGGCATGAAACCGGCAGACACACGGTGGACATGTTCGTGGCGCCTCTGGTGGAGAAGAAGACAAAGCACACGTCAAAGCCGGCACTCTCGCTGACGAAAGGGCTGGATGCACTCTGCGATCGACTTGACATCAAGCCAAGAAGAGGTGGCCCTCAAGGATTGCTGAAGGCCTATGGGAAGGCCCTGCAAACGGCATGGTTCGATCATCTCGTCGCAGCTGGCGTTGAAGGTGTCGTCAGAGGTGAAGAAAAGGACTCAATCGACCCGGATCGCGTTTCGCCGGAGGTATACAAAGTCCGGAAAGAGCGGGAAATCTTGGCGCAGGAGGCAGCCGAAGAGCAGGAAAAAATCCGCATCGAGAAGGAGCGTATCGCAAAGCTTCAAACTGAGAATGAGCGGGCGGCAGCGGACATCGAATACAATTGGGAAGCCTTTGATCAGGCTTGGTCCAAGGTCGAAAAGCTATCAGAACGCGCGAGGCTTGCGGAACAGGAAGCCCTGGCGGAACGGCAGGCTGCAAGTACCGCGAAGAGGGAGGCGGAAGCGCTGAAGGCAACTGCGAAGCGTGAGTTAAATGAGGCGGTGGTAGCAAGGACGAAGGCCAAGCAGGATCATGATGGCGTGCGGTGAACAAGGCAGCGCAGGTGTTGGCCAACCGCGTAAAGGCAGCTCTGACGCCGTCAGAAAGGGCCGCCGCTGCAAGCAAGTTCGTAACGCCCTCGGATATTGCCGCTTGCCTGTCTGCCGGAACACTTGAAGAAGTCGAATCGATTGTTGGGCGCGTTAGTGCTCGAGCACCCGCGAGGGAAAACACTGACGAAACGCCGCGTCTATCGGAAGATGCCCTGCGTGCCTTGAGAAGGCATAAAGGCCAGTCCGGAATTGGCGACTGATGCCAATTCTCATTGATATTCACCCATGTGCCTATTGGTACAGTCCGAGGAGCATGATGCGCCAATATTGAACAGCGAGGCCGTCCCAAGCGGTGCGGCATTGCTTGGGAATTCCATCGTAGGACTTGAACATCCGGTTCGATTGCCATTTGTCGCGCATCAGCAGGTCCATGAAGTCTCGCACTGCACAAGGGTCATCGATAGCCAGACCATCAGGAGCACATCGAGCGGCAATCCCGGCGGAAGGACTGTTAGGATTTTTGAGTGTGGGCGGGCACAATGGGCAAGAATAAGCCCTACTATGTTACAGCGCAAAGTAGCTGGGGTACAGTCTGCCTTGCGGAATCAATCTTTGCTTGGTGGTGCCCCTCCATCCGCGACGAGGACTGGCGAGCGACGGCGACCGAGATGTTCCACAGCGAAATCCTAATGGGGTGCGATCCGCTGACGCAAGAACTATTGGGGGTAAAGAATGGACCCCCGCCCCAGATCAAGTCTGTGTGAACGTGGCCAGGATCGTCGACCATTGACCCGATTCGATTTGGGGCGGCCCCTGCTTGGGCAGGTTGCCCCATCGCTATGATTGCGCCATGCTCGGCCGAGTGCAGGCCTTGACTTGCACAGCAACGGGCAAGTTCGGGGGCGGGCGTGGCCGGTACAGGGACCGATACGTGGGCCAATACAGGGCCAGCATCAACCGGCAGCGCCGCCAGCAGCCGCGCCAGCCTGATCGCCGCCGCGCTGCTGTTCATCATCGCCAGCCTGATCGCCTGGTGGCAACCGCCGCGCCCGCTTGGCCCGGAACCGTCACTGGCCGAGACCCTGCTCTCTCCCGTCGAAATCAATGCCGAGGATCGCCTGCCAGCGGTGGGGGTGGATCTGGGAGGCATCGCCCTGTCCGGCGATGGCCAGCGCGCCGTGGCGGTGGGCGATTCTGGCACCATCCTTGCCAGCAGCGATGGCGGCCAGCGCTGGACCAAGGCGGCCAGCAGCACCAGCGCACCGCTCACTGGCATCGCCCTGTCCGGCAATGGCCAGCGCGCCGTCGCGGTGGGCCATGCTGGCACCATCCTGACCAGCAGCGATGGCGGCCAGCGCTGGACCAGGGCGATCAGCGGCACCAGCGCGACGCTGACTGGCATTGCCCTGTCCGGCGATGGCCAGCGCGCCATGGCGGTGGGCGACGATGGCACCATCCTGACCAGCAGCGATGGCGGCCAGCGCTGGACCAGGGCGACCAGCGGCACGAGCGCGGGGCTGGGTGGCATCGCGCTGTCCGGCGATGGCCAGCGCGCCGTGGTGGTGGGCCAAGGGGGCACCATCCTCGCCAGCAGTGATGGCGGCCAGCGCTGGACCAGGGCGACCAGCGACACCAACGCGCTGCCGCGCGGCATCGCCCTGTCCAGCGATGGCCAGCGCGCCGTGGCGGTGGGCGATGGTGGCACCATCCTGACCAGCCGCGATGGCGGCCAGCGCTGGACCACGGCGACCAGCGGCACCCGCGCGTGGTTCAATGGCATCGCCCTGTCCGGCGATGGCCAGCGCGCCCTGGCGGTGGGCGAAGATGGCAGCATCCTGACCAGCAACGATGGCGGCCAGCGCTGGACCAAGTCGACCAGCGGCACCGGCGCGAGGCTGGATGACGTCGCCCTGTCAGGCGATGGCCAGCGCGCCGTGGCGGTGGGCGACAATGGCACCATCCTGACCAGCAGCGACGGCGGCCAGCGCTGGACCAGCGGCACTGGCGAGTGGCTGCGCGGCATCGCCCTGTCAAGCGATGGCAAGCGCGCCGTGGCGGTGGGCGATGATCGCACCATCCTGGCCAGCCGCGATGGCGGGCAAAACTGGAACAAGGCGACCAACACAACCGGCGCGCCGCTGATTGCCATTGCCCTGTCCGGCGATGGCCAGCGCGCCGTGGCGGTGGGCGACAATGGCACCATCCTGACCAGCCGCGAGGGCGACCAGCGCTGGACAAAGGCGATCAGCGGCACCACGGCGGGGCTGGGTGACGTCGCCCTGTCCGGCGATGGCCAACGCGCCGTGGCGGTGGCCGATGATAGCACCATCCTTGCCAGCAGCGATGGCGGCCAGCGCTGGACCAGCGCGACCAGCGGAACCAGCGGAACCAGCGCGTGGCTGGATGGCATCGCCCTGTCCGGCGATGGCCAGCGCTCCGTGGCGGTGGGCTTTGATGGCACCATCCTGACCAGCAGCGATGGCGGCCAGCGCTGGACCAGAGCGACCAGCGGCACCATCGCGACGCTGCGCGGCATCGCCCTGTCCGGCGATGGCCAGCGCGCCGTGGCGGTGGGCGATGATGGCACCATCCTCACCAGCAGCGATGGCGGGCAAACATGGTCGCCGCGCGTGCGCGATTATCGCCGCTATCCCGCGCCCTGGTATGGGCTGGCGCTGGGCCTGTGCGCGCTGTTGCTGTGGCGCGGCTTTGCCAGCGGGCGCCGCGCTGCCGATGCCGGGGCGGCAGCGGTGGCCGCGTCTGACGCGCCGGCGATGGTAGCGGCGGATGACCGGTTGAACTTCGCGCCGCTGGCGCGCGGCATCTCGCGCTTTTTGCGCAACCGCAACACCACGCCGCCGCTCACGCTGGCCATCACCGGCGAATGGGGCAGCGGCAAGAGCAGCCTGATGGGCCTGTTGTGCAGCGATCTGGCCGCCCGCGGCTGGCGGCCGGTGTGGTTCAACGCCTGGCACCACCAGAGCGAGGAGCAGTTGCTGGCCGCGCTGCTGGTCGCCATCCGCGACACCGGCGTGCCGCCGGTGCTGTCGGGCGCCGGCCTGGCCTTTCGCCTGCGCCTGCTGTTGCTGCGCGTGCGCAAGCATCCGCTGATCACCGCCAGCCTGGCCACGCTGGCCGGCCTGTTCGCCTTCTATCTCTACCTTCATCACGATGCCGCGATCTGGAGCGGGCTGGTGCAGACGCTTTCGGCCGGGAAGGGCAAGGATGGCGTATCGGCGCTGGCGGCGCTGCCGGGCATCGGCACGCTGGTGGGCGGCCTGCTGCTGCTCTCATCCCTGATCGCGCCGATGAAGGCCTTTGGCGTGGACCCGGCGGCGCTGCTGGGCAGCACGCTGGGCAAATTCCGCCTGAAGGATGCCCGCGCCCAGACCAGTTTCCGCATGCGCTTTGCCGAACAATTCGCCGAAGTGACCAGCGCGCTGGCCACCCCGATGGTGATCGTGATCGACGATCTGGATCGCTGCAAGCCGCAGACGGTGCTGGACGTGATGGAGGCGGTGAATTTCCTCACCACATCGGGCCGCTGCTTCATCATCTTTGGCATGGCGCGTGAACGAGTGGCGGCGGCGTTGGCACTGTCGTTCAAGGATATTGCCGCCGAACTGACTCAGTTTGATGTGAAGGGCGATGCCGGTGTCCGCGAGGCGGCAGAGCGCTATCGCAGGCAGAATTATGCCGGCGACTATCTGGAAAAACTGATAAACATCGAGATCAAGGTGCCCAGCGGCAGCAGCGAGGCGAACAGCGCCCTACTGCTGCCCCGCTCGGAGCCGTCAGTGGGGTCGCAGCTGATCACCAGCGTCAAGCGCTGGGCGATGCTGGTGCCGCTGCTTGGCGGCCTGCTGCTGGGTGTGGCCCTGGCCGAACAGGCGCCAGAGATGAAGCTCGCGATGGAACCGGACAAACAGATCCCGGCGCCTGCGCCGGCCGCGCCGATTGCGGCACCGGCCGCTGGCGCGGCGCCCACCGCCGCCATGCCGGCGCCAACCAAACCGGCCGCAGCCGCGCCAGTCTTCACCCCCGGTGACGAGAGCGAAGGCGAAATCCTGTGGTATGGGCTGGCCCTGCTGGCGCTGGCCGGGCAGGCGGCCTGGCTGCTGCGGCGCTGGCTGCGGCGGCAGCAGTCGATGGTGGACGACAGCGCGGCGTTCAGCGCAGCGCTGGCAGTCTGGACCCCGGTGGCCAGTATCACCCGCAATTCTCCGCGCGCAATCAAGCGCTTTGGAAACCGAGTGCGCTATCTGGCGATGCTGCAACAGGGCGAACGGCTAGACGATGCCATCGACGATTGGGAGACACGGCTGGCCAGATGGCTGGATAGGCATTGGGCACGGCTGTTGCGCCGGCCGGGCCCGGCAGACACCGCCGGCACGGATGCGGACCAGACAGAGCCGGCGCTGGTGCTGGCGGAGCATCGCGTGGTGGCGCTGGCCGCCTTTCATGCGCAGTACGGGGAAGCATGGCGTGGCTACGTGGAGGCCACGACCAAACTGTTTGCGCCAGATGCTCGACTTGATTGGCAGGCGTCTCAAGTGAAGGATGCGATTGAAGGTTATCGGAAGTCAACGGGAGCGAGTTGGCCGCCATCGCCGGCAGAGCTTGATGCCTTCAAGCGGTCATTGGACGGGGTGCGGCTGGCCGGTGATGTGCAGGTGATTGAGAGTAACAAGGCGGCATCGCCGGACACGTGATGAGCCACCCCCTCCACTGCCTGTGCGGCCCCCTCCCCGGCCTGCTGGCAGGGAGGATCATGTCGGAGCTTGGACTGCTGCTCGACCATGAGGCCACCGGACGTACACTGCGCCTGTCCCGCAAAAAATTGACCTGTACCCCTGATTGGTAACGCCCAGAAGTAGACTCCTTTGCTTTGATGAGCTGCTTGCCGTTGCATGGACCGTCCCGATCTGGGGGCCAAGTTTAGGATGATGGCCGAGAAACGGGAAGCAGGTCGTTCATCGAACGGGCCAACAATCGTACCGGCAAGCCTGTTGGCTTCCCATGGGCCCTAAAGCATCACGGGCAGGGACCATCATAGCGATTCACTTCTTGTAGATCAGAGGGTTGAGCTTGAGCGGAACAGGCTGAAGCCGCTGTGTGATCGGGGTCAGCACCGCCATTGCGCTCAACATCTGCTGGAGCGTCGCTGGAGTGAGGTAGCGACGCGTCATGGGACTCATGGTCGGCACATGAGGGCTGGTTGGTTCCTTGTGATGCCCAACGATCTGGCTCACCAACTTTGGTGAGCAGCCTGATTCTTCGAGCACCGTAGTGGTGAACCCGCGAATGCTGTGCACGTCCTTGTCTTGCTTGGTGCCACCCCGCTCCACCTTGGAGGACGTTCCCTCCGGAAAGGCCCAACGGCGGTGGTAAACGAAGCTCTTGTAGTAGAGAGAGGCAGGCGTACCCGATTCTGTATTCGGAATCAGATCAGGAAAGAGATGCTGGTGACCTGTTTTAGTGACTGCATCGACGAACTCTGCAAAGCCGAGGCGGAGCAGTTCAGGATGTATTGGCACCTCGCGAATTGAGCCGACCGTCTTCACGCCCCGGTCGTCGGTTGGTTCGATCGAAAAAAAGGGGATCGGGCGGTCCAGTTTGACGTGGGCGATCGGAATGCCAGCAGCCTCGGCGGAGCGGAAGCCGTGCAACATGAGGATGAGAGGCATCCAATAGGCGGAATCGGAATAAAAGGCATTGCCCGACTTGTATCGCTTGGAGCGAGACGGACCTGCACTGCCAGTATAGGGTGGCGCGTCGAGGAGCCGGTCAAGTTCTTCGGCGGTCCAGTTTTCGCGGCCACGGATTTGCTTCTGCTGCTCGCGCTGTTTGGCCCGCTGCGAACGCAAGCCGTTAATTTTTAGACCTGTGGCCACATACCCTTGGTCAGCACAAAAGTTCAGGAACGTTCCAAGAAATGTCAGGTGGCGACCTTCGGTCAGCGGGGATATCCCAACCTTTCCAGGTTCGAGCTCTTCGGCGCGTTCCAAGGCAACCGCAACGCCTGCGGCCTCCTGCTCCGGGGGGGAACGACCCCAAGCTGTTGGCATCTTCCGCAGGGTCTTCACAAACAAACCCAGGTGGAATTGGGTGAGTTGTGAAATCGGGGTGTCCGGACCACCGATCACGTGCATCAACACGTTACCCATGGCCCGCACCTGGCGATGCGATTTGTATTTCCCGTCATGTTCGGCTTGAAGCCCGTCCAGGAACTCTTCAATCGCTGCTTTGATCGAGATACCATGATCGGGCTGCGTGGAGGCGAGGTGCGAACCTGGCTGCAAAAGCGGCGTCGGCGCGGGCGGTATCGCAGCATCATTGTGATTGGCGGCCGGCAGGGTACCAGCTGTGCTGGTCTGGCCATGAGGGCCGCCGCCGTCTTCGGCTGGTGCCGGCATCCCACCATGATTCCTATCGACGGGGTGGCTGTCGCTTTGCAGCGACGGTGGTGATGCAGGCGGGTGACCTTGCTGTTGGGAGGCGATGCGCCAATCCCCGGCGATTTTCGCCAGCATCTCTCGTTCTGCAATGAGCATCAAAATGTCGAGCTGCAGAAGGTCGTCCGATGAAAACTCGATCCGGGCCTTGTATGGAATCCAATCACGCTGTGTCTTTGGGGTCGGATATGTATCGCCTGACGACAAGCGGGCCTTGAGCATCTGCCGAGCGGCGTTTGCCCGCTCAACTGTCAGCCGGCCAGCGGCAATCTGGGCCTGAAGCCAGGTTTCAGCCCGCTGCAGGTCCACAGACGTCCGCCTGGCCTCGACGCCCAGCAAAAGATCGATGTAGTCGGATTTGGCGACGGCTTCGGATTTCGCATCGTCCGACCAGTCCATGAGGCCCATTTCCCGCCGCTTCCGATGGGCGCCATCAAGCACCTGTTTGAAGTGCTCCTCCACCAACAACCTGATTTTCGACATTGGGACGCTGGGACTCGAACCTGCGACCTTGCGCTTCGAAAAAAGCTCGAACACCTGTTGCACCTCAGCCTCGATCCTTGTCAGTTCACCTTCAAGAATACTGCAGAGGCGACTGGCAACAAACAGTGAATCTGTCCGCAGCGAAAATCGGACATCGAGGCGTTGACGATGGGCGACGGTGACACTGACACGAAACCAGTATTGGTTGCCGCGCCGGTACAGATGGCGTTTCTTTGCCATGCAGATTCCCCAGAAGCGCACAGCGGTGCGCACATTGAAGCGCACAGCCAGTGTCTGGCTGGGGCGCTAGCATCAGGGAAATCAATGACTTCTGGAGAAATTGGCTGGGGCGCCAGGATTCGAACCTGGGAATGGCGGTACCAAAAACCGCTGCCTTACCGCTTGGCGACGCCCCAGCAGCCGGCCCATGTGATTGGGTGACGCGCGGGTTAGGCAAAA
>JAIXUQ010000109.1 GCA_027483465.1 Sphingomonadales bacterium
GCGTATCGACCGGGCTCCAGCGCCAATGGCGGAATTCGGGGTGTTCGGTGGCGATGTTCACGTCCGCATCCGTGCCCAGAAAGCGCAGCGCATACCATTTCTGGCGCTGGCCGGCATATCTGCCCTTCCAGATCTGGCCGATCAGTTCGTCGGGCAGATCATAATAATGCCAGTCCGGCGTCTCGCCCAGCAGGCGGGTCAGCTTCGGGTCAACCCCGGTTTCCTCCCACAATTCGCGCAGGGCGGTTGCATAGGGGTCCTCGCCGGGGTCGATCCCGCCCTGCGGCATCTGCCAGGCCTCAACCATCTGGTCCAGCCGCTGGCCGGTGAACACCAGGCCATCGGCGTTCACCAGCATCACCCCCACGCAGGGGCGATAGGGCAGGCCGGATTTATGTTCGCGCGGGATGGCGGATGGGGGGATGGCACTGGGCGGCGTCATGAACCCGCCAGAAGCAGCTTCAAGTCGGTGATGCAAGCGGTCAGGTCATCCTGCGCCGAAGGGATGCCGGCGCGCAGCGTGATGCAGCCGTGGATCTGGCCGGCGGCCTCGCGATAGATCACCCGCACGCCATGTTCGATCAGGCGCGCGGCATAGGCGCGGCCCTGATCGCGCAGCGGATCCAGCCCGCAGGTGAAGACCAGCGCCGGCGGCAGCCCGTCCAGCGTTTCGGCGTGCAGCGGGCTGGCCCACGGGTGCAGCCGCTTGTCTTCGTTGCCGGCCATGAAATGGGCGTGGAACCAGTCCATCGATTCGCGGGTGAGCAGATAGCCATCGGCGAATTCCACCATCGAACCTTCGGTGGCCGTCATGTCGGTGGCCGGATAGATCAGCCATTGCGCCAGGATCGGCACCGGCAGGGTGCCGGCCAGTTCGCGGGTGACGGCGGCGGCCAGGTTGCCGCCGGCGCTGTCCCCGGCCGGGATGATGCCGGAAACGGCGGCGCCCAGTTCGGCCGGGCTGCCGGCCACCCAGCGGGTGGCGGCGATGCAATCCTCGGTCGCGGCCGGGAACACGGCTTCGGGGGCCAGGCGATAATCCACCGATACCACCCGCAGGCCCAGTTGCCGGGCGATTTCGGCGCACACGCTGTCATACACGCCCAGATCGCCGATCACCCAGCCGCCGCCGTGATAGAAGACCACCACGGCGCTGCCGGCCTGTGCGGGTGTGTAGAGCCGGGCCGGGATCGGGCCGGCCGGGCCGGGAATGGCCAGATCGGCCATCGCCATGTCGCCCACCGGCCGCTCCATCAACTGCGCCATGCCCTGCATCATGGCGCGGCCCTCGGCCGGGCTGATGTCCGAAAGCTTGGGCCCCGGCTGGGCGGCGAGCATGGCCAGGATATTGGCGACATCAGGGCGGACAAAGGGCTTGGCAGCAGACATGGCGAAATTCCCCGTTACGGATTTTTTGCCCTTCTAAACGCTGCGGCGCGGCGGCGAAATGTCCAAAACGGCGCGCCCCCTATCTTGGGAGGGGAGAAGATGTGCCGCAGACCCCCGGCCTGCGGCTGCATCAGGGCTTGGCGCTGGCCGCCGTGCCACGCTAAGACAGCGAAATGGCCATGTCCGCCCCGCTCTCCCGGCTGCTGCCAGCCGCACTGCTTGTCGCCCTGATCGCCGCACCCGCGGTGGCCGCCGTGCCGGCCAAGCCGGTGCCCGCCAAGCCCGCCACCGCCCGCCCGGCCGCCACCGATTGGAGCCAGCGCATCGCCCTGACCGCCGCCGGCGGCGTGTTGATCGGCAATCCGGCCGCCGCGGTGAAGCTGGTGGAGTTCGGCTCGCTCACCTGCCCGCATTGCCGGCATTTCCACGAAACCGGCTTCCCGGTGCTGAAAACCCGTTTTCTGGCCACCGGCACGGTCAGCTATGAATATCGGCCGTTCAGCCTGAATGGCATTGATCTGATGGCCGGCCATCTTCTCTATTGCCAGACGCCGGCGGCGGCCTGGGCCTTTGTCAACAAGGCCTATCTGCGCCAGGATCAGCTGATCGGCCCCTTCATGCAGATCAGCGAGGCTGATCGCGAGGCGGTGGGCAAGCTGCCGGAAGCGGCGCAGGGGCCGCGCATGGCCGAACTGGGCCGGCTGCCGGAATTTTCCGGCCTGGCCCCGGCCCAGTATCAGGCCTGCATCGCCGCCCAGCCGGCGATGGACAGGCTGATGGCCATCCGCACCGATGCGGTGCAGACCCATGGTCTCACCGGCACCCCCAGTTTCCTGATCAACGGCCGCATGCAGGCCGGTGTGTTTGATTGGCCGGCGCTGGAACCGCTGCTGGCCGCCGCCGTGAAATCCGCCCCGAAATCCGCGCCGGCCAAAGCCGCCCCGGCACCACCCCGCCCCGCCCCCAAGAGGACGACGTGATGAACCGCCTGTCGCTGACTGTTGCCACTGCCTTTGCCCTCGCCCTTGTCGCCTGTTCCGACAGCAAGCCCGGCGCAACCGCCGCCGATGCCGCCGCGCCCGCGCCGGTGGCGGCGCCCGCCGGGCAGAATTGGGTGGATGTGGTGGCGAAAACCCCGGAAGGCGGCTTTCGCATCGGCAATCCCGATGCCCGTGTGAAGCTGGTGGAATATGCCTCGCTGTCGTGCCCGCACTGCCGCGAATTCCACGAGGAGGCAGCCGCCACGCTGAAGGGCAAATATGTCGCCAGCGGCAATGTCTCCTATGAATATCGCAATTTCGTGCTCAACATCGCCGATCAGGCCGCCACCGTGCTGGTGCGCTGCCAGGGCGAAGGCGCCTTCTTCGGCCTGCTTGATGCCATGTACCGCGATCAGGAAGGCTGGTTCATGCCGTTCACCAAGCTGCCGCAGGCCGCGCTGGAGCCGCTGGGCAAGCTGCCGGTGGAGCAGGCGACGCTGCGCGCCGCCGAACTGGGCGGCATGGCCGAGTATGTGAAGCTGCGCGGCATCCCGCGCGCCCGCTTTGATCAGTGCCTGGCCGATCCGGCGCAATACAAGGCCCTGGATGATCTGAAGAACCAGGCGGTGAACCAGTACAAGCTGACGGGCACGCCCAGCTTCCTGGTGAACGGCGTGGTGCAGGAAGGCACCTTCACCTGGGCCGATCTGGAACCCAAGCTGCAGGCGGCCCTCAGGTAAGCCCAGTTGGAGTTCCGCCGCCTCCGCCTTGCGGGCTTCAAGTCCTTTGTCGAGCCGACCGACCTTCTGATCGAGCCGGGCCTGACCGGGGTTGTGGGCCCCAACGGCTGCGGCAAATCCAATCTGCTCGAAGCCCTGCGCTGGGTGATGGGGGAGGCCAGCCCCAAATCCATGCGATCGGGCGGCATGGATGATGTGATCTTTGCCGGCACGGCGGCGCGGCCGGCGCGGGCCTTTGCCACCGTCACCCTCACGCTCGCGGGCAGCGCCGGGGAGGATGTGGAGGTGCAGCGCCGCATCGAGCGCGGCGCCGGTTCGGATTACCGGCTGAACGGCCGCGATGCCCGCGCCCATGATGTGCGCCTGCTGTTTGCCGATTCGGCCACCGGCGCCCACAGCCCGGCGATCGTGGGGCAGGGGCGGATCAGCGCCATTATCGCCGCCAAGCCGGCGGAGCGGCGGCAGTTGCTGGAGGAGGCCGCCGGCATCGCCGGGCTGGCGGTGCGCCGGCGCGAGGCCGAAATCCGCCTGCGCGCCGCCGAAACCAATCTGGCCCGGCTGGATGATGTGGTGCGCAGCCTGGAAGCCCAGGCCACCAGCCTGAAGCGCCAGGCCCGCAGCGCCGAACGCTATCGCAGCCTGTCTGACCGGATCCGCCATGGCGAGGCGGCGTTGAGCTTCGCGCGTTGGCATGCGGCCGTGGCCGCCAGCGAGGCGGCGCGCACCACCGCCCTGCAGGCCGATGCCGAAGCCGCCGAACGCACCCGCGCCGCCGCCGCCGCCAGTGCTGATGCCGCCAATGCCGCCGCCGGCCTGCCGGCGCTGCGCCAGGCCGAAGCCGAGGCCGCCGCCGCCGTGCAGGCGATCCGCCAGCGCCGCGCCCTGATCGAGGCGGAGCGCGACGAGCTGGCCCGGCGCGATGCCGCGCTGGTGGCGCAGCTCGCCAGCCTGGAACGCGATTCGGCGCGGGAGGCGGCACTGGCCGATGATGCCGCCGCCGCGCAAGCCCGGCTGGCGGCCGAATCGGCCATGCTGGCGGCGCGGCTGGACGAACTGGCCGCCGCCGCGCCCGGCCTTGCCGCCGCGCTGGCCGCGGCCGAGGCGGAGGCCGCCGCCGCCGAAACCGCGCTGGCCGATGCCATGGCCGCCCATGCCGCCGCCGCCGCCGCCGTGCGCGCCGCCAGCGATGCCGCCGCCGCCGCACAGGGGCGCGCGGCCCGGGCGGCGCAGGAGGCAAGGGCGCTGGCCGATCGGCTGGCGCGGCTGGCGCCGGCCCCCGATCTGGCGCCGCTTGAGGCCGCGTTGGCCGCCGCGCAGGAAGCCGTGGCCCGCTGCGAGGCCGAGGTTGCCGCCGCTGAAGGCCAGCGCCCGCCACTGGAAGCGGCGCGCAGCGAGGCCGCCGCCGCCCAGGCCGCCGCCCGCGCCACGCTGGCCAGCCTGGAGGCGGAAAGCGCGGCGCTGGCCCGGCGGCTGGCGGCCGATCAGGGCAGCGGCAAGAGCGGCCCGCGCATCGCCGATCAACTGGTGGCCGCCGCCGGGCTGGAAGCCGCGCTAGCCGCCGCGCTGGGGGAGGATATGGAGGCCGGCACCGCGGCGGCCGCCCTGCCGCGCCGCTTTGCCGGGACTGCCGTGGGCGCGGACGATCCGCCGCTGCCGGCCGGGGTGATGCCGCTGGCCGCCGAGGTGCAGGCGCCGCCCGAACTGACGCGCCGGCTGGCGCAGGTGGGGGTGATCGATGCGCCGCCGCCGGCCGATCTGCTGGCGGCGCTGCGCCCCGGGCAGCGGCTGGTCAGCCGCGATGGCCGGCTGTGGCGCTGGGATGGGCTGGTTGATGATGCGCGCGGGGCGGGCGGTCGCACCGATGCCGCCGCCGCCCGGCTGCGCGCCCGCCGCCGCGCCGCCGAACTGGACAGCGAGCGCGCCAGGGAAGTCACATCCCCCGCCGGCCCCCCTAGTCTACACACGAGTCACACATTGGCTGCCGCAAGCGTCTGCCAACCAAGCAGAAACAAACTCACAGTTCTCAGAAGAGCCCTGCGCTGTTCTCTGAGTTCTTCATGCACGCTCTCTTGAATAAGCATGCTGTCTTGAGGTCGCCCGATCATCTATGCGATCGCTCCCGCCC
>JAIXUQ010000079.1 GCA_027483465.1 Sphingomonadales bacterium
TAGATCAGGCCGGCGCTGCGCATCGACACATGGCCGGATGCCCCGATGATCACATGATCATGCACCGATAGCCCCAGGTGCCGCCCGGCCTCGATGATGGCGCGGGTCATCTGGATATCGTCGCGGCTGGGCTGGGGGTCGCCCGATGGGTGGTTGTGCACCAGCACCATGGCGGCAGCGCCCAGATCGAGCGCCCGCTTGACGATTTCGCGCGGATAAACCGGCGCTGCATTCACGGTGCCGTCATTCATTACCTCATCACGGATCATGATGTTCCGGTTGTTCAGGAAAATCACCCGGAACTGCTCGGTGGGCCGGTGCGCCAGGCTGGCGTGCAGATAATCCAGCAACGCCTGCCAGCCGCTCAGCACCGGCCTGTCCAGCGCCCGGGTGCGCAAGGACCGCAGCATCACCGCCTCCACAAACTTGATCGCGGCGGCCGCCCCGTCACCCAGCCCCTCCACCCGCTTCAGCTCCTCGGGCGTGGCGGCGATCAGCGCGGCCAGGGTGCCGAACTCATCGATCAGCCGCTTGGCCAGCGGTTTGGTGTCCTGCCGCGGGATGGCCAGCGCCAGCAGATATTCCAGCAGCTCATAATCATGAAAAGCCTCCCCTCCGCCCGAAAGCAGGCGCTGGCGCAGCCGTTCGCGGTGGCCGGCGGCGGAAGGGGCTTCGGTGTTCATCAGCCCAGTCTATCGGCTGCCACCGCCATCGCCAAACAGCTTGTTGGCCGCTGCCGGCTGTGCCAGCATCATCGGCAAATCAGGAGAAACGCCATGCACAAGGTGGACCGCGCCTTTGGGGAGAAGTATCTTACCGCCATCGACGATTTCTACCGCTATGGCGTCCATCTCCTGTTCAACGAATGGTGGGAGAGCGCCCCGCAGGACGCCATCGACAAATATGTGGCGGCCATCACCGATCATCCCGAGCATGGACCGTTGGCGCAGGCCGCATGGATGGCGCCGGATTTCAGCCTGGCGCAGGTGGCTGATTGCGCCCCCGGCACGCTGGGCGCGGCGTGGCGGGAGCATATGGTGGCCAACGGCCTCGCTGAAAAACTGGCCGCCGGCTATGCTGAACTCACCGCCGATTTCGAAGACTCCGGCAAGCTCGCCCGGCTGCCGCCGGTGCTGAAATACAAGGTTCTGCGCGGCTATCAAACCCATGATCTCCACCATGTCCTCACCGGCTACACCACCCAGCCGTTCCACGAACTCGCCCTGCAGGCCTTCCAGTTGGCCCAGATGGATTATCCCTATTCGGCCATGACCCTGTCCGTCATCCTGGGCCACGCCACCCTGGTTGATCCCTGGCTGATCCAGCCGGCCATGGACGCCATCACCGATGGCTGGGCCTTTGGCCGCCGCACCCGCTCCATCCAGTTCATCGCCTTCGAACAGCAGGTCCACCGCTCGCTGGCTGAAGTGCGGGCCGAATATGGCCTCTTGCGCGATGCCCCCTTCGTGCCGCTGATGCCCAAGGTCTCCGAACTGGTGGCCGGTGAACTTCAGGTGCAGGCCCGGATGCGGGAATCAGCCACCGCCTGAGCGGCCGGGTTTTGTCACTTTTGACACTTCGGGCCGGTTTTCGATTGTCCAGAAGGCGGTGAAACCGGCATGCAAGATCCAACAATCGTAACCTTATCAGGCCCGCACGCTGTAGGACAGGCCGGCGCCGCCTCCCGGCTTTCCACCATCCGTCAAAATCCTGTAATGCCACCGGCAAACATCGGAGAGTCGGCCGACGCCATGAACATATGGGGCAAGGTGATCCGTGCGGTTGTGGTTTCGGTTGGCGTGACGCTGGCCGTGATGGCGGCGATGTCGCGGCTGCCCGGGCTGGATATTCCGGGGCCCTATTGGGTGATGGGCGTGGCGCTGCCGCTGCTGCTGTCGGGCCCCATTTCCTGGTCGCTCGCCCGTCAGGCCGCCCGGATTGCCGCGCTCAATGCCGAGCTGCACGAAGCCTATGCCCGGATGAAGGCACTCGCCGAAACCGATCAGCTCACCGGCCTTGCCAACCGCGCCACCTTCCTGGCCGCAGCGGAACAGCAGCATGCGCAGCAACCAGGCCGGGTGATCGTGATCGATCTGGATCATTTCAAGGCGATCAACGACACCCACGGCCATGCCATGGGCGATCAGGTGCTGCAGGGCATTGCCCACACGCTGCGGCGGCTGGTGCGCCCCGATGATCTGGTTGGCCGCATCGGCGGCGAGGAATTCGCCCTGTTCTTGCCCGGCGCCGACGACAGCAGCGCTGCCACCCGCGCCGACACGATCCGCGCCGGCATCGAACAGGTGTGCATTCCGGATGGCAACGGCACCCCCATCCGCATCACCGCCAGCATCGGCATCTCCGGCCCCCACAGCACCGCCCTGCCCGAAGCCCTGCAAGCCGCCGACCTCGCCATGTACCGCGCCAAACGCGCCGGCCGGAACCGAGTGCGGGCGGCGGCCTGAGGGGGCAAAACCGCCGCAGGCCCCGGACCTGGCGCCTGGCGCGCTGAAGGGCAGGGAGAGCGGTTTATTCCGCCGCCGGCAGGTAGATGGCGCTGCCCTTTGCCCTGAACTCGGCGCTCTTCTCCGCCATCCCTGCTTCCAGCATGTCGGCGCTGTTTTGTTTGGCGGCGTAGTCGCGCACGTCCTGCGTGATCTTCATGCTGCAGAATTTGGGGCCGCACATCGAGCAGAAATGCGCCACTTTCGCGCCTTCGGCCGGCAGGGTTTCGTCGTGATAGGCCATCGCCGTTTCGGGATCGAGCGACAGGTTGAACTGGTCGCGCCAGCGGAATTCGAAGCGGGCGCGGGAGAGGGCGTCGTCGCGAAGTTGGGCGCCGGGGTGGCCCTTGGCGAGGTCGGCGGCGTGGGCGGCGAGTTTGTAGGTGATGACGCCAACCTTGACGTCGTCGCGGTCGGGCAGGCCGAGATGCTCCTTGGGGGTGACGTAGCAGAGCATGGCGGTGCCGAACCAGCCGATCATGGCGGCGCCGATGCCGCTGGTGATATGGTCATAGCCCGGCGCGATATCGGTGGTGAGCGGCCCCAACGTGTAGAAGGGGGCTTCGCCACATTCTTCCAGCTGCTTTTCCATGTTCACCTTGATCTTGTGCATTGGCACGTGGCCGGGGCCCTCGATCATCACCTGGCAATCGGCGTCCCAGGCGATTTCGGTCAGCTCGCCCAGGGTTTCGAGTTCGGCGAACTGGGCGCGGTCATTGGCGTCGGCGATCGAGCCGGGGCGCAGGCCGTCACCCAGGGAGAAGCTGACATCATAGGCGCGCATGATCTCGCAGATCTCGCGGAAGTGGGTGTAGAGGAAATTTTCCTTGTGGTGCGCTAGGCACCATTTCGCCATGATGCTGCCGCCGCGGCTGACGATCCCGGTGACGCGGCTGGCGGTGAGCGGCACATAGGCCAGGCGCACGCCGGCGTGGATGGTGAAATAATCCACACCCTGTTCGGCCTGTTCGATCAGCGTGTCGCGGAACACGTCCCACGTCAGGTCTTCGGCGATGCCGCCCACCTTTTCCAGCGCCTGATAGATGGGCACGGTGCCGATCGGAACGGGTGAGTTGCGCAGGATCCATTCCCGGGTGTTGTGGATGTTGCGCCCGGTTGAAAGGTCCATGATCGTGTCAGCCCCCCAGCGGGTGGCCCAGACCATTTTCTCCACTTCCTCGGCGATGGAGGAGGCGACGGCGCTGTTGCCGATATTGGCGTTGATCTTCACCAGGAAGTTGCGGCCGATAATCATCGGTTCGGCTTCGGGGTGGTTGATGTTGGCCGGGATGATGGCGCGGCCGCGGGCGATTTCATCGCGCACGAATTCCGGGGTGACATGATCGGGGATGGCGGCGCCAAAGCTTTCCCCGTCACGCGCGCGGTCAAGGGCGGCGGCGCGGCCCATGTTTTCGCGGATGGCGACATATTCCATTTCCGGCGTGATGATGCCGCGGCGGGCATAGGCCAGTTGGGTGACGGCGGCGCCGGCGCGGGCGCGCAGGGGCGTCTTCACCACGTTTGGGAATTCGGCCACGTCGGACTTGCCGCCGGGCACGTTCACGACGCCATTGTCTTCGGGCTTCACCTCGCGGCCGGGGTAGCGTTCCACATCGCCGCGCGCCTCGATCCAGGGGGTGCGCAACGGCGGCAGGCCGGCGGCGATATCGATCCGGGCGCCGGCATCGGTGTAGGGGCCCGACGGATCATAGATGCGCACCGGCGGTTCCTTGGCCGACGGATCGAGCGCCACCTCGCGCATGGCCACGCGCAAATCGGGATGGAGCACGCCGGCCACATGGATCTTGCGGCTGCCGGGCAGGGGGCCGGTGGTGACGGGCATTTCCAGCTTGGCATTGATATCGGCCATGGCGTGCATCCTTTCCAAGAAATCGGAATGGACGGGGCGCGGCTGCCTCACACGCTCCCTCCCTCCGCCGGTGTCAACCGGATCAGGTTCAGCGGGTTGCGCAGGCGCGCTCTCAGCCAGTCGCCTGGCACCCCGGGGAATGAATTGGGATTAAGCCTGCTGGCCCCACTTGGCAAGGCCGCGATCGGTGCCGCACAGCTTGTCCCAGAAGCGGAAATAGAGGCCATAGTTGCAGGTGTAGAAGCGGTGATGCGCCTCGTGGTGGCTGGCGGAGATGATGTGGCGGCCGAACCAGCCCTCCACCCAGGCCTTGGGGAACATTTCCCAACCCATGTGGTTGGTGACACCCATGATGGTGGCGATCAGCATCACCACGCCCAGCGCGCCGATATGGATGGGGACGATGAAAACCAGCGCCGGGATGAAGACGGCGCCGGAGATGGCTTCCCAAGGGTGGAAGCTCATCGCGGCCCAGGCGGTGGGCGGGCGGCTGGCGTGGTGGACGGCATGGGCGGCCTTGAACAGGCGGGGCTGGTGCATCCAGCGATGGGTCCAGTAAAACCAGCTGTCGTGGGCAAACAGATAGACCAGGATGGACAGCGGCCACCACAAGGCCTGCAGCGGGCTGTCCACCGTCCACATCAGCTGGGTCCAGCCCCATTGCCGGAAGCTTTCGATGGCCAGTGCAGCCGGCACGCCATAGATGGCGGCCGAAAGCAGGCTCCAGCGGATTTCGGCGCGGATCTGGGCGCGGCGGCGGGCCGGATCGGCTGGGCCATCGGCCACGCCGCGCCGGCGGGTGAGCCAGGCGAAGCCGCCCGACACGGCCAGATAGCGCAGCGCGATGATGACCGTCATCGAAACGGCGGCAAGGGCAAAGGTGAGGCTGGTCGACACGCCGGGTGGTCTAGCGCGCCGGCGCGCCAAGGCCAAGCGGCGGCGGGCTGGGCCAGACGGTCGCGGGCGCGGCAACACGCCCCGCAGTGGGGCTGGTCATCATTGGTTCATCGCGCGGGCGTATGGTTGGGCGCGCGTTGCATTGCCTACACAGCCGGATCAGAAAATCATGCCCATCGTAAGCTGCGCCGCCCTTGCGCTTGTGCTGGCCAACCCGGCGAGCAGCGGCAGTTACACGCTGACCGAGGATTGCCCGGCCACGCTGGCCGGCGGGATGCCGGCGCCGGCACTGGCAGTGCGCGCCCAGTTTGCCGGGCCGCTGGTGGTGGAGGCCGGCAGCCACCGCGTGCATGGCCTGGCAGTGGTGAACGGCGGCAATCTGGTGTGGCGCGGCGGTGAGATCCTGTCGCCGGGTGGCGTGCCCGATCGCAATGCCCGTGGTGCCCCTTATTATGGTGTGCTGTTGCGCCGGGCGAACAATGTGACACTGGAAGGGGTGAAGCTGCATTCGGCCCGCAAGGCGGTGGTGGTGGAGGAAAGCAGCGGTTTCACCCTGAAGGATTCGCTGATCACCGGGGTGATCGAGGATGGCGTGATCGTTGCCAACAGCCAGACGATCCGCTTCGTGGGCAACAAGGTGGCTGATCTGCACTGGATCCGTACCCTGTGCCTGCGCCCCGGCGGCGACAGCGAGGGCGAATCGCGGCGCCAGTGCACCGCCGATGGCGGCCAGTGGCTTGATGGCTTTCATTCCGACGTGCTGCAATTGCGCGACAATGTGGTGGATGTGCTGGCCAGCGGCAATCAGATCGTCACCACCGGCCAGGGCCTCACCCAGATGGACGCAGCCGGTGACCGCCCGCTGGCCGATGTGCGGCTGGAGGACAATGTGATCGCCAGCGGCCGCCACGGCCTGACGTTGACGGCCTGCAATGGCTGCGTGATCCGCGGCAACCGCCTGACCACTTCTGTGCCCGGCTGGCGATCGGTGATCCGCCCCGGCGCGGCGCTGGCCTGCAATAACGACGTGCCCGACGGTGGGCCCGGCCGCGACAAATGCCCCTGACCGGCCTTGCGGCACCTGCATTTGACAGAGGATGGGCAAGATAATACCGCCAGCAATAGTTGGGGGTAATCGCTGATGGCCGTTTTGACCTGTGCTGCCCTTGCAGCAGTTTTGGCCGATCCGGCCAGTGCCGGGACATATCAACTGGGTGAAGATTGCCTGCGCCGATCGGGGCTATTTGAGCAGGTTCGGATGATGCTTGGCCGCCCGCCCAAGCCAGCCTTGGCGGTGACCGTGCGGTTCCGCCAGCCGGTGGTCATTGCGGCCGGCAGCCATCAGGTGGTCGGGCTCGCGGTTTCCGGCGGCGGCAATCTCACCTGGCGCGGCGGCCGCATCACCGCGCCGGCCGGCAGCGGCTGGCCTGGCTTGGTCGCAGGCTGGCCCACCCATGCGGTGCGGCTTGACCATGCCGCCGATGTGGCGCTCGAAGGGGTGCATCTCACCCATGCCCGCAAGGCTGTGGTGGTCAGCGAAAGCCGGGGCATCAGCCTGCGCGATTCCCGCTGTGATGGCGATGTGGAGGATTGCCTGATTGCCGATCGCAGCCATCACTTGCGCTTTGAAAACAATCAGGCCGGCCCGTTCCGTCTGGTGGCCACCTGGTGCCACACCGCCGGCGCGGTGCGGCGCGGCCTTGGGCGCCAGCCCTGTGCCGCCATTGGTGGACGCTGGAGCGATGGCTGGCATGCCGACGTGCTGCAATTGCGCAACGGCGTCAGCAACGTGGTGGCCAGCCGCAACCGCATCATCACCACCGGCCAGGGCCTTACCCAGATGGACCGGGCCGGTGACGCGCCGATCAGCCGCGTGCGCTTTGAAAACAACCACATCGCCAGCGGCCATCACGGCCTTACCCTGCAGGATTGCCGGGATTGCCGCATCAGCGGCAACCGGCTGGTGAGCAACCTGGCCGGGGTGAAGGCGCTGATCCGGCCGGGCACGGCGCTGGCCTGTGGCAATATCGGGCCTGACGGCGGCCCCGGCCTGGAAAAATGCCCCTGAGGCAGCGGATTTGATCCCGATCAATGCCAAGGCCCCACCCGGCCGGGATCATCGGCGCATCAAGCGGTTAAGGGAAACGGATGATGCGCAACGAAGGCATGATGGATCGCGGGTTGTGGGTGGCACTCGGCCTGGTGCTGATCGCCCTGGTGTTTGTGGGGCCGCAAACGCCGCTGGGCTGGATCGGGTTGGTGCCCCTGCTCACCGGGCTGGTCGGCTTCTGCCCGCTTTACCGGCTGGCGGGTATCAACACCTGCCGGCTGGGCTGAAGCGGCTGGTCTGGCGGCGGCATCCGGCATAGCCTTGGCGGATGATTCGCCGCCATATCCTTGCTGCCGCCCTGTTGCTGGGCCTGCCCCTGATTGCCGGCCTGGCGGCCGCACAGGAGCCACCGCCGGCGCCCGCCGATGTGCCGGCCCCGGCCAAGCCGGCGCCGGCCACGGTGGCGGTGATCGTCAGCACCGAATTGGGGCCGATCACCATCGCGCTGGAAACCGAACGCGCGCCGATCACCGCCAACTATATCCTCAGGCATGTCGATGAGCAGCGGCTGGATGGTGCAGCCTTCTACCGTGCCATGAAGCTGGTGCCCGATGGCAGCATCGGTCTGGTGCAGGGCGGTATCCAGGATGGCCGCAAGCTGCTGCCGCCGGTGGCGCACGAGCCCACGACCGTCACCGGCCTGACCCACGATGAAGGCGCGGTGAGCCTGGCGCGCGGCGCCCCCGGTACGGCGCAGGCGCAATTCTTCATCATCCTGGGCAATCTCAATGGGTTGGATGCCAAGCCCGGCGCGGCCGGGGACAATCTGGGCTATGCCGTCTTTGGCCGGGTGACCGAAGGGATGGATGTGGTGCGCCGCATCCAGAATGCGCCCGTTTCGGCCACCAAGGGCGAGGGCGCCATGAAGGGCCAGATGATCGAGGCGCCGGTGAAGATCATCAGCGTACGCCGGGTGATCCCGTTGCCGCAGCCGCCCAAACCGGTGGTGCGCAAGCCCTTGGCCCGCAAACCAGCCGCCCGGCCTTGGAATCCCCGGCGCTGAATCAGAGATAGGGCGGCGCGAACCAGCCTCTGGGGCTTTGGGTGAAGATTTCGGCGCCGGTTTCGGTGATCCCGATGCTGTGTTCGAACTGGGCTGACAGGCTGCGGTCCCGTGTCACCGCGGTCCAGCCGTCTTCCAGCACCTTCACCGCCGGGCCGCCGGCATTGATCATCGGTTCGATGGTGAAGAACATGCCCGGCCGCAGCACCACCCCGCGCCCCGGCTTGCCGACATGCACGACATTGGGGGCGGTGTGGAATTCCTGGCCCAGGCCGTGCCCGCAGAAATCCCGCACCACGCTCATGCGGTTCTTTTCGGCATGGGTCTGGATGGCATGGCCCACATCGCCCAGCGTGTTGCCCGGCTTGGCCTGTTCAATGCCCAGCATCAGGCATTCATAGGTGACATCCACCAGCCGCCGCGCCTTGATCGCGACATCGCCCACGAAGAACATGCGGCTGGTGTCCCCATACCAGCCATCGACCACCACGGTGACGTCGATGTTGACGATATCACCATTCTTCAGTTTTTTCGGCCCCGGTATCCCGTGGCACACGACATGGTTCACCGAAATGCACAGCGAATGGGAAAAGCCGCGATAAAAGACCGTGGCCGACGCGGCACCGGCAGCGCGCACATAGTCCCAGGCCATGCTGTCCAGATCGATGGTCGCCACTTCGGGCTGCACGAAGGGGGTGAGATGATCCAGCACCTCGGCCGCCAGCCGGCCGGCCTTGCGCATGCCTTCGAAGGCAGCCGGCCCGTGCAGGCGCAACTGGCCTTCGCCCGGGTCCATCACGGTGGTGAAAAGAGCCTCGTTCATGCCCCATGCCATAGGCACAAACGGGCGCCCAAGTCCATGCGGCGTTGGGGCATGACGGTGCCGGAGCACGCAGGGCAGCCATGCAGCGGTGACATTCTGGCCATGGCCAGCGCCCGGCGGCTGGTTTAAGGCTGTTCACCATGACGAGCGAACGCATCTACACCGCGGCCCTGGTGATCATCGGGGACGAGATATTGTCGGGCCGGACCCAGGATGCCAACCTGGCCTATCTGGCGAAATGGCTGGGCGTGCAGGGCATCCGCCTGCGGGAAGTGCGCGTGGTGGCCGACGACATGGCGGCCATCGGCGAGGCGGTCAACGCCTTGCGAACACAGCATGATTATCTGTTCACCACGGGCGGCATCGGCCCCACCCATGATGACATCACCGTGGATGCCATCGCCGCCGCACTGGGCCGCGAGGTGATCGTGCACCCGCAGGCGCGGGCCATCCTGGCCGATCATTATGGCGATCAGCTCACCGATGCCCGGCTGCGCATGGCGCGCACCCCGGCTGGTGCCAGCCTGATTGAAAACCCGCGCACCAAGGCGCCGGGCATCAGGGTGGAGAATATCTTCATCATGGCCGGCGTGCCGATGATCACCCAGGGCATGCTGGCGGCGCTGGACGGGCAGTTGGAGGGCGGTGCCCCGGTGCTGGCCCGCACGGTGGCGGCGTGGACGCAGGAGAGCAAGGCCGCAGATGTGTTGCGCCGCACCGAACGGGCCAATCCCGGTGTGCAGATCGGGTCCTACCCCTTCTGGCGCGAAGGGCGCACCGGGGCCAATTTCGTCATCCGATCCACCAGCCCCGCGCAACTGGCCAGCGTGGCCGAAATGCTGATGTCAGGGCTGGCCGAAATTGGTATCACACCCATCGATGGTGAGCTGTGAGGGGTGAAATGGCGATCATCCGCTGGGTCCTGCTGGCCATGATGGCCTTTGCTTTCATGCTGTTGGCGGTGTCCAACTGGACGTTCGTGCCCTTCATCCTGCCGGATGGCGCGGTGGCGCGGGCGCCGCTGCCGCTGCTGCTGGCCGGGGCGTTTCTGGCCGGCATGGTCCCCACCTGGGCCTGGATGGCCTTTGTCCGCCCGCTGCTGGAAGGCCGGCAATTGCGCCCGCGCGTGCGCAGCGAACGCGCCGAGGTGGCGCCGCCACTGGCCGGAACCGGTGGCTGACATGGGGGCCAATGTGTCCGCAAACGGGGTGTTTGTGGCCGTTGACGTGGCCGATGTGACGGCGGCGCGGGCGCTGGTGACGGCCATCGGGCCGCATGTGGCCGGCATCAAGCTGGGCCTGGAATTCTTTTGCGCGCACGGCCCCGCCGGCATCGCCGCCGTCATGGCAGGCCAGCGGCTGCCGCTGTTCCTGGATCTGAAACTGCACGATATCCCCAACACGGTGGCCGGCGCGGTGCGCAGCCTGGCCCCGCTTGCCCCGGCGATCCTGACGGTGCATGCCGCCGGCGGGCCGGCGATGCTGGCCGCCGCCCGCGCCGCCGCGCCGCCGGCCACGCGGGTGGTGGCCGTCACCGTGCTCACCAGCCTGGATGATGGCGATCTGCTGGCCGCCGGCGTGGGCGATGGCACCGCCGCCCAGGCGCTGCGGCTGGCCGGCCTCACCCGCGCCGCCGGGCTTGACGGGATTGTCTGTTCCCCGCACGAAGTGGCGGCCGCCCGGGCCGCCTGGCCCGATGGCCTGCTGGTGGTGCCGGGCCTGCGCCCGGCCGGCAGCGAAGCGGGCGATCAGAAACGGGTGATGACCCCGGCTGAGGCCCGTGCCGCCGGCGCCGATGTGCTGGTGATCGGCCGCCCGATCACCGCTGCTGCTGATCCCGCCGCGGCCGCTGCCGCCATTGCCAACAGTTTGACGTGAGAAGAACAAAGGTCGCCAAAAATGTTGCCGCTGAAAATCTGCGGTTTGAAGAATGAGGAAACCCTGATGGCCGCACTGGCGGCCGGGGCCAGCCATGTCGGCTTCAATTTCTTCGGCCCGAGCCCGCGCCATCTCAGCCCGGCCATCGCCGCGCCGCTGATCGCGCGGGTGCCGCCCGGCGTGGGCCGGGTGGCGGTGATGGTCGATCCCGATGATGCGCTGGTTGATGCCGCGCTGGCCGCCGGCATCGACATCCTGCAGGTGCACAATGTGGCGCCCGGCCGGGTGGCCGATCTGGTGCAGCGCCATCACCGCCCGGTGTGGCTGGCCGCCGGGGTGAAGACCGGGGCCGACATCAGCGCCGCCGAAAAGGCCGCAGGCCCGGCCGACCTGTTGCTCCTGGATGCCAAAGCGCCTAACGACGCGCCATTGCCGGGGGGCAACGGGCTGGCCTTTGATTGGCGGCTGCTGGTCGATCACCGGCCGCAGCGCCGCTTTGGCCTCGCCGGTGGCCTCACCATCAGCAATGTCGGCGATGCCATCAGGCTGGTGTCGCCGGCGCTGGTGGATGTGGCATCGGGTGTTGAGCAGGAGGCCGGAGTGAAATCGGTGGAGAAGATCATGGCCTTCGCGGCCGCCGTGAGGGGCGTATGAACCTGCCGGTTGGTTCCCTGCGCGGCGGGCCCGACGCGCGCGGCCATTTCGGCGGCTTTGGCGGCCGTTATGTCGCTGAAACGCTGATGCCGCTGATCCTCGATCTGGAACGCGCCTACACCGCGGCCAAGGCCGATCCCGCCTTCCAGGCCGAACTGGATGATCTGCTCACCCATTATGTGGGCCGGCCCAGCCCGCTCTATTTCGCCCCGCGCCTCACGGAAGAACTGGGCGGCGCCAAAATCTATCTGAAGCGCGACGAGCTCAATCACACCGGCGCGCACAAGATCAACAATTGCATCGGCCAGATCCTCCTCGCCCGCCGCATGGGCAAGACGCGCATCATCGCCGAAACCGGCGCCGGCCAGCATGGCGTGGCCACCGCCACCGTGGCGGCGCGCTTTGGCCTGCCCTGCACCATCTACATGGGTGCCCGCGATATCGAGCGGCAGGCCCCCAATGTGTTCCGCATGAAGCTGCTGGGCGCCGAGGTGAAGGCGGTGGAAAGCGGCAGCCGGACGCTGAAGGACGCGATGAACGAGGCGCTGCGCGATTGGGTGACCAACGTGCACGACACATTCTACATCATCGGCACCGCCGCCGGGCCGCACCCGTACCCTGAACTGGTGCGCGATTTCCAGACGGTGATCGGCCGCGAGGCGCGCGCCCAGATCCTCGATCGGGAAGGGCGGCTGCCCGATCTGCTGGTCGCCGCGATCGGCGGCGGCTCCAACGCCATCGGCCTGTTCCACCCCTTCCTGGATGATGCGGGCGTGCGCATCGTGGGGGTGGAAGCCGCCGGCAAGGGGCTGGACACCGACGAACATGCCGCCAGCCTGGCCGGTGGCCGCGCCGGCGTGCTGCACGGCAACAAGACCATGCTGCTGCAGGATGGTGACGGCCAGATCACCGAGGCGCACAGCATCTCCGCCGGCCTCGATTATCCCGGCATCGGCCCCGAACATGCCTGGCTCAACGCCATCGGCCGCGTGGAGTATCAGAGCGCCACCGACAGCGAGGCGCTGGAGGGTTTCCAGCTGCTCTGCCGCACCGAAGGCATCATCCCGGCGCTGGAACCGGCCCACGCGCTTGCCGCCGTGGCGCGCCTGGCGCCCGCGATGGGCAAGGACGAGATCATCATCGCCAATCTGTGCGGCCGGGGTGACAAGGACATCTTCACCGTGGCCGCTGCGCTGGGAGTGGCGATGTGAACATCGTTTCCACCCACGAATTTCTGGCCGACCGGCCGTGGGGCAGCCAGTTGCTGGCCGATTTCGGCGCGGTGGCGGCCCGGGTGCACAGCACGGATCAGCCCTATCGCTGGCACCGCAACACCGGGCCGGAGCTGTTCCTGGTGGTCGACGGCGTGGTGGACATGCACGTGCGCGAGGCCGGTGCGGAGCGGGTGATCCGCCTCACCGCCGGGCAGGCCGCCGCGTTTGGCGAAGGCGAGGAGCATGTCGCCCATCCGGTCGGGCTGGCGCGCATCGTGGTTGTCGAACGCAAGGACAGCGAATGACGGACCGTCTCTCCGCCCGCTTCGCCGCCTGCGCCGCGCAGGGCCGCGCCGCGCTGGTCACCTTCGTCACCGCCGGTGATCCCGATCTTGCCACCTCGGCCGGCATCCTGGCCGCGCTGCCGGCGGCGGGGGCAGACATCATCGAACTGGGCATGCCCTTCACCGATCCGATGGCCGATGGCCCGGCCATCCAGCGCGGCAATCTGCGCAGCCTGGGCGCCGGCACCACGCTGAACGCGCTGCTGGGCCTGGTGCGCGATTTCCGCGCCCATGATGATGCAACGCCGATCGTGCTGATGGGCTATTTCAACCCGATCCTGGCCTTTGGGCCCGAACGCTTCGCCGCCGAGGCCCGCGCCGCCGGCATCGATGGCTGCATCGTGGTTGATCTGCCGCCGGAAGAAGCCGCCGAACTGGCCCCGGCGCTGGGCGCCCACGGCCTGCACCTGGTGCGGCTGGCCACGCCCACCACCAATGCGGCGCGGCTGCCGGCCGTGCTCGATGGCGCGTCGGGCTTTCTCTATTATGTCGCGGTGGCCGGTGTGACCGGGGCCAATTCGGCCGCCGCCGCCGATATCGCCGCCGCTGTCGCCCGGCTTAAGGCCGCCACCCCGCTGCCGGTGGCGGTGGGCTTTGGCGTGCGCACCCCCGAACAGGCCGCGGCCGTGGCCGCCCATGCCGATGCCGTGGTGGTGGGCAGCGCCATTGTTGATGCCATTGGCGCGGCGGCCGATGCCCGTGCCAACGATATTCCCGCCCGCGTGGCGGCCCAGGTGGGTGCGCTCGCCGCTGCCGTGCGTGATGCCCGAAAGGAAAATGCAGCCATGGAAACGGCAAAATGAGCTGGATCACCCGCACCCGCCAGCAATTGACCGGCTTTCTGGCCCGGCGCGACACGCCCGACAATCTGTGGACCAAATGCCGGAACTGCGGCACCATGGTCTACACCAAGGAGTGGGAGGACAATGCCTCCGTCTGCCCGCGCTGCGAGCATCATGACCGCATCGGCCCCAAGGCGCGGTTCGCGCAATTGTTTGATGGCGATTACCGCGTGCTGCCAAGCCCGCGCGTTGCCGAAGACCCGTTGAAGTTCAAGGACCAGAAGAAATACACCGATCGCCTGAAGGCCGCCCGCGCCGCCACCGGTGAGCCCGAAGCCATGATGGTGGCCGATGGCCAGATCATGGGCCGCCGCGCCATCGTGGGCGTGCAGGATTTCGCCTTCATGGGCGGTTCGATGGGCATGGGCGTGGGCGAGGCGTTTCTGGCCGGGGTGGATGCCGCGCTGGCGGCCAGTGCGCCCTATATCGTCTTCACCGCCGCTGGCGGCGCCCGCATGCAGGAAGGCATCCTCTCCCTGATGCAGATGCCGCGCACCACCGTGGGCATCCAGATGCTGCACGATGCCGGCCTGCCCTATATCGTCGTGCTCACCGATCCCACCACCGGCGGCGTGACCGCCAGCTATGCCATGCTGGGCGATGTGCAGATTGCCGAACCGGGCGCCCTGATCGGCTTTGCCGGCCAGCGCGTGATCGAACAGACCATCCGCGAGAAACTGCCCGAAGGCTTCCAGCGCGCCGAATATCTGCTCGAACATGGCATGCTCGACATGGTGGTGCACCGCCGCGATCTGAAGGACACGCTGGGCCGGCTGATCGGCCTGTTGATGGCGCGGCGAATCGCGGCGTGAGCAGCGGCGCATGAGCCCTTCGGGCGGCCCCTCCAGCGGTGCCCGGATGCCGCCGGCCCGGTCAGACAATCCGGTGCTGGATGCGCTGCTGCGCGATGCCTATGCGCTGCACCCGACCGAGATTGACCTGTCGCTGGGCCGGCTGGAACGGCTGCTGGAGCGGCTGGGCAATCCGCATCACCGCCTGCCGCCGGTGTTCCACGTGGCCGGCACCAACGGCAAGGGCAGCACCTGCGCCCTGCTGCGCGCCTGCCTGGAGGCGCAGGGGCACCGCGTGCATGTCTATACCAGCCCGCATCTGGTGCGCTTCAACGAGCGGATTCGGCTGGCCGGCCAACTGATCGCCGATGATGCCCTGATCGTGCTGCTGAAGGATGTGATCCGCCTGAACGGCGAGGCGCCGATCACCTTCTTTGAACTGACCACGGCGGCGGCCTTCCTGGCCTTTGCCACCGTGCCGGCCGATGCCTGCGTGATCGAGGTGGGGCTGGGCGGGCGCATGGACGCGACCAACGTGCTGCCATCGGCGCTGGTTTCGGGCATCGCCCAACTGGGGCTGGATCACACCCAATGGCTGGGGCCGACCATCCTTGACATCGCGCGTGAGAAAAGCGGCATCGCCCGGCGCGGCGTGCCGCTGGTGACCGGCCGCCACCCGGCGGCGGTGACGGCGCGCATTGCCGAAATCGCCGGGCTGGCCGGCGCGCGGCTGGTGATCCGCGGCCAGGATTGGGATGCCGCCGTGTATGAAAACCAGCTGCATTACCGCGATGCCGATGGCCGGCTGGCGCTGCCGCTGCCGCGCCTGGCCGGCGCCCATCAGCACGACAATGCCGCGCTGGCGGTGGCGATGCTGCGCGCGCAGGGCCAGTTGCCCCTGAAGGATGCCGCCTATCGCGCCGGCATGGGCTGGGCCGAATGGCCGGCGCGGCTGCAACGGCTGGATGCCGGCCCGCTGCCCGAATTGCTGCCCGGCGGCAGCAGCCTGTGGGTGGATGGCGGCCACAATCCCGCCGCCGGCCGGGCGCTGGCCGAAAGCGTGCGCCCGCTGCTGCGCCCCGGCCAGCGCCTGCTGCTGGTGGCCGGGATGCTGGCCAACAAGGATGCCGAGGGTTTTTTCAAGCCCTTTGCCGGGCTGGCCAGCGCGGTTTACACCGTGCCGGTGCCGGGCCATGCCGGCCATGATCCGCAGGCGCTGGCCGCCACCGCTTCCACCATGGGGCTGGCCACCGCCACCGCGCCGAATATCCGCCAGGCCCTGAAAGCCATCGCCCGCACCGGCGACGCGCCGCCGGTGGTGCTGATCACCGGCAGCCTGCACCTGGCCGGCGCCGCGCTGGAACTGAACGGGCAGGTGCCCGGCTGATCCTCCCCAAACTGGTTTGGGGAGGTGGCGCCCGCAGGGCGACGGAGGGGTGATCCTCCCCAGCCGCAGGATGGGGAGGTGGCGCGCAGCGCCGGAGGGGTTCTCCCCTCACCCCCGCCGGATCAGCATGGTCACCACCGCCAGCCAGGGCACATCGGCCAGCACCTGCTGGCGCGCGCCGGGCGTGGTGGGCAGCAACTGGATGCGGCTGCCGTCAACGGCGATCAGGCGGCCAAAGGCAAAGCGGCCGGCCGGGCGCGGGGCCAGCACATCGCGGTTGATGGCGCGGGCAAAGTGCGCCGGTTCCAGCTGTTGCGCCCATAATTCATCACCGCTGCGGTAATCGCCCTGGGCGCTTTCCACCACCACGCCGATTTGGCCGGGCTGCGGGCTGGGCGGCACCAGCCGGCGCGGCCGTTCCGGTGCATCGGCGCCGTTCAGGCCCACCAGCGCCGCCACCGGCACATCGGGGCGATCGGGCATGGCGACCAGCGTGGAGGCGGGCACGCCCATGGCGGCCGCGATCCGCTCCAGCCAATCGATGGAGACGGTGCGCAGGCCGGTTTCCAGCCGGCCGATGGTTTGCGGCGTGGTGGGCGGCACGCAGGCGGCGGCGACGTCGGCCAGGGTGAGGCCACGCGCCTTGCGGACATCGCGGATACGGGTTTGCATGGCGAATCCTGCCTTTGAAAAATAACCGATGCGGTTATTTCTGTCCTACAGCAGGGGGGATATGCAAGCATCGAATCGGCCCAAATGTGCCAAAAGGGAGACGAAGATGCCGCGTCGTGCCACCATTGCTGCCGCTGATGTGCCGCCCGAACCGATGAACCGCCTGCTTGGCACCCGCACGCTGGCACCGGGGGACCGGATCGACCGCGCGCAGGTGACGGTGAACCTGGCCGAAGCGCCGCTGGCCTGGCTGGCGCGGCGCGGCCATATCAGCGGCGCGCAACTGCTGGCCGGCGAACGGCTGCGGCAGGATTATCACGCCGCCAGCCTGGGCCCGCGCGTGACGATGCGGTGGGATCCGGTGCCGGCCGAACGGCGCGGCGGCGGTGCGCCTGAACCGGGCGGCAGCCAGATCGCCGCGCGCCGCCGCTTTGATGCCGCGGTGGCCGCCTGCGGGCCGGGGCTGGCCGATGTGCTGTGGCGGGTGGTGTGCGCCGGCGAGGGGCTGGAGGTGGCCGAACGCGGCCTCGGCTGGCCGGCGCGATCGGGCAAACTGGTGCTTTCGCTGGCGCTTGACCGGCTGGTCAGCCATTATGGGCTGGATCAGAAGGAGTGACCATGCGCCGCCTGTTGCTGTTGCTGCCCGCCCTGCTTGCCGCCTGCGGGCCCAAAACCGAATCGCTGGGCCGGGTGGGCGGGGCGCCGCCGTCGCTGATGCTGGCGGCGAAATTGCTCACTGCCGATGGCAATGCGCTGGGCGATGCCGAATTGCTGCAACTGGATGGCGGGGTGCAGGTGATCGTGGCGGTGAAGGGCCTGCCGGCCGGCCAATATGGCCTGCACATCCACGCCGTGGGCCGCTGTGTCGGCCCGGATTTCGCCAGCGCCGCCGGCCATTTCAACCCGCATGGCCGCCAGCACGGCCGCGACAATCCGATGGGCGCCCACGCGGGCGATCTGCCCAATCTGGTGGTGGATGCGGGCGGCGTTGGCCAGCTCAACCAGGTGATCCCCGGCCTGCGCCTGGCCGATGGTGCCAATCCGGTGCTGGATGATGATGGCGCCGCCATCGTGCTGCATGGCCGCCCGGATGATTACCGCACCGATCCCGCCGGCAACGCGGGGCCGCGCCTGGCCTGTGCGGAATTCCGGCGGAAATAGGGGGTGGGGCGACTGACGGGGCTTGAACCCGCGACCTCCGGTACCACAAACCGGCGCTCTAACCAACTGAGCTACAGTCGCCACGCAGCACGTGTGAGGCCGGCGGGATAAACGAGCCGGGGGCGGCTGGCAAGCGCCTTTGTGCAGGGCCGGCGCACCCGGCGGCCGTTGCTGGACGTTGGAATAATGTTGCGCTATGGCGCAATCTTTCCCTGATGGAGCCCATGCAATGCCGGTCGCGCCCCACCTTGAAACGCTCAGCCTGGCCCATGTGCCGGCCGCCGGCGCCGACGGGTTTGACGGCCACGAGGCGGTGCATCTGGTGCGCGATGCCACCAGCGGCCTGCATGCCATCATCGCCATCCATTCCACCCATCTTGGCCCGGCGGCCGGCGGGGTGCGGCGCTGGGCCTATGCCAGCGAGGCGGCCGCGCTCACCGATGCGCTGCGCCTGTCGCGGGGCATGAGTTACAAGAATGCCATGGCCGGGCTGCCGGCCGGCGGCGGCAAGGCGGTGGTGCTGGCCGATGCGCCCAAGACCGATGCGCTGCTGGCGGCCTTTGGCGATGCGGTGGCGGCGCTGGGCGGCCGCTATGTCACCGCCGAGGATGTCGGCATGACGGAGCATGACATGGTGGTGATTGCCGGCCGCACCCGGCACGTGGCGGGCCTGCCGGTGGGCGCCGGCCGCGTGGGCGGCAATCCCGGCCCGTTCACCGCGCGCGGCGTGCTGGCCGGCATCCGGGCGGCGGTGCGCCACAAGCTGGGCCGTGATGGCGTGCGCGGGCTGCACATCGCCATCCAAGGCGTGGGCAGCGTGGGCGGTGCGCTGGCGCGGGCGCTGGCGGCGGCGGGCGCCCGCCTCACGCTGGCCGATGCCGATGCCGGCCGCGCCGCCACCCTGGCCGCCGCACTGGGCGCGCAGGCCGTGCCGGTGGACCGGATCATGCGCGTGCCGGCCGACGTGTTCAGCCCCAACGCGCTGGGCGCCATCCTGGATGAAGCCAGCATCGCCGCGCTGGATGTGGCCATCGTGGCCGGCGCCGCCAACAACCAACTGGCCACCCCCGCCGACGGCGCCCGGCTGGCGGCGCGCGCCATCCTTTATGCCCCCGATTATGTGATCAACGCCGGCGGCATCATCAGCGTGGTGGCCGAATATCTGGGCGAAGCCAGCCTTGATGGCGTCAACGCCCAGGTCGACGCCATCGGCCCGCGCCTTGCCAGCCTGTTTGCCGAAGCCGATGCCAGCGGCGAGGCCACCGATGTGCTGGCCGACCGGGCGGCGCGCCGGCTGATCGGCCGTCAGTAGTCGCGCGTCCACCTGAGGCCGGCCGAGGTGCCACCCAGGGTGGCGACGCTGCTGAGCAGGGCCAGCGAGCGGGTGAGGCCGATTTCGATGCTGGTGGCGGTATAGCCCTGCGCATCGGTGGCGAGTTCGACATAGACATTGCGGCCGAGATATTGCCCGGCCGCCACCGAGGTCTTGCGGCCCATGGTGGCATCGGCGGGCAGGATGCGCAGCCGATCAATGCCCAGCCCGCGCGAGACGGCGCCGATCGGGTTGAAGCCGCCGCCGCGCAAGCTGGTCAGCGCGCCGGCCAGCTGGATGGCTTCGGGGGCGGAGAGGTTGGTGACGCGGGTGCCAAACAGCACGCGGCTGAGCACCTCGTCTTCGGGCAGCGCCGGCACCGAGGAGAAGCTGATCTGCGGGCGCTGCGCCGTGCCTTCGATGCTGAGCAGCGCGGTGAAGCCGTTGCCGGTGTTTTCCGCCGCGACATTGATGATCGGATCGGGCGGATAGCCGCCCTGAAAGCGGATGTCGCCGCGGGTGAGCTGGAACCGCTTGCCGGCAAAATCATAATCGCCGCGCACCAGTTGCACCCGGCCAAACAGTTCGGGCGCAGTGGCGGCGCCGCGCAGCCGCACATTGGCCTGCCATTCCGATGTGATGCCCATGCCCGTCACCATCAACTGGCGATCGGCGGTGATGGCCAGATTATAGAGCCAGCGGGTGGGCGGCACATATTGCGCCACGCGGCGGCCGAGCAGGCGGGTGTTGCGCTCCGTCACCGCCAGCACCGGCACATCGGCCACTGCGGTGCGGCCCACGCGATATTCGGCGCGCGCCAGTTTGATCGTGCCCGAAACCACGCCGCCATATTCGTCGGTCGCGATGCGGATGGTGCCGCTGCCGCTGGCGCTCACATCGTCGCGGCCCAAAATCGCCGCATCGGTGGCCACCAGCCTGATATCCATGGGAAAGCCGCGCTCCAGCGACAGATCGATGCTGCCCGAACCGGTGATGCGCCCGGCGCCCGATGTGCCGGCAAAGCGCAGCAACTCCAGCCTGGAGGCGTTGAAGCGGGCATCCAGGCTGGCATCGCTGGCCACCGCGCCCAGCAGCGGCGCTTCCACCCGGGCCTGGCGGGCGATCAGCCGGCCGGCAATCTGCGGATCGCCCAGCGTGCCGGCCAGATCGGCCGCCACCTGCACGCGCCCGCGCACATCCAGCGCGGTGAGGCCAGACAGGCCCCACAGATCCTGCGCCGGCCCGGCATAGCGCAACTGCCCGCTGATGGGCGCGGCGGCCAGCCCGGCCAGCCAGCTTTCTGTCCCGGCCGCCGCCGGGCCCAGCCGGGCCTGGGCGCGGCCTTCCACCGCGCCGGCGCGCAGGATCACCGCCTTCACCAGCGTGCCATCGCTGCCCAGCACGGCATTCACCCCCAGATCAATCGGCGTGGAGGTGGCGGCGACCGCACTGCGCGACAGGCCGTTGAGGCGCAGATTGGCCCGCCCGCGCGGGGGCTGGCCGGCGGCGGCGGCCACATCGATGTCGCCCGAAACCCGCCCGGCCAGATTGACCGAGGGATAGGCCAGGCCCACCACCGCCAGCGAGACGCGATCCAGCCGCGCCACCAGCCGGCGGCGGGCGCCCCAATCGCCGGCCAGTTCGGCATTGCCCAGTTCGCTGCTGATGCGGGTGGTGGACAGATGCCAGCCCTGATCATCGCGGCTGAGCGTGGCCGGCCCGGTGAGCCGCGCCACCCGGCCATCATAGCTGCCATCGCCGGAAAAGGTCGCGCTGTCGGGCGTGATCGCGGCGGCCAGCGCGATGCGGAACGGGGCGCCGCTGTCGCCCGACAGTGTCAGGCTGGCCTTGCCGCTGCCATCGGCCAGATCGATGCGGCCGCTGGCAGTGTCGATCACCAGATTGCCGCGCTCCAGCCCCCTGAAACTGGCGCTGCCCTGCAATTGCGGCCCGCTGGCCGGCAGCAGCAGCCGCGCCGCCAGCCGCAGTTGATCAATGGCGATCGGCGTCTCCTGCACCAGCCGCACATTGTCCCCACCCACGTCCAGATCGGCCCGCTGCACCGCCCCGGCCGCGGCCAGTTGCAGCGTGCCGGCCAGGCCCTGGCCGCTCAGCTTCAGCGTGCCGGCCAGCGGCCCCGCCGCCTGTTGTTCGGCGCTGCCGCTGGCGGTGAAGCCGGCCAGCGTGAGCCGGGCGATGTCGAGCCGCAGCGCCGGTTCGATGGCGATAGCGGCCGACAGTGCGGCCGGCCCGGCCGGCGTGGCGGCATCGGCGCTGATGCGCCACTGGCCGTCGCGCTGCTCAAGATCGGCGCGCACATCGCTGAGGCCATAGCCGGGGCGGGGCAGCAGCAGCGCCAGCCGCAGCGCCGCCAGCGGGCCGCCGCCATCCACGCGGAAGCCGCCAAAATCCGTGCTGCGCCCCGAAACCGCCAGCGCCAACGCGCCGGCGCGCCAGCCAATCTCGCCGCTGGCGGTGAGTTTCGGGCTGCCCAGCGCCACATTGCTGGCCGCCAGCGCCAGCCCCGGTTGCAGCGCCAGCCGGGCCGAAAGCGTGAGGCCGCCGCCGGTGGCCCGGGTGAGCGCGCTGGCCGGCGGCCGGGCGGCGATCAGGCGGATGTCACCGCTGCCACTCAGGCCGGGCTTGAGCGCGAAATTGATCGTGGCATCGCTGCTGCCCAACAATGGAAGGGCCCAGCCGCGCACATCGGCGGCGATCTGCGCCCCCCACGCGCCGCTGGCCGGCACCCAGATGAAGCCGATGCGGCCCGAAGCCGGCCCGGCCTTCACGCCGATGCCGCTGCCCGACAAGGTGCCGCGCGCCCAGGTGAGCGGCCCGCTGGCCTGCCAGCCGCCAGCCAGCGGGGCGAGCGCCGGCGGCAGGCCGGCGATGGCGCTGGCGCTGAGCGCCGCCGGGGTGGCGGCGCCGGGATCATTGGCATCGATGATGGCGTTGGCGGCCACGCCGATCAGGCCGATGCCGCCGGGCAGATCGGCCCGCGCCGCCGTGGCGCGCACCGCCACCGCCGGCGCCAGCCACGGGCCTGACAGCCGGCCGCTGAGCCGGAGGCCCGACAGGGCGAGGCTGGACGACAGCGGCGCGCGCTCGGCCAATTGCAGCGCGGCCTCCCCGGTTTCGATGCGTTCGGCCGCCCGGTCAACCGTGGCGGCGATGCGTCCGTTCAGCCAGCGGCCGGTGGCGGTGGCGGTGACCTGCAGGGCATCGTCGCGCGGGCGGGCGCGCAGGCTGATGGCCAGGCCGCCGGCCAGCAGGCGGGCGGCGGTGGCATTGGCCAACAGCGCGGCCGGATCGATGCGGCCGGCCAGCCCGAATTCGCCGCCATCCAGCGTGATCGCGGCATCGGCCAGGGCCGCGCCGCCGCTGCTGGCCGTCAGCCGGCCGCGCCAGGCCCGCCAGCGCCCGCGCCCGCTGGCGCTGGCCGACAGGCCGGATTTCACCCCGCTGAGCGCAGCCACGAGCCCGCCGGCCGGCGCCTCCAGCCGGGCATCGAGGGCGAACCTGTCCCGGTCAGGCTCGGCATCCAGATCGATCAGCAGCCGATCAAGCCCGCCGGCGCTGGCGGTGAGTTTCAGCAGCGCCCGCCCCGCCGTGATGCGCACCCGGCCGTTCAGGCTGGCGCTGCGGGCCGGGCCGGCGATACCGGCGGCGATCAGGATGCGGGGGGCGGAAAGCTGATCGATGCTGATGTCAAGATCGGGCAGCAGGCGCGGATCACGGGTGGGGCGCAGGGCCGGCAGGCGTTCGATGGCGATGGTGCCGGTGGTGATGCGGCGGGCGGCGAAATGGCGGGAGGCGAGTTCGAGCGGGGACCAATCGAGGCTGAGCCGATCGATGCGGGCAAAGCGGCCGGCGGGATCATGCACCTCCACCCCCAGCAGGGTGGCGCGGTGCCACAGGCTGCCATCGATGCGCTGCACCCGGAACGACAGGCCCGATTCCAGCACCAGCGCCGGCAGTTGCCGCACCAGCCAGGCCCGGCCGGGCGCGGTATCAAGCGCGAAGGGCAGCGCGGCGACGAGCGCCAGCAGCAGCGCCAGGCCGGCCAGCAGCGCCGGCCAGCGGGGGAAGCGGCGGGCGGGGCTCGCCGTGTCCATCAGAAGGCCTGCCCGATCGAGACATAGAAGACGATGCGCGGATCGCCGGCGCGCGGATTGACCGGCGTGGCGATATCGATGCGCACCGGGCCAAAGCCGGTGTAGACGCGCGCGCCGATGCCGGCCCCCAGCGACAGCCGGTCAAAGGCCGGGGTGGTGCCGGTGGAGACTTCGCCGGCATCGAGGAATGCGACCAGCCCCAGATCCTGGCCAAAGGCCTGGAAGCGGTAGCGCGCCTCGGCGGCGAGTTCGGTGAGGCTGTTGCCGCCGGTGGGCACATTTTCGGCATTGCGCGGGCCAACGCCTTGAAACACATAGCCGCGCACCGAACCGCCGCCGCCGGCATAGAAGCGGCGATCCGGCGCGATCACGCCGCGGCTGGCGCCGATGATGCTGCCGATGTGGAACCGCCCGGCCAGCACCAGCGGGCCCACCGGCTGATAGGCGGTGGTTTCGAATTGCGCCTTGACATAGTTGAAGTTGGTCTGGTTCCTCAGCGTGAATTCCGGGCTGAGCCGGGTGGTGAGGCGAAAGCCGCGCGAGGGGTTGAGCAGATCGTCGGACTGGTCCCAGGTGAGGCTGGCGGGCAGGGCGAGCACGGTGAAGGTGCGGCGCGGATCGCCGGCGGCCGAACGGTCCCGCTGGCTGGTGATCAGCGCCTGGGCGCCAACGCTCCAGGTCCAGTCCTTTTGCCAGATGATGTTGCTTTCGCGGGCCAGCGCGGCGGTCACCCCGATGGTTTCGGCGGCGAAGGCGAATTGTTGGCTGGCCGAAAAGCCGCCCGATGCCAGCAGGATCTGATCGCGGCGGCGGAAATTGCGGCGGCGCAATTCCACCTGGGCCACCTGCTCACGCTCGGCCGCTACGGCGCGGGCGGTGAAGGCGCCTTCGGGCGGGAACAGGTTGCGGTGGGTCCAGCTGCCTTCCAGCCGCACGCCCTGGCCGGTGGAAAAGCCGCCGGCCAGCGCGATGGTGCGCAGCGGCGCCGGCTCGGTGCTCACCGCCAGGTCAACGCTCTGGCGGCCGTCCGCGGCGATGGCGCCTTCGGTGGGTGTCACGCTCACGGCGCCGAACAGGCCGGTTTGCACCAGCGCGCGGCGCAGATCATCGCGCCCGGCTTCGGAATAACGGTCCCCGGGCTTGAAGCGGGCGAGGCTGGCGACATGGGCATCATCAAAGCCGCGCGCCGTGGTGGTGATGCTGATGCGGCCAAACACCCCGCGCCGGCCCAGATCGACCTGCTGGCTGAAGCGGGCATCGCGGCTGGCGTGGTCAATTGTGATTTCGGGCGGCAGGATGCGCGGGAAGGGATAGCCGGCATCGGCCAGGCGCAGCGGCAGCGCGGTTTCGGCAGCCTGCACGCGCGCCGCCTCCAGCGGATCGCCCACCCGGATCGGCAACAGGCGCGAGACGATGCGGCCGGGATCGGCCGGCCCCACCGCGCCTTCGGGGGCGGAAATCACCAGATCGGTGATGCGATAGAGCGGGCCGGGTTCAACCGCCACCTGCACCAGGCTGGCGCGGCGGTTCCCGGCCGGCGGCGTGGTGGTGATGCGCACCGTGGCGCCATAATGGCCGATGGAGCGCAGCAGGAGATCGACAAGGTCGCGATCCTCGGCGATGCGTCGGCCCAGCTGGGCGAGGTTGGTGTCCTCCCCCCGGTGCAGCCACAGCGATGACAGGCCGCGGAATTCATCATCCAGGCCCAGTTCATCCAGGCCCTTCAGTTCGATCTGGTAGCGGATGGCGCTGGCTTCGGGTTCGGCCGCGGCGGTGGTTTCGGGCGTGATGTCGGGCCAGGCCAGGGTTTCGCCATCCACGCCGGGCAGATCGGGCAGCGGCGCATCGGGGCCGGGCAGGGGGCTTTCGTCCACCGGTGGCGGCTGTGGTGGCGCTGGTTGGGCCGATGCCGGCTGGGCGCTCAGGCCAGCGGCCAGCAGGGCAGGGAGGAAACGTCGCACGGCCTCTGGTTTACCGGATGTGGGGCGGCTGGCAACCGGGCATGGCGCGCCCAGGCCGTCTGGCGAACCCTCTGGCCAAGCCGGCGCGGAACGGGCATGGGGGCGGCATGAACCGGCCATCCCCTCCCGCATCGCGGCCGCCCCAGCGTGGCGGCGGCATCCTGATCGCAGCCGGGCTGATGCTGGGCGCCGCCATCGGCGTGGCGCTGGGCCAGCCTTCGCAGGGGCTGATCATCGGCTTTGCGGTGGGGGCGGCGCTGGCCATCGCCCTGTGGCTGGCCGATCGGCGCTGAACCGGCGCTGAAGGGTTTTCGCCGCATTGCGCCGGCCGGCAAACTTGCTAAGGGCGCTCGGGTCAGATCCACGGGGGCGTGAGGGGGCATATGGCAAGCGGCTTGTTTGCGCTGCTGGATGATGTGGCGGCGATTGCCAAGGTGGCGGCCGCCACGCTGGATGATACCGCGGCCGCTGCCACCCGGGCTTCGGCCAAGGCGGCCGGCGTGGTGGTGGATGATGCCGCTGTCACGCCGCGCTATGTGGTGGGCTTCACCGCCGATCGCGAATTGCCGATCGTCGCCAAGATCGCGCGCGGCAGCCTGATCAACAAGCTGGTCTTCCTGCTGCCGGGCGCCATGGCGCTGTCCTACTTCCTCCCCGCCGCCATCACCCCGCTGCTGATGGCCGGCGGCGCCTTCCTCTGCTTTGAGGGCGCGGAAAAACTGTGGGAAAAACTCACCCCGGCTGACGAGAGCGCCGAGGAAGCGGCCGAAACCGATCCGGTGGCGCGCGAAAATGCCATGGTGACAGGCGCGGTGCGCACCGATCTCATCCTGTCGGCCGAAATCATGGCCATCGCGCTGGGCACGGTGGAGGGCGAACCGATCGCCGAACAGGCCATCGCGCTGGTGGCCGTGGCGCTGGGCATCACCATCCTTGTCTATGGCGCGGTGGCGCTGATCGTGAAGGCCGATGATGCCGGCGTGCGGCTGGCGCGCATGAAGAATGGCGCGGTGGCGGCGCTGGGCCGCGGGTTGGTGAGCGGCATGCCGCCGTTCCTCGCGCTGCTCGGCTGGGTGGGCCTGGCCGCGATGCTGTGGGTGGGCGGCCATATCGTGGTGGATGGCCTGGCCAAGTTCGGCGTGCATCAACCGCATGATCTGCTCCACGCCGCCATGCACATGGTGGAGGGCGGCGGCGGCCTGACCGTGTGGCTGGCGGAGGCCGGCGGCTCCGGCCTGTTTGGCCTGGTGCTGGGCGGCATCATTGCCGGCGCCCTGCACCTGGTGCCCGGCAAGGGCCATTGATGCGCCTGCATTGACCGGAAGGCCCGGTGCCGCGTATTGATCCGCCAATACAGTGGAGCCCATCGATGAGAAATGCCCTTGCCGCCATCGCCCTGTGCGGGGCCATCGTGTGGTGGCAGGCGCGTTCGGTGGAGGAGGCCCCCGCCGCCCAATTGCGGCATGCCGGCCGGCTGATGATGGATGATGCCGGCGCCGCCGACCGCAAGGGCGGCGTGCGCTTCCGCGCCGATACCGGCAGCGGCACGATGGAATTGCAGTTGCCCGGCGGCATCGCCGGCAAGTTCCCGCTGCCCGATGGGCTGGATGAGGAGGCCAAATTCGATCTTGATGGCGTGGGCCGCTATCCCGGCGCCCGGCTGGAGAGCGTGGATCTGGCCGGCGGCGGGGATCAGCCCGGCCGGGTGGTGCTGGGCTTTGCCGCGCCGGGCAGCGCCGATGCGGTGGCAGACTGGTACGAGCAGGCCTTCAGGGCGCGCGGCCGCCGCATCACCCGCAGCGGCAACCGGCTGAGCGGCATCATCGAGGACGGCGATGCCATGGTGATGCAGCTGGAAGACGCCGGCCGCGGCCAGTCCCGCGGCCGCATCACCATCACCACCAACGATTAACGCGCCAGCGCCGCATCCACCAGCAGGGCGATGCGGGTGCCGGCCCGTGCCACCTGGGTGCGCACGCCCGGCGTGGCCAGCGCGACATAGGCCGGCGTCACGGTGCCCGTCGGCTGGCCGGCGCGCCGGGCCGGCGGCAGCGGGCAGGCATCGGGCACATCCTTCAGGGCCGGATAGACGATGGTGCGCGCCACCTCCCAGCTTTCGCGCGCCCACAGCAGCACGCGCCCCGGCGTGTCGGCCGGGCCGGCGGCATAGGCGGCGCGCTGGGCCGGGGTGATGCGCGCCGGGGTCAACGCCGGCGGCTCGGTGAGGGCGCGTTCGGCCAGTTCACTGTCCCAGATGCGGTGCAGGTTCATCGCTTCGGGCGATTTGAAGCCAAAGGCGGCGCGCACGTCGTTGCCGCCCCGGTCATCCTTGTCGCCGATGTGCAGCGGCTGGTGCATGTCTCCCACCATGTGCACCAGAAAGGCCAGCGCCTGCAGCCGCTGCGCCGCCGGGCGGCGGGGATCGGCCAGGATCGCCTGCTGGCGCGGGATCTGCGCCGTCACGCAATCGCCGTTCCAGCATTTGGCGCTGGCATCGAACGGCGCGCACACGCTGATGTTCTGATAATGCCAGGGGGCCGAATAGGCGAAGCGGTCGCGATAGCGGCCGCGCACGCAATCGGGCCACACCGATGCATCCTCGATACTGCCCAGCCGGCAATCCGGCGTTTCCAGCGCCGGGGCGGCGCGCAGCAGCGCCCGCACCTGGCCCTGCGCCGCCGGAGACAATTGCGCCCAGGCGATGCGGGCCGAAAGGCGGTGGGCATAATCGCCCCAGGCCAGCGCCGGGGCCGGCAACAGGGCGATCAGCAGCAGCAGGAGGCGGGAAAGGCTGATCATGCCGCCTGCCATACCCGATCAACCGGGGTGCTGGCGAGATGGCGCGGCCGTCGCTATGGTCGCGCCCACTTGATGGCTGGCCCCGGCTTGCCCATCTCCACAACAACGAACAACAGATCTGGAGCCAGGATGCGCGATCCCTACACGGTGCTGGGTGTGAGCCGCAACGCCAGCGATGCGGAGATCAAGAAGGCGTTCCGCACGCTGGCCAAGGCCAACCACCCCGACACCAATGCCAATAATCCCAAGGCGGCCGACCGGTTCAAGGAGGCCAATGCCGCCTATGAGCTGCTGTCGGACAAGGCGAAGCGCGCCCAGTATGACCGGGGCGAGATCGGCCCCGATGGCCAGCCCAACAACCCCTTTGCCGGCGGCGGCGGTTACAGCAGCGGCGATTTCGGCAGTGGCTTTGGCCGCGGCGGCAGCGGTGGTGGCGGCTTTGCCGGCGGTGCGGGCGCGGGCGGCAGCCGCGCCGGCTTTGATTTTGCCCAGGGTGCCGATGATCTGTTCGCCGAACTGTTCGGCGGCCGCAGCCCCTTTGGCACCGGGCGCAGCGGCGGCGGTTTCCGCACCGAAGTGCGCGGCCCCGATGTGGCCTATCGGCTGACGGTGCCGTTCGTGGAGGCGGTGCGCCTCGGCCCGCAGCGCGTCACGCTGAAGAACGGCCAGGTAATCGAGATCAAGCTGCCGGCCGGGCTGGAATCGGGCAAGCAGGTGCGGCTCACCGGCAAGGGCGAACCCGGCCCTGGCGGCCCCGGCGATGCCATTGTCACCATCGAGATCGCGTCCCACCGCCTGTTCACCCGCGACGGCGATGATATCCGCCTCACCCTGCCGTTGCGGCTGGACGAAGCCGTGCTGGGCGGCAAGGTGCGGGTGCCCACGCCCGATGGCGAAGTGGCCTTTGCCGTGCCGCCGGGCACCACATCGGGCAAGATGTTCCGCCTGAAGGGGCGCGGTTTCCATCGCATCGATTCGGCGCGGGGTGACATGCTGGTGACGGTGATGATCGATATTCCTGCCGATCATGCCCAGCTCAAGGCCTTTGCCGAGGATTATATCGACGGGCGCGATCTCAGGGCCGCGTTCGAAGCCTGATCCGGTGGCGCGCCGCCTGCACATCCGCCGCATTCTGGCCGATACGCTGGCCGGCACCTTCGATCACGGCTTCACCCACGCCGGCAATCTGGCCTATCTCAGCCTGGTCACCCTGTTTCCGTTCGTCATCCTGATTGCCTCCGTGGCCGGGCAGGTGGGTCGCACCAATGATGGCATGGCCGCCATCGATGGCTTTCTGGCGGCGCTGCCGCCCAACGTGGCCGATCTGATCGCCCCCACCATCCGCGATGTGGTGGCGGCGCCGGCCACCGGCGGCGTTGTCACCTTTGGCGTGCTGGTGGCGCTGTGGACCTCGTCGGGCGTGCTCGTCACCCTGCGTTATCTGGTGCAGCAGGCCTATGGCACGCCATCGGCAATGCCGGCCTGGCGCTGGCGGCTGATCGGCCTGGCCGAAGTGCTGGGGCTGGTGCTGCTGCTGTTGATCGCCTTTGCCGCGCAGGTGGTGGTGACGGGGGCGGAAACCTTCGTGTTCCGCCTGATGCCGCTGGCCGCCGGTGTGTTTCCGGCGCTGGGCCTGCAACGCGTGCTGCCGGCGGGCCTGCTGCTGCTGGCGCTGTGGGGGCTGTTTGCGCTGCTGTGCCCGCGCCCGTTCCGGGGCCAGCCCTGCTGGCCGGGCGCATTGGCCACCACCGCGGCCTGGACCGGCACCACCCTGGCGTTGCCACAGGCGCTCACCCTGTTTGGCGGCTATGCCCTCACCTATGGCAGCCTTGCCGGGGTGATCATCGCGCTGCTCTATTTCTACATCATCGGGCTGGGGCTGGTGATCGGTGCCCAGCTCAACGCCGCCATCGCGCGCAGCCGGCTGGAAATTGCCGCAATTGCCCGTTAAGGGCCGCGCCCAAGGAGAATCACATGGGAATCATGGCTGGCAAGCGTGGCCTTATCATGGGCCTTGCCAACGACAAGAGCCTGGCCTGGGGCATTGCCCGGTCGCTGGCCGAGCAGGGGGCGGAACTGGCCTTCAGCTATCAGGGCCCGATGATGGAAAAGCGGGTGCGCCCGCTGGCCGAGCAACTGGGCGTGGCCCGCCTGTTTGAATGCGATGTGTCGTCGGTGGAAAGCATGGACGCCTGCTTTGCCGCGCTGGCCGCCGATTGGCCCACCATTGATTTCCTGGTCCATGCCATCGGCTTTTCCGACAAGAACGAGCTGCGCGGCCGCTATGTCGATACCAGCCTCGACAATTTCCTGCTCACCATGAACGTGTCGGTCTACAGCTTCACCGCCGTGGCCCAGCGCGCCGCCGCGATGATGCCCCATGGCGGTTCGCTGCTCACCCTGTCTTACTATGGCGCCGAAAAGGTGATTCCGCATTACAATGTGATGGGCGTGGCCAAGGCGGCGCTGGAAGCCAGCGTGAAATATCTGGCGATGGACCTGGGCCCGCAGGGCGTGCGCGTGAACGCCATTTCCGCCGGCCCGATCAAGACCCTGGCGGCCAGCGGCATCGGCGATTTCCGCTACATCATGAAGTGGAACGAATACAACGCCCCGCTGCGCCGCAATGTGACGATCGAGGATGTCGGCGGCGCCGGCCTCTATCTCCTCTCGCCGCTGTCGTCGGGCGTGACGGGCGAAATCCACCATGTCGACGCCGGTTACAATGTGATCGGCATGAAGGCCGAAGACGCGCCGGACATCGGGCTGGCATGAGCCTCAACACATTCGGCCATCTGCTGCGGTTCACCACCTGGGGCGAAAGCCATGGGCCGGCCATCGGTGCCGTGGTGGATGGCTGCCCGCCGGGGATCGCCCTGTCGGAAGCCGATATCCAGCCGTTCCTTGACAAGCGGCGGCCGGGGCAGAGCAAGTTCACCACCCAGCGGCAGGAGCCGGATGAGGTCCGCATCCTGTCGGGCGTGTATGAGGGGCACACCACCGGCACGCCGATTTCCCTGATGATCGAGAATGTCGATCAGCGATCGAAGGATTACAGCGACGTGGCGGCCAAGTACCGGCCGGGCCATGCCGATTATGCCTATGATGCCAAATATGGCCGGCGCGATCCGCGTGGCGGCGGTCGCTCATCGGCGCGCGAAACCGCCAGCCGGGTGGCCGCCGGCGCGGTGGCGCGGAAGATCATCCCGGGCGTGGCGATCACCGCCTATCTGGTGAACATCGGCGGCATCGCCATCGATCGCAGCCGCTTTGATCTGGCCGAAATCGGCCGCAACCCCTTCTGGTGCCCCGATGCGGTGACCGCTGAACAGTGGGCCGCGCATCTGGACGCGGCGCGCAAGGCCGGCTCCTCGCTGGGGGCGATTGTTGAATGTGTGGCCACCGGCGTGCCGGCCGGCTGGGGCAGCCCGCTCTATCACAAGCTGGATGCGCAACTGGCCAGCGCCGCCATGAGCATCAACGCGGTGAAGGCGGTGGAGATTGGCGATGGCTTTGCCGTGGCCGCCCTGCGGGGTGAGGAGAATGCCGACCGGATGCGGCCGGGCGCGACTGGCACGCCCGAATTCCTGTCCAACCATGCCGGCGGCATTGCCGGGGGCATTTCCACCGGCCAGCCGATCGTGCTGCGCATGGCCCTGAAGCCCACCAGCTCGATCCTGACGCCGGTGGAAACCATCACGCGCGATGGCGAGGCGGCCGAAATCGTCACCAAGGGGCGGCATGATCCGTGCGTGGGCATCCGTGCCGCGCCAGTGCTGGAAGCGATGGTGGCGCTGGTGCTGGCCGATGCCATGCTGCTGCATCGCGGCCAGACCGGACGCTGACGGCACGAAATTAAACTTTTGTTATAAGGGCTTTTCCGGGGTGACGGCAGGGATTTGCCGAGTCACTCATAGGGCCGGGCGTGCAGGATCAGCCGACAGCGGGCAGCTTTGGCATCCTTGCATGAGTCCGGGGCCGTGTTCGACTGTCGGGGGGCAGTGCGACCGGCCCCGGCGCCCATTCCTGCAACGGCAGCGTTTCAGCTTGGCGCCTTCACGCTGGCCAGCGCCGGATCGCGGCTGCCGGCCGGGGCGGCCAGCACTTCGGCGATGAAATTGCCCTTGTTGACCACGCTGGTGCGCGGATCGCCGGCCTGGCTGCGGATGGCGGGCTCCACGCCGTTGGCGCCGGCCCGGTCAAGCAATTGCTGTTCCAGCTGGCTGCGCGGCGGCGGCTTCACGCCGGGGCCAAACAGCGCCTCCATGGCGGCGGCCTGCGCATCCACCCCGATGGCACGCGGCGCGCCGGGCTTGGGCGGGGCCAGGGCGAAATCGGGCGGCACCACCAGCGGCGCACCGCGCGCGATGGAGAGTTCATCCGGCCCGCGGGCATTCAGGCCGCCGCGCTTGCTGCAACCGGCGAGGGCCAGCGCCGCCATGCCCAGGATCATCCATTCACGCATCGCTTTTTCCCATCTCGGTTGGGCGGGCAAACAGCGCCCGCGCCAGCAGCAGCACGACCCCCAGTGTAATCGCGGCATCGGCCAGGTTGAAGACCCAGAAACTATATTCGCCCCAGAAGAAATGCAGGAAATCGACGACATAGCCAAAGCGCGCGCGATCGATGATATTGCCCAGCGCGCCGCCCAGCACCAGCCCCAGCGCCGCCACGTCAACCGGGTGTTTCTCACGCGCCAGCCACCAGCCCACCGCCAGCGCAATCGCCGCCGTGGCAAAGGTGAGCAGCCAGCGCGCCAGATCGGAACCGGCCTGCAACATGCCCATCGACACGCCAACATTGCCCACGAAGGTGAGGCGGAAGAAGGGCCACACCTCGATGCCGCCGATATCGGGCAGGTGGATCACCTCCAGCACCCAATATTTGCTGATCTGATCCAGGATCAGCACGATGGCGGCGAGCATGAAGCCGCGATTAGGCATGCACAACCCCATCGCAGCGGCCACACAATTGGGTATCGGCGGCCACATCGGGCAGGTGGCGCCAGCAGCGGGCGCATTTGGGCAGGTCGGCCCTGGCCACGCTCAGGCTTTCGCTGTCGCCGGCGGTGATCGCCACCTCGGCCACCAGCAGCAGTTCGGCCAGATCCAGCCCGGCCAGCGCGGCGATACGATCTGTGTGGGCGGTGGTGATGGCCACGCGCGCCTCCAGGAAGCTGCCCACCGTCTTGGCGCGGCGCAATTCTTCCAATTTCAGATAGGTTTCCTCGCGCAACTTGCGGACCAGTGTGAACTGCCGGTCCAGCGCCGCATCCTGCCAGCCGGCATCGATTTCGGGCCATTCCAGCAGGTGCACGCTGCCCGCCTCCGGGAAGCGGGTGGCCCAGACTTCTTCGGCGGTGAACACCAGCACCGGGGCGAGCCAGCGGGTGAGGGCGTGGAA
>JAIXUQ010000019.1 GCA_027483465.1 Sphingomonadales bacterium
ATTGCCCTGTTGTTGCAGCGCGGCGGCCAGTTCGTGGCCGGAGCCATCGGGCAGGCGCACATCGATCAGCAGCAGATCGGCCGGCTGTTCGGCAAAGCGGGCGCGGGCGGCATCGCCATCACGGGCCTGGCGCACGCGGTGGCCGGCGGCCGCCAGCGCCTCGCTGACAATGGTGCTGACGATGGGATCATCCTCCACCACCAGAATCGAAGCCTGCTGCGAACGCTCAACCATGGGAATTTCTTGTGCAACACTTAACGGGGCGATGGGCGTATGAACAGGTTTCATGCTGACAGACAGTGGTTGTTTGGCCGTTAACCCTGATTCGTCGCGGTGCCGGCTTCCGGCCTGGCCAGCATCGCCAGCACGGCGGGCGACGGCGCGAAATGCTCCAGCCGATAGGGCAGGGCGGCGGGCAGATCATGCGGGCTCATCCAGCGGCCACGGCTGCGGAAACCGGCCTTGGCGAGCGAAACCGCCATGGTGCGGCCATCGCCGCCCACCACCTTGTGCTCCAGATAGGTCCAGCGGTCATCCCAGCCGAGCAGCCGGGTTTCGATGGCAAAACGCTGCCACAGCCGCAGTTCGCGGCGGAAATTCACCGCCACCGCGCCCAGCACCGGGGTCCAGCGGTTTTGCCGGATGGCTGCCCACAGCCCGGTGCGCATCAGCCATTCGGCGCGGTTGAGATCGATCATCTGCAGATAGCGGCCGTTGTTGAGATGGGCGTTGAGATCGATGTCGTGCGGCAGCACGCGGAACGGGCTGGCCACCGCTTCGGTGGCGGGCACGATGGCGGCGCCATTGGCGCGGGCCAGAACGGGCAACATGCGGCCAAACAGCTTGATCATGGCTCAATATCCGGCGGTGAGTTGCAGCCAGCCGGCCGAGAGCGAACGCACCCGGCCGAAATAGCTGTTGGCGGAACCCAGGAAGACATCGGCACCCACGGCGATGCGCAGGCCGTCGCGGATGCTGGTCGAAAGCCGCGGGCGGATGGCGACATCGCCGGGCTCCAGATAATGGATCAGCGCCACCTCGGCCTCGGCACTGTCGTTGGCAAAGCGGCGGGCGAGGCGGGCGGTGAGGCCGTTCTGCACGCGATCAAGCTGGTTGTTGACCGCGGCCGACAGGGTGGCGATGCCGCGCGCCACCGGATCGGCCAGCCGGCGCGGATCATCATGATCGAAGATGACGCGCAGGCTGTATTGCAGGTTGATGTTCCAGCCGCCGGCCAGATTGAGATCGCCGCCGGCCACCAGCCAGAGATTGTCGTTCTTGATGAAGGCGGTATCGGCCCCCAGCACGCGCGTGTAGGCGGCTTCGGCCCGCCAGCCGACGCGGCCCAGCGTGCCGGCGGCATCGGCGCCGATCACGCTGATATCGGGATAGGTCTGTTGCAGGGCGGCCACCGTGCCGGGGGCGGCACCGGCGGGCAGCGGCCGGGCGGTGAAATCGCGGTTGCGATCGATGCCGCGAAACCATGAGACTGACCAATCAAACGCGCCGCCGCTGGCATCGATTTTCAGCGCGAACTGGCCGGCGGCGCGGCGGCGTTCATCGGGCAGCACGGCGATGCCGGGGCGGCTGCGCTCCAGCGGGAAGATGAAGGGGCGGAATTCCGGCAGCCACAGCGCATCGATGGTGATGGCCCCGCGCCCCCAGCGCGCCTGCACCATCGCCGGGCCCTGGCGCTGATCATCGTCGCTGGCGGCCAGCAGCGTGTAATCGCGGCCGGCCAGATTGTCGGTGGGGTTCAGCCGGTCAGCCCGGCCCCAGACGATGATCTGCCGGCCGCCGCGCAGTTCGAAATCGCCCAGCGCCAGCCGGGCCCAGGCCTCCACCGCGTCGTGGCGCCAGCGGCCGGTGCGATCAATCTGCACATAGGCTTCGGCGCGGGCATCAACCGCGCCCAGCGCCGGGGCGATGCGGGCGCGCAGGCCCAGCATGGGCAGCAGGGTTTCGCCGTTCAGATCGCGATCATGCGTCCAGGCGCCGGCGCGCAGCGACAGGCCGAGGCCGAGCGGATTGGCATCGCCAGCCTCCGGTTCGGGGTGGCCGGCCTCCATCGCAGCGGGGTCCGATGCTGCGACGGGGGCCGGCCGTTCCACAGGGGCCGGGTCCTGCCCTGCGGAAATCATGCCCAGCGCGGCAGCCAGGGCCAGCAGCGCGGCCATGATCAGCGCGCGTTTTCAAGGCTGCGCGGCTGGAACTGGCTTTCCGCCACCGCTTGATCGGTGCGGAAGCTGCTGTATTCAATGGTCGTGCTGTGCCCGGTGGTGAGGTTGCGCATCGTCTGCCGCATCGCCTGAAAACGCCGGTTGGCCGGATCGACCAGCCGCACATCCTCGGCCACATAGGTTTTGATCAGCGTGCCGGCGGCATCATAATAATCGCAGCGGATCATCATGTTGTCGGCCGTGCGCAGCCAGCTGAGGCGGCGGCCATAGCCGGTGGCCGCCGTGGTGCCGGGATCGCGCGGGGTGGATTCGATCACGCGGGTGGGAACGCCGCCCAGGCTTTCGCTGCGCACGATGCGGTGGTTCCATTCCGCCACCGGGTGGCCCAGCACGTCGCCATAGCTGAAATCGGTGCCCACAAAGGCATCCTTGCGGCTGGAGGCGGGCAGGCGGCGCACCTTCTTCAGGGCGGGCAGATAGACCCAGATATCATCATCGGCCCCGGCATTCTCGATGGTGAGGACGGCGGTGCCGGCAATGTCGGCCGGGCCGGTGAAGCGCACCACGCGGCGGTTGTGGATGCCATCGGGCTTGATCTCGCTCACCGACAGGGTCTGGCGGATGCGGCTCTGCCCGGCCTTGTTGGTGAGGACGAAGCGGCCGACAGCGGTGGAGCGCAGCGCCTTGCCGGCCTTCAGGCTCTCGGCCATCGCCTGGGCGGCCTCGCCCTCCTGTGCCAGGGCGGCATCGTGCGGGCCGGGCGCGGTGATCAGCAGCGCCAGCGCGGCGGCGGCCACGGCCGGGCGCAGCACCGGGCTGCCGGCCTTGCCAAAGATCACCCGCGGCCGCACCAGCAGCAGCGCCGCCACGAACAGGGTGAGGGTGGAAACCGCCGCCACCAGCATGGAGACCATGGTGAGCATGCCCAGCCAGATGTGGATGTTGAACCCGGCCGAGGCCATCAGCACGGCATAGCCGGCACCCACGGCGGTGGCGACGAACATCACCGCCTTGCCGGCGCTGGCGAAGGTGGCGCGGATGGCGCTGGCCTCGTCGGTGCCGCCGCGCAATTCCTCGCGCAGCCGCCAGGTCATGTAGATGGCGTAATCGGCCCCGATGCCGATGGCCAGCGCCGAAACCGTGGCGGTGGCGATCTGCAACGGCACGCCCACGATGCCCATCACGCCAAACACCGCCACCGTGGTGAACACCAGCGGCAGCAGGATCAGCGCCGCCAGGCTGATCGAGCGGAACAGCAGCGCCGAGACGAGGAAGACCATCACATAGATCTGGATGATGTTCTTGATCTTGCCGGCCACCATCACCTCGTTCATCGCGGTGGGGGTGGTGACCGAACCGCCCAGCCGCACCTTGACGTTGGGCGGGAAATTGGCGGCGATCACCGGGCGGATGCGGGCGTCAAGATCAGCGACAAAGGCCGAACTGTCGGTCTTCACAAAAGCCTGGATTATGGCGTTGCGATAGCCATAATCAACGAGGCCATCGAAATCGCCCGGCTCGCCCGACATCGAATAGAGCAGCAGATATTGCGCCACCAGATCGGCGCTGGCGGGCAATGTGCCGGGGCCGCTGCCGCCGGTCATGCCGCGGTTGATCTGCTTGAGCATGTCAACCAGGCTCAGCGTGTGGCCCACGCCGGGCTGCCGCGCCAGCCACTCCTGGGTGCGGGCCATGGCGGCCAGCACCTTCGGGTCCTTGATGGCATCATCGGCATCGCCTTCCACCAGCACATAGAAACTGTTGGTGCCGGCCAGCCGGGCATTCAGTGCCGCATCATCCTGGCGGGCGGTGATGCCGCTGCTGAAGAAGCTGCGCAGGCTGTTGTCGATGCGCACATTGCTGGCGCCGGCCACCATCACCAGCGCAAACAGGCCGGCGGCCATCAGCACGCGGCGGCGGTGGGCGGCATCGATCACCTGGCCGGCAAACATCGCGGCCAGCCTGTCCCACAGCGTGTGGGCCTTTTCGGCGCTGGCCTCGCGCGCGGCCGGGGCCGGCAGCATGGCGCGCAGGGCGGGCGTGAAGGTGAGTTCCACCACCACGATGGAGAGGATGCCCAGGCAGCAGAACACGCCAAAGGTGCGGATGGCCTGGATGTCGAACACCACCAGCGACAGGAAGGAGAGCGCCGCGATCAGGCAGGCGCCCATCATCACCGGGCCCACCCGCACCATGGCGCCCACCACGGCGGCGCGGCTGGCGGCCAGCGGCGCCACGCGCGGATCGGCGCGCAGCCGGTCATAATCCTCGTAATAGCGTTTCAGCATCTGCACGGCATGGCCGGCCGCCACCGCCAGGATCAGGATCGGCGTGACATTGTTGAACGGATCGAGATGCACGCCAAACAGCGTCATGATCCCCAGCGACCAGACGAGGGCGAGAATGGCCGTCACCAGCGGCAGGATCAGGCCCTGCACGGTGCGAAAGGCTTCGAAATGCACCAGCCCGATCAGCAGGATGGCGATCGGCAGCAGCCAGGCCATGCGCTTGGAGAAAATCTCCAGCTGCGCCAGGAACACCGGCTGGCCGGCCACCGCGATCGTCACATCCGGCCCGCGCGCCGGCGCGATGGCGGCTTCCACGCGCTCCATCACATGGCCAAAGCCCTTGGGGTCCTTGGCGAATTCCACGAAGATCGCCGCCGTGCGCTCATCCCGGCCCACCAGCACGTCGCGATAGGCGGGGTTGGCCAGCAGCCGTTCCCGGATGGCGCGGGCGCCCGCCACATCGGCCGGCACATGATCGAGCAGGCGGGAGACCAGCAGGCCATCGGCGTTGCCGGCGATATCCTTGGCGCGCGGCGCCGCCAGGCTTTGCAGGTTGGCGCGGGTCACGCCCGGCGTGGCGGCCAGCCGGTCGGTGACAGCCAGCAGCTTTTCCAGCACGGCCGGCTGCCACACATCGCCCTGTTTCGGGCTGATGCCGATCACCACCGTATAGCGGTTGCCAAACACCGCCTGCACCCGCTCCGTCACCTCCACGAACGGGTGATCGCGCGGCAACAGTTCGTCGGCATCCACAATCACGTTGAGATTGCGCAATTGCAGGCCCAGCACCAGCGTGAGCAGCAGCGTGGCCGCCAGCACCAGCTTGCGCTGCGCGACAACGAAATTGGCAAAGCGTTCCATGACCAGCCCCCGGTTGGCCGGTGGGTGCGCCCGGAAATGCCGGCGCGTCCACCGCTGCGAAACCGGGACACCCGCACCCTCCTGCGTGCCGGTTCGCGTCAACAAGCTCTGCCCGGCCGCGCCGCACGGTCAATGCAACCAAGGGTCGATGTTAATCGCCATTAAAACATTAACAACATTAAACACCTGAACATGCTGGCCTTCGTGGTCCCCGAAACGCAGGGCGCACCGCCGGCGGGCGGCGGTGGAGCGGTGGACAGGGTGGAGACAGGCGATCAGGGCGGTGCGGCCCACAGGCCTGCCGATGGGCAGAACGCGCGCGCTGGCACGCGACAGGGTGAACGCCCCAGCTTGACTGACCCTCGACAATGTTTGGCCGGACAGTCCAACAATTGACGCCGATTTATCTATATGTTAACATTGATTTATTGTCATTTTTTACAATTTCAAAAGTATAAGGTGCTCCAATGGCTGATGATTTTGCTGGAAATTCATCGACTCGTGGTCAGGCCAGAGTTGGTCGATCGATCAGCGGCCGGATCGAAACAGCCGGTGACAGGGATTGGTTCAGGATCACGCTGGTTGCCGGTCAAACTTATCAGTTCGATCTCTTGGGCTCCGCAACAGGCGATGGATCGCTTGGCGATCCGCTGTTGAACCTGCGCAGCGCCACCGGGAGCAACACCAGGCTTGTCTCGGATGACGACTCTGGAGCGGGCTTCAATTCGCGCTTTACTTTTCGGCCGACTGTGTCGGGGGACTATTTCCTTGATGCCGGGTCGGCAAACGCCGGCACCGGCACGTACCGCTTGACAGTGTCAAGCCTGGCCCCGCCGCCGCC